>JAKSRR010000002.1 GCA_024403455.1 Lachnospiraceae bacterium | reverse complement strand
GCAACGCTATCGTCTTCGGATCCTTTAAATCACTCTTTTCAGGACTGTTATCATCCAGTTCCATACTTCTGTTTACTGTAAACGGATTAACCGTTACAAGCTGAATATCATGGTCCTGTAAGAACTTCTGAAAAGTAAGCCAATAGCAACCGGTAGGCTCGCAGCCGACAATAACCTTTTTCATTTCGGTTTTATTCATGAGTTCCTCTGTCCAGTGAAGGAAAGTGAGGAATCCCATTCCAGTGTTGCTAAACTTAAATACTCTTCTTGAAAGTTCAAAGCCTCTCCAGTCAAATGCTCTGCAGAAGTGAGTCTGTGATCCAACATCAACTCCAACAATAAGAGTGTCACTTGTTACTTGCTTAAGTCTGTCATTCTGTGTATGATTCATTTTAGAAACCTCCAGTTTGTGTAAAGTGTTTTTTCATCCGGCCAAGATGAACACCTTTATCTTACCTAGAGGTTTTCTTTTATTCAATTGACGTTATTTCTGAATTACAGGAATGCTCCATACTTCATATCCTTGCATTATAGGAATGATGTCAGGGGCATAAAGATGTTTTCGGTCCCCTGTATCATACGTATTATACACTATGGACGCTGAATCCTTACTTTCCCATATATTAGGTTAGAAAAGACATGATACAATAGGAAAAGATATTTATGAAGAAAGTAAGCATACAAATCTTAAAATTGATTCTTTCTGGATGCATTTCCTTAGCGTTACTTTCGCTGTTCTGTTACTTCTATAACTACACAGGACGTCATGTAATAAACGAGGATGGCAGTACGGATTATAAATGGGAAGCAAACCAGTACTTTTCTAATATGAAGGAAGGTTTCACCTGGTTTCGTTTTGATGCAGATGGATTTAATAATCCTTCTGACGCGGCATTTACCGGTGAACCTGTAGATATTCTATTGTTAGGAAGTTCTCACATGGAGGCGGTACAGATTCCAAAAGATCAAAATACTGCAGTGCTTCTAGGAACCTATTTCCCGGAGAAACATGTTTATAATCTTGGCGTTTCCAGCCATACCATTTTTAGCTGCGTGCAGAATCTCCCTGCAGCCGTGGAAAAATATAAGCCAACCTCCTATGTGATTCTAGAAACAGATTCTATTGCTTTTGACGTGGATGCCATGCGAAATTCTGCGGGTGGTGTATATCCGGAAGTGGAAACGGTGCAGTCTGGCACACTGTATGAAGTGCAGAAACGCATTCCTGCGGTGAAGAGTTTATATAAGGCATATGTGGATTGGAGAAATGTTTCTGCTTGGCATGGTAGTCAGATACAGTTTGAGGGGCCGGCAGAACCCTTTATTATTCCTGAGGAAGCCTGGGTAGAATACGAAGAAGTGTTGCGAGATTTTCTAGGGAAGGCAAAGGCAGTGATGCCGGCATCCTGTCAGCTTCTTATTTTTTATCATCCAGGAACACTGTTAGATGAAGCAGGAGAGTATCATGCGCCGGATACGGGAAGAGCAGGAAAATTATTTGTTCAGGTCTGCAAAGAGCTGGATATTATTTTTGTGGATTTATCCGAGGATTTTGAAAAATTGTATGTCAGGGAAAATATCCTTGCCCATGGTTTTATCAATGGTGGAGTCGGTATTGGACACCTGAATGCGAGAGGACACCAGGTCATTGCGGAGGTATTATACAAAACAATTTTAGAAAGGGAGGAGACGAGATGACGTTAAATAGTATCTATTTTCTTCCCTTTATGGCAGGGGTTCTGGCTGTGCTGTTTCTGGTGCAGATTCTTGGGACAAAAGTTTTCAAAAAAGAGAGCTATCCTGTTGCGCAGAAAATCATTATGCTGCTCTGCAGTTTTGCGTTTGTTGCCTGCAGTAGTCCCTGGTATCTGTGCATCCTTTTAGGAACGATTTTCTTCGTGTATGTATGGGGAAGAATATTAGAAAAGAAGCAGAAGAAGGGGCTGCTAGCCCTTGGCATTACGGTATTAGTGGGTGAGCTGGCTTATTTTAAATATACGAATTTTCTCATAGAAACATTAGCAGCATGTTTTAAGAAAGATTTTGTAATGCTGCACATTTTGCTTCCTATAGGAATCTCTTTCTACATTTTTACATCTATTGGTTATCTAGTGGATGTTTACCGGGGAGAGGAAAAAGCAGAGAAAAATTTTGTGCATTTATCCTTGATGATTTGCTTATTTACGAAAGTGCTTTCCGGACCCATCGTTCGAACGAAACAGTTCCTTCCGCAAATGAGAAGCTACAGAGGACTTTCTTCGGAAGGTGTTCTGCAGGGCTTGCAGATGTTTTTTGTGGGACTCTTTAAGAAGATTGTTTTGGCAGATCATCTGTCTGTTTTTACGGATGATGTATTTTTTGCACCGTCGGCTTATGGAACAGGCACTATGTGGCTTGCGGTGTTTAGTTATGCACTGCAGATTTATTTTGATTTTGCAGGCTACTCTGATATGGCCATTGGTGCAACGAAGATGTTAGGAATCTCATTAGATGCGAACTTTAACTTGCCCTATGTTTCTAAGAGTCCTTCCGAGTTTTGGAATCGTTGGCACATCAGTTTGTCTGCGTGGCTCAGAGATTATCTTTACATTCCGCTAGGCGGCAGCAGAAAGGGTGCTTGGAGAGTCTACGGAAATCTGTTTTTGGTAATGCTTATTAGTGGCCTTTGGCATGGAGCAGGACTTACCTTTCTTGTTTGGGGTGCACTGCATGGCCTTTATAGTTGTCTTTATAAAGCGGTGGATATGCTTTCGGGAAGAAAATTATCCAGAACAAAAAATGGATTCCTTCGCGTTCTGTTAACCGGGGTGAACTTCTTTATTGTGTCTCTTCTGTGGGTATTTTTCAGAGCTTCTTCTCTGCCAAATGCACTTGCTGTGCTACAGGGCTGCTTTTCTTTACAGACGGGCATCTGTCAGCCCTATACCTGGAGCTTCTTTGCGGTTCTTGTGTTAGGTATTGCAACGATGGTGGCCTGTGTAAGAAGCAGAAAAAAAGCAGAATCCACTTTACAGGGATTCTGCCCGTGTTTTGATTTACGAAAAATGTCTAGTCAGATACTGTTCTTCACCTTTGTAGGAATCACGATGATTCTTGGGTATTTTGGAAACACAGCTTTTATTTATGGCGCATTTTAGCGGAGGCTTGCGCCACAAAGAAGTCCGTCTGTATAACGCCAGGTATGTTTCTGCTTGGCTACATATACGAATTAAACATCAGTCCCGAGTAAGAACTTGTCAGGTATGGATTGGAAAAATGCTCCTTCAAGGGGTTCTTATAAGCTACAATTTTCTTATCCACATAGTTCATGGGATCTAACTGTACCTGTGATGCCTTTGTTAACGCTGTCCTTGTGAAATCCTTTAAGGACTGCAGGGTATCACCAGCATCTTCTGAGGAAAGACCTTCTGTAAGCTTTGCCTCATCAATCTCAATCATTCCATCCCCATTTTGCTTCATACCAAAATGAGCCATCTGGGATGCGTAGGAAGAAGTCATCTGCTTCATGCTTCCTACCAAAAGAGTAGTACGGGGCTGCTTTACCAGATACTCGGATACTGCTTTTACAAAATCATTATAGGAAGAGGCTAAGCCTTTGATATTTTCGGACAGAGACTCATAATCAGGCTTGGTCTCCATAGTAACGGTGGTATCTGGTGCCGCCTTTTTTAATTTGATGGCATACTTTTGCTGCTCCACAATATCGTTGGTGGGAGACTGCTTTTCTACGCCATTAACGGAATAGGTAGCCCAGCTAGCCGGCTGCGTAATATCACGGATGCCAAAGAAGTCTACAATACCGCCTTGCTGACTGGTATCTTCGTCACTGATTTCAAATGGGTTCTTGCCATCATTATAACCAGTGGTATTGCTGGTTAGGGACAGAGCAGAGTTGCCTGCGCCGTCTTCCTCCACAGAGGCTGTGATACCGATACCAGAGTTATTAATAAGTCTGGCCAGACGGTTCTGGATATTGATATTTGTATCCGTTTCAGAAACGGTAAATTGTAATTCGTAGTTCGATACGCTGTTGGTGACATCGAAGGAGTAGGCTCCAGGAGGAACACCAATATCGTAGCTGGGCAGGAAGGAGCCCTGATTCTTCTGGGGCTGTGCCAGATTCTTAACAATCAGTTCCAGGCTGTCTTCTTCCTCGGAAGGAGAAGCATCCCTGTAATATTTTGCATCGGCAATGGAGTCATCGGAGGAGAAGATGGACTTTTTACCAAACATATCCTCCTGGTCTAAGCCACCAAGGTCAGCAATATTAGAACGGAACTTCAACGCACTTTCCTTCATATGAACAGAAAAGGCGCGAATGTCCTTGGAATAATTCATGATAAAAACAGGGGATTCTTTATCAATAGAACGAATCTGAGAATAGATTCCTTTACTGTCGCCCTTAGAAGTAACCTTTTGATCCCGCTCTTTTTTGTTGGAAGAGTGGGGCGCAAAAGCCTGGCGATAGTAATCGTATACATTGTGTATAGCTGTATTATGAAGCGAAGCCATGGTACCCCTCCTTTCTTCCTTGATTGGGCATCTGCTACCTGTCGCATCCTTACGACAGATCCACATAGCAAATGTTAGGTCACATGCTAAATCACTTTAATTATAGAAATAATAAATCCAAAACATGGACATACTACTTAATCCAATTTTACAACGTGAACGTGTATAAAACAAGCAAAAAAGACAAAAAATTACAAAAAAATTACAACGGGTTACATAACTTGGAATGCCCATAAATTCGGACTTTTCGGCTGGTTCTTTGGTTGCGAAGACGACCCTATTTTGGTATAATGACATAGCGAGACTCTCCGCTTTTTCGTCTCGTAATCTAATAGAGAAAGGGATGATTGCTATGGAATTTAAAATTGTTGGCAAGAACATCGATGTTACAGAGGGGTTAAGAACTGCCGTTGAGGAGAAGATTGGCAAGCTAGAGAAGTATTTTGCACCGGAGACGGTTGCACATGTTACGTTAAGTGTAGAGAAGGATCGTCAGAAGATTGAAGTTACGATTCCTGTTAAGGGCAACATTATTCGTTCTGAGGAAACCTCTAACGATATGTATGTTTCCATCGATTTAGTAGAGGAAATCATTGAAAGACAGCTCAAGAAGTACAAGAGTAAGATTGCTGATAAGAATGCTGTAGAAAGCTTCAAGCAGGAGTATCTTGAGAAAGATTTCATGGATGAAGAGGATATTAAGATTATCCGTTCCAAGAAGTTTGATATTAAGCCTATGTATCCTGAAGATGCATGCGTACAGATGGAGCTTCTTGGTCACAGCTTCTACGTATTTATGAACGCAGAAACCGATCAGGTAAATGTTGTTTATAAGCGTAAGGGCAACACCTACGGTCTCATTGAGCCCGAAGTATAAGAACCTTAATGGCAGGGCCTTATAGACCCTGCCATTTAATGAAATAATCAATATTTTTGAGGAGGACATAAAAAATGTCAGAAAAAGTTGTAATCGCAAGCGCTTGTCGTACTGCTATCGGTAAGATGGGTGGAGCTTTAAGTTCTACTCCCGCTCCCGTACTTGGTTCCATCGTAATCAAGGAAGCATTAAAGAGAGCAAATGTTGCTCCTGAGATGGTTGATCACGTATACATGGGTTGCGTTATCCAGGCTGGTCTTGGACAGAACGTTGCTCGTCAGGCTTCCATCAAAGCAGGTCTTCCTGTAGAGACTCCTGCAGTTACCGTTAACGTAGTATGTGGTTCTGGTCTGAACTGCGTAAACATGGCAGCGCAGATGATTAAAGCTGGCGATGCAGACATCGTTGTAGCTGGTGGTATGGAAAACATGTCCATGGCTCCTTACGCTATGATGAACGGACGTTTCGGTTATAGAATGAACAATGGCACTTTAGTAGATACCATGGTTAACGATGCTCTTTGGGATGCATTCAACCAGTATCACATGATGATCACCGCTGAGAACGTAGCTGAGCAGTGGGGTCTTACTAGAGAAGAACTTGATGCATTTGCAGCATCTTCTCAGCAGAAGTGCGAAGTAGCTATGAAGAACAATGTATTCGCTGATGAAATCGTTCCTGTTCCTGTAAAGGTTAAGAAGGAAGTTGTTGATTTCGTTACCGATGAAGGTCCTCGTGCTGGTGTTACCGCTGAAAGCCTTGCAGGCCTTAAGTGCTGCTCCGGTAAGAAGGAAGGCGGCGTAGTTACCGCTGGTAACGCATCTGGTATCAACGATGGTGCAGCTGCAGTTGTAGTAATGAGCGAGTCCAAGGCAAAAGAACTTGGTATCACCCCTATGGCTACCTTCGTAGCTGGTGCACTTGGTGGATGCGATCCTTCCATCATGGGTGTTGGTCCTGTTCCTGCAACCAAGAAGGCAATGGCTAAGGCTGGTCTTACCGTAGCTGATATGGATCTTATTGAAGCTAACGAAGCATTCGCTGCACAGTCCTTAGCAGTAGCAAAGGATCTTGCATTCGATATGAGCAAGGTTAACGTAAACGGTGGTGCAATCGCACTTGGTCACCCTGTAGGTGCTTCCGGATGCCGTATCCTTGTTACTCTTCTTCACGAAATGGTTAGAAGAGACGCTAAGAAGGGTCTTGCAACCCTTTGCATCGGTGGTGGTATGGGTTGTGCAACCATCGTTTCCAGAGATTAATTTAGAACTGCTTTTGCCGGGAAGTTTTCGGACTTCCCGGTTTTGTGCGTAAAAAAGCACGTTAAGAAATAGTAGAGGAGTAAAAGAATGGATTTCATTTTATACGAAGTAAATGGTGCAGTTGGTACCATTACCATTAATCGTGAGAAGGCATTAAATGCATTAAATAGCCAGGTTCTTGATGAACTTTCCGCTACTCTTGATGCAGTAGATTTAAGCACTGTTCGCTGCTTAATTCTTACCGGCGCAGGCGAGAAGTCTTTCGTTGCTGGTGCTGATATCGGAGAGATGAGCACCTTAACCAAGGCAGAAGGTGAAGCTTTTGGTAAGAAGGGTAACGACGTATTCAGAAAGCTTGAGACTTTCCCTATCCCTGTGATTGCAGCTGTTAACGGTTTTGCACTTGGCGGTGGATGCGAAATTTCCATGAGCTGTGATATCAGAATCTGCTCTGATAATGCAGTATTTGGTCAGCCTGAAGTTGGTCTTGGAATTACCCCTGGATTTGGTGGTACCCAGAGACTGGCTCGTCTTGTAAGCCCTGGTATGGCTAAGCAGTTAATCTATACTGCAAGAAACATCAAGGCTGCGGAAGCATACAGAATCGGTCTTGTAAATCAGGTAATCTCTGCTGAAGTTAATGAAGCTGGTGAAGTTGTTACCTCCGCTAAGGATGCACTTATGGCAGCAGCAAATAAGATGGCAGCTGGCATCGCACAGCAGGCACCTATTGCTGTACGTAACTGCAAGAAGGCAATCAACGATGGTCTTCAGGTAGATATGGATCAGGCAATCGTAATCGAAGAGAAGCTTTTCGGTGACTGCTTCGAGACCGAAGACCAGAAGGCTGGTATGGGCAACTTCTTAGAGAAGGACAAGGAAAAGAAGTTAAAGGTTGTTCCTTTCAAGAACTGCTAATATCATCGTTATCTGAGAGCGATGCAGGTGGATCTGATATTACATCGTTGCTTGAGAATGATGCATGTAGAACATGATTTAGTGAAAGTGTGCGAATGATAGAGTAGTGCGTGCAAAATGATTGCACCTTAGCTCAGAAAAGAATATTCGCACGGTGCAAAACATTTTGCACGCATTCTGTATATACTTTGCGAATTATATTAAAGAGAATAAGCAACGAATCCATATAAGGCTCGTGCGAATATTCTCTTTGAGCAAAGAACCTTATATGGATTCGGTAGTGTATATATGACTTATCTGCACATACGCGTTCGATTGAAAGAATAAAAATAATTTTTTAGGAGGATATAAAAATGAAGGTTGGTGTAATTGGTGCCGGTACTATGGGCCAGGGTATTGCAAAGGCATTTGCAATGGTTGATGGCTATACTGTAGCTCTCTGCGATATTAAGCAGGAGTGGGCAGACGGCGGTAAGGACAAGATTGCTAAAGGTTATGCAAAGCTTGTTGAAAAAGGAAAGATGACCCAGGAGCAGGTTGACGGAATCATGAATTCCATCACTGCAGGTCTTAAGGAAGATCTCTGTGCTGATTGCGATCTTATCGTAGAAGCAGCATTCGAGAACATGGAAGTTAAGCAGACCACTTTCAAGGAGCTTGACGCAATCTGCAAGCCTGAGTGTGTATTCGCTTCCAATACTTCTTCTCTTTCCATCACTGAGATTGGTAAGGGTGTAAACCGTCCTTTAGTAGGTATGCACTTCTTCAATCCTGCTGATAGAATGAAGCTTATCGAAGTTATCGCAGGTGTTAATACTCCTGATGAGACTGTTGCTACTATCAAGAAGATTTCTGAAGAAATCGGCAAGACTCCTGTACAGGTTAACGAAGCAGCAGGTTTCGTAGTAAACAGAATTCTTATTCCTATGATCAACGAAGCAGCTTTCATTAAGATGGAAGGTGTATCTGATATCGCTGGTATCGACAGCGCTATGAAGCTTGGTGCTAACCATCCTATGGGACCCTTAGAGCTTGGCGATTATGTAGGTCTTGATATCTGCCTCGCAATCATGGATGTTCTTTACAATGAGACTGGTGATTCCAAGTATCGTGCTTGCCCTCTTCTTAGAAAGATGGTTCGTGGCGGTAACCTTGGCTGCAAGACTGGTAAGGGCTTCTACATCTACAATGCAGATCGTACCAAGACCCCTATCGATGCACAGTAATTTACTAAATTAATAAGAGCTTACGAAACTCACCTAGGGAGCGAATGGTGTGCTCAGAGGGACATTCCCTGCATCAAAGGGACGCTCTACTGCTCAAAAGGACCGTCCCTGGTGAGGGTTGTAGCTCAAAAAATATACAAAGGAGTTAAATTATCATGGATTTCAATTTAGACAAAGAACATGAGATGGCCAGACAGCTGTTCAAGGATTTCTCCGAGAACGAAGTTAAGCCTCTTGCACAGGAAATTGACGAAAATCACAGATTCCCTAGAGAGACTGTTGATAAGCTTGCAAAGTATGGTTTCCTCGGAATTCCTGTACCCAAGGAGTATGGCGGACAGGGTTGTGATATCTTAACCTACGCTATGTGTGTAGAAGAGCTTTCTAAGGTTTGCGGTACTACCGGTGTTATCGTATCTGCACATACCTCTCTTTGCGTAGATCCTATTATGACCTACGGTACTGAAGAGCAGAAGCAGAAGTACGCAGTACCCTTAGCAAAGGGTGAGAAGCTTGGTGCTTTCGGTCTTACCGAGCCTGGCGCTGGTACCGATGCACAGGGTCAGCAGACCAAGGCTGTTCTTGATGGTGACGAGTGGGTTCTTAACGGATCCAAGTGCTTCATCACCAATGGTAAGGAAGCTGATGTTTATATCGTAATCGCTGTAACCGGTAAGGTTGAAAAGCGTGGCAAAGTAATGAAAGAAATCTCTGCATTCATCGTAGAGAAAGGAACTCCTGGATTTACCTTCGGTACCAAGGAGAACAAGATGGGTATCTGCGCATCTTCTACCTATGAACTTATCTTTACTGATTGCCGTATTCCTAAGGAGAACTTACTTGGACAGCAGGGTAAGGGCTTCGCAATCGCTATGCACACCCTTGATGGTGGTCGTATCGGTATCGCTGCACAGGCTCTTGGTCTTGCAGAAGGTGCTCTTGAGACTACTATTAACTACGTTAAGGAAAGAAAGCAGTTCGGCCGTGCAATCGCACAGTTCCAGAACACCCAGTTCGTACTTGCTGACCTTGCAACCAAGGTTGAGTGCGCTAAGATGATGGTTTATAAGGCTGCTTGCAAGAAGGATGAATTCACCAAGAATCCTAAGACCTCTTACTCTGTAGAAGCTGCAATGGCTAAGCTTTGCGCAGCAGAAATCGCTATGGAAGTTACCACTAAGTGCGTACAGCTTCACGGTGGTTACGGTTTCATCAAGGAGTACGATGTTGAGCGTATGATGCGTGATGCAAAGATTACCGAGATCTACGAAGGTACTTCCGAAGTACAGCGTATGGTTATCTCTGCAGCACTGCTTAAGTAATTTTAGGAAAAGGAGAAAATACAATGAAAATTGTTGTTTGTATTAAGCAGGTTCCTGATACAAAGGGTGGCGTTAAGTTCAATCCTGATGGAACCTTAGACCGTGGCGCAATGCTTGCTATTATGAACCCTGATGACAAGGCTGGTTTGGAAGCTGCTCTTAAGATTAAGGATGCTACCGGCGCAGAAGTTACTGTTCTTACCATGGGTCTTCCCAAGGCTGCAGACGTTCTTCGTGAAGCGATCGCAATGGGCGCTGATAAGGGCGTTCTTGTAACCGATAGAGTACTTGGTGGTGCTGATACTTGGGCTACCTCTACCACTCTTGCTGGTGCACTTAGAAACATCGATTATGATCTCATCATCACTGGTCGTCAGGCTATCGATGGTGATACCGCACAGGTTGGTCCTCAGATCGCTGAGCACCTTGGTATCCCTGTAATTTCCTATGCGCAGGAAATCGCTGTTGATGGAGATACCGTAACTGTTAAGCGTCAGTATGATGATAGATATCACATGCTTACTGCTAAGATGCCTTGCCTTGTAACCGCTCTTTCCGAGCTTGGAGCTCCTAGATACATGACTCCTGGTGGAATCAAGACTGCATGTGCAGCTGAGATTACTACCTGGGGACGTGCAGATCTTAAGGATGTTGAAGACTGCAACCTTGGTCTTAACGGTTCTCCTACCAAGATCGCTAAGGCTTCTGATAAGGTACGTAAGGGTGCTGGTGAGAAGGTTACTCCTGATTCTCCCGATGAAGGAACAGCTTACATCATTGGCAAGTTAAAGGAAAAGCATGTAATCTAATCAAATGTGATGCGGAGGTAATTAAAATGAATTTAGAAGAATATAAAGATATTTATGTATTCGCACAGCAGGTTGATAACCAGATCAGCAGCATCGCATTTGAGCTGCTTGGCGAAGGTAAGAGACTTGCTGAAGCTCGTGGCGACGGTGCAAAGGTAGCAGCAGTTCTGATCGGTTCTGATGTAAAGGGCCTTGCTTCTGAGCTTGCTGAGTACGGCGCTGATAAGGTTATCGTTGTAGACGATCCTGAACTTAAGGAGTACAGAACTGAGCCTTATGCTCATGCTCTTGCATCCGTAATTAACGAATACAAGCCTGAAATCATGCTTGTAGGTGCTACTGCAATCGGTCGTGACCTCGGTCCTACCGTTTCTGCAAGAGTTGCAACTGGTCTTACCGCAGACTGCACCCAGCTTGAAATCGGTGATTTCCCTATGGTAGCAATTCCTGGTAAGGAATCCGAGCAGAAGCACAACCAGCTTCTTATGACTCGTCCTGCATTCGGTGGTAACACCATCGCTACCATCGCTTGCCCTAATACTCGTCCTCAGATGGCTACCGTTCGTCCTGGTGTTATGCAGAAGATCGAGCCAGTAAAGGGTGCTACTGCTGAAGTTATCGAGTACAATCCTGGATTTACTCCTAACAACAAGTATGTAACCATTAAGGAAGTTGTTAAGGCTGTATCTGACGTTGCAGATATCATGGATGCTAAGATCTTAGTATCTGGTGGTCGTGGTGTTGGTTCTGCAGAGAACTTCAAGCTTCTTGATGATCTTGCAGCAGCTATCGGTGGTACCGTATCTTGCTCTCGTGCCGTTGTAGATTCTGGCTGGAAGCCTAAGGATCTTCAGGTAGGACAGACTGGTAAGACCGTTCGTCCTCAGGTATACTTCGCAATCGGTATCTCTGGTGCTATTCAGCACGTTGCTGGTATGGAAGAGTCCGATATCATCATCGCAATCAACAAAGACGAAGATGCTCCTATCTTCGATGTAGCTGACTACGGTGTAGTTGGTGATCTTAACAAGATCGTTCCTCAGCTTACTGAGCAGATTAAGGCTGCTAAGGCTGCAAAGTAATTAAAATTTAAAACGATGATTATGATTCGCAATGATTGAAGCATGCCAGTCATATTAGTAAATGATTTTATAGAAGCGCCCTGGGTGTTGTATGACCCCCAGGGTTCTTTTTATGAAATGACCCAAGGGCCCAGAACTTTGAGGATTCGTGTATCCGCCTTTTGCCCCCAGTATCATGTAATGCCGACCTATGATAAACAGGGCGAAAGTAGTATAATTATTATAGGAGTATAATGCACATTCAGAGGTGATTTGTGAAGAAAAATCGTGGTGGTAAAAGAGCATATTTAGGGCAATTTTGCGCACTTCTTGTGTCGATTTTTGTAATTGCCTTTTTTGTGGTGAAGGAGATTACACTACCGGAAGAAAGGGAGTATGGAGATACAACCTATCAATCCTACGAAAATAGCTGGAAACTCGTGAATTTTGATGAGACCGGTGAAGCGGTTGAACTCCCCTGTCAGATAGAGGCGGATGCCCGTCGCCAGTTACTATCCGGTGATTATAAATATGTATTAGAGACCCAGCTTGAAATTGCAAAAGATGAAGACACCTGGATGTCCTTTAGTTCTCAGAAACAGGACATTTATGTTTACGTGGATGATGAGCTTCGCCTGGAGCATAATACTGACAACAGCAGACCTTTTGGTAAGTCCAGTCCTTTTATTCGCACTTTCATACATTTAACACCTGCAGACTATGGCAAGACCATCCGTATTGAATTTGTCGGCAATAACAGTTACACAGGACGTTTGCCGGGAATCTTTGTTGGTACACAGTTAGGTATTTTCCGCCATATCATTGAGCAGGAGATGCGAGAATTATTCGTGTCCTTTGGCGTAATTCTGCTAGGTATCGCCAGTGCAGCCATAGGTTTCGTTCTCCGTAATATCTATAAGCGGGAATTACCCTTGGAACCTTTGGGATGGTTAGTATTCTTTGCGGGACTCTGGGTTTTGGTAGAGTCGGATATTAAGCAGTTTATGTTTCCGAACACATCTATGGCCGGAGAGATGACATTCCTTTGTCTGATGATGCTACCCATTTTTATATCGCAGTACATGGATGCAGCACAGCAAAGAAGATATCATAAATGGTTTGCACCTATTGGTTATGCGTCGATTGCAAATGTTGTGATTTGTTTTGCATTGCAGCTAATGGAAGTTGCATCCTTACAGAACCTTTTTCCTATAACCGTTCTTTTGATTGGAGCAAATGCGATTACTTTTATCGTTACCGTTGTTATTGACTGCATCAAAAAGCAGACGAAATCGTACTTTTTGGAAATCCTGGGTATTGTAGGCTGCCTATTTGCAGGCTTTTTGGAAGTCGCCATTTATTATATAGTGCAACCGGAAAGTATGGATGGTTCCATCCTTTGTGTGGGACTTATTTTCATGATTTCCATGAGTTTGATCAAGACCTTCCAGGAAATCAGAAATGTGGATATTGAGAAGAGAGAGGCACTTGAACTCTCCAAAGCGAAGGATAATTTCCTGGCAAACATGAGTCATGAAATTCGTACGCCAATCAACGCAGTGTTGGGCATGAATAAGATGATTCTTCGAGAAACTAACCAGCAGGTTGTAAAGGAGTATGCAACCGATATTCATAATGCTAGTAATAACCTGCTCTCCATTATCAATGAAATCCTTGATTTTTCAAAGGTGGAATCTGGGAAAATGGAGATTACTCCCTGTACTTATGACTTAGGTGAATTGCTGACTTCTGTATACCAGCTGGTGCGTAGCCGCGCAGAAGAGAAGGGCATTGACTTAACTTTTGCAATTGATCCTACATTACCAAAACTATTGCAAGGTGATGAGGCAAAGGTGCGACAGATGATTGTCAATCTTCTGACCAATGGAATTAAATATACCGAGCATGGCTTGGTGATGCTAAAGCTAACCGGTGAGAAAACCATGGAAGATGAGATTACTCTCCGTGCCAGCGTAGAGGATACGGGTATCGGAATCAAGCCAGAGGATATGGAAAAGTTGTTTGGATCCTTCCAGCGTTTTGACGAGAAGAAGAATCGCAATATTGAAGGCACGGGACTGGGACTAGCCATTACAAAACAGTTTGCAAGATTGATGCAGGGTGAAATTATGGCAGAAAGTACCTATGGCAAAGGAAGCATTTTTACCCTGATTCTGCCCCAGCGAATTGTTGAGGATATTCCAGTAGGTGCATTTGATAAGGACAGACATTCCAAATTGCAGGCAGAAGAAATTACACAGTTTACCTGCCGGGAAGGACATATCCTGGTGGTGGATGATGTTCCGATGAACCTGAAAGTAATTAAGGGATTACTCAAGGGTACTGGTCTTCAGATTGACACGGCACTGAATGGTCAGGAATGTCTGAAAATGCTACAGCAAAAGAAATACGATCTTGTATTTTTGGATCATATGATGCCGGGAATGGATGGCGTTGAAGTTCGCAAGGAGATGATGAAGCAAAGCGACTCTCCGAATGCAAACGTACCGGTGATTATGCTTACGGCAAATGCCATCTTTGGTGCGAAGGAACAGTATTTGAAGCAAGGATTTGCAGATTATCTGGCGAAACCGGTGAATGAAGAAGAACTTCGTCATAAAATTATTGATTATATGCCAAAGCAGCTGGTACAGTTGGGGACAGAACCGGTAGATGCAGGGAACGCAAGCTCGAAAGAGAAATTAAAGGAAGAAGTATCAACGAAAGAGCAATTGGAGATAATAGGAGCAACTACGAAGGATCAAACCGTAAAAGACGAATCAGCAAAGAAGCAACGGGCGGAGGAAGAGAAGATGAGTGAACAGCCAGAGGTTATGCTGAATAAGGAAGAGGGACTCACGTATGTAGGTGGAGATGAAGAACTCTATCTGGAAGTGCTGGAAGAATATATTCAGGATGAACGAGGTAAGATGTTAGAAGAGTATCTTCAGAGTGAAGATATGAAGAACTATCAGATTTCCGTGCATGCACTGAAGAGTACCTCCTACTCCATTGGTGCTGCTGTTATGGGTGACGAAGCCAAAAAGGTGGAGGATGCCTGCAAAGAACAGAACTACGATTACGTAAAGGCGCATCATGGAGACATTATTAAAATGTATGATGCACTGGTAAAGTACCTGCAGGAAGTAGTGAAGCAAGGGATTTAAAAGCGGCGTAAAATGCAAAGCATAAAGGTGAATGTAAACGCCAGAGCGCAAGGGGAAGACGACCACTGCGGGACGGTAAAGTTAGGATAGAAAATGGAAGAACTAGCAATCAAGGGCGGAAAGCCTGTTAGAGATAAAAAAATATTTTATGGTAGACAGTGGATTGATGAGCAGGATGTGGAGGCTGTTGTTGCCACGCTTCGTAGTGACTATTTAACCTGTGGACCTAAAGTTAAGGAACTAGAAGAAAAACTCTGTGAAATCACGGGAGCAAAATATGCGGTAGCTGTTTCTAATGGAACAGCTGCATTACACTGTGCCTGCATTGCTGCAGGGATTGGCCCTGGAGATGAAGTAATCACTACGCCGATTACTTTCGCCGCAAGTGCCAACTGTGCGTTGTATGTTGGGGCGACACCAGTATTTGCGGATATTAATCCAGAAACTTATAACATTGATCCGGCAAGCATAGAAGCAAAGATTACGGAAAAGACAAAAGCTGTGGTTGCGGTAGACTTTACTGGTCAGGCTGTGGAAATAGAGCGGATTCGTGCCATTTGCAAGAAACATCATCTGATTTTTATTGAGGATGCAGCCCACTCTATAGGAACAACCTATAAAGGGCAGGCGGTTGGATCTCTCGCGGACTTAACGACCTTCAGTTTCCATCCGGTAAAAACGGTGACAGCAGGAGAAGGTGGCGCCATCCTGACCAACGATGAGAAATTATACCAGAAATTGGTTTTAGCCCACACCCATGGCATTACCCATGATGAAGATTTGATGGAAGAGGCGCCTCACGAAGGCCCCTGGTACTACGAACAAGTTGAACTTGGATATAACTATCGTATAACGGATATACAGGCGTCGTTACTTCTGAGTCAGTTAGAGAAATTATCAACATTTAAGGCAAGAAGGCAGGAAATTGTAGGGCGATACGAGGCTACTTTTGCAGATGTAGAGGGCCTGATTCTGCAGAAAGAAATATCAGAATCGGATACCTGCAGGCATTTATACATTATCCAATTAGATCTTAGTAAATTGACCTGTAGTCGTAGAGAGTTTTTTGATGCCATGGCAGCAGAAAATGTGCAGTGTCAGATTCATTATGTGCCAGTGTACTGGTTCCCGCATTACAAACGTTTGGGACATAGAATAGGGGAGTGTCCTCATGCAGAGGCACTTTACCAGGGAATCATGAGTATTCCTTTATATCCGGCCATGACTGATCAGGATGTGGAGGATGTGATTCACGCTGTGAAAAAGTGCGTGGAGTACTACCAGAAGTGATTGGCAGTGCTGTGTTCTACAGAAAGATGCGTATGCGCTACCTAAGTAGTATTTGCAAATGCAGAGCGAAAAGGCTCTGCCGATAAAGATTCTAGTGCATGAGATAGTTCATGCAGGAGGAGTAAAGAGAAGTATGAACATCGCAATTATTACTGCCCGGGGAGGCAGTAAGCGTATCCCTCGTAAAAATGTAAAAGCATTTTGTGGAAAGCCCATTATTGAGTATTCCATCGAAGCTGCACTGCAGTCTGGATGCTTTGATGAAGTGATGGTATCTACAGATGATGTAGAAATTGCGGCTATTGCAAAGAAGGCAGGGGCAGCAGTTCCTTTTATGCGAAGCGAAGCTACAGCTAATGATTTTGCAACGACGGCGGATGTTTTAAAGGAAGTATTTGATGCTTATCAGGCTAATGGAAAGCAGTTTACCAATGCTTGTTGCATATATCCAACTGCTCCTTTTGTGACAGCGGAGAAGTTAAAGGAAGCAATGAAAACACTGGCAGAAACAGAGGCGACGACAGTGATGCCGGTGGTACAGTATTCTTTTCCACCCCAGCGCGCGTTAGTGATTCGGGATGAGAATCTTACGCCCCAGTATCCGGAGTATCAGTTAAAGAGATCCCAGGACCTAGAGCCTGTGTATCATGATGCAGGGCAGTTCTATTGTTTCTCTGTGGAAGATTTTCTGCGGGAAGGAAAGGTCATTGGCGAGAAGACAAAGGCACTCATTGTCAGCGACTTAGAAGTACAGGACATCGATAATGAAGAGGACTGGAAGATTGCGGAGATGAAGTATCATCTCATGCAGACAGGCAAGTAGTTTGGAATAATGAAATACTGTTTTCGTGCAGATATGAATAATCAAATAGCATCAGGACACATTATGCGCTGCCTTTCTATCGCAGATGCCATGCGGGAGCAGGGTGCAGAGGTCTTCTTTGCGGTAGCGGATGAGAATCCAGTGGCGCTTCTTGATGAAAGAGGATATGAAGTGAAGGTGCTTTCCTCTGATTGGCAGGATTTAGAGGGCGAACTTCCAAAGCTTCTTTCTCTTTTGCAGGAGGAGAAGGCAGAAGGTATTTTGGTGGACCATTATGGTGCGACAGAAAGCTATCTGAAGTCGTTACAGCAGGTGATCCCTGTAACCTATCTGGATGATTTAAATGATATCAAGGTGGTTGAGAATCGCAGAATCTGCTATGGCGCCTATTATGAAGATTTTGATTATTTGTCAAAGAATGCTGGCAGCAAGACGGAGTTTTTATTAGGTCCTTCCTATGTACCTTTGCGAGGGGTATTTCAGGAAAATCATAAAAAACAAATTCGTGGCCAGGTGGAGACATTACTCATTATGTCAGGGGGCTCGGATCCAATGGGAATCATCAAAAAGCTCCTAGGAAGACTACCTCTCGCTAACTATCAGAAGGTTATCGCCATCTGTGGCGCCTTTTGCGAAGACTATGCAGCGCTGGTGGAGACCTATAAGCAGATGCCTCAGGTAGAACTTGTGAAGGCAACCAGTCATATTGAGACCTATATGGAACAGGCAGATGTGGCGATTTCTGCGGCGGGAACCACGCTGTACGAATTGTGTGCCATGGGAACGCCGACGATTTCCTATGTTCTGGCAGACAACCAAATTCCGAATGCAAGGGCATTTGCCAAAATGGGAATCATTCCCTGGGTCGGGGATGCGAGAACCGAAGATGTCACGACAAATATCCTGCAACTTCTTGCAGGTAAATATACAGAGCAGACCTACCGGAAACAGCAGTCAGAAAGAATGCAGCAGCTGGTGGATGGTAAGGGAGCAAAACGAATCGCGGAGAAGATGATTGGCTAGAAAAGACAGTGGGACAACTAAAAAAGGAATCTTAAAGTCTCAGGCCTGGTATAAGCTTGATTTGACGGCTATCGTTTTTCCTACTTTGCAGCGCAGAGATTTTTCATCGGTATACAGAATGAGTGTCCTCTTGCACGAGCAGGTGGATCCAGAACTTTTGCAACAGGCTTTTGATAAAGCTCTGGAAAGGTTTCCGACCTATAAGGTTGCAATCCGTTCTGGGCTTTTTTGGAGATACTTTGAGCAGAATAATAAGCCGGGACCCTATGTACAGAAGGATGTGAAGAATCCCTGCCAGCCTATGAGCTTTCGTATGGGAAGCCGCTATCTGGTGCGACTTTACTATTATGAGAATCGTATTAGTTTTGAAGCGCACCATTGTTTGGGGGATGGAACCGGTGGTATGGCGGTATTTTTAACCATCGTGGCGACCTATCTCCACCTGAAGGGTTACAACGATTTTGGTACGGGCGGCTATGTAAAGGATATTACAGAGGAATCGCCCCAGTCGGAAATGGAAGACGCTTATATGCGTTATACAAAGCCGGGGACCAAGGTAACGAAGCCGCCACGGGGACCGGAAGCCTATAGAGTGTTAGGAACTAAAGAGCCGTTCTATACGCTCAATATTATTGACGGTATCATGCCGGCGGGGGAAGTGAAGACTGTGGCGAAGAAGTATGGCGCTACGGTAACGGAATATTTTAATGCAGTGCTGCTAGACTCCCTTCTTCGGAAGCAGAAAAAAGAGGGAAAACACCGCATGAAGCCGGTAGCTCTTGCGATGCCCGTGAATTTGCGGCAGTTTTATCCTTCAGATACCCTTCGTAATTTTATAACAATGGTATATCCATGCGTGGATCCAAATCTTGGAGAATATACCTTTGAGGAAATTGTAAAACAGGTTCATAACTACATGAAATACTTTATTAACGAGAAGTTTTTGGGGAGAGATGTGACGGCAAATGCGTCCATCCAGAGAAATCCCCTTATCAAAATCGTCCCTTTGGGAATCAAGGACCTGGTGGTGAAGACCTTTTACACCAAAGTACAGGATAGAAGCTCTTCTGCCGGTCTTACCAACATGGGTAAGCTGACACTTCCTAAGGGAATGGAGAAATATATTGCCCGCGTAGACATTAATATGGGGCAACCCTTCTCCTGCAGAACCAACTGCGCCATCATCAGTTATAACGATATCCTTACCGTGAATTTTGCCAGCAGTATTAAAGAGGCCGATGTGGAGAGGTGGTTCTTTAGAAGACTGGTGAAAGATGGTATTCACGTGAAGATAGAAAGTAATCGGGAGTAAAAACATGTCTTATTGTGTACACTGCGGTGTCGAACTGGATAAAACAGCAAAAAAATGTCCGCTTTGCAGTACGCCTGTATATGATCCGTCGGAAATCCCGGATCCGGAGGCGGTAGCACCCTTCCCCTCTGAAAAAGGGCAGGTGGAGATGCCGAAGAGAGATATTGGAATCTTGATTTCCTCCTTAGTGTTAGCCATTTCCGGGACCTGTGTTCTGCTAAACTTATTTGCCTATGACAGTTACCCTTGGTCTATTGCGGTTATTGGCGGTTGTGTAATGCTTTGGATTTTCCTGTTGCCGACCTATATAACGAAGAATGTGCCGGTGTATGTATATCTTTTCTTAGATGGTGGAGCTGTACTTTTATATCTATGGTTGATTGAGCGAATGACCGATACCGATGGGTGGTTACTGATTGTGGGCATCCCCATTGTGATTGCGACAACGCTGGCAGCAGAGGTACTGGCGGTCTGCCGTAATGTGATTAAGCATCATATCCTTTCCACCATCATTGAGATTGTAAGCACCATAGGTGTTTATGTTGTACTGCTGGAGTGCATTATTGATTATGCGCTGCATGGTGCGGTGAAGTTATCCTACTCCGCTGTTGTTGCCGTGGTGATGGTGGTTATTGATGTGGCAGCAGTTACCATTATGGGCAGTAAAAAGATGCGGGCAGTACTTAGGAAACGCTTGCATCTGTAGGCTTTTGACTTTTGTATTATGTAAGTGAAGTAGTTACTTGTTCTATTGAGGGAGATGAAATGAGTAATAAAGTGGAACCAAATACGGTCCTTAAAAATCAGAATTTAATGCACCTTTTAAAGAAGGCCCATGGACTATGGGAATCGGATGATATCGAAAAACAGCGCTCCAGCCAGGATCGACTGGGAGGACTATTAAATCATAGCAAGGACTATGCCTTTGGGGATGTGGATTTACAGGGCGTTCATGGGGAATGGACGATGGTGAATCGTGCCCATAATAAGAGGCAGGTGATTTTGCACTGCCATGGCGGCGGATACTCCACAGGTTCTACCATTTATGCAAGATCCATTACGACCAAGCTGGCACAGAATACGAATATGCGTGTCCTTGCATTTGATTACCGATTGGCTCCGGAATATCCTTACCCGGCGGCTCTGGAGGATGCCATGAAAGCCTGGAATCATCTGATGCTTCTTGGCTTCGGTGCAAAGGATGTTATTGTGACAGGAGACTCCGCGGGAGGAAATCTGGCCCTTACCCTGTGTCTGAAACTGAAGAAAGAAAAACGTATGCTCCCTAAGGCGCTGTTCCTTATGAGCCCCTGGACGGATATGACAGCTTCCGGAGAGTCCTATGAGACTCGTAAGGATGTGGACCCCGTTTTGGATGCAGAATATATCGATAAGATTACAAAGGTCTATGTGCCGGAAGGACAGGATTTGAAAGATCCTTTCCTTTCCCCTCTTTATGCAGATTATAAAAATTTCCCACCTGTGTATATTCAGGTAGGGGATAATGAGATTTTACTGGATGATGCAGTCCGCCTTAGGAATAAATTAAAAGAAGAAGGTGTGCAGTGCCGACTGGATATTTTCCCTGGCATGTGGCATGTTTTCCAAATGAGTCCATTTAAAACGGCAGAAGAGGCCATGGATACGGCAGCAGAATTCATTATCGGACAGATGACGAAGGGATAGAAAAGTAAAGAAACAGGGGGAAACCCCGCAGTGTGATGAAGAATAGTCATGGGTTTGAGAAGCCCCATAGAGGAAAGAAGCAGCATGTTTAAACCCCACACAACCAATATTTTAGGCGTGAACATATCCGTCACTAATATGCAGGAACTGGTACATACCGTCCTTAGTCAGTTGGAAGAACTGAAGGGTGAGTACCTGTGTTTTTCTAATGTGCATACCACGGTGATGAGTTATGAAAATAAGTCCTATCGTTACGTGCAGAACAGCGCGTTTATGGCACTTCCGGATGGAAGTCCGCTTTCCTATGTACAGAGAGTAAGGGGATACAAGGAAGCGAGACGTTGTGCAGGTCCAGACTTCATGACAGAGCTTTGGAAGGCTACAGAAAATACAGAGATTACCCATTATTTCTATGGAAGCACGGAGTCCACTATTGCAAGTCTGAAGGAATGTCTGCAGAAGAAATACCCGGGGCTGAAGATTGCTGGTATGGTATCGCCGCCCTTTAGGCCACTTTCCGAGGAAGAGGATACCGCAGCGATTGCAGAAATAAATAACTCCGGGGCGTCTGTTGTATGGGTCGGTCTTGGTGCGCCAAAACAGGAAGAATGGATGTATGCCCATAAGGGAAAAATCAATGCCCTTATGGTAGGTGTAGGTGCGGGTTTTGACTTCCACGCGGGTATTGCGAAGCGTGCACCTATGTGGATGCAGACCCATTATTTAGAGTGGCTTTACAGATTGTTCCAGGATCCTTCCAGACTTTGGCGCAGATATATGAAGACCAACTTCAAGTTTGTGACCACCTTATTAAAGGGTTCCGGTAGAAGAAGAGCTGCATTAGAAAATGATGTAAGTAAGAAGAATCTACTAATTTATGCACATTATTATTATCCTGATGTGGCATCCACGGGACAGATTTTGACGGATTTAGCAGAAGGACTTAAGGATTCCTTTAACATCACGGTGATTTGTACGGTACCTTCCTATACGGGAAAGATTGCCAGAAAGTATAGAACCCATAAATATTATTATGAAAATATCAATGGCATTACAGTGCTTCGCCTTCGCGTGCCGGAGTTTCGGAAGAACTTTAAGCCTAGTCGTATCTATAACATTGCCCAGTATTTCTTTTCTGCCATTGCGGCAACCTTTAAGACGGGGCCGCAGGATTATGTTTATTCCATTTCCCAGCCCCCGGTTCTGGGCGGTCTTTTAGGTGTCATTGGAAAGAAGATTAAGAAGGCAAAATTTATTTACAACATTCAGGATTTCAATCCGGAACAGATTGAAGCAATTCATTATTCAAAGAGTAAGTTTCTGCTAAATATGGCTATGAAGCTAGACCGCCACAGCTGCCGGAAGGCAGATAAGGTTATTGTGGTGGGACGTGATATGGTGGATACCTTAGAGAAGCGTTTTGCCGGTCGCAGGGGACTTCCGAACTATACTTGTATTAATAACTGGATTGACGAGAAGGAAATCACACCATTACCGAAAGATAATAAGATTGTGCAGAAGTTAAAGGCAAAATATGGTCTGACAGACAAATTTGTCATTATGTATTCAGGGAATATTGGTCTTTATTATGATTTGGCAAATCTGATTCGTGTCATGGAAGTATTTAAGAAGGATGATTCTATTGCATTCTTCTTTGCGGGCGAAGGTTCCCTTCTGGAGCATCTTAAGAAATATGTGGCGGAGCATGGACTTCATAATGTGAAGTTTGCGCCTTATCAGAAAAAGAGTGCCCTTTCCTATAGCTTAAATGTGGCAGATGTACATCTGGTAGTGAATGCCAAGGGCATTAAGGGCGTTTCCGTACCCAGTAAGCTATATGGCTGCATGGCAGCAGGAAAGCCGGTGCTTGGTATTCTGGAAAAGGATAGCGAAGCCAGAATGATTATTGAGGAATCTGGCTGTGGTAAGTGCGTGGATCCCGGGGATTATAAGGCAATCAAAGCTCTCATGAAGGAGTTTATCAGTCGAAAGCAGGATGCATCTCTTCCCCAGATGGGCATGGATGGCCGCAGATTCCTGGAGGAGAAATTAACCAAGGATATCTCTATTCGGAAGTATAGGGATGAAATTTTGAAGAGCTAAGGCATGACAGTATTTCTTTTTTTAAAACAAATTACAGATATGCTGTACCAGTTCCATTTCCTAGATTATGCCATGGTGGTGATGGCGGTGGTGGCGTTAGCTTATCAGGTGCTATTAGTACGGCCCCAGGTGAGGCACCATGTGCAGGTTGCAGATGTGGCAATTCTTGTCATGGCTGGCATTCTGACTGCTAGTTTTATCAAAGATGCTGGCAGCAACTATGGAATTTATGTAAAGGTACTTTCTGCTTTTCTAATGTATTTTGTGGGAAGAATGTACTATGAAAGACTGCAGGAGTGTAGTGGTGCGCTGGTAGCATCGGGATATGTCATTGTATATGCCAATCTGATTCATAGAATTGTGTTAGCGATTACTACGAAGACGAACTTCTTTGGCATCACGAATGCTGGAGGGGATTTCTACTACAATGATACGGACTTAGTGTTTGGCCTCCTGATTGCACTAATTTTTATCGGTATGTATGGTCGAAACAGTCTGGTGAAAATCATTACCATCTTTTTTACCATTCCGGTATTGGTGCTCTGCTCTGATGCAGGAGTACAAAAGGCGTTATTTATTGCCATCTATATATTGCTTGTGATTTATTGCCTAGAGAAGCTGGGGGTTCCAAGAAAGGTGTCAAATGCCATTCTTGTGACAGCTCTGGCGGGCCTCATGGCTATTATTGTGATGCTACTTCTCCCTGTATTTACTGGGAAGCAGAATTTCATCTCCAATCTCTTTGGGGACGGATGGGTTTCCTACGAGCAGTTGGCAAGTCGTTATGAATCCTGGCAGGAAGCGTGGTTAGGCATCCGGGTTTCCCAGCCGGCAGAGAAGCTCTTTGGTATCAGCTTGGCAGGTAGTTTTGCGAATCAGTATATCAAAGCGCTGTCATCCATTGGCGTGATCGGTTGTTTGGTAGCAGTCATTTATGCTATAGATTTGCTACGTCGTTTATTTACCATCGAGGATAGGAAAACCTATTACATTTTGGCGTTGCTTGCAATCCTTTTCCTGGGCAGCAGCATCCTCAATAACTGCATGGAATTTACCCAGTGCAGCTGGTTTGTGATGATGTTTGGCGGCATGGTGGTGAGCGCAGGGAAGAGGGAGACGGAGGGCTCCTTAGATTGACAAAAGCGGGGGTAAAAGCTATAATATTAGCAAAGGTGCTACCGGTAACGGTTGCCTGATTTATTTCACGGATAACCGCTAACTTGTCAGGGCTAGGCGGTTATTTTTTTGTCTTAGCGTTATAACCTATCGTATAACCCAGACCAAAGCAAGTAGCACAAAGGCTAATTACAGTAATCAGATCACTAATAGTAAGCATAGACATCACCTCCTTTGTCACAGATTTCCCGAGGGATTTCTATCTGAGCCAGGCTTTCAACTCCTGGAAGAAGGCAACCGCACCGATAGAGGTAGCACCTATTGGTATTGTAGCAAACAAATGTTCGAAAATCAACAGGGAAGAATATGTCCAGCAATTGGTATAAGTTAGCACTTAAAATGACAAAGGTACAGTATGGAAAGGGGCTCTTGTTAAAGGGTGCCCCTTTTATCTTTAATAAGAAAGGTGCTGTACTGAAACTCGGAAAAAACTGCACGATTAAGAGTAGTTTTCTGTCCAATCTGGTGGGACTGTATTCTAAAACCATCATTGTGACCAGAACGCCGGGAGCGAAGATTGTTATCGGGGATAACGTAGGGATTTCTGGCGCAACGATTTATGCCAGAAAAGAGATTACCATCGGGGATAATACCTGCATCGGTGGAAATGTAAAGATTTTAGACAATGACTTTCATCCCGTGGAAGTAGAAAAGAGAAATGCCCTTCTTAACGGAAAGGCACCAGAAAGCGGTGAGATGGCCGAGTGGATTGGTACGAAAGCAATCCATATTGGAAAGAACTGCTTTATTGGGTGTAATGCCATTATTTTAAAGGGGACAGTTCTTGGAGATGGATGTGTAGTTGGTGCTGGTGCTGTGGTAAGTGGTAAGTTTGAACCTGGCAGTGTGATTGTTGGAAACCCTGGCAGAGTGATTCGGAAACTCTGTGAGTAAGTGCTACAAGGTGGAAAAGATAATAGTTCTTTAGGATACAGAGATACAGGAAGGAATACGCATGAAGAATGTAGTAATCATAGGGGCGGGTCCTGCAGGACTGACGGCAGCCTATGAACTCTTAAAAGATGGGGGCAAGGAAAAGTATAATGTCACCGTTCTCGAAGAGTCAGACTGTATCGGTGGTATTTCTAAGACGGTGAACTATAAGGGAAATCGCATGGACATGGGTGGACACCGCTTCTTTTCTAAGGTTCCCGAAGTTAATGCATGGTGGGATCAGATGCTTCCAATGCAGGGAGCAAAGTCTAAAGATGATCTTATGCTAGAACGTGAGATTCCTCTTGTAGCGGGTGGTCCGGATCCTGAGCAGACAGATGAAGCCATGCTGGTAAGACACCGTGTTTCCCGCATTTTCTTTGATGATAAATTCTATGATTACCCTATTTCTTTAAAAGGGAAGACCTTAAAGAATATGGGGTTCGGCAATACCATGAAGGTAGGGTTTTCTTATCTCGGTGCCATGATAAAGAAAAAGCCAGAGACGAATCTGGAGAATTTTTATATTAATCGTTTTGGCCGAAAATTATATTCTATGTTTTTTGAGTACTATACAGAGAATCTTTGGGGAAGACATCCTTCTGAGATTGATGCCTCTTGGGGAGCCCAGAGAGTGAAAGGACTTTCTATTAGAGCAGTACTGAAAGACGTATTTGGAAAGGCCTTTAAGAAAAAGAACCGTAAGGTCGAGACGTCTTTGATTGAGGAGTTTAAATACCCCAAGCTTGGCCCTGGGGAACTTTGGGAAGTTACTGCGGAGAAGGTGAAGGAACTTGGCGGTACTATCCTAATGAATGCTAGGGCAGAAGGTATTCATAAGACCGGAACGGAAGCCTGCGTGATTGATTCCGTGCAATATGAGCAGGAAGGGACGCATTATACAAAAGAGTGTGATATTCTGATTTCTTCCATGCCGGTGAAGGACCTGGTGGCTGGCATGAATGATGTGCCAGAAGATATGGCGAAGATTGCGGCTGGACTACCTTACAGAGACTATATGACCCTAGGAGTTTTGGTTTCTAAGATTAAATTAAAAAATGAAACCGACATGAAGACAGTGGGCGATATCGCACCAGACTGTTGGGTGTATGTGCAGGACAGACGCGTCAAGATGGGGCGTTTCCAACTATATAATAACTGGTCTCCTTATCTAGTAAAGGACTTGGAGAATACCGTCTGGATTGGCCTTGAGTATTTTTGTAATGAAGGTGACGAGTTCTGGAACCAGACAGAAGAGGAGTTTTCTAAACTTGCGATAGAGGAAATGGTAAAAATCGGACTCATCGAGAAGACGGAGGATGTTCTGGATAGTCATATGGAAAAAGTGAAGAAGGCATACCCTGCTTACTTTGATACCTATGACCATATGGATGAACTTGTGGAGTATCTTTCGAGCATTGAGAATCTTTACTGTGTGGGAAGAAATGGTCAGCACAGGTATAATAATATAGATCATTCCATGTGTACCTCCTTTGAAGCGGCGAAGAACATCGAAAATGGTATCAAAGATAAGTCAAATATCTGGAGTGTGAATACAGAAAAAGAGTATCACGAGGTAGAGAAGAAGGAAAAGATAAAGGATTATCCATGTTAAAATTGATGATAATCAATTACGTCAGCTCAATAGAAATCAGGAGACTATTATAGATGAGCAATCGGACTTTATTATCAAAAAGAAATATTGTAACAGTGCTTAGTACTGTTATTTTCTTTTTGCTTTCACATGCATATCGAATGTTTAATCTAATGTACTCGCATGATTCATTGAGTGTTCTTGATATTACCGGAGATATGAATTGGCAGGTATCTTTAGGAAGATATGGCGTGAAATTGATTCCATTTATAAGAGGAACAGTCAGCTCACCTTCTTTGTTAATGTGGCTTTTTTTAATATATCTTGTTGTATCTGTATGCCTAATAATTAATTATTTCGATATAAAAAATAATTATCTTATTGTAGTAATCTCTGGAGTAATGTCATGTAACATTACAGTCACACTCTCTTCCGCGTCTTATATTTCATGGCTTGATATATATGGTCTTGCATTATTAATGGCTGTTAGTGGTGCTTATTTGTTAAAGCAGAAAAAATACATAGTTTCGCTTGTATGCCTTGTATTTTCATTGTCACTATACCCTGCATATTTTAGTGTCGCTATAGGAATGATTATGGTTAGCTGCTATACAGAGTTATCAGGTTGTGAAGATTTAAAAAAGCAGATGATCTATATCATTAAAAGAGTAGTATTATTAATAATTTCTGCAGTTTTATACTTTGTTATATGGAAACTGTTACTTGCATGTACAGGAATGGATGCTGCAGACTCAACCAATGGTGTAGATCAGGTAGGTTCGCTTGGTATACAAAGCATTATTTCCAATCTCTTCTTAACATATAAGAATTATGCTGTTTGGATTTTTAAACCTTATGTATATAAGTGTGGTAGCTCTATATTTGAATTAATTATAAGAGCACTACTAATATGCGCAGCAATTGTTCCATACATACTAGCATTTATCATTTTCATCTCGAGAATAGTATCTCAAAAGAAACTCACAGTTAATAATTTTCTGCAAACATTAATAGTGATACTATTTCCATTTGGATTGAATTTTTGTGCATTTCTAACTTCAGGTGTGGAACATGAATTAATGATGTATGCCTTTATAATCCCATTCATTTTTGTTTCTGTTATTTTGGACAATGCAAAAATCAAATATTCAAAATATATTTTTAAGAGCTTTGTTGTGTTAATGATATTCTTTATTTATTCAAATGTAATATATTCTAATCAGGTTTATAACAAGAAGGCACTGGATGACCAACAGGCTTATGCATTCCTTAATAGAATTGTTACAAGAGTAGAGATGTGCAATGAATATGAAGAAGGCGAAACTCCAGTTGTCCTTATTGGAAGTCTCTGCGATACAGACTCGCTATATGGCACACCATATTATAGAGGAGTTGGTATGACTGCAAGTTCTATAACGTATAGTGGCACTTTATATAATTATTGCAGGAACATTATGGGTGTTAATATGGATATAAACATGATAGAAGACATTGAAACATTGGCCAGCGACAATCCAGAACTTGCGGAAAAAATAAACTGTATGGATTGTTTCCCTAAGGAATCATCCATACAATTTATCGATGATACAATATATGTTAGGTTGTCAGACTGATCTGTAAACTTGACAAACAGCGATAATTCTTTGATTTACAAACCAAGTCTTCCCATACCCCAAAGGGATTTGTACCTTGAAAATTCAATACACCTTAATGGTGTGGGAAATATGAGAAAGAAATTATTATATGACTGATTTAACCGTTATTATACTTACGAAAAATGAAGAAAAGAATATAGAGAAGTGCATTCGCTCGTTTAAAACTGTTGCAAAGCGCTTTGTTGTCGTAGACAGTTTTAGTACTGATCACACAGAAGAGATTTGTAAAAAACTGGGTGAAGAATTAAAAATGCAGGGCACTAGTGTGGATTTTTATCAGAATCAGTGGATAAATTACGCAATGCAGCTAAATTGGGGGATTGCCAACACGAGTATTGATACAACATGGACCATGCGTATGGATGCAGATGAAGAACTGCTCCCTGAACTGGCTGATGAAATAGAAGGTAAACTTCCTAATGTTTCTCAGGATGTGAATGGGATTGTATTAAAGAGGCGTTTGATTTTTATGGGACGCTGGATTAAACATGGTGGAAGATATCCGGAATACCTTCTTCGCATATGGCGTACAGGAAAAGCATTATGTGAACAAAAGGTAATGGATGAACATATGATTCTATCAGAAGGTAAGACGGTTACCTTTGATTATGACTTGCAGGATAATAACCAGAAAGATTTAGAGTGGTGGACTGCAAAGCATAACTGGTACAGCAATAGAGAAGTGCTTGATCATCAATTGTTTTTGCAGAACCAAGGAGAGGGTAACACTTTGGAGAGTGGTGCATCCTCTACAAAACAGGCAGAGAAAAAGCGTAAGGTGAAAAACGGGGGATATTACAAACTTCCCAAATTCTTCCGAGTAAAGATTTATTTTCTATATCGATATTATATAAAACTGGGCTTTCTAGATGGACCAGAAGGAAAAATATATCACTTTTTGCAGGCATACTGGTATCGATTTTTGGTAGATGCAAAAATGTATGAATGTGAAAAAAATGGTACAAAGATGAAGGAACAAGGTGAACTGAAGGCTTAAGGTCAAAGCAATACGTTCAATTATGAATGAATAATTATGATTTTCAATTCTTTTAAATATTTAGTATTTTTTCCAATTGTATTATTGTTTTACTATGTAATCCCACAAAAAGCGAGATGGGTGTGGTTGCTTATTGCTAGCTATTTCTTCTATATGTGCTGGCATGTCAATCACGTGGTACTTCTTTTGTTTGCGACAGGAGTTTCTTATGTTGGGGGACTGCTTATTGCAAAGGCCAAAAGTCAAAATGCAAAGAAAGTACTTCTTGGGTTTTCTATTACCGGTATTCTGGCAGTCTTATTTTTATTTAAGTATGTAAAGTGGGAGAAAATTACCCTTCCTATGGGTATCTCTTTTTATTCTTTCCAGGCCATCAGTTACCTGATTGATGTTTATAGAGGGGATACGGAAATAGAAAAGAATCCCTTCCGATTTGCCCTTTATATCTCTTTCTTCCCGCAGCTGGTAGCAGGACCCATTGAACGATCTAAAAATCTATTAGGGCAGCTTCGAGAAAAGCACCCATTTAATTTCGAAATGTTTAGGGATGGAATGCTTCTTATGCTGTGGGGATTCTTTTTGAAAGTATTTTTAGCAGATAGAATTGCTGTTTATGTGGACTTTGCTTATGGAAATTATAATTCTTATCCGGGGGCTTATTTGGTTCTAGCAACAGTTTTGTTTGCGGTGCAAATCTACTGTGATTTTTATGGCTATTCCATCATTGCCATGGGAAGTGCCAAGATTCTTGGTATTAAACTTATGGAGAATTTTGATACTCCGTATTATGCAAAGACGGTTGGCGAATTTTGGAGAAGATGGCATGTTTCTTTAACTAGCTGGTTTAAAGATTATGTTTATATTCCATTAGGCGGTAGCCGCAAGGGTACCATCAGAAAGTATCTTAACAAGATGATAGTGTTTTTGCTGAGTGGTCTTTGGCATGGAGCAGATCTTTCCTTTGTAGTGTGGGGAGGATTGAATGGCTTCTATCAGGTAGCTGGGGAAGCAACAGAAAAAGTTAGAAAAAAGATTACACTTCGAAGTAGAGTGGGGAAGGCCGCGATAACCTTTCTTCTTGTAGATTTTGCCTGGATTTTCTTCCGCGCGGCTAGTATTAAAGAAGCATGTGGCATCATAAAAAGTATATTCACAACATTTAACCCGTGGGTGTTAACGGATGGATCTATCTATACATGTGGATTAGGACATTACCATTTCACTCTTGTCATTATTGGTTTGTTTATTTTGGGGATTGCTGATTTTTGTAAATTAAAGGGAATTTGTATCAGAGAAAAGATTATTAAACTTGAATTGCCTGTCCGTTGGACAATATATATATTGGCATTTTTGGGAATTATGATTTTTGGCTTTTATAGTGAAGGTGCGGGAATCAGTTTTATCTATTTCCAATTTTAAGGAGAGGGGAGATATGAAGAAAAAACAGATTGCAAGCATGATTATTCTTCCCTTAATAATTTTGGGAATCATGATAGTCATTAGCCCTTTTTTTACAAGGCAAGAGGATTATATACATTGGAACAGTTTTTATGCCCAAGAAGATAATAGTATTGATATTTTGCTTCTGGGTTCCTCCATTATTGAAGTGGCTATTGATCCATATCAGTTAGAGGAGGAGACAGGACTCTCAGCCTTTAATTTTGGTGTGGCCGGTTGTTCCTCAAGTGTACGAGCAGGATATTTAAGGGAAGTTTTAAAAAATCAGAACCCTAAACTTGTAGTAGTAGAAGTATATAGATTCATTCCCACGCATTCTCCCTGGGCGATGTCTACAGATAATGCTAGTTTTGCATTAGATGGGATGAAACCTTCCTGGAATAAGTGGAGAACTATATGGGAAATGCCTGTGTCGGGTGATCCTTTTGAGAAAATATCATTTCTCATTCCAGGAGAACATCACCAATGGGAGGCTCTCAATGCAAACGGATATACATCCTTAAGAGAACAGACCTATGATCGGCCGAAGTGGAATGGAACACAGAATTCTGTTGCTCCGCAGAAACCGAATACTGTGCCATCAACAGAGGTGTTAGAGCCGACAAAAGAAATGACAGATCAGATTGATAAACTAATTGAAATCTGTCAGGAGAATGATATACAGCTGTTATTCTTTAATGCTTCTAATCCTGAATATATTGGTGAAAGCTATGCATATATCAATGGTATGTATCAGTACTTAGACAGTAAGGGTATTCCCCATTTTGATATTAACTATGAACCAGAACTACTGGCCCAGATTGATAATAGCGAGGATTATTTTGATTATCATCACCTCAATGATAAGGGTGCAAAGAAGAACACGACATTCCTTGCAGATTATATTAATGAAAACTTTCTAAGAAAAGATTAACATATATAGGAGAAAACTTTAGTTAAACCTAAAAAATGTTGACTTAGAGAGAAAAATTTGAAACAAATACAGTCAATATATGTATAAAGGATTTTGATTTATCGTAATTAAATTTTACGTGAGTATGGTTTTGATAAATTAACCGAGTCGGGAGATATTGGGTAAAAGGAGTAAGGACAAAAATGGAACTTAATGACATAACGCTCACAGTGGTGATTCCATGCTATAACGAGATTCATAATATTGAAAAGATTGTAAACAGAGTTCTAGCGACTCCTATACCCAATATGGAAATAATAGTGGTAGATGATAAGAGTACGGATGGAACAACAGAATTAATAGATGAAAAAATAGCACCTATGGTTAGTAAAGTTATTCATCACGAGAAAAATCAGGGAAAAGGTGGAGCATTAAAGACGGGCTTTGCAGCTGCAACTGGCGATATTGTAATTGTACAGGATGCGGATATGGAATATGATCCGATGGATTATCCCAAAGTAATTATGCCGATTGTTAAAGAAAAAGCGAGGGTGTGCTATGGATCAAGATTTAAGAAACAAAAGGCAAAGGGGTATGTGGCAAATAGAATCGCAAATAAATTCTTAACACGATTCTCGAATCTGTTTACACACCAAAAAATTACAGATATGGAAACTTGTTATAAAGCATTTCGCAGGGATATTATTCAAAGTATAGATATAGAAGAGAAACGCTTTGGTTTTGAGCCAGAGATTACAGCGAAAATCTCTGGAAAGAGGATCAAAATCGCAGAGGTATCAATTTCATATTATCCAAGAAGTGTTGTGGAAGGAAAGAAGATAGGGTTTAAAGACGGATTGCGTGCAATTTTCTGTATCCTGAAGTATGGAAATGGTAAAAAATATAATAAATAGTATGTAACGGGGAATGAAACCTTAATGAAAATCCTTCAGATATCTGCATTCTCTGGATGGGGATGCACAGGAAGAATTGTATATGGAATCGACAGAGCGTTGGTAAGCGAAGGGCAAGAAAGCGTAGTTGCCTGGGGAAGGACTAACACTGCTCCGGATGAGGTAAAGACACTTCGTATCGGAACTGACTTTGACCAGAATATGCATGGCCTTTATACTAGGCTAACAGATCACTGTGGTTTTGGATCTAAGGGAGCTACAAAGAGGTTCCTGAAAGAGGTGGATGTCATACGACCAGACCTTATTCACTTGCAAATCATGCATGGATATTACATTAATCTAGAATTGCTGTTTGCCTATATCAAGAAAAAGGAGATTCCTGTAGTATGGACCTTTCATGATGGATGGGCCTTTACAGGGCATTGTCCTTGTTATTGCTACAATACCTGTAATAAGTGGAAAACACACTGTGAGAAGTGTGAACGAAGAAAGTTTCATCCAGAAAGCTGGTTCTTTGATCGTTCTTACGAGAATTTTGATAGAAAAAAAGCAGCTTTTACTGGCGTAAAGAACATGACGATTGTGACGCCATCTAAGTGGTTTGCGGGAAAGGTCAGAGAATCTTTCTTTAAAGAGTATCCTGTAGAAGTCATTCATAATGGGATTAATACAGAAGATTTCTATCCTAGAGAGAATGCGCGAAAGAGGGTGGAAGAGAAGTATAGCAGTTTGAAAGGTCAAAAGATTGTCCTTGGAGTTTCTTCTACTTGGACAGAGCAGAAGGGTATTAAGGATTTTGCTAAGCTCTCAGAGATTCTTCCAGAAGGATATAAGATTGTGATGGTGGGACTTTTAGAAGAACAGATGAAGGAACTGCCAGATAGAATCGTAAAGATAGCTCATACAGACAGCGTACAAGAGTTAGCTGAATTGTACACGGCAGCAGATGTATTTATTAATGCAACCTATGAGGATAATTATCCCACCTGCAATTTGGAGGCCATAGCCTGTGGTACACCGGTTATTACCTATGAGATTGATGGCAGTGTGGAAAGTGTGCAGGAAAGTGGTATGGGGCAGCTGGTTCCATTGGGGGATGTTAAGGGTCTAAAGGATGCTGTACTTACCGTAACGGCAAAAGATGACTGGAAGAACCAAGGACTGATTTTCGACCAACAAGAATGCTATAAGGAGTATGTAAATCTTTATAAACGTATATTGAGATAGATTTACAGCTTTAAACTGATTTATTTAACGAGTATAAGAGGAAATATTGTTTTGATACCTAAAATAATCCATTATGTATGGTTTTCAGATCCACCCAATTATACAGAAGATGTTTTAAAATGTATCGAATCTTGGAAAAAACATCTCCCGGATTATGAGATAAAATTATGGAATGCGAAAAATTTTGACTTTTCCCTGTGTGAATATGCAAGAGAAGCGTATACGGAAGGGAAATATGCTTTCGCAAGTGACTATGTCCGATTGTGGGCCCTATATAATTATGGTGGTATATATTTGGATAGTGATATAGAGGTTTTAAAATCGTTTGATGAATTGCTAAATAATAAGGCATTCACGGGATTTGAGTCACCAGATAGAATCGCTGCGTGGATATTTGCATCTGAAAAGAACAATCCTATATTTAAAAAGTTTTTGGATGATTATGAAGGAAGACGTTTTGTACTGGGGAACGGTGTGTATGACCTGACTCCCAATCCAGTGCCTATTACGAATGCGTTAATAGACCGGGGGCTAAGGCTGGATAATACCTACCAGGAACTTGAAGATATTACCATATATCCTATGGATTATTTTTGCCCATTCAATCCTTATCGAAGTGAAGGAGATTGTTTCACCGATCATACTTATGCTAACCATCACTTTAATGGGGAATGGAAGAAGGTTCATTCTGACAAGGAGAGAAATTATCAGGCAAAAGAACTGAAATATCAAAAGATATTTGGAAAAAAGATAGGGAAAAAATTGTGTCGTAATTTCGAAATTATCAGGTGTAAAGGGATTTCTTTTTGGATAAAGCAGAGACGAGATAATAAGAAGATGCTTTCCAGGAAATAAACTGTATAGAGTAGGATATATATGATCAGTGTTATCGTTCCAGTATACAATGTTGAAAAATATCTTAGATGTTGTCTGGATTCCATCAAAGAACAAACATACAAAGAAATAGAAGTAATCATGATTGATGATGGTTCTACGGACCATTCCTATGAGATTTGTAAGGAATATCAGGAAGAAGATGAAAGATTCCAGGTGATTCATCAGGAAAATAAGGGCCTTGCCAGTGCAAGAAATACTGGAATTAGGGCGGCCAAAGGTGATTTTCTTTTCTTTGTTGATAGTGATGACTGTATAAATATATGTTTGTTAGAATTGTTGTATAATGTGGCAGAAACTAAAGGTGCAAATATTGTTCAAATAGGATTTGAAGATGTAGAAAGCAACTTTAAAGACTATCATAAAAATGTTGATTTAAAAAACTTAGAGAAATATACGCATACCCTTTCTGCAAAAGATTGCTTATATATTATCGAAAGAAGCAAACCAGGAAAGGAATATGAAATTAACCTTAGAACAATTGTTGTATGGACCAAGTTATATCGAAAAAGCGCCTTTGATTCTCTGCTATTTCCAGAGGGCATGAGGCTGCATGAAGATCAGTTTGTAATACATAGAAATATTATTGCTGCTGATGGAATAACATACATCGATTTACCATTATATTATTATAGAAAAGCAGAAGGCAGCCTTATCAGAGTTGGCTGGACACCTAAGCGTCTCTCTATATTGGAATGTTATGATGATCGTATAAAAAGCGTACAACACTCCGAGTTAGAGGGAAAAGAAGATCTGATTAACCATATTTTTTACCGCTATCTTGTCTGCATATTCAGAAATTATGGTATGGCAGACCAGAAATTAAAAGGCGAGGAAAGAAAAAAGATTTGTTTATTACTTAAGGAGAAGATGAAAAAAATATATCATAGCAAAATGGGAAAGATAACGGCATCTAAAAAGATTTTCTTTCAATATTTTATGTTATGCCCAACGATGTGCGTTCGATCCTGTAGAGTTATAGACAAAATCAGAGGACGCTGGTGATATTGCTTTACTCATGAAGTATAGAAACGGAATATGATGAAAACCATAAAAATTGCTTACATTGATTTTTGGAAAAATCTTGATTTTGAGAATTTTGTTATAACAAAAATATTGAAAAAAAAATATGAGGTTATAATAGACAGTAATAATCCAGACTATATCATCTGTTCAAACTTTGGAACAGACTATTTAAAGTACAACTGTCCGAGAATACTGTATCTGGCGGAAGCAAAGGCGGTGGACTTTAATGTGTATGATTATGGGATAGCATTTGATGACATAGCCTTTGGAGATCGTTACCTTCAATATCCATGTTTTTTTATAGGATATGATATTTTTAAAAAGGCATTAGAAAAGAAGATTCCTGAAAGGGATGAATTATCACTAAACAGGAAGTTTTGCAACACAGTAGTATCCAATGATTTGGGTTGTAATGTGAGAGATCGATATTTTGAGGCATTATGTACCTACAAACATGTTGATTCTGGTGGAAGGCATAAGAATAATCTGCCAGATGGGCAGCCGGTCCCAGACAAGTTAGAATTCCAGAAACAGTATAAGTTTAGTTTTGCGTTTGAAAATTCCTCCTTTCCAGGATATGTAACAGAAAAAATAGTGGATGCATGGGCAGCAGGGTCGATTCCCTTATATTGGGGAGCCCCGGATGTGGCAGACTACTTTAATCCCAAAGCATTTATTGACTGCACGAATATGAAATCAGAAAGTGAAATTATTGATGCAGTGAAGGAACTGGATGAGGACGATCATAAATATCTGACCATGCTTAGAGAACCCATACTGTTACCCGACAGTAAGGTTAACAAAATGATGAGAGAAGAGTACCTGGAAAAGTTTCTTACGAATATATTTGACCAGAGCCCTAAGGAGGCACTCCGAAGAAACAGCGTTTTTACTATGTGGGGCAATAACTATGAACATCATATGCAGCAGTGGAAAAAAATAGAAGAAAAGAAATGGTTCCAGTTTGCCAGGAAGGTTTTGAAAAAGAAAAAATGAGTACACTTAAGCAACTTGATTATTTGTTAGACAAAAAGACAAAACTAAAAGTTTTTGGTATGTTCGTTATGATTCTTATTGGTTCTGCTGCGGAACTGTTAGGAATCACAATTATACTTCCTATCGTCAACCTGGCAATGGATACAGGGGATTATACCCAAAATACATATTGTAAAATAATCATTCAGATGACTTCTGCCAATTCAAAAGAGCAGGTCCTTTTGTGGTTGATTGGTATTACCATAGTATTGTATATACTAAAGAATTTGTATTTGTGTTGGATGCATAAGGTACAGTATCATTTTTCTGCCTTTGTTAGAATGGAATTGGCAACAAAATTAATGTCTTCCTATCTCGTACAATCCTATTCCTACTTTTTAAATGTTAATTCTTCAGAATTAATTAGAGGAGTTACGACAGATGTCGATCAGTTATTCCAGTTAATTAATAATATTTTATCTGTGGCATCCAATGGTATCACGGCAATTGCTATTATTGTATTTCTTGCAATCTCAAATATCTGGATGACACTTACTATTGCACTGATTCTTGGTATCTGTCTGTGCATCATAATATTTGGCTTACAAAGGAAAAACAGAAAGAATGGAAGACTGAATCAGTATTATAATGGGCAGCTGACGAAACATCTTAGACAGGCCTTTGAGGGTGTTAAAGAAATTAAAATAATGAATACAGAAAAGCATTTTATTGGCTTATATAAAACAACATACGAGAAAATAGCCAATTTATATGTGAAGTATTCACTATATTCCGTATTACCTAAATATATGATTGAATTATTTGCAATTTTATCAATACTGGGCTACTTAGGAATTAATATTATATTCAATCCCAATTATATGACGTTATTGCCTCAGTTAGCTGTCTTTTGTGTGGCTGCTTATAAATTACTACCATCTGTAAATGCTATGTATGCGAGTTTTAATATGTTGATCTATTACAAAGCATCCATTGATTTGGTATACCATGATATTAAGGAAGCCGATGAGTTGGATTCTTCCTTTGACGAAAAAGATGAACAGTCAGAAATGTCTTTTGAGGACAAAATTGTCTTGGAAAATGTTTCCTTTAAGTATGATAATACGGATAAAGATATATTAAGTGAAATTAATATTTCCATTCCAAAAGGAAAATCTGTTGCTTTTATTGGTCCGTCGGGTGGTGGGAAAACGACTACGGCAGATATCGTTCTTAACCTTCTGAATCCTTATCGAGGCACTGTAAAAATAGATGGAGTAGATGTTAGAAGCAATGAAAATGGGTGGAAGAGAAAGATTGGCTACATACCGCAGGCCATCTACCTTACTGACGATACTATCCGTGCAAATGTGGCCTTTGGAGTGGAACAGGAAGAGGTAGATGATGAAAAGGTGTGGGGTGCGTTAAGAAGCGCACAGTTGGAGACCTTTGTGAAATCCCTACCTGATGGGCTTGATACTATGGTAGGAGAACGTGGCGCTCGTATTTCTGGTGGACAGAAGCAAAGAATCGGTATTGCCAGGGCACTATATAGAGATCCAGAAGTGCTGGTATTTGATGAAGCGACCTCTGCGCTGGATAATGAGACAGAGAAAGAAGTAATGAGGGCTATTGAAGGATTACAGGGGACAAAAACTATCCTAATGATTGCTCATAGATTATCCACCATAGAAAAATGTGACATTGTTTATAAGGTTGAGAATGGAACTATAGTTAGAGAACGATAGAGATAATTGTTTTCTATTGAGATTTGGGAATAGATTGTCGAAATAGTTTTTGTTCTATAAAAGGAAGCAGATGAAAATATTTATTATTTTCACACTATTATTTATTGGCCTTTATACCATTGGGTTTATTGGAAAGCCAAGTAAGAGTGATTTTTTTGATCATTTATATTCAAACCGCATTAAAGGTTTTTCTATACTGACTGTGATATGGGCTCATGGAAGTGATCATTTGAACATCGGGGGTATTCAGTTTATTGCGGGTGTTGGGGTAGCACTTTTTTTAATATGCTCAGGATACGGGCTAGAAAAATCTTTTGAGAAAAATGGCCTTCATGGGTTTTGGAGAAAGCGTTTTTGGAAAATATGTATACCTTTATGGATTGTAGAATTAATTTGGGAATGTATACAAAATACACTATCGTGGAAGAATTATACAAATAATGCGTTCCTGTTAGGTGGTGGAGGATGGTATCTCCAGTACCTTTTGATTTGTTATTTGATATATTATAGTGTAAAGCTAATATCAAAAAAAATTAGTAATAAAAAGTGGGAAACAATAGTCCTGCTTGTTGCATTTGGATTATTTTTTGTTTATGAATGTATAAAACCGTGGTCAGAAGCAATCCCATTTTTGAGAGCTAGACAGATGTTGGCTTTTCCGCTAGGAGTGATGTTGGCATCCAACAAGAGCGCAATAGAAACAAAATTATCTTTAAAGAGAAATCAGATAATACTCGCATCATTCCTGGTTGTGACGGGGGGGGTATTTATGTTATTAACACAGTTGGAAGAAGTAAAAAAAATGGGAAACTGTGTAAATAATATTCTCTCACTATTTACAGTAGTCCCATTGGCATTGGGGATACTGCTTTTGACCCAAAAATGTACTATTCTGGTGCGAAACTGGTTCTTGCAATTGACCGGTATTATTTCTTATGAGTTGTTTTTGGTTCAGAACTATACACAGCAGTATATTAATAGTGACGTTAGTGCCTACTTATATGTTCTGGTGACAGTTGCAATAGCGTGTGTTTTACATATGGTTGTTAATTTCCTTCCAACATATATTAAGAAGAAAATTAATAACTCATAAAGATTAGCAGTTAAATGAATTAGTGTTTATGGTAGTTCTCATGTAGGTTGCGCCTAATAGGAATATAATACATATTAAGTTTTGCTTTGGAGGAATTATGGAAACAAAAAGAGGTATTGATGAAAAAATACTTCGTAGAACAGGTATGATTATACTCATCCTTGCCGCGCTGGGATTACTTTTCGTCGTGATTCGAAGAGCAATCTTATGGCCTATTCTCTGGGATGAAGGCGTAACATATTGTGCTTATGTACATCCCATGTTTGGCGAATATGATTTGATTAGTGGACTTAAAAACTACTGGTGGCATATGACGTCACCATTAGGATGCACCATGTGCCTTGGGAACAATCATATTCTAAATTCTGTAGGAATTGGTATTGTGAATGCTTTAACAGGAATATGCTATGATGAGACATTAATTCGTATCCCAATCATGATTTGTTTTGTAATATATCTTGCTGCATCTATCATTATGTACAAGAAAAGATATATTTCTTTTTCTACGGTGATTTTTTTCTGGAGTTCAACTCTAGTAATCGAGTATTTTTCTATGGCAAGAGGTTACGGTATGGCGGCTGCCTTTGTAATACTTGCCCTGCTTTTTTTGGAAGCATCAAAGAAGAAAGAGACAAATAAAGGAAAAAATGTGAATATCATTCTCTGTATATTTGCACTGACAATAGCAGAAGTAGCAAATACCGTGTCGTTTTTATCGGTATTCGTAATATATGTTTATATTTTTATCTGCATCCTACGCGAAAAAAGATTAGGTGAGTTTCTTAAAAAAACGTGGATCCCGTTGATTCCTTTGGTTGCAATGAATCTAGTGATGGTGTTATATCACTTTAAGACAGTGAAGTATGATAATCTTGAGACAGCAGAGGGATTCTCTTTTTTCTCAATAATAAGACGATTTGTATCTGACTTCTGTATACGATCAGATATTTCAATAATGATTCTTGTTATTCTTGGATTACTGATTGCAGTTGCAGTGACAAGGGTGGTAATGAAAAAGGATAAAATAGATCATTATAAATATGTTTTGATGTTTCTGGCGTATGTTTTGATCATTCATTTTCTACGTAAGGTTGGTCAGCCAGTTGCAAGAGAGCATATTCCAGCATATCCGCTATTTGTGATGGCAATAGGTGAATTGGTTCGGGGACTAACAAAGACAGTACAGGGTGCTATTAAGAAAGATTGTACCATTCCAAGAATAATAATAAATATAGGATTAATGGTATTTTGTATATGGAGTCTTTTGCCGAATTTTAAGAATTTAAATATGGACACTAGTAGTGGATATCTCGCCTGCCGTGATAAAGCTTATGCATTATATGAGGCAGGGGAGCAGGTGGATTATTCTTATTTCTATGATCAAAAAAATATTCAGGGAATTTGGTTTTACCGAAATAAGATTTTGCATGATTATGGATATGAAATATTAACGGATACAACGGGCATTTGGCCTGCAGAGTGAAAACGATGATTATCAGATTGTCTGGTGGTCTCGGTAACCAGATGTTCCAGTATGCTATGGGAAGAGCGGTTAGTGAGGCTAAAGGTGAAAAACTGTATATAGATACTTATGGATTTAAGAGAGATCCTCAAAGAGAGTATGCATTGGGTAATTATCCTATTAAAGCAGAGATATTAAAAGGGATAAAGAACCTTTGGTATATAATTCTGTTTTATGGAAACAGGAAACTTCATTTTGCTAAACCGGGAAAGAAAAAAGCGGGTATATATATTGAAAATGGTTTTTTCCAATACGAGGAACTCGTTAATAATAAGGCGAGATTCTATGAAGGATGTTGGCAGAATATTAGGTACTTCGAACGTATAAAATGCGATTTAGCGGAGGAACTGGATGGGGGAAAGCAATTAGGGGAATCCTGTCGAAGCCTACATCAGAGAATATTGGAGACGACTTCCGTGGCAGTGCATGTGCGCCGCGGGGATTATTTGACCTATAATAATCAGACTATTTATGCCATGCCGTCACAAGATTATTATAGAAAGGCAATGGCTTATATTAGGACGAATACAAAGAATCCCGTGTTTTACTTTTTCTCAGATGATATGGAATGGTGTAAAAAAGAGTTTGCCTTAGAGGATTCCTGTGTTATTTCAAGTGATTTAGAGAAATCTTCACAAGAGGACTTGTATTTAATGCAGTCCTGCAAACATCACATCATTGCAAATAGTAGTTTTAGCTGGTGGGCAGCGTATCTAGGTAAGAAAGAGGAATCGATACAGATTGCGCCAGAGAAGTGGTATGTAGAAGAGAAAGTAAATGAAATGGTAAAGGAAGCAATTCTGAACGGTTTTAAATTAATTGGTTGTGATGAATGATATTTTTTTGACAATTTGTATTCCTAGCTACAACAGACCGGAGGAACTGTATAGATTATTAGAATCTATTGATATTTCTTCTGACAAATCTGTGGAAGTTTTGATTTGTGAAGATAAGGCACCAAGGCGTCAAGAGGTAGCAGAAAAGGTAAAACAATTTATTGGTGAAACAGAGCTTCGTGTAGAATATCACGAAAATGAGAAGAATCTGGGGTTTGACAAGAATCTTCGTGAGTGTATTACTACTGCTAAGGGGAAATGGATTCTCTTTATGGGTGATGATGACTGTTTTATTCCTGGCGTTTTGGATGACTATTATGATTTTTTAGTGGAACATGATGAACTACATTATATTCTTCGTAGTTATAGGAGGTTCCATTCCGATGGCAAGGTAGAGTACTATAGGTATTATTCAGATAATAAATTCTTTAAACCAGGTTTTGATACCTATATGGCGTTGTTTCGAAAAAGTGTATTTATTTCTGGATTTACATTCAGAAAGGATATTGCGCTGGAAACACTGACGGACAGGTTTGATGGAACGCTACTGTACCAACTTTATGTACTAGCTGAAATCTGTCTTAATAAACCGGCAGCATATTACAATACTCCGATTACTGAACAATATGACGGCGGAACGCCGTATTTTGGGAATAGCGAGTCGGAAAAAGATCTGTATACGCCAGGGACCGTCACTATTGAGAACAGTATCAACTTTATGAGGAGCTGGTTTCAGATTACGGATTACATTGATGAAAAATATAAGGTACAATCCAGCAAAGCATTAAAGAAAGAGTGGTCAAAGTATTCTTATCCCGTACTTGCAATACAAAGAAAACGGGGAAGGAAAGAATTCAAAGAATATCATAAGAGATTATGTGAGATTGGATTCAATAAATCGGGCTACTATTACATTTATTATATAGGGCTGTATTTATTTGGCGAGAAATTTTGTGATAAAGTGATTCGAGGAATCAAGAAGGTTTTGGGAAGAACACCAAAATTGTAGACGAATAGATGATAATGGACAAGACAGATAAAATCCTAGTTGTAGGCAATACGAAACATCCAATATATGTGTTGGCATTTTATAATGCCTTTGTTCAATTGGGGTATGAAGCAGTGGAAGTATTTAACTCCTCTATTATTACAGACTATGAGAAAAAAGGAAAAACGATGAGCATAGGGGTTAAAATTCAGAATAAATATAATGTGGGTCCGCTGGTTAGAAAGAAAAATTTGGAATTAGTGAATAAATGTATTGATATGCGTCCCAATCTTGTTTTTCTATATCAGGGAATAAATATTTTTCCCAGTACAATTAGAAGAATCAAACAGGAAACGGGAGCCGTGGTATTTAGCTACAACAATGATGATCCTTTTGCAATGTTCTATCCATTTTATCATTGGAGGCACTATAAGAGATCACTAAAAGTATGTGATTATAATTTTGTCTATAGGCAAAAAAATGTTCAGGATATAAAAGCTAAATATGGTATTGAAACAGAAATCATACGTTCGTACTATTTGGATGATAAGAATTATCCTATTCTAGAAGAAGAGAAAATTAAGACTCCAGAAGTGATTTTTCTTGGACATTATGAAGACGATGAAAGAGGGGAATATATTAAAGCTCTTTTAGAAAAGGGTTTAAAGGTGGGAGTCCCTAGTGAACACTTTAAACGTTTTCAAACACTTGGAGAAGGTATTGTGAGTCTTTCAAATGAAAGAAGAGATTATAATAAGTATTTGGCGAGTTGCAAGATTCCACTTATTTTTCTCTCGAAAATTAATCATGATACTTATACTAGAAGATGTTTTGAAATCCCAGCGGCGGAAGCCTTTATTTTAAGCCCGTATACTGAAGATATGTCTTCTATGTATGAGGAAAATAAAGAGGCTGTATATTATAGAGATAAAGTGGATTTTGTAAATAAGGTCTTTTATTATTTGGAACATAATGAAGATAGAGAAAAGATTGCACGGCAGGGGCGAGAGAGGCTTCTGAAAGATGGGCATGAGGTGAAAGATAGAGTTAAGCAAATTATTCAAAAATATGATGAATTAAAATCAGAGGATTAATGAACCAATGAATATTTTTAATGATTATGAAAGTGAAGTTAGATCGTACTGTAGAAAGTTTCCAGTAGTTTTTAGCCGGGCAAAAGATGCATATATGTATGCAGAAAATGGGGATCGGTATATTGATTTCTTTTGCGGGGCTGGTGCGCTGAACTATGGTCATAATAATGACTATATAAAAGGCAAGGTTTGCGAGTATTTAATGCAGGATGGAATCATTCATTCCATGGATATGTATACCAGCAGTAAAAGAGAATTTATACAAACATTTGAAGAAAAAATCCTTAAGCCCAGGAATCTTGATTATAAGATCATGTTTGTTGGTCCAACTGGAACTAATGCAAATGAAGCAGCACTAAAACTGGCGAGAAAAGTTACAGGAAGACAGGGAATTTTTGCATTAATGGGATGCTTCCACGGTATGACACTGGGAACTCTTGCATTAACAACTGAAGAAGCAGCACGTAAGGGTGCAGGAGTGGCTCTTCATGATGTGACACATATTCCTGCACCATACATGTTTCCTGAGTTAGATACCATTCAGTATATGGAAACATTAATAGAGGATGATCACAGTGGTGTAGATAAACCTGCGGCGCTAGTTATTGAAGTATTACAAGCAGAGGGGGGGATTTATATTCTTCCTAATGAGTGGTTACAAAAGGCTAGGGCGTTTTGTGATAAGTATGACATTTTACTTATTGCAGATGAGGTTCAAATTGGTAATTGCCGTACAGGAAAATTCTTTTCCTTTGAACATGCAGGAATTAAGCCAGATATTGTTACTATGGCTAAGTCCATTGGTGGTATTGGAATGCCTATGGCATTAACTCTATTTAGACCAGAGCTGGATATTTGGAGTCCAGGAGAACATAATGGCACGTTTCGAGGCTTCCAGCTTGCAACTGTTGCAGGAAAAGCGGGGTTAGAGTTTATGCTGGAGAACCATGTTGAAGAAGAAGTGTGCAAGAAGGAGCAGATTATTGAAACGTTTTTGAAAAATAATATTTCTACTATTAATCAACGCCTAGAGTACCGCGGAAAAGGTATGATTTGGGGAATTGATTTTTCTGCATTTCCTGAAGGAACGGCTAAAAAGTGTAGCCAGAAATGTTTTGAAAAAGGACTGGTGATAGAACTTGCTGGTAGAAAAGACTGTGTATTAAAACTGATGCCTATATTAACAATAGAGAAGAGTATTTTAGAGCAAGGTTTAAACATTGTTGCGGAGTCTGTTAAGGAAATATTAGAACATCCTATTTAAAATATGTGGTAGAAAGATGTAATTTGTAATGAAATCATTTAGACACTTGTTTCTGGCAGTAGCAAAAAGAATCGGAATTGCACGACTAATTCCAGATAAGATGTATTTAAAACTTTTATACAGAGATATTATTGGGAAGAAGTTGAACTTAAAGAACCCTGTGACTTATGGAGAAAAATTACAGTGGTTAAAGTTATATGACAGAAATCCCTTATATCATATGTTGGTCGATAAATATGAAGTGAAGAATTATATTAAGGAGAAAATCGGCTCACAGTATGTCGTTCCACTGTATGGTGTTTGGAATACTCCAGGAGATATTGATTTTTCTAGCCTACCAGACTCGTTTGTCTTAAAGTCAACCCATGATAGTGGCGGCTATTTTATATGTAAGAATAAAGAAGAACTTGATGAGATGTTGGTTCGAGAAAAATATAAAAAACTGTTGAGTAGAGATTATTACCTGCCAGGAAGAGAATGGGTTTACAAAGGGGTTAAACCAAGGGTTATTGCAGAAAAATATTTGGGAAATGAGGATGAAAAATCTATTGATGATTACAAAGTGATGTGTTTTGAAGGCATTCCCAAATTAATTGAAGTACATCAGGGAAGATTTGAAAATCACACACAGGATTTTTATGATGCGCAGTGGAATAAAACAGAGATTTCGCAAGGGACTAAAACAAATTTAGAAGTATTAGAACGACCTGCTTTTTTGGATGAAATGCTAGAGAAGTCCAGCTACCTTGCGAAGGGAATTCATCATGTTCGAGTGGACTGGTATTATTCACAAGGGCAATTGTATTTTGGGGAATTAACATTTTTTGATGATTCGGGATTCTCTTTGTTTGAACCAGAACAGTACAATAAAATCATTGGTGATTGGATAGAGATTGACAGGAAATAGCCTATGAGAATATTAATTGCAGTGCATACATATTATCCAGAGAACGATGGGGTGCAAGCAGTTACGCAGTATATCGCCGAAGGACTTGCCCAGAAGGGGCATGAGGTTTTAGTGATGACAAATTCATTAGAAGACTATCCTGAACAGGAGACGCATAATGGAGTTTCCATTGAACGAATTTGTGTGCACCGTAATTTGTTTCATAAATTTGTTGGTGAGAAGAATAAGTATTTTGCAAGAATTAAATCGTATCAGCCAGATGTTTTTGTTCCTGTATGTACTCAATCGTGGCCCTTTGATTGGATAGTTAATAAACTAGATAAGATGAAATGTAAAAAGGTACTTTATACGCATGGCTATTCTGAATATGAATTGAAATATGATTTCTGGGGAAAAATTCGTCGAGGACAGTTTGGGAAAGCTTTTAACATAATCTTAAATAAATCATACTACTCAAAAGTATATAGGTATATTGCAAAATTTGATTTGGTAACCTATTTACATGAAAAGGATAAGGCTAATCTGTATGCTGTAAATCATGGATTAACCAATGGAAAGATGCTTGGAAATGCTGTTGAGGACAGATTTTTTGACGGATTTTCCTGGGGGCAGAAAAGCAGTAATAAGGATGGAATAATTCGTTTTATCTATGTAGCTGGATACAATGAAAAGAAAGGGCAGGAAATGGTTCTCCGTGCCTTCTATAGTGCTGATGTTGAAAACACAGAATTAATATTTTGTGGTCAGACAAGAAATGCGTATTATGAACATCTGCTAGAAATAAAGAAGACCCTGGAAATAGAGTATGGAAGCAAGAGGATATCGCTACTTTATGAAAAAACAAGGGAAGAGATTTTTGATTTATACAGAAAATCTGATGTTTATGTATGTGGTAGCCAAATAGAAGCATTTTCCATCTCCCTATGTGAAGCTATGGCCTCTGGACTTGCTTGCATATCAACTGATGTAGGACATGCATCAACTGTGGATGGTGTGATTATTACAAATACAGAAGAAGAGATGGCGATAGCAATTGCAAATATAGCTGAAAACAAAACTGAGCGTATGGAGAAGGCACATCTACTAAAACAGTATGCAGATACATATTGTCATAGACAAAGAAAAGTTGATTGGTTTGAAAAAGAATTAAGTGAGTTGATATAGTGAAGTGAACTGTTTAAATAAGGTTAGTCGCAATTCTTTGCTTCAATAATGGCGTTATTTATAATCAAAATGATTGGAAATGAAGGCAAGATTTACGAGAAACAACTGCAGAAAAGTGGTTGTAGTAAAAAGTATGTTATCATGATTAGACTAATTCAAGAAAAGAGTGCTATATAGAATAAGATGATTGAATATACGAATCCTTTATGTAGTATTATTGTCCCGGTGTATAATGCGGAAAAAACACTGGAAAACAGCATACATAGCATTTTGAAGCAATCCTATGATTGTTTGGAAATCATTCTTGTTGATGACGGTTCAAAAGATCACAGTGCAGAAATAATAGATAAATATTTGGCAGAAGATGCAAGAGTAAAGGTGATTCATCAATCAAATGCTGGCGTCTCTGCAGCCCGCAATAGGGGGATTGATAGTAGTGTAGGCAACTATATTTGTTTTGTCGATAGTGATGATATTGTTCCACCCAATTATATTGAGGAACTTATTCAAGAAAGCAGGAAGGGTTATTTCTCTTGGTGTGGCATTGATGAAATTACAGAGGGATGGAAGACTGGGCGCACAGATGCTAAGATGTTCTCGACGATTTCCGACAGGCGGGATGTTATGAAATTATCCTGTATAGGAATACTAAATCCGCCTTACTGCAAAATGTATGATGGTGACTTAATAAGAAAACGAAATATGCGATTTCCCGTAGGTTGTCAAATCGCGGAAGATTTGGCTTTTAATCTGGATTATCTGGATGCCATAGGTAGTCAGATAATCAAAATAGTAGAATCCACATCATATCAGTATATACGTCAAGAGGGTTCTCTTGACTGCAGGTTTGTGCCTAATTATTGGCAGATTCACCGTGAAATCCTTAAAAAACAGAAGAAATATGCTATAAAGTGGATGATACCAGAAGAGGATTGGCAATTGTACTATCAGAGATACTGGCAGTATGTTAGTCATGCGTTATACAACACTATGATGGATGCAAATGAGCAAAGTCTCAAAGAAAAACTACAGATTAATAACACATTACTAAAAGAAAAAGAAGTAAAAGAAAGTTTACGTTTGAGCAAAAAACAAATTCGAAAAAGAGAATACTATATTTATCGTTATTTTGGGTATTCTGTTTATTATAGGTTATCAAAAATGGTGAAAAGATAATGCCGTTTCTAAGTATAATAATTCCCGTATACAATGTTGAAAAGTATATAGAAAAGTGTATTGAAAGTATTCTAAATCAGACATTTTTAGATTATGAATGTATTCTTGTTGATGATGGTTCGAAGGATTCTTCGGGTACATTATGTGATGAGTATGCAGAAAAAGACCAGCGAATTAAGGTGATACATAAGAGTAACGGTGGACTAGTTAGTGCTAGACAGGCGGGAATACAAATAGCAACCGGTGAGTATGTAGGTTATGTTGATTCGGATGATTTCATACATGCCGACATGTACTTTGATATGTGTGAACGAGCTAGGGAACATAGCGCAGATATTGTAGTTTGCGATCTTCAAGATTATGTAGACGGAGAAGAATTACATAGAAACCCTTCCTTAATGGAATGGGAAGGATTATATTTTGGAAAAAAACTTAAAGAAGAACTTATTCCTAACTCGTTATCAATAAAACCATTTTTTAATTTTGGGGTAGCCCCTTCTTTGTGTAATAAAATTATACGAAGAAAACTATTATTGCAGCACCAATTAGAGGTGAAAGCAGAAATTTCGCTTGGTGAAGATGCGTGCTGTTCTTACTTCTGCTTACTTGAAGCGGATAAGGTATTTTTTTGTAAGGAACGTTACTATTATTACCGAAAAAACGAGAATTCCATAACACAGAGTTTTGATTCACAGAAGTATATAAAAACTATAGATGAGCTGAATTTTTTTTGGAACAAATTGCAAAAATATAATGATGAGCAGTTTAAAATACAGTTTCTGCAGTATGCATCACACATGATGACGAATATTGTATATGATCATTTGCGACTAGGATACTATAGGAAGAATTTTAGTGATATGAAGATGCAATATGAATTGCTCTCTAGGCAGGAATGGTGTGGGCAGATTGTTACATTGACAAAACAGTTACATCTCCCTTTTCATATTAAATCATATATAAATCTTGTTATGAAAAGAACAAAATATGCACTTATATGTGCCAATATCAAAAGAATAATAGCAGGAGCTAGACGGAGACTGAAATAAATAATGGTAAGTGTAATTGTTCCCATTTATAACGTAGAAAAATATCTAAAAAAATGTGTGAAGTCTATCATCAATCAGACATATAGTAACATTGAGATTATTCTGGTGAATGATGGTTCTACCGATGGTTGTGGGGATATCTGCGATGAACTGGCGAAACAGGATGACCGTATTAAAGTAATCCACAAAGAGAACGGTGGCCTATCGGATGCCAGGAACTGTGGTATTGAGGCATCGATAGGAGACTGGCTTGTGTTTATCGATGGAGATGACTTTATACATCCAAGAATGATTGAACGACTACAACAGTTAGTGAAGCAATACGATTGCGATATGGGGGCCTGTGGTTTCCAGCCAGTATATGAAAATGCAGATATACAAGATGATGCTCCTTCGCAGGATTACCCCATTCACTTTTATGAAACAGATGAGATTTATAAACAGTTTGGAAGATTAGAGATTACCCTTGCTTGGAATAAAATCTACAAGAGGAGTTTATTCGATAATATCCGTTATCCTAAAGGACATCTTCATGAGGATGAGTTTATTATTCATCATTTGGCAGGGGAATGTAAGCGGTTTGTATTCACAGAGGAAAAGTTGTATTACTATTTAACCAGAGATGGGTCAATAATGTCCAAGGTAAGTAAACAGCGTATAGAAGATATAGTATATGCATTGAAAGATAGAATTGTATATTATGGTAATAAGGGACTGGATGAACTGAGAAGAAGTTCCTGTGATGATTTGATTAATTCGCTTATTATGTGTGGATATCATTCAAAGGATTATGCGCCTTCACAAAAGAAGGAACTTCTGCAGTGTATTAATACACAGATTTTAGAATGTAAGCGGCTATTTGCAGAAGAAATTAGTATGAATTACGAGAAGCAGATAAAATTTTTTTTGCAAAAACCTGAGAAATGTTACTCCTATCGAAAGAGATGGGACTATAAAAATCGGATTAAAGATAAACTGAAGCGAATGCTAGGGATGAAACGTGACAGTAATTAAGAGAAATAATAATATAGATATGCTAAAAGGGATTGCCTGTATAGGGGTAATCTTTATTCATGTCGTGCTTCCGGGAGAACTGGGAATTATTATAAAAAATCTTGCAGGATTTGCAGTTCCCTTTTTCTTTCTGGTTGCAGGATATTTTGTGTGTCAGGAAAATGAGGAGGTAGTACTAAAGAAGAGAGCAAAGAATATATTTAGAATATTGTTAATCTCTGTTCTTTTATATTTAATATATACACTGTTATACTATCTGAAATTTTCGACTTTGCAGACTATTGTAAATAAGATATGTGTACGAACTGTATTTGATGTTTTAATTCTTGGAGATTTTTCAATCATAGAAGCACAGCATTTATGGTTTTTATTAGCATTGCTATATAGCTATATATTTTTATGGATGCTGGCAAAGAGAAAAACTAAAAAAATATATTTGATTTTATTAGTAAGTCTGTTTGTTTTTCGTTTATTCCTAATTATTTTAGGTGAATTTGTAGAAATATCGTGGCATTACCGGAGTAATTTTTTATTAGGTGGATTACCCTATGTATTATTAGGAAGATTGATTGCAGAAAAAGAGGAATCAGCTTATAGACCAGGTTTATTTTGTATATTGACGGGAATAAGTTTTTTTATAATTGTTTTGCTGTCGTGTTGGGAAGAATTTTCGCTGGTAACATATTTGGTGTATTCGTTCGTTTTCCCAATTTGCCTGTTTATGTTAGCGATTTCGGCAGAGACTCACAAAGGTAAAAGTCTTGCTTTTGTAGGTAGGCAACTGTCGCTATATGTGTATGTTTTTCATATGTTAGTGATTAAGGTTGGTGAAATATTAGGAAATAAGCTTGAGATTAATACATCTACGACGTTGTATAGAATTATATTTCCTATAGCAGTTGCAGTTGTTTCGGTAATTTTGAGCATATTGATATATGCAATATGGAATAAAAAAATCCATTATATACTTGCGCGTAAAATATACAAGAAGATGGAGAGAGCAAATAATGCGAGACGGCTAAAAAATAAGAATGCAACCATTCTCTGCCCAACTTGTATAGGCGGCGTCATTTCCCACAAACTTGGCGTGCAGTTTCTGTCACCGACGGTTAATTTATGGATGTATGAAGATGATTTTTATGACTTTGTACTTCATATTGAAGAGTATGCTGCAGCGGAGGTTGAAGATCATGGTTACCATGAAACGGAGCACTATCCTATTGGAATCATTAAACGCAATGATAAAAAGATAACAATTTATTTTAATCATCATAAGCAGTTTGCAGAAGCAAAAGCGGACTGGGATCGAAGAAAGAAAAGAATTAATTATGACAATTTATTTGTGATTGCATCTACCTGTATTGGAGAAAATGAAGAAATTATTGGTAGATGGGAAAATGTTAGACGAAATGTTAAAGGGTTAGTATGTTTCACTGCCAAGGATTATAAGAAATGTGATTATGCTCTTCAACTGCGTTCATTTGCAAATAGAGAGAAGTGTGGAAAGTATATGGTGGAAGAAAAAACAAAAATACTTAACAGATTTGCATGGGAAAAGGATTTTGATTATGTAGAGTGGTTAAACACAGGGAAAGTTAAATAGGTGTGGTATAAGACTTTTTTGTTTTAGGTTTATACAAAGGTTGAACGTCAAATAAAGAAGAATAAACATAAGATTTGTGATTTACTTAATAGTGAAGGGCAATGTAAAGCATGGGAAATAGAAAAAAAGTTCAAGTAATTATTCATAGTATATTTTGGATTTATGCAATTGCTTTATTGGCAGCAATGCTTGTGAATGCGTGGTTTAATGACTTGGGATCTGACTCGGCAGTTCAGATAAAGTATTGTCGGCAGTCGCTGGAAACAATGATGACCTGGGTGAAAGGGGATTTTCACCCACCCTTTTATCATTTTATGCTTTGGTGTGTATGTCATATTCTGCCCGATGCATCACAGGTGTATTCGATTTTCTCCGCAATACCATTTGTGCTGGTTACGATTGCTGCAGGAACATTTATATATAAAGAGTTTGGTGGGGTGTCTTCTTTCTTATTAGTGACTTTTTGGGGATTAATGAGTCAGTCACTATATCATCAGGTTGAAGCAAGAATGTATGGATGGGGAGCATTCTTTTTGTTTGCGGGTATGCTATCGCTTTACTATATTTTTAAGGCTAATATGATTAAATATTGGACTCTGTTTGCTATATTCTCATTGATGGGAATGTATACCCACTATTATGTGCTTATTCAGTTCTTTTTTATAGTGCTTTATTTATTAATACATGCGGTAGCATTTCGCCGGGATTTATTGAAAAGAACATTAATTACATCCATTGGTTTGGCTGTGTGTTATGTGCCATGGCTTTTTGTGCTATTAAAACAATCTTCGGTAGTACAAAATGGAGATTATTGGATTACTGAAGTATTATCTCCACGCACATGTATATGGTATTTGTTCTCTTTTGCTAAAGGATATGAATTATTGTTCATATTTTTATTCGTTCTCACTGTTAACTATATTATTATTAAGAAAATAATATATATTCAGGTAGTTGAAGGTAAAAAAAAGATAAGAATTAAACTTGCCAACCTGTTTGTGAAAGCCAATAATCATAAGTTATATCTGATTCAGGTTGTAGTACTTAGTGGCGTGGCAACTATAGCCACAGGGTTGATTCTCTCACACTTAATGCATCCAATGATATTAGATCGTTACATTTATTTTCCAGCTATAGGATTCTGGCTTGTTATTCCGATTTGTATATCTATGACACCCAATAAGTGGGGCTCAGGATTTGTGGGAACTTTAGTGATGGGTATGATTCTATGGTATAATATACCAATTTTGTGTAATACTATCTCCGACCAGATTGCTTCCTATAAGTTCAAGGAAAGACTATATGAGGTGGTTAATCCTAATGCGGAGGAGCCGGGAGTAATTATTACGGATTGGGTGATGAAATATTATCCATTAAGTTCTTACTATTATCCCTCCTGGGAGGTAATTGCTATAGACAAAATGGATATATCTTTATATGAAGCAATTTCACAGATTCCCGAGAATGAAAAAGTATATTGTTTTGTCTCTGATCAACTGGAGGAGTTAGATAACACTTACAATTTTGAATATATAGATGCAGGGACTATAGGAGAGAGTTTTTCCTACGTATACGAGGTTAATAGGTAATGGAAAATAAAGTGAAAAAAGAGCATATATTTCTTAATAAGATGCTGGTTCCCAGAGGACTTTATTTCTTGATGACTTTATCTGCAACCCTACTTATTGGATATTTGTTTACCAGGGTGATTTATATTGGATGTGATGAAGCATTTGAGATGTACAACTATAAAAATGCTCTTGAAAAATATGGGATTCCACTGGAAATGTCATATACATCTAGGGGATGGCATTCTTTTACTACGTTGTTAATGAATATAGTAGTGCCAGTCTTTGGACCTTCCATGAGGGGAATAAGAATTTATTTGATTTTGGGATGCTTGATTTGCATATTTCCTTGTTTTTATCTTGTGCGTGATACTAAAAAAACAGTATTGCAACAATTTTTAATAGGATTAATGATGGTTCTATTTTTACTTCCAACTTACAGTACGAATTATTATCACATACATTCTACAGCTGTCATTTTGTGGGTCTTGCTGTTGGTCAAGCAGATTAAAGAGAAAGACAGTAAAATATTGTTCCTTGCTTGTATTTTAGTACTCGTATTTTTGGCATGGTTTCGTCAAGGAGATTACTTAATAATTATTATGGGGCTTATTATGCCCATAATTTTATATTTTGTGATGAGAATATGGAAAGAAGAAAACTATAGGCGTCCACTTTTTTTAGTAATAGTTATTGGCTGTATACTGTATGGTGTGTTCAGATGCTTGGAGTATAAAGGGATTCTGAAAATAGGTCGGATTTATGGAGGAAACGGCTACACGAGTTGGAGCGGAATCAAGAGTATCTTTGTTACGGGGATTCCTATGTTTTTTGATCTGATAGATCATATGCTGGACATTCCGGTAAATGAAGGTATGGTTGCGATTGAATCTGTATTTACGATATTGAAGTGGATTTGGCTATTTTCATTCTTGGTATTGTTTATCAAGAAAACAATCAAATATGTACAAGAACCCCAGGAAACATCGTTTTTTGAGGCAACGATAGTTTTATCCATTTGGTGTGTTTTTTTGATTTGTATTTGCAATAAGACACTCCATGACTCTTATGCGACTTATGGGTATACTCCTTTCCTAGGGAGGTATTTTGCGCCGTTATGGTTTTTAACTCCTGTTTTTTATTTGTGTAATATTGGCGATTATATTACAAAGTTTTTCGATAAGGAAAAGGGTATAAAAAGATTGAGTATGGAGGGATTATCTATTATTGCGGTATTATCCATCATCTTTTCATCATGTTTATTTTATCCTAAAAGTAATCGTGATGCGTATTATAGTGTATGGGAAAAAATGGCCTCATATTTAGTCGAGAATGGATATAAAGAAGGTGCTGTTTATGAATACACGCACATTGTGGACGTGGATTTATGGTCTGATTTCGCTGTGCATACTGCTTGTGTAGGAGACAATTGGGGATTTGCTAATGATGATACAATGAATGAGGGTTATCATTATTTGAATTTTGTTGGCTTAAGAACTGTATTGAAGGATTATTACGAGATTGCAGAAAGGACCAATTACTATGATTATGTGGATTTATTGGATTTAAATAATGATCTGCAAGGAAAAATATATTTTTACGATCACGATATTCGGTGGAAAACGATAGAAATTGATTCTGGAAAATTAAATAATAATGAATTTGACTGGACAGTTCCGTTAGGAACAACTCGATTTGAAGTGTACGGAGATAATTTAGGTGAAGATATAATAAATTTCACGGGTTTAGACGAAACATATTTGACCATTGAAAGTACCCCTATAGAAGGTGGTATCAGCTATACAATAGATGCAAAGGATACAAGTTCCATTCATGTTTCTATAAAGGAAGAAAATGACAGGTTGCTGGTGAAAACAATATATGCTGCGGTTCCTATCGAGGAGGGTGAGATTGTTTTAAAGCCTGGTGAGGAAAGACGATATAGCCTACAACTAAATGGTGGAGATTATATTTTAACTGTGTGTGGTGAAAATATGATGGGAGTTTGTTTATATACAGAAGATATGAATAAGGCGTTTGAAGTTCAAAATCAGGGAACAAATAGGGCTCGATTTATAATAAATACAGAGAACGTGAACCGCCCTACAACAGTTGTTTTGAAAAATACTTCCGATGAGACAATTACAATCTCCTCTAGCACATATGAATTAACAATAGACGAACGAGAGATGCTAATGGAGATGCGTGAAGAAGTTGACTTTGCCACTTGTTTCTATTAATAGATAGAAAACTTCAACGTATATGCAAGGCAGCAAATTGTGTATATGAAAAATTGCTATGCAGAAAGAATAATATGAATAGAGATATGAAACAGTATCCGTACAATATGGTTCCTGAATATTTTTGGAAAGAATACGGGATTGACGAGAGTACAAAATATACTATTGAAGAAGTGGATGCGAAAGTACTACTTACTCCAGAACGAATTGACCTTATGGCCAAATGGTATTATATCGATGCCTATGTGAAAGGGCAAGATATGACCTTCTCAAGAACAATATATGCAGAACATATAAAGGCATTTTCGGAAGGAACATTTACAGAACCTGGTTCAGAAGAAAAGAATTCTTTGCAGAAATATTATGATTCATTTGAACAGATTATAGATAGCATTCAGAGTGAGGGATTTGATGAGAATAAGTCTCTTGTTTTGGTTGGAAAGAATAATGTGCTTTTAGATGGATCCCATAGAGTTGCAACGGCAGCTTACTTTAATAAGAAAGTTAAGATACTTCGTTTTGCGGAGAAAATGCAATGTTTTGATGCGGTTTTTTTTGCCCAAAGAGGACTGAATCTAGAGATATTGGATTACATGGTATTGAAATATTGTGAATTAAAAGAGCACTTATATATGGCTTGTTTGTGGCCCAAAGCGAAGGGTACCGAGAAACGTGAGAAGGCTATTGGTATTCTCAAGGGAGATGCCACACTGTTATATGTTCGAGATTTTAAACTATCTTCAACAGCGCAAAAACATTTTATGCAGCAGATCTACCGTCACCATGACTGGGTTGGAACAGTAGAAAATCAGCATGCTGGGGCTAAAATTAAATCTGATGCCTGCTATAGTGCATTAGGAAATCTCACAATAGTTCTGTTTGCGCAGGAGGATTTGGATACAGTTCTCATGAAGAAGGAAATGGTACGAGAACTGTTTGGAATTGAAAATCATTCTCTTCATATTACAGATAATGCAACAGAAACAAAACAGATGGCAGAAATCATACTAAACCGAAATTGTAGGAATCATCTTTTTTATGGTGAACCAGATGCATTTCCTAGTTTTAATAAAATGGTAGATGACTATAAAGAGACGGTAAGTACGCACAAACAGGATATAAATGACTATGTATCGGATACAAGTAGTATTTTGGCGGTTTATGGTATAAGAGATGCTGGTGATGTGGATTTCCTGACGAAGGTACCAGAGATATCGTTAGAGAACAAACTCTATGAGAATCATCCCAGTCTATACCCGATTTCTGTGGATAGTGTGATTGATCAGCCACTTTACCACTTTGTTTATATGGGAATTAAGTATGTTTCACCTTATATGTTATACAGAATGAAATTAATTCGGGGTTCTGAAAAGGATCCTGCAGATTGTGCAAAATTGAAGAAACTACTGAAAAAAGGTAAAATAAAATGTGGTACCGAAGTAAGTCTCAGCAAATTGCAGAAGGCATTGGTAGATAAAATCTGGGCAAAATAGGAAAGAGAGCTCCATACTATAATGGACACATTAAAGAAATTACGATATCTTTTAGATAAAAAAGATAAAGCAGGATTTGTTGGGGTATTTATACTCAATTTTTTGGCTTCTTTCGCAGAACTTCTTGGTATCGCTATTATTATGCCAATTATCAATCTGGCCATGGATCAGGGAGAATTGGGCGCAAACTGGATAGAAGCGACTGTTATGAAGGTGACGGGAGCTACGACCAGGTCGCAGGTTATCTGGTGGCTGGTGGCGGCAACAATCCTGATTTACATCCTCAAGTCTGTCTTTTTGATTTATGTCTATAACCATCAGTTCTTGTTTTCTATGGTATTTAAAAGAAAAGTAACTCTCAGACTTATGAATGCTTATCTTAAACAACCTTATTCCTATCATTTAAATAAGAATAGTTCGGAACTATTTCGTTGTGTTGATTTAGATACAGCGTCCTTATTTGAGTCAGTTATTAGCTTACTTAAGGTAATGTCAGGTGCATTGATGACTCTTTGTATCGTTGGATATCTCATTATCACCAATCCAAAGATGACGTTAGTAATAGCATTAATTCTTGGTTTCTGTTGCTGGTTAAGTTATTTTGTGCTGAATAAAAAATTTCGACATTATGGTAAGGTGAACCAGGAGGTTAGTGGTGAACTGGATAAACATGTAAGACAGGCATTTAATGGTGTTAAAGAGATTAAGATTATGGAGAATGAATCCTACTTTACGGAGGCTTTTGATCGGACACACCATCGTAAAGTAGAAAATATGGCGAAATATAATATCTTTAGTCTGATTCCAAAGAATCTGATTGAAACAATGTGTATTGCTGGGATTCTTCTTTTCCTAGGATACAGTGTTTCATTTAATGAGAATTATGATGCTATTATCCCGCAAATTGCAGCATTTTGTGTTGCGGCATACAAATTGCTTCCTGCTGTAAACACGATTGTAGGAAGTATGAATACAATGGTTTATGCGAAGGCCGGCGTTAATCAAATTTATGAGGATATTAAAGAAGTTGATGAGTTAGAAAAATATGATTGTCAGAAGGAAGTGGCGGGTGTTGTAGATTTCCAGAAAGATATATGTCTAGAAGGAGTGTTCTATCGATACGAAGGTATGAACAAAGATGTACTGAGAAATGTGAATCTCGAAATCCAGAAGGGACAGTCGATAGCGTTTGTGGGACCTTCTGGTGGTGGAAAGACAACTACGGCAGACATTATTCTAGGACTTTTGGAACCCACAAAAGGTAAGGTTTTAGTTGATGGGGTAGATATTCATGCAACAAAGAGAAAGTGGGGTGGAAGAATTGGATATATTCCGCAATCTATTTATCTTACAGATGATACAATTCGAAACAATATTGCTTTTGGTATAAAATCGGAAGAGATAGACGAAGCAAAGGTTTGGGAAGCTATTGGAGAAGCGCAGCTTAAAGAGTTTGTCTTGTCTCTTCCGGAAGGTCTAGATACGATGGTTGGCGAACGAGGAGTACGTATGTCTGGTGGACAGAGACAGCGCGTGGGTATCGCAAGAGCCTTATACAGAAATCCGGATGTGCTTGTGTTTGATGAGGCAACATCAGCTCTTGATAATGAAACTGAAAAAGAACTTATGAATTCTATAGAAGCATTACAAGGCAAGAAAACTATGATTATGATTGCCCATAGATTATCAACGATTGAAAAATGTGATGTGATTTATAAGGTTGAGAACGGGGAAGTAAAAAGAAAGTAGGGGAGATGGTGAATATTACAAAGAGTACATGCGAATTGACAATAGAAGAAAGAGAACACCTTATGCGTGATAGAGAAAGTCTTGATTTTGTTGAAACATATTACTGAATTGTTTTGAATAACAAAAATGAAATAGGGTGGGATGATACAGTAATTGGTTGATAATGTAAAGATGAAATGGACGAGAAATACGGGACTGGATTTACTTCGAGTCATAAGTATAGTACTTATTGTATTCGGACATATGCAGTCAGAATCTATACTAGTAAATATTGGAATAAAAGATGATGTTGGGGTATTCTTGTTTCAGGAAATATTAGGAAATGGTGAACGTCTAGCTATCAATTGTTTTGTGATGGTCTCGGCATGGTTTTTAGTTGGAAAAGAGTTTTCTGGAGAACGCTTTTTGAAAATGTGGTTGCGAGTATTTATAGTAAATGTGTTCATCACCATTATAGCTGTTGCGACAAGAATAGCACCATTAAAATCGGTATATGTAATGCAAGCATTTTTTCCAATCATTGGACGACCACAGTGGTATATGTGTGAGTACTTATTACTATTGTTATTTGCGCCATTTATCAGTAGGTTAATGCAGAATGTCTCAAGAAGACAACATAAGACTATTTTACTGATTGGTCTGATATTTATCATATTTGTTGAAACCTTAATGGTTGTACCAACTTCGTTTTCGGTACCCTTGTTCAGCGAATTTATTTGGTTTACTTACTTGTATTTGTTGGTTGGCTATATTAAATTCTACCCAGATAGTAAGATTTGTCGTTTTGACGGTGTAAGAGGAATTTGGCTGGCGATTGTTGGTTATTTTTCGATAGTCTTTTTTTTTGTATTAGGTAGTGCTACGGATATAGGTATCATAAATAGTGCTGCAAACCATTTTGCGGCAGATTATGCTGCATTACCCGGATTTATATGTTCACTGGGCCTTTTCTTAGGATTAAAGAATGTGGGGGGGAAAGAGAACGCCATAATCAGGTGTGTTGCGAGAAATACGGGGTATATTTACATGATACATGCGGTGCCAGTGTTATGGCGCTTTGATTTTAAAATATGGGAGCATATTTTTCACATATCATACTGGTATGAAAAAGGCTTGATATATTTTGCAGTTCCAATAATATTGATTCTTGTTGTTGCGGCAGGGTGCATTATTGGAGAAGTTGTTGAAAAAGGAATAAAAATCATAACTAAAGGGTCTCTGTGTAATAGAGTTATTGTTTGGCTAGATGGCATGTATATTTAATTGACTTTTAATGAGAAGTCTGGGCTTTCAGATTCTGGTTTTACAATGAACATATATCTGAAAAACAGATGTAGGAAAAGGTAGAATAGTGAATATTTTAGCATTATCTTGGAGAGATATAAAATCAAATGCACATGGTGGAGCAGAAGTGCTTACGCATCAATTATTGAAGGCTGCGGTGGAGGCAGGTATTAAAGTGGTACATCTTGCTCCGATGGAAGAAGGATTAGAAGCAAGAGAAACCATTGATGGCGTAGTATATAGGAGAGCGGGGCGTGTTTCAAATATTATTGCGACAGCGCGGAGTTATTACAAGAAACATCAGAACCAAATTGATTATGTAATCGATCAGTGTAACACATTTCGGTTTTTTACCAAATTTTGGGTGCCTAAGGAGAAAAGAATTTTCATGATTTGGCAACTCACTCGAGAAATTTGGGACATTAATATGAAACCACCAATTTCTTGGGTTGGAAAAGTTGCTGAGACTCCCATGCTTAGGTTAAATAAGGATGACACTACCATTACGGAATCGGAATCAACAAAAGAAGATTTGGTGAAAATTGGTTTCAAACCAGAAAAAGTGCATGTCGTACCAATTTGTCTTGATGATTCTTTGTTGAACAGAAACGTGAATTTTGAAAAAGAAAAAGCACCAAACTTTATTTTTGTTGGAAGATATTCTAAATATAAAGGAATTAATGTATCCATAGAAGCGCTTGCAGAGGTGAAAAAGACTGAACCAAAGGCAAAACTATGGGTTGTAGGAAAAAAGGATGAACAGTACATTAGTGAAGTTTTAGAACCTTTGTGTTGTAGATTAGAATTATCTATCGGTGATGCAGAGACAAACGATGTTGTTACCTGGGGGTTTGTTTCGGAAGATAAAAAGCATGAGCTGATGGCTGACGGAAAGGCACTGATTTTCCCGTCTATAAGAGAAGGATGGGGGATGATTATTACAGAAGCGGCAGCGTTAGGAACACCAAGTATTACCTATGATGCACCGGGAACAAGAGATGCTGTGGATTTTGGAAATGCAGGATATTTATGTAATAACAAATCGGCAGAAGGTATCTCCAGTTTGATGAAGGAATGCATAGCAAATAAAGAGAAGTATGATGTGGTGCAGAAAGAAGCCTATCATTATGCCAATCTATTTACGTATGAAAGAACAAAAGAAAAGTTTCTTAGTGTCTTTAAGTAATCAATAACATAGAAAAGAAAAAAGAATGAAGACTTTGACCATAGTAACTCCCATGCTTAATTCTATGCGTACATTGGAAATGTACCTTGATGCAATATGGGAACAGGATTACCCACATAACATGATAGATATTGTTGTAGCTGATGGCGGATCGACAGATGGTACTATTCAGAAACTGCAGGAATATTCGGATAAGAATGATATATGTATTTCCATAATAGATAATCCACTAAAGACAGCAGAAGCTGGGAAAGCTGTTGGGGTGAGAGCCGCAATGGGTGAGATTATCCTGCTTCTTGATTCGGATAATATCATACCAGAAAAGAATTGGATTACGCGGATGATGCAGCCATTTGAAGATGCACAGATTGTTGCCTCAGAACCTATTGAATTTACTTATCGAAAACAAGATGAGCCGCTTAATCGATATTTCGCTATGATGGGACTAGGTGATCCGCTCTGCATGTTCACAGGAAATTATGATAGGTATAATGCTATCACAAAAAAGTGGACAACGGTACAACGGGAAGAGGTAGATTGCGGAGACTATCTTTCTATAAGATTTCGTGCAGATATGATTCCTACGATTGGTGCAAACGGATTCTTTATGAGACGTAAAGAATTAATAGAGAATTTCGAGGGTGATTATCTATTTGATATTGATGTTTTGTGGGAACTTTTTAAGAAAGATCCAGAGTTAAGAGTGGCAAAAGTGAAGACCGGAATTGTTCACTTATTTTGCCCAGATCTTAAGACTTTTAGAAGGAAGCAGAATCGGAGGATAAAAGATTATTTATTTTTTTCCGATGCAAAAGGAAGAAAGTATCCTTGGAGCAAGGTTGGAAAAGGGAAAATCGTTCTTTTTGCATTATGTTGTGTTACTATTATCCCCTTAATAATACAGATGTTTATTGGCTATGCAAGAAAAGGAGACATGGCGGCATGGAAATATCATTTTCCAATTTGCTGGATAACGCTCTGGATATACGGAATAGGTACGATACAAGGTCTCTTTAAGAAAGAGGCAGCAGATAGAAGTGAGTGGAAACAGTAAAAATATGGAAGAGAGCCCCCGCCTTTTATCGCTGATTGTGTCAATTATTTCATCGCTCTTTTTCCTACAAAGAATGAAGGACAGATTGCGCAGAGTGGTTGTTATCTAGGGGAACCTTCGATTTTGGGAACAAGAGTAGATTGTTTGGGTATTATAGTAAAAATAATCATCGATTATAAGATATGCATTATTTACCAGTCAAGGATAGTCTATACAAGACGGCGTTTTATTACGAAGGGAGAGGGCATGAAAACTATTTTGTGGAATATAATTCTGTTTTTAAGAAGGACAGTTTTAGGAGAGGCTATAGCGGATGCATTAATTGAGTCTAAACTGTGTAAAAAGTACAATGATAGAGAATATAAGAAAGATCAGAAATGCCCAACTGAAGAGATGAAAAGTGCACAAGTATTTTTTGCGAGAAATGAAAATAGAGTGAAAAATATGTGTGATAGATTATCAGACGAGAAGTCGAGGGAAATCTTTATGAAGGCAGTAGAGTACAGGCAAACACATGATATCAGTAAGAGGCCAGAGTACAGTAGAAAGGATCAGTATTTTCCTAAGGACATTGTGATGTTAACGGATAGCGAAGTTTTTGTGGATTGTGGCGCCTACAATGGTGATAGTATAAGGGCCTTTTTACGTTACTCAAATAGAAAGTTTCAGAAGATTATAGCTTTTGAGGGAGACGATAAAAATTGTAGATCTATTAGAAAGATGGTTAAGGAAGAGATAGTTATTAAGAATTGTGTCGTTTGGAATGAAGATACATATATATCTTTTGAGGGTGGAAAAGGAAGCAGTTCTAAGATTAACGAAAATGCGGGGGAGTGCGTAAAAGCCTGTAAAATTGATTCTGTATCTGACTGTCAGCATGCAACATTTGTTAAGATGGATATTGAGGGGGGGGAATATAATGCTTTGTTAGGTGCATATTCAACTATTGTGAGAAAACGTCCTAAATTAGCAATATGCATTTATCATAGCGATGAAGATATGTTGAGAATATTTGAACTGATTAATAGTTGGAAACTGGATTATAAATTTTATGTGCGTCATCATGCGCAAAAAGTAGCAGAGACAGTTTTATATGCAATGCCATAGGTATGCTATGTCATTGTATTGGGAATTAATATGGATAACTCATATAATATATATTAGGAAACTAGTGATTGAGAGAACTTCGGAATGATGTCTAATGAATTATCAATAATCGTATATTCGTGTAAAAAAAATAGCGCAATGTGGGAACCATTTTCCTTACTGTTTAGAAAGTATTGGAAGGACTGTCCGTATAGGGTGGTATTAATGACAGATGGAATTATCGACAATATGAATGATTTTGTATTTGACGATGTGATTGTTTATGACAATACTTGGGCAAAGATGCTAAAAAATGCGATGCGAAAAGTGAAAACCCCGTATGTCTCGTTGTGGATGGATGACTATCTCTTATGTGATTACATAAATAATCAAGATATTGAGAAAGTTTTGTGGTATGCAAAACGTTATAATGCAGCAAATATAAAGTTAGTGAATAACGCATGGGATGAAGAAAAAAAAATAAAAGAAAATGTTGCAATGTGTAAAAAGAGTAGGGCTTACTCGCTATCATTGCAAATTGGAGTTTGGGATGCACGAATTCTTTACTCATTTATTGTTGATGAATGGTCAGCATGGGATTTTGAAAGAAAAGGATCATTAATATCAGGGAAAATCAAGCAACCTTTGCTGACTATGACAAAATACACATTTCCTTACGAAGAAGGTGTTCGAACCGGAAAGTGGATGGACGCAGGGGTCAAATTGTTGCGACGACATGGTTATGATGTAAGGAAGACTGGCAGACCTATAATGAGTAATTTTGACATGGCAAAAGTGTATTTTAAAGGTGCCATACTGGATATTAATCCTTCAATGGTTCAAAAATTGCAAAATATATATAATAAGATAATAGGTAAATGATTAGCTTATAGGTTATTCATTTGGATATAAGTGTGAACAATATGATTCAGAGAATTTTATGTGTAGTTGAAAAGTATGTATATAGTCAAGAGGAATAGATATTGAATCATTATGATTTAGTTTTTTTTTGTATAGAAAATAATGTTGATAATGTTAGAAGGTATTACAGGTATTATAGGAAGTTTATTAATCCTAGAAAGATAATTGTGATAGGGCCCTTCAAAATAAAGAAAATAGTCGACGCATGGAGCATCAAAGAAATCGTTTTCATAGATGAAGATTGTATCTTTGAACACATGAATTACGAAAGCGTTAAAGATTTAATAATTAAACGAACAACAGATAAAAAGGCATATAATCGAGTTGGATGGTATTTTCAACAGTTCTTAAAGATGGCGTATGCGACAATTTGTGAAGAAACGGATTATCTTGTATGGGATGCAGATACCGTACCATTAAAAAAACTGCACACGATGATTGGCGATGGAAGAAGAGTTTTCCATGTGAAGAGAGAATATAATAAGGTCTATTTTGATACAATGAATCGCCTTTTTCGCGGATTAAAACGTTGTGAAAAGTATTCCTTTATATCTGAGCATATGCTTATAAAAAAGGAGATAATGAATGAGATTATAGATGCTATTCAAAATAATCAAGCAATAAAAGGTGATAGCTTTTGGGAAAAGATTCTTTACGCTGTAGATAAAGAAGAACTGTGTGGTTCTGGATTTAGTGAGTTTGAAACATATGGAACGTATGTAATTAATCGTAAACCCAAAGAATATGTTGCTGTTAAGTGGAAATCGTTGAGAGAAGGTACAGTTTTTTTTGGAAATAGTATAAGTGAGAGACAAGGCCATATGTTGAGTGAAAAATATGATGCGATTTCGTTTGAAAAGCATGAAGCGCATATGAGGATTTCAAAACTTTTCAATCATGTATGGGCAAGAAATTTAATTGTTATTTCTTTATTTGAAGGTGTGAAAGAATTAATTAAGAGAATATCAAAAAAATTGGCTTAGTATAGTTAGTATGAACCCCAAAATTACGATTGTGACAATATCATATAATTGTAGCAATTCCATAGAACGAACAATATCATCTGTAATTAATCAAAATTACGATAATATAGAATATGTAGTTATTGATGGTGCATCAACAGATGACACCATTAATCGCATTAAGAAGTTTGAAACGTTTATTGACGTGTTTATAAGTGAGCCGGATAAGGGAATTTCAGATGCGTTTAATAAAGGAATAAAGAAATCATCGGGTGATCTGATAATGTTTCTTAATGCTGGAGATTATCTAATAAGCGAAGATTCTTTAGAACAAGTTGCTGGTGAATGGGCAGAAGAACGACCAGACGTTATTTTTTATAATGTATGTAGAGGAAATGATTTGTTTATTAGCGCAAAAAATACATATAATGATATAGATAGAATTTGGAGGCAAGGTCAAATACCACATCAAGGCGCATTTACAAGAAGAGAAGTATTTGAAAGAATAGGGTATTTTGATACCCAATATAAAATCCGTATGGATTTTGATTTTTGGATGAGATGTGTTAAGCGGAATCTTTCGTATAAATTTGTCCCTCGAGTTATTTCGGATTATGAAATAGGAGGAACTTCGATGCAAGTTAATAATGCAAAGAAATTTTATAAAGAAGGATTTGAGATTAGAAAGAAATATGGAATGAAGATTCCAGTGAAAGAAATTGTATATTATTTAGTGCCAAATTGGATTAGAAAAATTAATAAAGGAAGATAGAAATTAGAGAAGAATGTTTGTGTTAAATATAGCAACATATGATGATGGAGGGGCTGGAAGAGCTGCTGTTCGAATCATGAAATCTTTGCAGCAGGTTGGAGTACAGTCGAAACTACTTGTTAGAGAGAAAAAAACAGATGAGAAAAATGTTGAGGAGGTGTGTAATACACCTTTGTTGAAATTTGAAGCTAAAGTAAAAGGGGCAATAAATACTATAATATCGCATGATGATATTATGTATGAGCTAGCTGGATTTGATACTAGTAAAAAACGAATAGTAGAAGAAGCAGATATTATTATTTTGCATTGGACGAATCACTTTTTGTCAAATGCCGGTGTAAATAAATTATTAAGATTGAATAAACCTATTATTTGGGTTATGCATGATATGTGGTTACTTACTGGTGGATGTCATTGTGACAGGTATTGTGGTAAGTATAAAAGCGGATGCAAAGACTGTACGTACAATGGAAAAAAAATTATAAAATCATATAAATATTTTAATATTAAAAAAAAGATAATTTCAAAGTCAAATCTGCATATTATTACTCCAAGTAATTGGCTGATGAGAAGAGTTAAAGAAAGCGCAATTTTATGTAAACAAAATGTGGATGTGATTCATAATCCTATAGATGTTGAAAAATATTATATTGTTGATGATATAGATTTTATAAAAGAGAAATATCAGATTCCTATAGATAAAAAGATAATAATGTATGGTGCATGTAATGCGGATACGGATTTTAATAAAGGATACAGATATTTTAAAGAAGCAGTTAAGTATTTAGACAGTGATAAATATCATATAGTGTTATTCGGGACAGATAATACCCACTTCTTTAGGCATGATTTTGAGCAATGTACCATCTTGGGAAAAATTAGAAGCAACCAAGATTTGGTTGAGATTATTAATTGTGCTGATGTTATGGTTGTACCATCAGATCAAGAAAACTATTCAAATACTGTTTTAGAATCACAGTGTTGCGGAGTACCGGTTGTGGCGTTTTCAATAGGTGGAATGCCAGACCTTATCGAACATAAACAGAATGGATACCTTGCAAAATATCAAGATATCAATGATTTAGCTGAAGGAATGAATTTTTGCGCAAATAATAAAGAGGCTATGGTAGTGTACACAAGAAATAAAGTGAAGAATACAAATAGCTTCAGCCTAGTCGGTAATTCATATAAAATGATATGCGAGAAGTTATTAAATGAGTAGACTTACAGATTTAATTTTGAAATTGTTTCAGAGCGAATATAGAATAGCATATAGGGAAGTGACCAGTGAAAATACCCTGTTTCGAGGCGGAAAAGGAGGGAAATATAAAGCCCTAAAAACAAACTGGAGATTTTGGTATGCTGATCCAATATTGTGGGAACATGAGGGAAAGTTGTGCCTATTTGTCGAGAAATACGATATGATAGAGAATAAGGGACACATCGCCATTTCGTATTATGATAATGGGGAATTTACAGTACCTAAAAGCATTATAATTGAGAACTTTCATATGTCGTTTCCGCATGTATTTAGGTATAAGAATTATACTTTTATGGTACCAGAATGTAGTGGCGCACAGCAAATAAGAATATATATAATGGGAGAGTCGATAGATAATTGGAGTTTGTTTAGAACGTTTGATTATGACGAAATTGTTGATGTTGTAACATACGTGGATAAAAAAAGGATATATTTTATTGCCTCAGAAAATAATTTAGATAATTTATATCAGACGAAACCAAGGTTTTTTTATATTGATGATTTGTTAGATTTCAATTGTGATTTAGTAGATATAACAGATAGTGTTTCTAGTAAACAGTTTTCTTATACTGATAGAAATGGTGGAGCACTCATTGAAGATAATAGTGATATTATCAGAGTGAAGCAGGAAAGTACGTCTAGAGATTATGGGAAAAATTGTATATTCACGAAAATAGTTGATTATAATGAAAATGTATTTGATGAAAAAGTAATTGGAAAGTCAGGTGTAGAGCAAATAAAGATAAATATGTTTCCATTATTTTGTAGAAAAAAAAGAACACATTCATATGCTTACATGAATGATGTGGAGGTAGTGGATGTAAATGTTTCAAATCAAAAATTAACATTTCTTAGAAAGAGCAATAAATTGAGTTAATAAATAATGTAGGGTGTGATATGAAGAAGTTAATTTCAAAAAAAACAAAATCAATATTTCGGGAATTACCGGTAAAATTGATAAGTCGGAAAATGGGCTGTGATAGAGGTACACCAATAGATAGATATTATATAGAAAAATTTCTTTCAGAGAATAAATATGCAATAAAAGGCACTGTAATGGAGATAGCAGAAAGAACGTATACGGAAAAATTTGGAATAGAAGTATCTGAAAAGTTAATTTTTACAGCTGATGAAAAAGCAAAAGATGCAATCATAGGAGATTTGACTACGGGAGAAGGATGTAAATCGAATATGGTTGATTGTTTTATATTAACACAAACAATACCATTTATCTATGAATTTGATTCAGCTATAGCCAATGTGATTAAAATGCTTAAGCCGGGTGGTGTAGCGTTATTTACATTAAGAGGTATATCAATGATAAGTGAATATGATGCAGAAAGATGGGGGGATTATTGGGGATTTACAAAACAGTCCGCAAAAAGAATTTTTGAGAAATATGTTAGTGAAAACAATATAGAAGTCATATCTTATGGAAATGCTAAGATAGCTACTGCATTTCTTTATGGGTTATCGCAAGAAGAAATAGAAATGAAGGATTATTTATATAACGATGATTTAGTCCCAATTATCATAGGTGTAAAAATAAAAAAGGAATAGGTTAATATATGTCAATTAAAACAAAAGTCCAAAAGCTTATCCGAGTTATTAATAAAGATCCATATGTAATAAAGGTTCAGAGAAGGAAAAAGTGTAGGATAATGGGGGGGGAATATGGTGGTTTTGGAGTTTGCTTATCAATGGTTCCCATTAATGGTGTAGTATATAGTTTTGGGATTGGTGAAGATATGTCATTTGATATAGATATAAAAAAAGAAAAGGACGTAGCACTATTTGCGTTTGATCCCACTCCTAAATCTATATCATGGTATGAAAGACAGAATTTTGGTGAAAAATTTAGCTTTTATCCATACGGAATATCAAACTATGATGGGGAGGAAAAATTTTATTTGCCGCTGAATGAAGAATATGTCTCAGGGTCTGTTATTTGTGGTGAAGACAAAAATGAAAGTGCTGTTATAGTAGAAATGAAATCTCTAGATTCCATTATGAAGTCGTTGAACCATAAAAAAATAGATGTTTTAAAGATGGATATAGAAGGTTCAGAGTATAAGGTAATAGATGATATTTTGAGCAAAGACATTTGTTTTTCTCAATTATGTATTGAAGTACATAGTCGTTTTTTTGATGATGGGGTTAAAAAAACAAGAGAAATGATTAAAAAACTGAACGACAAGGGATATTATATTACGTATGTGTCTGATACGTTCGAGGAATTGACTTTTTGTAAATTTAAGTAGGGATTATTTTTATGCAATGTGCACCAGTTATTATTTTTGTATATGATAGAGTAGACAGATTTATAGAAGTATATAAATCTCTTTGTTTGAATAAATTGATTAATGAAACCGATTTGTATATATTTTCTGATGCATATGATGAGAGAAAAAATAATAAATTTGGTGTAGATCAAGTTAGAGATTATATAAATATAGTTAAATCTGAGAATCTATTTAAAAATATAAGAACAGTTTTGGCTGAAACACATAAGGGATTAGCAAATTCTGTAATAGACGGTGTCACACAAATAATAAAAGAGTATGGTAGTGTTATTGTTCTTGAAGATGATTTAATAGTCTCGGACTCATTTCTTGATTATATGAATCGAGCTTTAGTGTATTATGAAAAAAATTCTAAAATATGGTCTATTAGTGGATACACATTATCTTTTCATAGATTGAATAATTATAAATATGATGTTTATGGTGCAGTACGAGGTGATAGTTGGGGATGGGCAACGTGGAAAGACCGTTGGGAAAAGGTTCGATGGGACATTCCTGATTTTGAAGAGTTTTTAGAAGATGTGGAAGCACAAAAAAGGTTTAATTATGGTGGCGCCGATATGACAAATCTTTTAATTAGTCAGAAAAAGGGGTTATCCGATTCATGGGCAATAAGATGGAATTACCAGCAATTTAGAGAAAATATGATTTCTATATTTCCAACCAGGTCACAGGTTAAAAATATGGGATGGAGTGGAGATGGAACAAATTGTGATAAGGCAATTCTGAAAATATGGGATACAAAGATTAAAACGTATGATGAAATGGTTAAGTTTTATGACTGTGAAGTAGATAAAGCAATTATGAAAAAAACTCAGAGAGCATATTCAAAGAGTTTACTTCAAAGGATAATTTTAATTCTAGATAAGATATAGATATTGAGGAAGTAGGAAAATGTTATTTGATAAAGTTGAAACAGAGTAATACGGGATAAGAAGGAACAATGAAGATGAATCATAAAATACTAATATGTACTACGTTTAGGGATTTCACTGGGGGAGAAAATGATAGATTTCAAAAACTATTTTTGAAGAGTATAAGGGAACAGAGTTTTACAGATTATCTTTTGGTGGTTACTCTTTTTGGCGAAAAAAATGTTAAGAAAGAAGTGGCTGATATTATTGGCGATAAAGTGATTTTTATCGACATGCCTCCCCAAAAATATAAATTTTCTTTAACGGATGTTGTTCTTAATGGAATAGAGAACGTTTCTGTGACTAATGCTACAATTCTATTATGGTGTACTAGCGATATCGTTTTTGAAAAGAATTATTTGCAAACCATCGTTAACAATTATTCGGATTCATATGCAGGTATCACGCATCCAAATTATTATGTTTCTGATACGGCAGATTTATCGGATGCAAAACTCGGTACGGCAATACGTGGGATTGATGTTTTGTTTTTTTCAACGGCGCTGTTGTTAAATAAAAACGTAATTAGTGACATTAAAGATAACAAATTTATAGGATGGGGAGTTTTTGAAAATTTTTTGGCGAGTATAGGTGCAAATTATGCGCAAAAGAGAATCAATACAGTTAATGTGAGTAATGTTTATAAATGTGAGAATGAAAAGAAAATTGATGAAGTAACTTCACAAAATAGAGATTATGAAGTGAATTATAATTTGTTTATCAATTATTTGAAGAAAAATAGATTTTCATTGAGATATAGGTTACTAATGTTTTGCCATTTTAAGTATAAAAATATATGTAAAAAGAAGTATGCTTTGGGATTGAGAGACAGGGAAGGATTTAGCAATTTGATTTCATGCATGGTTCCGGATTTTATCAATAATAAAAGAAAAATATATAACTAATAACTATTTAGTTTAATATCGGAGTGATTTACATAGTGTTTTGGTGAGGAAAATGAAAGTTAAATATTTGGTATTAGGAGCAGGCCCTGCTGGATTAACATTTGCAAATAGACTTAGAGAACTCGGGGCTGATGATTATATAGTCTTAGAACAAGACTCTGAGGCAGGGGGATTGTGTAGAAGTAGAGTTATAGATGGGGCACCTTTAGATATTGGAGGAGGCCACTTTTTGGATACAAAAAGAAAAAATGTATTAAGATTTCTTTTTGAATATATGCCAGAGTCTGAGTGGAATGTGTTTGAAAGAGATAGTCAAATAGATTTAAATGGGCAATTTGTCTCACATCCTTTAGAGGCTAATATTTGGCAATTAGATAAAAAATCTCAAGTTGAATACTTGAAGTCAATAGCGGTATCTGGAGCAAATATTGGTATCGAAAAACCAGAAAAGTTTATAGAGTGGATATATTGGAAACTAGGGGATAAAATCGCAAATGAGTATATGATACCATATAATGAAAAAATATTTGGTAGCGAATTGAATGAGTTAGGGACATACTGGCTAGATAAGTTACCAACAGTCAGCTTTGAGGAGACATTATTATCATGCCTAGATAAAAAATCGTATGGAACCCAACCAGGGCATTCGACCTTTTATTATCCTAAAAAATATGGATATGGAGAGGTGTGGAGAAGATTAGCGGACAATTTGGGTGAAAAACTGGTTCTAAACTCAAAGGTTAGGGTTATTGACCTGGATAAAAGACAGGCGGAAACAGGTAAGGGAGAGAAATATGAGGCTGACTATATCATTTGCACTATTCCGTGGAAATCTGTTGAAATAGTTGGGAGTATTTCTAATGAAATGACTGATCTCATAAAGGAATTGAAACACACTTCAATAGTAGTTGAATATCATAATGAAAAAATTGAAACGGATGCACATTGGATATATATTCCAGATAAGAATAAATGTTATCACAGAATCTTGGTCAGATCGAATTTTGCATTAAGGAGCAGAGGCTATTGGACAGAGACAAATCTCAGTAGAGTTAATCACGATATCGATAATAATAGTTTTTTAAGTGAATATGCATATCCTTTGAACACAATAGGCAAGCCTGTGATAATGATGAGGTTATTGGAAGCTATGAGAGATAAGAATATATTTGGCTTGGGACGTTGGGGAGAACATCAACACTTCAACTCTGATGTAGTTGTTGAAAAAGCAATAGGATTGGCTGAACGTATATTCAATTTATAGTATTATGAAAAACAATAATAGAAATTATATTTTTAACATCGTTCATACTATATTGCCAATACTGTGTTCTGCAATAGTGTATCCTTATATATTGAGAACGCTTGAAGTTGAAAATATGGGTAGGATAGGATATTGCCAGTCTATCTTAAATTATTTCATTTTGTTGGCTAATTTAGGAATTGAAAGTTATGCTATTAGAGTTGGCTCGAAATTGATAGAAGATAAAAATAAATTTAACTATTTTTATTCTCAAATATTCAAAATAGGTCTTGTTTCTTCTCTGGTTTCTTTCCTTTTATATTATTTGATAGCATCAAATGATATGATGTCAGAGTATAGAGATATATTAATGCTGATAAGTATTAATATTTTCGTATCGAATATGTCATTTGATTGGATTGCAAAAATTAAAGGTAAATTTCTATTTCTATCACTAATGACTATAACATTGCAGGTCATCCAGACAGTTTTCGTTTTTGGAATTGTAAGAACACAAAACGATGTTTTTCGATATTTACTTCTGCTGTGTTTTATGTCTTTATTTGCTGTAATAGTCAAATTTGTTCTAAATAGAAGAAATACTAAATTTATTGTAACTGCAAAAGTTGAAATAGAGTCCATAAAAGCAGTTTTAATACTGTTTTTCAATAGTGTGATGGTAACAGTGTACGTTAATCTAGATATGACAATGTTGGGATTCTATTGTGGTGATTACAGTGTAGGAATATACAGTTTTGCTGTAACTCTTTATACAATATTAAAGTCTTTGAGTTCTGCAATGATTGGAGTTAAATTTCCGATTGTTTCAAAGGCAGTTAATGATAAAGATTGTTTTAAGAAGGAAATAGAAGATCTTATTCAAAAAACGGTTTTGCTCTGTTCACCATGTGTGGTAGGTATTCTTTGTATTTGTAAAGAACTGACACTGTGTATAGGAGGAATTAGTTATATAAAGTCTGTTAGTGTATTGAGGGTTTTATGTGTAGCATTTATATTTGCTACGATTGCTTGTATAATGGCGAATTGCGTATATTTGCCCTTGTGTAGAGAAAAAGAAGTATTAAGAGTTACTACTATAAGTGCACTAAGTAATTTTGTACTGAATATGATTTTGATTCCTAAATACGGTTATATAGCAGCAGGTGTTACTACACTAATATCTGAATTTGTATCATCATTATTGCTGTTTTTCAACGGAAGAGAATATGTAGAAATAAGAAAAGTTAGTCGATCCATGCGAAAACCAGCTGTTGGATGTTTATGTATAGTTGTAATAAGTATTCTCTGTAAGATTATGTCAGATGATTATATTTTAAGGACGTTGTTATCGATTTCAATAAGTGTTGTTATATATATCCTTATTAATCGTAAAGAATTGAGAGAACTGTTAAGTGTTTGACATGGTTGAGTCTGCTTTAAGCACGCACAGCGACGAATAGTATTCCTAAAATCAGATTCATAGAAGAAAAGAAAATCGATACTATTCTGATGAAAACCATGTTGCAGAAGGAACGAATCTTCTCAGTCAAGATTATACTCCTATGAGCATAAATCAAAAGTGGTGCACAGAAATAGCATATATCCATACAGAGAAAGATGGATGGACGAATCTTACTACGGTAATGGATTTTCAAGGCTAAAGAATCATATGCATGTATAAATGTATCAACTCTTGGTATAACCGAGAAAGGATTCATAGTAGCACAGGTTACAAAACACCAGAAGAAGTACATTCATCGGGTGCGGCGTAAGTCGCACTTGAGGTATAATCGTGTGTGGGAAACGCTGGAAAAGAAAATGAGTGTGAATATGAAAACGATTGAACTGGTAACACCTTCCTTTAATGAGGAAAAATGCATTGAAAAATTTATTGAAGAAGTAGATCGGGTTTTTTCCTTAGAACTCCCAGATTATCAGTATTTAGTAACATATGTTGATGATGGAAGTTCAGATAAAACCTTAGTAGAGATAAAACGCATGGAAGAAGCGTATGGATCCGATAAGGTTCACTATATATCCTTTTCTCGCAATTTTGGGAAGGAATCGGCTATATATGCAGGCCTTTGCAATTGCGTAGGGGATTATGTTGTACTTCTAGATGTCGATTTGCAACATCCGGTAACACTAATTCCAGAGATGTTAAAAGCGATAGAGGAAGAAGGATATGATTGTGCGACAGCACGACGAACCTCTCGAAAAGGAGAAGGAAAAATAAAAAGCTTCTTTTCTAGAAATTTTTACCATTTATTTAACCATATTACTGGATTGAAATTAATGCCAGGAGCAACTGATTTTAGATTGATGAAGAGAGAAGTTGCACAGGCAATTGCAAAGTTTTCAGAGAGAGAAAGATTTACAAAGGGTATATATTCTTGGATTGGATTTCAAAATAAATGGATTCCATATGCAAATGTAGAACGTACTGAAGGTGAATCTAAGTGGAGTATGAGAGGGCTTGCTAGATATTCGTTAAATGGATTTCTTGCATTTGCGACTACCCCTCTTCGAGCCATCATATATATGGGACTTCTTATTGTCGCTGCGACGGTTGTATGGATAATTAAAATACTTGTGGATTATCTTGCTTTTGGAGTGGCGACTGGTAATGGTGTGACGACATTGACATTGATTACGCTTTTCTTAGGCGGGATGGTTCTTACTGTGCTTGGTGTTATCGGTGAATATATGGCCCGTATATACATGGAAGTAAAGAATAGGCCAATTTATATTACAAGAGAAACAAATATAGGATGTCAGTCTGAAAAACAAGATTGATGGTATGGAGAATTTTTATGAATATAATTAGCGATAAAAAGAAAAAACGAATAGAGATTGCGATTGCTATTCTTCTATGGTTCACAATCATCATTCTGATTATCCCATTCTTATTGGCGGCCAGCAAAGCTGTGTTCAAATCGGACGACTTTTCTGGTTATTATGACATACTAATGGCGAATGGTTCTAATAGATTTCTAAAGTCTATAAATGTAAGTGCAAACTTTTGGGCAAAATGGCAAGGAACATGGTTTTCGGCATTTGTTGGTAGTTTGTTTAATTTTGCAGAAGATTTGAACTATGAAGCACTTGGGGGGGCGCTATGCTTTACCATTGTTATTACGGTAATAGCAGTGGCATTCTACGTTGTAGGTGTATGTAAAGAGTATCAGTTTGAAAGTAGAAAAGTAATTATGCCACTTTTGACGCTCCTTTTGCTGTCAGGTGTTGTGTTACAACGTGAGTACAAAGAGGTTTATCTATGGTGGGCAGGGGCTTGTACATATCTGCTTCCTTTTGGTTGTATGGTAGCAGGATTGGCCTTTTTAAGGATGGGATTGTTAAAGGATTATAAGCGGTACTATGTTCTTTCTGCTGTTTTTCTGTTCCTGATGTCTGGAGGTGTATTAGAAGGGGTTGGAATGGGGTGCTTTACTGCACTTTATATGGGAATAAAAGATAGCATTAATCGTAAAAGATTAAACAAGCTTTGGCTAGTTACATTTTTAATATCTTTGGCTGGTGCAATTTTAAATGCAGCGGCTCCCGGTAACTATATACGACATGCAGCACAGGGGAGTGAAGCAAAATTATCTTTGCTTTCTGCATTGAAAAAATCGGTGTTTTGTGTGCTTGAAGAGAACGAATGGTTATTGTATGAAACTTCATTCCTGGTTATCATTTTTATTGCTTTTTTGCTCGGAAGATTTATCAAGAAGAGAATTGACAAGAAGGAAGCCATAATTTCAGCAATGTATATTGTGTTACTACCAGTGGTTACTATTTTTCCCGTGATTTTGGGATATAATGCAGTCAGTGTTTCAGAATTGCCGGATAGAGTTTTGTTCATTTTTGATGCATCCATTGTATTTAGTTTTGTCTTATTTGCAATGCTTCTTGGGGCAGTAGTATTTCAGCGTTTTGAAAATATGTCATTTGCAAAAGCAGTGCTTTTACTTCTTTTGGCGTCTTTGATTGTATTTTCGAATAGAAAAGAACATTATCGGGAATGGGTGCCTGTGCAGATTGCGTACAATACGCAATACGGCCTTTTGGATGAATACAGCGACTTCTTTAAAAACGTATATGCAACAATTAGAGACAGTGAAGAGGAAGATGTCGTAATAGAGGCCGTAGTTCCAGAAGTACCAACAGGATGCATATACAATGATATTAAAGATGATCCAACGGATTGGGTGAATAAAACAATTGCAAGAATAATGGAAAAGAAATCGGTGGTGCTATATAGACTCTGGTAATTTTTCTCCCGATAGAAGTCTTTGGTGAAAATTTGAGTATATATGGGATAAGTTGGAAATGCAGAAGAATAAAGAAAAATTAGATTATAAAATAGGATTGTTAATGGCATATACCGTAGCAATATTTGCTGGATTGATATATGTTTATCAAAATACAGTAGTAAGAATATTTTTTGCTATTATTATGGCCGTATTTCTTTTTTTTGTTATTAAATCATATAAAAAGAGATGGTTATCAAACTACAAGAAGTATGTTCTTTTTTTGCTAACGCTGTTTCTTCTGTGTTGTCTTGCTGATTGTGACGTGTTTCCTAGTGTCTCTCGGATTCTTGATCCACGTGGTCAAATAGGAGGGGGAGAAGAAGCATATAAGAGCAATGGTCAATTTTGGGGAGAAAAGATATTCTACGTTGGTGTGATACTTTTTATATTGTATCTTTCGATTGTGTTTTGGCATAATGAATTGCGTGGACTGAATATAAAAGCGTTCTTCCTGTATACATCTATCCCATTTCTAATTATGATTTTTCTTCTGATGCCGCATGGGGCATGTCCAGACTCCCAGTCGCATATATTCACTACCTATAGATATTCCAATATACTCCTTGGTTTTTCAGAAGAAGAGGAATGGTACGGTAGGGCTGATGACGTTGAATATCTTTCTTTTTTAAACCATGAGAATAATGAAAACGTTAATCCGTCAAGAAATTCAATTGCCTGGGCTTTGGATAACTGGTGGAGTGGAATAGAAGATGACTCACTTAAAGAGTTGCACGTGAAACCGGAACACATGACGTATTATTCCATATTTTGTTATCTTCCTCAGATATTAGGAATCAGTGTGGCGAGATTATTGGGCTTGTCCTCGGCTATGACCTTTGGACTAGGGCGGATTTTTATGGGGATTATTTATGTTTTAGGCTGCTACAGGGCAATATGTAAAGCACCACGCTACAAGAGTATATTTGCTTTTGTGGCACTTATTCCAGAGTCATTGACATTAGGTATATCATATTCTTATGATGCTATGTTAATTGTGGTAAGCTTGAATTTTTTGGCTGGTGTTTTACAGTTATCAAATGGTATTGAAAATAAGCGGGCGCTTGCGGAACAACTTGTTTGGTCATTCATGCTAGGGGCAGTGAAAGCAGGTGCCTATTTGCTTCTATTACCGATGGTGTTTGTAATTACACATAAGAGTAAAAAACGAAGATGGATTGTCATCTCTTCGATTGTGGGAATGGCCATTTTGTCCGTTGTGCTGTTTGATCTGGCGCTTCCTAGTGACAGATTATTTCAACTAGGAGGACAGGATACGAGTTGCTACTCTGCTGTTTTTGCATTGCAGCATCCCTTCTCTTATGTTCGTATGTTATTAATGACATATTTAAGAAAAACGGATATGATTTTTTGGAGCGGACTGGGAGACCATATTGGCTGGTGGGAGGATAATATTCCACATATTTATTTAGGAATGATGGCTATATTATGGTTTATTTTAATCCGCAGACAGAATGACACAGAGATATGTGCGGGAATATTAAGAATATGTAGCCTGATTTCGGTTATTTTAGTTCTGGTAATTTCGCCTGCCATGTTATTGAGTTATACTTCATCTACGGCTTCATTAATAGAAGGTTTACAGGGCCGATATTATATACCGATGATTGTACCGCTATTATTGTTGTTGCAATATAAGAAAACGAATGGATATGGGAGGGAGAAAACGAGTATATTCTATGGATTATCTTTCCTATACGTTATTTGTATATATTACATGATGGGATTTTATCTTGGACGGTAGCTGGCGAATAGCATTTACATGGTATACTTCAACCATTTCCATTTTAGTTTATGATTGATACAGCGGATGAGAGTAGTAAATAATAAGCAGAGTGCGAAAACAATTGTATCAAATAATAAGGTATCAATTGGAAGTGTTTTTTCCAACAGGGGAATATGTGAACGAACTGATTGAATCATCCAGCCAACTAAATTGTGTGTGCAATATATTCCCATTGTGCATGAACCAATATAGTTTAACGCAATGCGTAAACCTCCTTTAAAAAGGTCTGGGAGTGAGAATGTTAAAATACAAATTGCAGTAGAAGAGAAAAGTAGAAACAGGTCACTGTATCCAAAACCTTCTTGCGTTGGAACATAAACTCGTGATATAACAGCTAAAAGAGTACTGGCTACCAGCAGACATATTTTGATAAGGATGTTTTTATCTTTCAAATGCCAAGAATACAGCAATCCCGCCGCTGCATAGGGAAGACATTCAATTGATCTTCCCAATGGATATCTTACGCTATATGCTGCACTTCCAAAGAGGTTATTGTTCACGCCAGAGTATTCTATGAACAATGCGATGGCGATTAAAAATATTAGCATTACATTCTGATACTTATCATTTTTTGCATATGAAAGAAAGATGACAATGACAATTAGAATTATTATTTGTGAAAATAGAAACCAAAGCTGATTGGCCAATCCTAGAACATGTGTAAATAAAAGACCTTCTATTAGACTATTGATTCCTATTATTTCGGTAGGATTGCCAAGCACTACAAATATGATGTTTTTGCATCCAAAATAGATTATATTCCAAACAAATATTGGAATATATAATCGTAAGATTCTGTTTTTTATTTTGTCGGTCCTATTTTTCTTAATATCATCTCCCATGAAATAGAATGATAAAAACATAAAACATGGAACAGCAATATTGCCGTATTGGATTACAAAATTTTCTGCGATTGTATTAGATGTAGGCTCAAAGTGATCACATACGACGATAAAACACATAATGATTCGGAGAAGAGAAACCCAGGGATTTTGTTTCTGGTATAGAGAAGCTGTCTGATTGTCGCAATTCCTTTCAGTATTGCTCATGTTATCTAATCCTTTTTTGACTTATCTTATCATATTTTCATTGTAAAAACTATTGTTCCCCCCTGTGGATGATATTAAAGACACCCTAGTTATGGTAAAATATAACTATGTGTGTCTTTCTTTTTTTGAAACAAATTGTTGATCTTTTATATCAGTTTCAATGGCTGGATTACTGTATGGTAATATTTGCTATTGTTCTTTGTGTGGCGTATCTGGTTCGGAAAGATTTTTCGCTGAAAAAGTTGAAATGGATTGATGGAATAGTGCTTGCTATGGCGTTATTGGCCTTTGTGACCTTTCTTCGATTCCCTGGTGCAGATACGTTTCCTTATCTATGTAAATGTTTGTCTGCATATCTTGTCTATTTTCTGGGACGATTTGGGTATATGCACATTGAAAAATGTACAAAAGGAATTGTATGGAGCTCTTATGGTATTTTATATGCCAATTTCATATATCGAATCATTACCCAGAAGGGGCTGATTTTTAAGATTACCAATGAGGGCGAGCTGTATTACTATAAGACGGATATGGCCTTTGGAATGATTATGGCCGCTATCTTCATTTTCTTTTTGGGGAAACGTGTCATAGAAAAATATATATCTGTCTTCTTTGTGCTTCCAACCATGGTTATGTTTTCTGGAGCAAGAATGCAGTGGTTCTGTCTTGCGGCATTTTATCTGCTGGTTATTTTATATATGGTGGAAAAGAAAAAAGGCAAGGCGATTCGTCTCGGCTGGAAGAAAGTGCTTATATTTCTAGGGGTAGCCGCAGCATTGTTTGTGTCTATGATTGCACTACTTTCTAACGAGAAGATAGCAGGTGCGTTGAACTTTAGAACTTTTGATTTTAGTGAAGGGATTTTTTCGGAGACAAACACGCACTCGAGAGGAAAAGTTTGGCCGTATATTATTTCTCAAGTGAATCAGGCTGATTTGCCAGATAAACTATTTGGTCAGAAATGGAATGGTGAGTCAACCTTGTTAAGTGAATACAGACAGGCTACGGGAGAAGCAGTATTTGAAATCCATGATTCCCATAACATGTATATTAAACTTCTATTTTCCACAGGTTATGTCGGACTTGTTTTGTTTATAGTCTTCTGGATTACTATTTTTGTATATTATTACCGAGCCGAGAACCGAAAGATGTACTATGTTTCTTTTGCAACGGCTCTTTTGTTTTTAATGTCAGGTATTTCAATTTCAGCCATTGTGCTTACCCAAATGAGCTGGTTTGCGTTTCTGTATGCAGGGGTTATTGTATCTGAGCGAATGGAGGGGAAGAAAGATGATTCCTCGGAGGAGAAAGTATGAGAATTGTTATCGATTGCTTTAAACTAGTTAAAGGTAACGGAAAAAGTATCGGAATATACAACCTAACACTTAATCTTGTTCGAAATCTTGCTAAATACAGAAAACCCGAGGATAAAATCATTATCTTAGGTACGCAGAAGAACCGTGAAGACTTTGCTATGAAAGGAGTGAAGTTTGTTTCAGTAAAGTATAATCCACTTAATAAAGTGATTTGCATCTTGTGGGAGCTGTGGATGGTTTCTGCAACCCTGAAAAGACTTCATGCCGATGTAGTTCTTTTTCCTCGAGGTTTTGCTCCTATTAGGCATGTTACGAAGGATTTTGTCATCATTCATGATATGATTCCATTTTATTATGAAGAGAAGTTCCCCGGAGTTCTTGGAAAATATGAGAATGCATATATTATGTGGCGATTAAAAGCCTCAGCAAAATCTGTTCATGGTGTGATTACGGACTCTGAGGCATCCAAGTTGGATATTGTTAAATATGCAAAGGTGAAAGAGGAAAAGGTTCATGTAGTATATCCAGGAGCTAATAAGGTGATAGCTCCGTGTGAAACTGCTGGATTTGCGAAGAAACCATATATTTCGGCAATTGCATCCGGACTTCCCCATAAAAATGCGGATAAAGTATTGTTGTCTTATAATCTGTACAGACATAGATCTGCTAGTCCCATGGATTTGCATCTCATTGGGCTGGATGAGAAGGCTGTCAAAGAATTGCTTGCAGAGCATTGCCGCAATGTTCCTGACGATTTGTTAAGTCATATCCATACGGTAAAGTTTTATGAAAAAGATGAGGATATGCAGAGAGTCATCGCAGAAAGTAGTATGTTTCTTTTCCTTTCCAGAAAAGAGGGCTTTGGATTCCCGCCTTTAGAAGCTATGCAGATGGGAGTACCAGTGGTATGTTCTGACTCAAGTTCCCTTCCGGAAGTGGTGGGTGATGCTGCGATTTTGGTGGATGCAGAAGAGGAAGAAGATGTGGTGAACGCAATGCTTCTGATGGAAGAAGCCAAGGTGGCTGCAGAGTATATTCGTAAGGGCGCCGAGAATGTGAAACGCTTTAATTGGAAAAAGCAGACAGCAGATTATCGAAGGGTAATAGTAAGATAAATATGAAAAAAAGAGAAGAATCTTTTCCTATCACAAAGGAAATCGTTGATGATTTTATAAAAATAAACAGCAAACAATGGTCTGAAATATTGCCGAATGGTAAATACATATATATTAATTTATCCATGGTTAGAATGCAGGCGGCATGGGTTATCCCTAAATTATTGTATGCTAAAGGAATACAGGAAAAAACAGGGGCAGTTCCTGTTGCAATCACCTGGTCAAATAATGAATTATTAACGCGTTTTTTTGATTCATTTGGGATAAAACATATCAGTTTAGATGATTTGTGTTATAAACATCCTTTTCTGGGACTGAAATCTTTTTTCAAGTCTTTTTTTTCGTTATACGCGCATAAGGATAGTAAATATATCAAAGAAATAAAAATTAAGGATTTAGATATAGGATATTCTCTATACGAAGATATTTTAAGGACCTCAAGTTTATCAACCTTAAAAACTAGTAGAAATAAAATCGCGTTTAAAAAGACGTTTCATATTTTGTGGGTTGTGTACTGCCTACAAAATTTTATAAAAAAGAATCCTTTACAATATGCCGTGATGGACGATTTGGCATATCATGAAGAAATGCTTGTAAGATTGTTCCTTAAATCAGGTGCAAAAGTTGTAGCATGTGAACATGAATCGGAAACTTTCATTCAATTGAGAGAGGATGGAACTGTAAAAAGGCGTCCCCAGATGGCTAATGAAAAGCTACATCCTATGGGAAATGGTTTGATATCAGCTTCTGATCTGGAAATAGCCATGGAATGGACAAATAATTATTTAAATGAGCGTTTTCAGGGGAAAAATGGACGGGCAATTGATCGTGGAGCATTTGCAGGTAAAAAGATTCTTAACAAAGAAGAAATGCATGATCTCATAGGCTCTGATAGAGAAAAAAAGACTGTTGTAATAATGGCGCATACTTTTACGGATGCAATTTATAATTATGGCTTTTATTACTTTAGGGATTACTATGATTGGCTGGAAAATACATTAAAAATCGCATGTGAAGTTGATAATGTAAATTGGATATTGAAACCACATCCAACGAGAAAGTCATACAATGAATCAACAGACTCTATCGAAGACATGTTTGAACATTATCATAAGGAGAATATGTATATATTATCTGACGATGTCAGTAGTGAAAGTATAAAAAACATTGCAGATGTAATTGTAACGATAGGAGGAAATGCAGGGGCAGAATATGCGTGTTTTGGAATTCCTTCTATTATTGTGGGCAGACCTTATTATGCAGGTTTTGGTTATACGTATGAACCAAAAACATATGAAGAATACCAAAATCTACTAACGAATGTACGTAATATAGAACATTTAAGTGAAGATCAAACGAATAAAGCAAAATATGTATTTTATCTGCAAAATCATCCGAGTGAAAATGAATTGCTGTTTAAAGATGATTTTGCGCGGATGATACAGAAGCAATATAATCAGATGTTTGATGAGATAGCATTATCATACTTTAAGGATAATAGTGAGACAAAAACTTATAATGATGATATTTTGAAAAATATCACAGAATACTATCAATCACATAACATGAAGGAAGTAGAGTATTTTAAGAGAGGTTACCAGTTTGCAGACAATTAGTATGATTCTACCGTATTTTTTGTGCGGGAAAGGGGAATGGCCCAGTTATATTGATTGGCATATGGCCTCATGTAAAGCAAATGATACGATAGATTTTTATATTTTTACGGATGACACATCCATTTCCAAATGGGAGGAAGTGCCTAATATTCATATCGTATACATGACATTTGATGAGTGTGTTGAATTAATAAAGACACAGTTAGGGGATGTAAAAATCAGTACGCCATACAAATTATGCGATTACAGACCTGCGTATGGCATTATTTTTGAGCAATGGATAGGGAATAGCGATTTTTGGGGATTTTATGATTGTGATTTAATTTATGGTGATATGCGCCATTATTTTACCGATGAATTGTTGTCCCAATATGACAAATTGATGATTTTAGGACATACGCAGCTATATCGCAATACAGAAGAAGTCAATAATTTTTTTCGTCTAGAAAGACCTGAAGATTCAAAATATAGGGACTATACATGGCAAAAGGTTAGCCAGGATGAGAAGCATTATGGTTTTGACGAATGGACAGGTGCGCCACAACTGATTAAAGAAAATAATAAAAGAATATTTTGGGAAAGAGAGAATTTCTCCAATATATATCAGCCGGCAAATTACAAGAGAGTTTTTGATAAAAATGTAGGGATGAATAGTCTTTTCCAGGTATGGCAGTGGAAAGATGGAAAAATGTTCCATATTAATCGAATGAATAAGAAAAAAACAGAGAGAATGTATATCCATCTTACGCAGCGGAAAATGAAAGCCGAGGTGTATGAGGGGCAAACAGAGGCATACATTACACAAAAATCGGAAATAAAAACCTTTATTGGCCGGGGTGATAGTTTCACTGGTGTTGAGTTTTTTGCATTATATTTGAAAAAAATATTCCAGTGGGTAAAGTGGCATATAACGCACTTGAAAGGAAAGAAAAATTGGGAGATGTAACATAATTATGGGAGTAAAAAAAATATATGTTGCAATCACAGACGGTCTTGGAAATCAGCTATTTTGTTATGCTCTTGGATACGCAGTATCGAAAAAAAAGAACTGTAAATTAATATTGGATACGAGTAAACTTGATTCTGGGAAAATTAAGGGAAGAAAGATAGAAATCTCATCTTTTAATTTAAAGTACGACGATCGAATAAAGTATAAATATATTTTCAACCCTCTTTATAGAAAACTTAAGCTAGATACTCTTATAAGAAAACTGCATATGGGATTTGGAACCCGTCAATATAGAGAAAAGAAACATATGGAATATGATTCTGAGGTATTTGATATTCGTTGTAATACATATTTTGAAGGATATTGGCAGTGTTTCAGATATTTTGATGCGTATAAGAATGACTTAAAAGAAATGTTTGTTCCTCAGAGGGCGCTTTCAAAAAGCGCAGAAGATATGATTTTAAGTATGTCTCAAAGTAATAGTGTTGCGCTTCATGTTAGAAGGGGGGATTATTTAGATGCTAAATGGAATATTCCCATGCACTATTATGACCAGGCATTAGAGAGATTAAGAAATGAACTTGATTGTACTATCAAAGTTTACATATTTTCGGATGATAAAGAGTATGCCATAAATTACTTTTCTAAGATGCAGACAGATGACATTGAGTTTATAGCTGCCGAATATGAATCAGAAAATTATTCTGTTGATGATATTTATTTAATGAGTAAGTGCAAGAATAATATCATAGCAAACAGTACGTATAGTTGGTGGGCGGCTTATTTGAATGGTAATAAGGAACAAGTGGTCATATGCCCAGAGTACTCGGTGTGGTCTGGAGAATTTTACCCGGAAAACTGGATAAAAATTAAAGTGAAATGATGTTCCGAAAAAGGAAATGAAATGCTTCCTAATTACACAGAGACTTTGTGAGAAATATGGAATCACCATGGGGAAGGAAAATAATGAAAAAATGGATAATACATAAGTGGAAGGTATTAAAGAGTACTTTTATCAATAAGATTCTTGTACCCCGCTATTTAAAAAGAAAAGCAAATGATGAAGTATTAAAGAAAATAGAATTATCCTCGTGTGTTTTTGTGACAATTGCATTTAATAATGCCGAATTAATAAAAAGACAAATTGAAAATTTATTGGAAAACTGCGAGGGTACATACCTTCATTTGATTGTGGATAATTCAAATAAAAAAATGGATGGTGAAATAGAAGACGTATGTAATATGCATTCACATGTTGTATACGTTAGACAACCTAGTGCAATGAAACTGGGAGCGTATGATCATTCAGTGGCATTGAATTGGGCGTGTTACCAGATTCTGGAAAAAGTCCATATCAATAATCTGAAAATTGTTTTCTTGGATCACGACATTTTCTTGATGAAAAAAATAGAATTTGAAAGTATTTTTCATGGAGGGCAGAAAGTATGGGGTTATTCCTGCCGGCATGAACCCCAAAAGAAAGGGTGGTATCTTTGGCCAGGACTGTTTGCTATTGATTGTACACAGTTTGAGAGTAAAGTGCATTTTGACTTTATGTCATCCCAGCTATATGGGGATACAGGATCGATGAATTATGAAACAATCTTTTGTAAACTTAATAAGTCAGAGTTGGCGTTTTCGGATCGTAAAAATTTGAGAATAATGCCTGGAGAGAAAGCGTTAGAAAATGATAATCAAAAAAATCTAGTACAAATATTTGATGATACATGGATGCATATCATTGGAGGAAGTAACTGGGCGAAAAGTGAAAATTTTGATGAAAAACTTAAAAGAGCATTTGCTTTAATAGAAGCGAATGATGTGGAGCCTGATTAAGATGCGAGAAACGTTTTTTTCTAAAAAAGATTCAAAGTGGTTACATGGAGTGGCGGCACTATTGTTGATTTACCACCATTTATTTAATCAGTATTGCCACTTTGAACACATTGCACTTAATAGGTCATGGGAACTTAATGTTGCTGTATTTGGCAGAATATGTGTAGGTATATTTGCATTTATAAGTGGCTATGGTTTATCAGTCAAGACATCGGAACGAAAGTCAATAAAGAGTATTCTCAATGTTGGATTCAGGCAGTATCTTTCTTTTATGAAAATGTACTGGTTTGCGTTTCTATTGTATGTTCCATTAGGAGTTGCTTTTTTTGGAATAAAGATTACAAGCGTTGGAGTGTTATTAAGGAGTTTTTTTTATCAGCCCAACCAAATATATGGAGAATGGTGGTATGTTGAACAATATATAATAATATTGGTTGGTGTAAGTTTGTTTTTATGTATATATAATCATCTTGAGAAGTATAGATATAAAAGAATAATTATTATTGCGGCGCTAACACTAATAATTGGATTGATTATTTGTCCGTATACAAGATTTATAATGGCTAAAGTTAACAGGTATGTAAGTATTTACTTGTGGATATCAATAATGGCAGTCATTATTGAGAAAAATCGGATTTATGAAAAAATATATTCATGTTTTTCAAACAAAATAATTCAGATATTATTGTCTATATTTTTGGTTGTAATTTCTTATGTTTGCCGTATCTATTATGTATATAATAAGGGTTATGAGTGGGTAGATATTATCATTGTACCTATTTTTGTGTATGCAGTGATTGTTTTGAAAAAAGTTCTTGATTTACGAATCCTTAATTCAGTCGGCGAATATTTTGGGAAGTATGGTACTTATCTGTGGCTTGCTCATCCCGTGTATCTTTACTATTGGTGTACAGGAATGGTGATTTGGCCTAAATATTCTCTGGCGATTTTTATGTGGTTAACCATCATATCATTAGGATCTGCAATTGTGCTTTCGAACATGAAGAGAGTTATAGAGGATGTTTTTACAAAATGTACCAAGAGACTTAGATGACTTGTTACAACATTATGCAAGGAAAGAAATCATATGTTTATAAACAACAATTATAAAATACCATCCAATATCAAACTGGTTGCCACCGACTGCGATGGCTGTCTTACCGATGCTGGCATGTACTACTCCGAAAATGGAGATGAATTAAAGAAGTTCTGTACCCGCGATGGAGTAGGTTTTAATCTGCTTAAAGAGGCAGGCATTATCACCGCAGTCATTACAGGAGAAGATGTGACCTTAAATGAGCGTCGTTTTGCAAAGTTAAAGGTTGATGAATATTTCCCTGGAGCAAAGGACAAGCTTCCTATTATGCAGAGCCTTTGTGAAAAGTATGGGATCACCATGGAACAGGTTGCCTATATTGGGGATGACATTGGCGATGTAGAACTCTTGAAAGCGGTTGGCTTTAGCATCGCACCAGCAGACGGACAGATTGAAGCTCGCAGCGTTGTAGATTATGTCACTGAAGCAAAAGGCGGAGAAGGTGTCTTCCGCGAAGTGGCTAGAATGATACTGGCAGAGTAGTGTCTATACATATAAGAATGGTATAATGTAAACAAATGTCACTATGTGACATTTGTTTAACGAGCAAAGAGCGAAGCGTTTGCGAGTCTACAGATGAACAACAAGCGCAGTCATCAGTCAAAGAAGGAATTCGTTATGGATGCATCAATTTTAAACGCAATAGAGAAAGACAAGGTTTGCGCCATTATTCCTGCTCGAGCAGGATCTAAGGGCGTAAAAAATAAAAATATCAGAACGCTTCTAGGCTATCCTATGATTGCCTATGCTATTGCAGCATCTAAAATGGCGAAAGGTGTGGACAGAATTATCGTTTCCACAGACTCCGAGGGGTATGCTGAGATTGCAAGATATTACGGTGCAGAGACGCCTTTTCTTCGTCCTGCAGAGATTGCCGGGGACAATTCCACAGATATTGAGTTCATGGAACATGCCATAAACTGGCTATATCAGAATGAGGGAAAGGTACCGGAGTATTTTCTTCATATGCGCCCTACCTATCCTATGCGTGAAGTTAACGTGGTAGAAGAAGCGATTGTTCGTATGAAGGCAGATGCATCAGCAACTTCTCTTCGTTCGGCCCATCTGGCGTCAAATACTCCTTATAAGTGGTTTAATCTTCGGGAAGACGGATATTATAAGAGCATCCGTGATGACCTTACATTAGATGAAGCCAATAACCCTCGGCAGGCTTTTGAAGACGTGTATATTCCGGATGGTTACGTAGATGTTTTACGTACTAGTTTCATTGTAAATAATGATTTAATGCATGGCGATAAAATGATTGGCTATGTGGTCCCTGGTGGTGTAGATGTTGATGCTATGAAGGATTTGGAGTATTTGGAGTACTATATTGCGGGACATTCCTGTGAAGTGGTGAAGTATCTACAGGAAAACTATAAGAAATTGGAAGACTGGCGATCATGAGTGATAGAAAATATAAGATATTAATGATAGGTCTGGGAAGCATTGGTCAGAGACATGTACGTAACCTAAAGAGGGTATTAGGCAATCAAGTCGAGTTTCTGGCTTATCGTGTAAGACGCTTGCAGCAGACCTTCTCTGATACGATGCAGATTCGGGACGGCATTAATTTGGAAGAAGAGTACGCCATCAGAGTTTTTGATAACATGGAGTCCGCATTAAAGGAAAAGCCGGATATTGTATTTGTAACCAATATCACTAGCAAGCATATGGAGTGCGCGTTGGAGGCGGCAAAGGCAGGATGTAACCTTTTTCTTGAAAAGCCTCTTTCACATACTTGGGAAGGTGTGGAAGAACTGCAGATGCTGCAGAAAGAAAAAGGAATCCATATCTTTTTAGGATATCAAAATAGATATCATCCGTGCGTAGCAAGACTCAGAGAATTATTAGATGCGAATGCCATAGGGCAGGTTGTACAGGTAGAAGCGACTTTTGAAGAACGCCTGACGACGATGCATACCTATGAAGATTACAGTACTACGTATATGGCTCTCGCAGAAATGGGTGGGGGGCCAGTGTTGAATCTGCAAATTCATGATTTGGATTATTTGCAGTGGATTTTTGGTATGCCGACAGAAGTGACAGCAGTTATGGGAAAGAATAGTCGATTAAAGATTGATGTGGAAGATCATGCTGTAATTTCCTATAAGACTACCTATCAGGGAAAAACGATTAGTGTTACCTCTTGCTCCAATTTCTTATCTTATCCTCCTAAGCATATCTGTGAGGTAATTGGTGACGAGGGAAGGATTATTCTAGATTTTAACAAAGCAGAGATAACACTCTACCAGGAAGATGGAGAGGCGCATACGGAGAATTTTTCGAACTTTCAGCGAAACGATATGTTTATCACGGAGCTCAGAAGCTTTCTCAGTAGCATAGAGAACAATACAGAAGAAGAGATTCCACTTACAGAGGGAATCAAAGGACTCCAGTTAGTGCTTATGGCAAAGAAAGCGGGAGGATATGTGTAATGAAGAAAAATTACATGGACCAATTCTTGATTAAAGATAAGGTAGTCATTATTACAGGTGGTGGCGGACTCATCGGTATGAAACATGCAGAAGCGGTTATGGAAGGGGAAGGGATTCCTGTACTTTTAGATATTGTAGATGCTGGTATGCAAAGAGTGAAGTCCAGTCTTTTGGAGGAGTATGGTGAAGGGACTGTTGAGACCTTTGTTGTGGATATTACCAAGAGAGAGGAACTGGAAAAGGTACGAGATGAGCTTCTGACGAAGTATGGTCATATTGATGCACTGATTAATAATGCGGCAAATAATCCCAAAGTGGAAGGTGGTTCAAAGAATCTTGCAGCAACAAAGTTTCCTGATTTTCCCGTGGATATATGGAATGCAGATGTGGCAGTTGGACTTACGGGAGCAATGCTCTGCGCTCAGGTGTTTGGTGGCGTCATGGAGAAGCAGGAGGCAGGCGTAATCATTAATATTTCTTCGGATTATGGCCTTATTTCTCCTGATCAGAGGGTATACCGAAAGGAAGGAATCCCAGAAGAAGAGCAGATTGTCAAACCAGTATCCTACTCTGTTGTAAAACATGGTATTATTGGCCTTACAAAATATCTTGCGGTATATTGGGCACAGAAGGGGATTCGCGTAAATACGCTTTGTCCTGCTAGTCTTGCTAATGGGCAGGATGAAGAATTTGTGAGAAAATTATCCAATCTCATTCCCATGGGACGCATGTCCAATCCGGATGAATATGTAGGAACAGTGCTTTACATGTTATCTGGTGCAAGTTCTTATATGACTGGTGCTACGGTCGTGCTGGATGGTGGAAGAACCAGTTGGTAGGATTTGAAACGTGATAGTATAGTAGGATTTTTCACATCAGGGGAAGAATCCTGAGTATGGAGAGTTATGAGTATAGATTATAAAGAACCCTATGTGATTGCGGAGATCGGCTGTAACCATATGGGACAAATGGATATAGCAAAGGAATTAATAGAAACAGCGGCTACCTTTTGCAAGGTAGATGCGGTAAAGTTTCAGAAGCGTTGTAATAGAGAGTTGCTTACAAAGGAGCAGTACGATGCACCCCATCCTAATCCCGCCAACTCCTATGGTTCAACCTATGGAGAACACAGGGAATTTTTGGAGTTCACAGTGGAGCAGCATGCAGAACTGAAGGCGTTCTGTGAAGAAAAAGGGATTGTCTATAGCACCTCTGTCTGGGATTTAACTTCTGCTAAGGAGATTGCATCTTTAAAACCGGAATTTATAAAGATACCCTCTGCCTGCAATAATCATTATGAGATGCTTCGTTGGCTGTGCCAGAATTATAATGGAGAGATTCAGATTTCCTTTGGCATGACAACCCACGCTGAAGAAGAAGCGATTGTAAAGTTATTTGAGGAAGAGGGGAGAGCAAAGGACTTAACAGTATACTGCTGTACCTCAGGCTATCCCGTACCCATGAAAGACGTTTGCCTTTTAGAGATTACTCGACTTCGTGAAACTTATGGCTCTCGCGTAAAACGAATCGGCTTCTCGGGACACCATAATGGTATCGCCATTGATGTGGCTGCGCTTACTTTAGGGGCAGAAGTGTTTGAGAGACATTATACTTTGGACCGCACTTGGAAGGGCACGGATCATGCCGCATCACTAGAGCCAGATGGTCTACGAAGATTAAAAAGAAATCTTGCCCAGACGTACGATGCATTATCTTATAAGAGCGAGGAGATTCTCCCCATTGAGCAGGTGCAGAGAGATAAGTTAAAGTATAGAAAGCATGACTAGGAAACTGTCGGAGAGAACTAAGAAAGATAAAGTCTCTGGAATGATAGTTATTAGTCAGAGAATATGTTTTGAGATATTTGATTAATGATGAATAATTATTTTCAGGATAAAACTATATTAATCACAGGTATTGCCGGTTTTATCGGTTCCAATCTTGCGAAGCGCCTTATTTCTGATGGTGAAAAGCTCACCTTAGTTGGCATTGATAACATGTCGGACTACTATGATGTACGCCTTAAAGAAGAACGACTTACAGAAATAAAAGAGATGGTTTCAGGAAAATCAAATATTGTTTATGACTTCTGTCAGGGCACCATAGCTGACAAAGAGTTTGTGCAGTCTATCTTTGAAAAATACCATCCGGATATTGTTGTGAACTTAGCGGCGCAGGCCGGTGTTAGATATTCTATAGAAAATCCAGATTCTTACATGGCCTCTAACATGATGGGCTTCTATAATATTTTAGAGGCATGTAGAGCGTACCCAGTAGAACATTTAGTATATGCCTCTAGCTCTTCTGTATATGGAACCAACTCTAAGATACCCTATTCTGCAAAGGATAAGGTGGATGAACCAGTATCCTTATATGCTGCAACCAAAAAGAGTAATGAATTGATGGCTCATGCATACAGTAAGCTCTACGAAATTCCCTGCACAGGTCTTAGATTCTTTACGGTGTATGGTCCATGCGGACGACCAGATATGGCGTATTTTGGGTTTGCGGAGAAACTTCGTAAGGGCGAGACAATAAAGATATTTAACTACGGAAATTGCAAAAGAGACTTTACCTATATTGATGATATTATTGAGGGCGTGGTGAGAGTCATGCAGAAGGCACCTGCAAAACAGACTGGTGCAGACGGACTGCCGGTACCTGCATATCGTATTTATAATATTGGAAATAGTAGTCCAGTGGAGTTGTTGTCATTTGTGCAGATTCTGCAGGAAGAATTGGTGGCAGCAGGCGTGCTTCCGGCAGATTATGATTTTGCGGCTCATCAGGAACTGGTACCCATGCAGCCGGGGGATGTGCCAATTACCTATGCGGATACCAGTGATTTAGAGAGAGATTTTGGGTATAAACCCCGAACACCGCTGCGGGAGGGATTAAGGAAATTTGCGCAGTGGTATAAGGGATATGTAAAATAAAAAAAGAAAAACCTTTCGAGAAAATACTGTGGATAAAAAACAATTCCTAAGAATAAAGGTCAGGATTTGAAAGTTAAGATTTAAAACTAATTAGATAGCACATGGCATCCAAATTGACTTGGACCCGTTATGCCGCGGATTATGTCCTTAGGCAGAAATGTGGTCCTTATAGAAAAAAAACATATACGAAGCGTATAAATGTAAGTAATGATGAGGCGAGTGAAAGACTTGCCTCTTTATTATGTGGAGATAAGCCATTTGCGGCTGGGCGTATGGGATTATTTGAAGCTGCAGTCATGCGAATGTATGAGTTTAAAAAGAAAAATAAGTATGCCCTTACTATGGACAACTTATACAATTGTGCAGGATTTTTTCCTAATGATATAGATCTTGGTGATGAATTCAACCGTGTGACGAAAGATGCCCTTTCCCAGATGGATATTTTAGCTGCAAATAAGCAGCTTTGTGAGAACTATTTTATCAATACTTGTGGTGCACCAGATTTGGTCGTTGCGGAGAATCTGGGGTTGTTTGATGTGTGTATGATAAAACATTCTTGGTCCCACGCTCTTGCTGGTAAAAAAGTATTAGTTGTGACATCATTTCCAAAGTCCGTAGAGCAGCAATATGTAAAACGAGAAAAGTTATTTGTGGGAACGGATATCCTGCCAGAATTTGCATCTTTGGAAACGTATCAAGCGCTGATGACGGTGGGGGATTTACGAGATGAGCGGTTCGCTACTTGGTTTGAAGCCCTAGATTTTATGAAAAGAGAAATCCTAGCAAGGGATTTTGATGTGTGCTTACTAGGCTGTGGTGCCTATGGTTTTCCACTGGCAGCAGAAATTAAAAAAGCAGGTCGCCAGGCTATCCATATGGGAGGTTCCCTACAGATTTTGTTTGGCATTATGGGGAAACGGTGGGATGGCACCCGTGAAGGTGGTGAACTTCACATCCGGGAGGATATTGCACCTTACTATAACGAAAACTGGACCTACCCTATTGAAGAAAAGCCCACAGAGGCATCAAAAGTGGAATATGGACCATATTGGAAATAAAGCTAAGTGTATCAAAAAATGAAATTCTCGCATAAATAAGAATGGATGAGTATAAGATATATGCAAGAAAATACTAGCAAACAAATGAAAAAGTCGAATCGAGCTTTTTGCCGGAAGTATGAGCGCCAGCGAATGAAAAATGCTTTCAATGGCATAGGTAGGAAATTGTTTAAGAAAAATATTTTTAAACAGTCTTATTCCAAGCCTGTTTTAAATGGCGAAGATGGGAATGATAAGGTTTATGAGATGATTACCCAGGGTAAGCCTTTTATGGCGGGGCGTTTTGGCTCCAACGAGATTCGAGTAATTGCAGATGTGTTGTATGAGAAGGCTGGCGGTAAATTTGGTGGTTTGTCTGATGAAGTCAGATTTAAAATAACCAATCAAGCTGGTTTTTTCCCGGATGATAGGGAGCAGTTATATAGATTTCAGGAATTATTTGTGGATTGTTGCAGTCAGGTAGATTTGATCGGCGTATGGGAGATCTTTCTGCAGGATGAAATTAACAAGAGATTTCTGCCGGATGCGGCATATTCGGTGTTGGAAACCATGGAGCCATATTATTATGAGAAGCCGTGGAGCAGGGCATTACTACATAAAAAAGTATTAGTGATTCATCCCTTTGCGGAGACTATAGAGAAGCAGTATCAAAAGAGAGAAGTATTATTTGCCAATAAAGACATCTTGCCAGAATTTGAACTAAGGACAGTGAAGGCGGTTCAGACAATCGCAGGCCAAAAAGATGAGCGGTATGCGACCTGGTTCGAAGCACTTGAAGATATGTATGCACAGGCTATGGAGCAGGATTTTGATATCGCTCTGATTGGCTGCGGTGCCTACGGATTCCCCTTGGCGGCGAAGATAAAGGCAGCCGGAAAACAGGCTGTACATATGGGCGGTGCATTGCAACTACTGTTTGGCATAAAGGGGCGGAGATGGGATAACTTTGAACCAGTATCCGAACTTTACAATGATGCCTGGGTTAGACCCGCAGAAAATGAGAAAGTTCAGAAATCCGATGTAGTAGAGGAAAGCTGTTACTGGTAGGTACATCATGAAAACTTTATGGCTCGTTGAAGATTAAAATTTCCCTAAGAAAATTAGCCTTAGAGTATTGAAAACGATAGAGGATATTTATAATAACTTTGTGTTTGACTAGTAGTATGCTAAAAGAATATAGAATTTGCAGTAATTGTTGAAGGAATATGTCAAATTAAAAAGGCCGATGTTTCATCGGCCTTTTCACATCCTGCGCCTTACAGTGCAGTTTTTAATATCTCTCTTTCACTTCCTTCAACTTCTTCTGACTCCACTTGGCAACCTTCATGCCCTTGCCTTTATTGGCTGCATGGAATCTTAAATTCCAAACCTGCTTTAAGTACTGCAGGGTAACCTTGGTGGAAAGCTTACTTTCGCCGGCGGTTCTATCCTGGAAGGTATAAGGTGTTTCAATAACACGCTTAACTTTGCACATAGCAATAACTTCAATCATAATCTTCCAACCGATGGGATTTAACTCAACACCTTCTAGCAGTTCTCTTTTAATCATGAATAGTCCACTGGTAGGGTCGGTAATCTTACGTAGACAGGGAAGGATAATCTTTCCGATATATCTAGCGGTGCCAGAGACAATCTTTCTGTATAGATTTAATCCACCATCGCTACCGCCGGGAATGAAACGACTGGGGATGGCCATATCCGCATGGGTGCTCATGGAAGCGTACATGTCCATAAGGACTGCGGGGGGATGCTGAAGATCTGCATCCATGACAGCCACGTAGTCACCAGTTGCTAAAGAAAAGCCCTTTACTACCGCAGTAGCCAGGCCCTTCTCGTTTTCTCTGTGATGAAGGACGACGGAAGAATCTGTTTCAGCCAATTTCTGAATGATTTCTGGTGTTTCATCCTTACTATCATCTACAAAAATAATCTCGTGCTTCACCTTGGGAAGAGCGGCATGAATCTGCTCTACCAAAGGATAAATATTGTCTTTTTCATTAAATGTAGGAATTACGATTGATAACATAAAACTCTCCCTTGTAGCTTTCAATAAGCGAAGACTTCGATGAGGTAAACAGTCTCGTATGGGCCGTAAAAATAGCCCAATAAATAAATTATAACACCCCCGTTTTTTTTGACAAGTTTTTGGCTCGTAGAGTATAATTTATTGTGGAAATTTACGAAAAAATATGCGAATTAAATAAAAAATAATAAACAAAGGTATGGGGTAAAAACATGGAAGAAATGACAACACTAAAAGTGGTGCTTCTGGAAAAGGGAGCAGATCTTCAAACCATTAGCCTTCCTGCAAAAAAGGAGGGTCACTATTCATTTGTAAAGAAAGTGAATGGAAAGAAAGATACAATTGTTAAAATTGATGGTATTGGCGAAAAGTGGGTAGCAAATTGCGTAAGAGGAGGGCATTTTGAATCTCAGGCTGGTAGCGGTAGTACCATTGAAATAACGGAGAATACGCTAGCAAGAGTTGTTGCAGCAGACAATGAATATCTTCTTTATGTAGAGATGGTTTATAACAACAATAAGTTTGTGCCTTACTACCTTGAACCTCACAACACCATTACATTTGGTAGAAAAGAGAATGAATGTGATGTCTGCTATCCAAACCAGATGGTTTCCTCGCCTCATATGAGCTTGCAGTGGGAGAATGATAAGTGGTACATCACGGATATGAATAGTACGAATGGTGTATTTGTTAATGATATGCGGGTTCGAGGCGCGAAAGAACTGGCAATTGGTGATATTGTTTATATCCTTGGTTTATACATTATTGTTGGTGTTGGCTTCATTGCTATGAACAATGGGGATGGAAGAGCAACCATTACAAACCCAAAACTCAGACAGATTAAGGATACGACAGATGTATTCTTTTCAAAAAAATATGAAGTAAAAGAAGAAGAGAATTTTGATCGAGTAATCAGACTGTGCGAAGATTTGTCCACCGAGGAAATTGAGCTAGAAGGCCCTCCGATGAAGATGATGGGAGAAAAAGTTCCGTTAGCCCTCAGAATGAGCAATCAGCTTGTTATGAGTGGTCAATCACTTATGTCGGGGAATTTGCTTTCTATAGCTTCTTCTTTGGTTATGCCCTCTATTATGCAGGGATTTTCGGAAAAAGATAGAAAAGAGTACGAAAGTAAGCGAAAAGAATTTTATACAGAATACCTTCAAAAAGCAGCTGAAAAGATTGCACAGGAGATAGATAGAGAGTCCAAAATCCTGAACAGAGTTTATCCGTCCTTAGGAGAAGTTCTTCAGTTCCCGGTTAATAAGAATCGTTTATGGGAAAGAAGGAAATATGATACAGATTTTCTACGACTTCGTATTGGTTCCGGAGATGTGCCTATCCTTGCTAAGGTGAAAGCTCCTATGAAAAGACTGGTTATGGACGAGGATGATTTGCTGACAGCAATGTATAAATTGGCAGAAGCAGATTATCGAATCAAGAATGGTCCAGTTCTTTTAGACTTAAAAGATGACTTTGTTGTTGGTGTAGCAGGTCCGGAATCCAAGTGTCATGAAATGATTCACCATATCATTATGCAACTTGTTATGACGCATAGTTATGACGAAGCTAAGCTCATTATGATTGCAGGAGAGGACGATCGTAGTCAGTATGAATATGTTAAATATCTTCCCCATAACTGGGATGATAAAAAGACGATTCGTTTCTATTGCGAGAATGCAACAGATGCGCAGCAACTTAATAAGTATCTTATCAAGCAGATTGAAGAACTAGAGTATCAGAAGAAACAGTATGGAAAGACAGATAAGGGATTCAAGTCTTACGTAATTGTTGCCACAGATAAGGAAGTATATGAGAGTATTGAATGCTTGAAGAAGATTCAAGAGGGTGACGAATACAACAATTTCTCTATCATTGCAGCTTTTGAAGGAATGCCGAAAGAATGCAAAAAAGTGATTGCTTGTCATGAAAATAACGGTAATCAGTTAATCACATTGTATGCAGCAAAGAATCAGGTTCAGCCATTCTCCTTAGATATATTTAACCAGCAGTTAGCATTTACTGGTTTGCAGGAATTGTGCCATACAAAGTTAAACATGGAGGGAGCAAAGTTTGCTTTGCCCAATATGATTACCTTTATGGATTTGTTTGAGGCTGGCCGTGTCGAACATCTGAATCCACTCAGCAGATGGAAGGATAATAATCCTATCAAAAGTCTTGCTGTTCCTATTGGTTTGGGAACAGATGGCAAGTACTTTATGCTGGATCTTCATGAAAAGTATCATGGTCCTCACGGTCTGATTGCAGGTGGTACGGGTTCCGGTAAGTCTGAATTTATCATTACGTATATTCTTTCTTTGGCAGTAAACTTCAGCCCGGATGAGGTGGCTTTTGTTCTTGTTGACTATAAGGGTGGTGGTCTTACTGACGCATTTGTAAGTGAGAAGAAGGGAATCCATTTACCTCATGTTATAGGTACTATTACGAACTTGGATGGAGCAGCGATTTCAAGATCGTTACTTTCTATTGATAGTGAGCTTAAGCGAAGACAGGCGGTGTTCCAGAAAGCAAAGGGTAATTCTGATGAGAGTACGATGGATATCTATGATTATCAGAAACTATATCGAAATGGACAGGTTAGCGAGCCTATGCCGCATCTGTTTATTATCTCCGATGAGTTTGCGGAGTTAAAGAGTCAGCAGCCGGAGTTCATGGAGAAACTGATTAGTATTGCACGTATTGGACGAAGCCTTGGTGTACACTTGATTCTTGCGACCCAGCGTCCTGCGGGTGTTGTTAATGATCAGATTTGGAGTAATAGTAAATTTAGAATCTGTCTTCGTGTTGCAACTAGAAATGATAGTGAGGAAATGCTGAAGCGTCCGGAAGCAGCAGAGATTAGAAATACAGGTCGTTTTTATCTGCAGGTTGGATATAATGAACTGTTCTCCATGGGACAATCTGCATGGTGCGGTGCAGATTATATTCCTAAGGATGAAGTGGTTGTTGAAAAGGATAATTCTGTTAATTTCATCGATAATATGGGACAGACCATTATCGAGGCAAAGCCTAAGAAAGATACGAATCTTTCTGAAGGAAAACAGATTGTATCTATTGTTAAGTATCTCTCTGATCTTGCAAAGGAGATGGGAATTGTGCCGGGACAGCTGTGGTGTGAACCACTTCCTGCACAGATGGAATATGATGACATAAAGCAGGAAGCAAACAATCATCCTGCTTTAGAGGGCTATTCTGACTACTCAGCGTTGGTAGGAAAGATTGATGATCCGGTACATCAGGAACAGTTCCCGTTCATGATTGATATGCTTACTATACGTAGCATGCTAATCGCGGGTAATAGTGGTAGTGGTAAGAGTAATCTTATTCGAACGATGTTATACTCTATGGCCGAGAACCATTCTCCGGAGGAATTCAACTACTATATTCTTGATATGTCAGGCGGAGTTCTTAGACCTTTCTCCGCATTGCCACATTGCGGTGCATACTTGACAGAGGATAATGGCGCTGATTTTGATCGTCTCTTGGATATGCTAAAGGACATCATTGCAAAGAGAAAGGAATTGTTTGCACAGGCTGATGTATCTACTTACGAGGCGTATGTTAAAATCGCAAAATTACCGCTGATTTTTATGGTCATTGATGGTTATGCAAATATTGGCTCTCTAAATAACGGACAGTCAATCAATGCTTCTTTGTACGAATATATTAGAGAAGCAGGTGCTTATGGTATTCGCTATATTGTAGCTATTAATCATCTTAATGAGTTACACAGTAGAGCACGTCAGGAAATCGATTATAAGATTGCACTTCAAGCAAAAGATAAGTATGAGTATGCTGATATCTTGGATGCAAAAGTACATATTGAGATAGCTGCTACTGCTGGTCGAGGTGTATGTATTCACAAGGGAACACCATTAGAATATCATGTGGCTATGCCCGATGCGCATGAGGAGGAGCAGGTTAGAAGCAAACTTCTTAAAGAACGTCTTGATGCAATTATTGAGAAGAACCAGGGAGTCACCCGTGCATTGACCTTGCCGATGACTGGAGAAGATGAACCATATGATGTCTTTGTCAACGGATTCAAGACTGACAGAATCCCGTTAGGATATCAGTTGAAGGATATGAAGAAGGTTGCTATGCCGTTGCAGCAGTTGACTTGTATGGCAATGTATTTTGGAAATCCTTTGGGAATTCGTCCTGTTTTCGAAAATATGATGTATATGGCTGAACAGAACAATATGGAAGTGATTGTTCTGAAGAAGAATTCTGACAGTGTATTTGCATCTTATGGGGATAAGAAAGCCATTCATGTGAATAATGCGTCGATATATGATACAAGTCAGGAAACTATTGAGATGCTTCATGAGAGAATCATTAAAGAAATTACGGATCGCAATGTATTCCGCGATGAGTTCTGTCAAAATAATGGTATTCCCGCGACGGATAAGAATAGAGTACAAAAGGCTTATAAGTACATAAAGGAACGGACGAAGCCATTGTTGGTTGTGTTTGAAAGTCTGGGAGACGTTTGTCGTATTGAGGATACTGAAGACAAGCAGATTCTTATGGGCAATTATGAGAATGTATTCTTTAAGCGATTAAAAGGGTACAACATATACTTTATGGCAGGATTCTATCCGGAGGATTATGAATTACGGAATCAGTCGTTGGTAGATAGCTATTGTAGTAATCAGTTTGGACTACTGTTTGGTGGTTGCTATGATAAACAGATTATTATGACTGCAAGAACAGAATTATATAGTAGGGCAAAGGTGGAAATGAAGTATAATCGTTTCATCATGAACTATCGAGATAGTCTGTATTCTCTTCGTATGCCTTGTGGAGAATTGTTAACAGATAATGGTGATCCTGATGAGAATCCTATTATTTAGAAAGAGGTGATATTGTGGCTAAAGTGTTGATTTCGCTAAGTGTCCCAGTGATTGGGGAAAAGTATGATATGTTTGTGCCGGATGATGTAGTTATTGAATCGCTGACAAAGATTGTTGCACAAGGTGTGTTTGATATCTGTGGAGGAAAGTATTTAATATCAGGAAGTGAAATGCTTATGAAGTTAAATCCAGAGGAATTGTTAAATCCGCAGAAGAGATTGAAGGATTATGGCGTCTTAGATGGTGAACACATGATGATGATATAGGTAGGAGCAGTATATGAATTATGAATTGGTTAACAGCCTGCAGGAGGCTATCAGACGGTGTGAGGATCTGATAAGAAGATGCGAGAATAATGAGGAAATTATTGAGGAAGCACTTGGAGGCGATTTGATGAGACTTTATATCTCAGGTGAAGAGAAGACTCTTAGTAAATTGAAAAAACTAAAAGAGCGTTTAAAAAACATGCTAGACCAAGAAAAATCTTTGAGTAATGGTATGTAGTGTGTTAAAATAAATCAGTAGCAATACAAAAAAACTATAATGGAGGTATAAAACAAAATGGCAGCAGGAAATTTAAGTATTAAAAGCGCTGATGCAGCAAAAGTATGGCAGCGTGAAGTAAGCCGTCTGAATGAACAGACCAAGAGACTCCTTCAGGAAGTTGGTCAGGCTTTACAGCAGGTAAAGGATGATGCAGACAGCTCCTTCGTTGATGAAATCTACGATTATGGTACCCGAATTGTTGAAGGTGCAACCAAGGTATTCGAAGGAATGAATCAGATTCTTTCCGTTGTAGATGGTATTCTTAGTGCTTTGAACAGTGTTCTTGATGCAGGAAAGAACCTGGTTAAGCAGGCATTAGGATTTGACTAAGTTGAGGAGGGGCATAGAAAATGGCAAACGTTGAAATAAGATTAAAGGTATCAAAAAGCTCCTATGAGCAGAAAATTGCAAAATTACAGAATTTGATTACAGATCTTGATGCTGCAATGACCGATTATCAGACTAGAAAGACTGAGCTTGACACATTCATGGATGGTAGTGACCAGAACTATGAAGCAACCAAGCAGTCTATCGAAGATAACATTGAGCAGGTTAGAAAGTCTAAGAGAATGACTGAAGCAAGCTTAAAGATGTTGCAGGAAACTTTGAAGCAGATGGATGAATTTGGTGAAAAAGTTGGAAAACTTGTTACTGAGGGCGCTGAAGCTGCAAAGACGTCTGCTAAGACTGCATTCGATGCAATGAAGTTGGTTAACTAGGCATTATGAAGGGTGAAATAGCATTTAATGCGAATAAATTAGATGAGCTTGCAGATGCATATGCGCGTGAGCGAGATGTGGCAACGGATATTGTAAATGTATTGAAGAAGTCACTTCGTCTATCAAATAGTGGATTAGAACAGGAGTATAGGAGTCTAATCCGTGAGGCTGATAGAATATCGGATACCCTAAATAACTTGTCGAGAGCTACCAGGAAGATTTTCGAAGAGGTGGAAGAAGCACAGGCGAAGATTTCTAGAGATATAGTAAGTCGACGTGAACATGCTGATGCACTTGGTGAGAATTTCTGGAATGCAATTGCACAGCGATAAAAATAGAAAAGGGGCTCGTGAGGGCCCCTTTTTTGACACCCCCTATTTATAGGGGGTATAATTTTAAAAAGTGGCAGCATTGATTGCTGCATATTTTATGATTCCTTTTATGAGGGGATGAATTTTAAGGAGAGATTCCATTATGAAGAAAACAGCACTCATTATGGCAGGCGGTAAGGGAGAAAGATTCTGGCCCAGAAGCCGTAAGAATATGCCCAAGCAGTTCTTGTGTCTGACTGGTGATGGAAAGACCATGATTCAGCAGACGGTAGAGAGAATTCTTCCGGTTGTTTCCATGGAGGATATCTATATAGCAACCAATAAGGATTACAAGGAACTGGTTAGACAGCAGCTCCCGGAGCTTCCAGAGGAGAACATCTTATGCGAGCCCGTAGGACGTAACACAGCGCCTTGTATCGGTCTTGGAGCAATTCATATTCAGAAGAAGTATGAGGATGCCATTATGTATGTGCTTCCCTCAGACCATTTGATTAAATATAAGGGAATGTATGTGAATATCCTGGAGGATGCTGCAAAGGTAGCAGAGGATGGAGAGAATTTAGTGACCATCGGTATTACACCGACAGCACCGGAAGTAGGATATGGTTATATTAAGTTTGCACCGGATAAGAGTCTTGGCAGAGCTTTTGAAGTGGAGCGTTTCGTTGAAAAACCGGATTTAGCAACTGCGAAGAAGTATGTAGAGTCTGAAGAATACCTTTGGAACTCTGGTATGTTTGCGTGGAAGGTATCCACCATTTTACATTCTATGGAAGAACATCTGCCTGCGATTTATGCAGGACTTATGCGCATCAAGGAATCTTTCGGTACAGAGGATGAGAAGGATGTATTAAATGGGGTATTTGAGAACTTCCCTTCTGAGTCCATCGATTATGGTGTTATGGAGAAAGAAGAGGGAATCTTTGTTATTCCTGGAACCTTTGGATGGGATGATGTGGGAAGCTGGCTTGCCGTAGAAAGACTTCGTCCGGTAAATGACTCTGGAAATATTGTAGATGGTAATGCCATGACGGTAGATGTAAAGAACTGCATTATTTCCGGTCAGGAGAAGTTAATTGCAGCGGTTGGACTTCGTGATTTAATCATTGTTGATACCGAAGATGCGACCCTTATCTGCGCCAAGGAAAGCGCAGCAGATATTAAGAAGATTGTAGAGAATTTAAAGATCTGCAATCGTGATAAGTATTTATAGGAATTTGGTTATGACGCAGGCAATTCTCAGCTTATCGTTATGGTTTGTGGTATTCCCTATGCTCATAGGGGTATTGCCCGCATTTGCATTTCGTAAATCTTCCCTTCGCTTTGGAAGTGTTTATTTGTATGGATTTATTATGATTTTGGCACTGCTACAGATTGTGGCAGTGCCTTATATTTTGACATTTCACACCTTTTCCCAATTTGTGAAACTATTTAAAATCCTGGTTCTGAGCTTGTCTTCTGTTGGCTTTCTGGTGTTAATAACGCAGATTATTCGAAAGGGAGGCAGTACATTTTTGTGCTTTCCGGAACCGAAGAAACTAAAAAGGTCCAATCTGCTTACCTATATCCTGTTTTTTGCAATCCTGTTATATCAGATGATTATGGCAGTGGTTTATATGATGCCAAATGGTGATGATGCCTATTATGTTGGACTTGCACTTCTGGCTGATAGTAAGGATGCCATGTATACCATTGACCCTTATACAGGGGCCAGTACGGCTTTGCAGTACCGCCACGTGCTAGCACCGCTCCCCATGTATGTAGGACTTCTTGCAAGAGAAAGTGGTCTGCATGCAACGATCATTGCGCACACTGTTCTTCCGCCCGTACTCATCCTTGTATCCTATATGCTCTACTATAAAATCGCTTGGGCGCTATTTGATGGAAACATGAATCGTATCTCCATCTTTATGGTGATTATGGCGGGCATTAAAATTTTTGGCGGAACCAGCATATATACCAGTGAAGTGTTCTTCTTAACCCGTACCTGGCAAGGAAAATCTATTCTTGCCAATCTTGCTATTCCTGGTGCATTTTTATGTATGCTTTTGCTTTCGGGAAAGACTTGGCAGAAGAAGCGAGTAGATGATGAGGTTCGAAAAAAGAATTTTGGTATATACATTCTGCTTATTGCGATGAACCTGGTGGGAGCACTGGCATCCAGCCTTGGACTGCTACTCCTGGCATTTTTCGAAATGGTTATGGCAGTTGTGATTGCCATCAGAAATCGCCGTATTTCGGTGCTTATTTTTACTGGCCTTTGCCAGATTCCCAGTCTCATTTATATTCTCTTATATATTAAGGAGAAAGGCTTTTGAGCGAAGTTTTTAGTGTGTATTCAAAATATACAGGAAGTGGCATCCTGATGATTCTATTCTTTGTAAGCATCATTTATGTGGGGCTGAAGGATAAGAATCGCAGTAATGTTTCTATGCTATTTTTTGGAAGTATTGCGCTGGTGCTACTCATCATGGTTCCCTTTGTGCATGGTTTTTATGTGAAGCATGTAGATCCCACGACCTATTGGAGATTTTGGTGGACGGTACCCATTGCCATCGGACTATCCTATGTAGGAGCCCTTCTTTTTGAAAAACACAGGGAAACGGGACTAATCCTTTCTCTTGTTGTACTGATTTTGGGAGGAAGGTTTGTTTATACTACGCAGTGGAATTTTAAACCAGCAGAGAATCCATATAAGCTTCCGCAGGAAGTGATAGAAGTGGCTGACTTCCTGGAAGAGGTTGAAGAGGAGCAGGTATTTGCCGCAGTTTGTCCCGCCTTGCTAGAAGATATTAGACAGTATGACGAGGATATCATTTTGGCCTTTGGACGGGAACAGCTAGACCCCTCCTGGCATGGCTATGATGAAGTTATTAGTCCTTTCTTTGAACAGATGATGAGTGCAACCCCTGACTTCGAAGCACTGCAGATTAGCTGCATGATTACCGATACAGAGTATATCGTCTTCCCTGCAGGCCTTCGTTACCTAAATCATCCGGGAGAATATGGTTTTACGCTTCTTACCAATACGGGGACCTACGAGATATTCCATTTTGAGAAGTAACTTCACTTTGGGGACGGTCCTTTTGGGTATAGGAGTGCCCTCTGATTCAAGGAGTGTCCCTCTGATTGCTGTTAATTTTTCCAGCGAATTCTCCGATAAAACAAATAAGCGGAAGGAGCCGCCCGATCTCATTGCCGATGTGGAAATGAATTCCGGGGCAGGCTCTTTTTTGTTTGCCAATTTTTGAATGGACGGGGGTGGAAAGCATCCCTAAGTCATTCGTTAGTAGAGAAAGGAGAAGAATAAATGATTATTGATTCTATGGGGTTAACCATGGGATCAGCAAGAAGCTACCGCAGCACCAGCGGATCGGGAGAAAGATTTGCTGTAGCTAGCGGCGCTGCAAGGACTGCGGCAACCCATGAGGGAACCTTCCAGTATTATGCGGAAACAATGAAAGCAGGGATGACAGACCAGGTCACGAAAGATATGGAGCGATCCATGCTAGGGCGACGGGGGGAATTGAAAGGTGTGCAGAGTGAAGTGCGGACAGAAGATTTATCTACCGTACTGCGAAGACAGAGTCTTCTGTATCTTATGCGGCATCTGCATCAGATTATGGCAGGGCGAAGCAGATTTTTTAGAAATGGTATGAATGGACAAGGGGCAGAGCCAGCGCCAGATGTTTCGCAGGAACCTGGGCAGAACGGGTTATCAAACTATGGAGAAAGCTTTTCCTACTATAAGGAGTCGGAGGAGACAACCTTTGCGACGAAGGGCTATGTGAAAACCGCTGATGGAAGAGAGATTTCTTTTGCGATGGAACTTTCTATGACCCGTTCCTTTGAAGAATACTATTACAGCACCCATCCGGTGGAACCAGCAGTGCGAACGCTACTCGACCCGTTGGTTATCAATTTTAATGGACCGGCAGCAGAGGTCACAGACCAAAAGTTTTTATTTGATCTTGATGCTGATGGCAAGAAGGAAGAAATTTCTAGTCTTGGGTCAGGCAGTGGGTTCTTAGCCTTTGATCAAAATGGGGATGGCATCATTAACGATGGTTCAGAACTATTTGGTGCTAAATCCGGCGATGGTTTTTCTGATCTTGCAAAATATGATCAGGATGGCAATGGCTGGATTGATGAAGCGGATGACATCTTTCAGAAATTGAAGGTGTGGACGAAAGATAGTCAGGGAAAAGATAAGCTGCTTTCACTAAAGGAAATCGGTGTGGGAGCAATATGCCTTTCTAAGGCTGCAACGAAGTTTTCATTAAATAACCAGGTGTCTGGAGAAATGAATGGATTAATTCGTTCCACGGGCTTCTTCCTTTTTGAACGTGGAGAAGTTGGAACTGTGCAGCAGGTGGACTTGGCAGTGAAGTAGTAAAAAAGCTCCCTTTTAGGGGAGCTGTCAGCAACAACCGACGGAGAGTTCAAAAGAAAAAGGCTCCCCTTTTAGGGGAGCTGTCAGCGCTAGCTGACGGGGAGGGTCCAAAGGGACACTCCTTATCCCAAAAGGACCGTCCCCGATTAGAATACCCCCAGTCCGCTGAGGAGAATTTTTACACCTAGCAGAATAAGAATAAGGCCGCCCACGAACTCGGCCTTATTTTTATATTTAGCGCCGAACAGGGAGCCGAGTTTTACTGCAACGGCAGAGAGTAAGAAGGTGGTAACACCGATGATGGATACGGCTACTGGAACATTAGTTTTATCTAAGGCGAAGGTTACACCTACGGCCAAAGCGTCAATGGATGTAGCGATTGCCATTAGAAGCATGGTCTTAAAACCAAGGGAGTTCGTCTGTTCGTCCTCCTCTTTGGAGAAGGCTTCGCGAATCATGTTGCCACCAATAAGAAGTAGTAACGCAAAAGCAATCCAATGAGAAAATTTATTGATATATTTTGCAAAAGTGGTTCCTAAAAAATAACCGATGGTGGGCATCAGGGCCTGAAAAACGCCAAACCAAAGACCAACGATGGCCATTTCTTTGACACGGATTTTCTTTAATGCTAGCCCCTTGCAGATAGATACTGCAAATGCGTCCATAGAAAGCCCTACAGCAAGAATAATAATTGATATCAGATCCATGATGAAACTCCTTCTTTATTAATTATGATTTTATTTGAGAAACAGGTGGTTAGTCAATGCAAACAACAAACCTAAAACGGACACTATAAAATTTAAGTAAATTTACCTAAATGCATATTTACAATTTACTTAAACATGATAAAGTAGGGGTAGAGGGTTTTGCTTAGATAACAGAACCCATCGTAGCCGTAGGGCAATGATTCCAGTGTTTTCAAAAAATGACTAGAGGCTTTATCCTCACAAAGAACAGGAGCAAACTATGATTTCTGAAATCAAAAAAGAACTAACAGAGCACATTATTCCCTTTTGGAAAAATCTTAGAGATAACGAATTTGGTGGGTACTATGGACTCTTAACCCACGATCTTACCTTAGATAAAAAGGCAGTAAAAGGCTGCATTTTAAATAGCCGCATTACCTGGTTCTTCTCCAATGCATATATGCTTTTAAAGGATGAGAGTCTTTTGGAAGAGGCAAAGCATGGCTATGCGTTCCTAAAAGATTATTGTGTGGATAAGGAAAATGGTGGTGTATTCTGGTCCATGACCTATGATGGAAAGCCTGAGGATACCACAAAGCATACCTATAACCAGGCATTTACGATTTACGCCCTGAGCTCCTATTATGCAGCAACAGGAGATAAGGAAGCGCTTGCGCTTGCTTATGAGCTAAAGGATATTGTGGAGACAAAATGCACCGATGATTTAGGCTATATGGAAGCCTTTAACGCGAAATTTGAAAAAGTCGATAATGATAAACTTTCCGAAAATGGTGTTATGGCTGATAAGACCATGAACACTCTGCTCCATGTTTTTGAGGCCTACACGGAATTATATCGTGTGGATCACAATGAAAAGGTGGCAGAGCGAATTAAGTGGATGATGGATGTGATTGCAGATAAGATTTACAATCCTGCCGAGCACAGACAGGAAGTCTTCTTTGACAGAGAGTACAATACTTTAATCGATCTTTACTCCTATGGCCATGACATTGAGACAGCATGGTTAGTAGATAGGGGCTTAGAGGTTTTGGGAGATGCAGCATATACAACAAAGCTTTCTCCTATTACGAAGGACCTTACTAATAATGTAAAAAAAGTTGCATTTAATGGCAGTTCTCTTGCTAACGAGTGTGAGCGTGGCGTAGTGAATACGGCTCGCATTTGGTGGGTGCAGGCAGAGACTTTGGTTGGATTCCTAAATGGTTACCAGAAGGATAACAGCCGCGAGGACTATTTGGAGGCTGCAAAAGCAGAATGGAACTTCATTCGCGACTATCAGATTGATAAGAGAGAAGGCAGTGAGTGGTTCTATGAGGTATCAGAAGCTGGTCAGCCCAATACGGAAAAGGACATTGCAGAACCTTGGAAGTGTCCTTATCACAATGGACGTATGTGTATAGAAGCCATCAAGCGTGCGGCGCAGTGTGAGAAGATTGCAGCGTTGTAAGAATTCTGACAATGCGAAGCAGGGAGATATTTCGAAATTCACATTGTTTAATAAGAAACTGCATGATTGGTATAATTATGGCAGGTTTTGCATCTGCACGGAGAAAGTATATACAGGGGTAGAAATGATATGAATAAAAATGTCACCATGAGCGACATTGCAAAAGAGATGGGGGTTAGTACTGTAACGGTATCCAAAGCCCTGGGGGATAAAGACGGTGTCAGCGAAGAAGTGCGCCGTGAAATCAAAAAGAAAGCGGAGGCTATGGGGTACCGCTACAATTCATTGGCAAAATCCATTAAGGATGGGGTCAGTGGGAATATAGGCGTTATTGTTTCCGAAAGATACTTCTCGGATAACGCTTTTTATGCCAATTTGTATCAGCGCAATGTTGTGGAATTGTCTAAGCAGAACTATTCCTGTATTTTGGAGATTGTCTCCAAGGAGGATGAGCACAAAGACATTTTGCCAGCGATGATTGTGAATAATAAGGTGGATGGTGTTATCGTATTAGGCCAGATGAAGAGTCACTATGTGTCACACATTGTAGAGACGGGAATGCCTCATGTACTGCAGGATTTCTACGATGAGAAGGTTGGCGAGGATGCGATTGTAAGTGACAATGTTTATGGTGCCTATCTGTTAACCAAATATCTGTTGGAACAGGGACATGACAGTATTGCTTTCGTAGGGAATATTTATGCTACCAGTTCTATTATGGATAGATATCTGGGATATTATCGTGCTCTTTTGGAAACGAAGAGAGAGATTCGTCCTTCCTGGATCATAGGGGATCGTGACGAGCAGAACGGAACCTATACGGAGCTTTCTCTGCCTAAACAGCTGCCGAAAGCATTTTTCTGCAACTGCGATGAAGTTGCTTTCTCCTTAGTGAACCAGTTAAAGGCAATGGGAGTGAAGGTGCCGGAGGATGTATCCGTCGTTGGCTTTGATGACTATATCTTTGCTACGGTGTGTGAACCAAAACTTACGACTTACAAAGTCGCGTTAGAAACCCTTAGTGAAACAACGGTGGATGCAATTCTTAAAAAGATTAAGAATCCAGACTATAAGATTGGACGTAAGGTCGTGGGTGGCTCCATTGTCTATAGAGATTCCGTGAAAAAAAGAAAATAAGAGGTAGACAAGGGTGTTGCAAGAGCGGTAGCACCCTTTTTTATTGGTTTTAGCAATGAGAAGTCGACAGAATCCGTATTTTTCGATAAAATATTAAGTTGGTGCATTCTGTATTATAAATATTATGCAGTGATAGTGAACTTGGTTCATTTTATTGAATCATTTAGCATAGTCAACAAAGGAAAATATTCATGAAAAATTTAACAAAACGTATCATAACTTCTTTTCTAGTTTTGGCTGTATTTGCCGGCGTCTTTTTGATGGGAGAAAATGCCAGTGCGTCTGGTGGTGTGAGTCCTAACAGCCCTTGGGCGAACGGATTTATCGTACAGACTCCCTATGATCAGCAGGTATATGTGGAAAATGGAATTGAATTTCACTATGTGGCAGGCGATACCTGGCAAGGAATGATGATGATTATTCCTGATTCCTCCAGAGTATTTGTTGGTATGCCAAAGCTGAATTATGACAAGGGACCTGGTGCGAGTGCTTATAGTCAGGCAGCTAGATATCACGCCCTTCTTGCTGTGAATGGAGCATTTTTTGTAGATACGAATTATAAGGGAAATGGTGGACAGCCTCTAGGTGTCGTGATTTCTCAGGGCCGCTGTACTGCCGGAGCAAATACAGCCTCTACGATTATTGGACTTACTGCAAATAACATACCGGTATGTGGTACCTATACAGGTAGCCAGGCGGTATCTTTAGGAGTAAGGGATGCCGTTGCATGTAGCCCTATCTTAGTGCAGAACGGACAGATGACGAATCTGGCTGGACAGAGCAGAACCTTAATTGATGCTCGTACCGCAGTAGGATTTAGAGCAGACGGAAGTACATTAATTCTTTCCATCGATGGAAGAAATGCCCACTCTACTGGTGCAACAACCCAGATGGAAGCAGAATGTTTCCTAGCCTTCGGTGCAATCTGTGCAGGAAACTTAGATGGTGGTGGCTCCTGCGGCCTCTACTATGGTGGACAGACTCCGATTAATCTTATAAATACCCGCGGTGGTCGTGCTGTTCCGAATAGTATTTGTGTTATGCCATAGCATACGTGGGGACGGTCCTTAGGGTCAACAAAGTTGACCCGGGTAGAGGAGTGTCCCTGTGAATTTTGAGAAAATGATAAAAATCAGAGGGACACTCCTCATGTCATGAGGACATACCAGTGCTCAAAAGGACCGTCCCCAAGGAGAGTATATGAAGAAAATAGCAAAAAGAATTTTACTCATTGTTGCCTGCCTTTCTCTTGCAGTAGGTGTGTTTTTAGGAAGTCGCCCAGAAAAGGCGGAAGCAGCTTGCGCTATAGTGGTCCGTATTCCTTATGATGGATATTTGCTCAATCACGGACAGCTGGTTCCTGAAAGTCAGTTGGTTTCAGTAGGTGTTGTTAATGGAAGAATTCACCAGATTGCATTCATGGCAACGGGAAATGCGTTCTTCTATAAGGAGTATGCTATTTGGGATTTTGAAGATTTTAATCAGTTGACAGCATTGGATGCATCCTATGGTGCCCTTGCTATGACGAACTGCAGAATCGGCTTTATTGATTATTCTGGAACAAACCCACAAGTGGCTGCATCTGTAAATGGCACTGTGACGGCAGCAGCGGTTGCTTATCATGAGAGAGTAAGCGGTCGTATGTCAGATGCTGATTTTGCAAAATATTTCCAGCAGGGATCACCAGCTTACAATAATGCAGTAGCTTCGGATAGTGGTCGTAAATGGGGCGCATTCTACAACAACTTAGCAATTAAAAATGCCATTGTGTGGGATGTATATTTCTATACGCCTAATGATTTTGTGGCAAGGGCAACCGTAAGCGGTGGAACTTATTTTGCAGACAACTATACGATTGCAATGATGTTCCACAAGACGGGAGCAACCTATAAAGTAACCAATCTTACTTATATGAACTAATACAGGGCATAATGATGGGAATCTATTTTTGACCCTGACACCATGAACTAAGGATAAAAGATGGCAGACGAGCAGAAGACGGAAAACGAAATAAAAGAGGTAGAGGAAAAAACATTCGAGGAGCCGGAAGAGGTAACGAAGGAACCGGAAGCGGTGACTTCGGAGACTAAGGAGGAATCTGTATCAGATTCTACTGCTGTGGAGAGAACGGAATCGACAGATGAAATTGCTGAAGAAGAAAAGCTCAGTGAAGCAGAAAATGCAGAGTCCGAACAGGTAGCAGAAGAAGCCACATCGGAAGAAACGGTGTCCGAAGAAGTTACAGCCGCAGAAACTGTATCGGAAGAAAACACATCTGAAGCAGAATCTCCCAAGAAACAGAAGAAGTCCCGCAAAGTTTTGAAAGTTGTGGGACGCATTTTTGCTGTTCTGGGTGTTACCATTGGTATGGCGGTGGTCTGCCTTTATTTTGTTATGCTCGTATTAACCCATGGTCCCTCTAAGGAAATGAGAGACCTTTTCGTTCTCTCTGTGCGGGAGAGTAGTGCCGGCGGATTTTTAGCCAGCATGTATCTTAGCAAAGAGGAAATTGCAGAGATTGAAGCAAAGAATACCGTTATTGAAACGGATGATACCACAGATACCTCTATTGTTACGATTGCAGTAAAAGAGGAAAAGCCGGAGCAGGAAGAAGGAAGCGAGCCTTCCTTTATCGTGAAGACAAACTTTGACGTAGAAGTATATGAAGAAAATGGTATTGAATTTCATCGTATCCAGGGCCCGACCTTTACTGGCATTATGATGGTGGTGGCAGATCCAGACAGGGTGTTTGTAGGAACGCCTTATGAAGCCTATGATGGAAGACCGGGACTAGACGTACCAACCATTTGTGAACGATATGGTGCTATTGCAGCCATCAATGGAGCCTTCTTTGTGGACACCAATGGAGTTGGAGATGGCGGAACTCCGCTAGGTTTTGTTTTCTCTGAAGGAAATCGTTTGTATGGTGGTCTGGGTGAGACCTTCAATATGATGGGATTTAACGAGGATGGCGTCCTAATTTGTGGGAAGATGTCCGGTCAGGAAGCGGTAGATAAGGGCATTCGTGATGGTGTAACCTGTAATCCGTTCCTTGTTATTAACGGAGAAGGAATGAATGTAGCCGGCAGTGGCGGTGGATTAAACCCTCGAACGGCCTTAGGACAGCGTGCAGATGGTGCGGTTCTTTTACTTACCATTGATGGAAGACAGGCGTCCAGCTTAGGCGCAACTATGTCTGATATGGTGGATGTAATGCTTGCTTTCGGTGCTGTGAATGCAGGAAATTTAGACGGCGGCGGATCTACCGTTTGCTATTACGATAAGACGGTTATGAATGTGGTAATGAGTATCTATGGAACCAGAGGTGTTCCGGATGCATTCTGCGTTCGAAAGGAGGAGAAGTAATGAAAAAGAAATTCTCCTTTAAGAAAGCATTACTTTGTTATATCGCTTTATGGCTGGTGCTCACGGCTGTTGTTTGTATCGTTCTTTGGAATAAGTGCAAAATCTATCAGAATGGTTATGATATGGCAAAAAAGACAGCGGACCCGGATTTATTTGTGGCCCAGTTGCTTCCTATGTACGCGGAAGATAATATTTGCCAGATTGTAAGAGAAGATTCTTTTGACTCTATGAGTGCCTTTGTGACAACGGAGGAAAAGGAAGCTTACCTGAAGAGTCTGGTGGCTGGAAAGGACGTTGTCTTTTCCAAAAACGAGGCATCCACAGAACGAAAACCTGTCTATGATATTTATGCGGAGGAAACGCTGGTTGGTAAGGTGGTACTTTCTATGAATACGGAAAGTATTGAATATGGTTTTCATAGGTTCAGCGTAAAAAGCATGGATGTTGTAATGGAGACACCGGAATTATTAGACTGTGTTATTAGGGTGGAAGGAAACCAGGATGTTTACGTCAATGGAACGCTTCTGACAGAGCAGAATGCGGATGGATATACCAGAGAGGAAGGCAGCCAGGCAGAAAAGAAGGCAGCAGAACTTTCTGGGAATGATCTTGGTGTGAAAGAGTATGCATTGCAGGGACTATTTGAACTTCCCACGGTGGTTGTAAAAAATGGAGATCAGGAGTTTACGCTGAAGGAAGAAATGGAAGGCAACGGGTTTGTGTTCCAGCAGCCCCTTGCAGTGAATGAGGAAGTCTGGGAGCGAATGGAGAGAGGCGCCGTAAAGGGCGGCAAACTGTATGTGTGCAATGCAAACAATATGGCTTCCTTTGGTGAACTATCTCCCTTCTTAGTGGTAGGTTCGGATGCATACAATAATATTCAGTCTATGCAGTCAGGGCTTACCTGGGCGGGAAAGCCGGAAGAATTTGAAATCCTTTCTGAAAAGATGATTTCCGTTAAAGAATATTCAGATACGATGCGAGTATGCCGTACCTCCTATGATGTACATAGAGTATATCGTGGTGTGACATATGATGAGACATTAACCTATGACTGGATTTTCACATACAGTGATGGTGCAGGCTGGCAGATTGTGGATTTCTGCCTGGTGCAGTAAATATTAATACATCCGTATAGAACGGATAGAACGCCCCTATGGTGAGACGGATCTCGCTTTGCGGGCAGAAAGTTGCTTCAAAAGTAGGAGAACCAAAATGTTAAAACGTCTTCTTGGGGAAGTAAAAGAGTATAAGAAAGTATCTATACTGACGCCCATTTGTATGGTGTTGGAAGTTATTTTTGAAACGTTGATTCCGTTTGTTATGACCGACATTATTGATCGAGGTATCAACGAGGGCGGAGATCCAGACTTAGGTCTTATTTATAAATTAGGCGGCCTTATGATAGGCCTAGCCATTATGGCATTCTTAAGCGGTATAGGCGGTGCTGTATTTGGGGCAAAGGCTTCTACCGGTCTTGCAAAGAATCTTCGTAAAGCGATGAACGATAAAATTCAGACATTCTCTTTCAGCAATATCGATAAGTTTTCTACCGCTGGTCTTGTTACCAGACTAACCACTGATGTAACCAACGTACAAAATGCATATATGACAGCTCTTCGAATGGGATTCAGGGCACCGATTACCCTGATTTTTGCTATGGTGGCGGCATTTATTAAGAGTGCAAGGCTAGCCGTTGTGTACTTGGTGGCAGTTCTTATTTTGGGAATCGTTATGGTATTCATTGTGAAATTCGGTATGAAATACTTTAACGAAATGTTTAAACAATATGATGGACTAAATGCTACTATTCAGGAGAACGTAAAGGGCATCCGTGTTGTAAAATCTTTTGTTCGTGAGGGTTATGAAGAAAACCGCATGAATAAAGCATCCAGTAAGATCTATAACTTGGCAAAGAAGGCAGAAGGTGTGGTTATTGTCTATTCTCCCGTAATGATGTTTACCATCTACGGAAGTATGGTGGGGGTTTCCTGGTTAGGTGCAAAGTTCATTGTGCAGCACACCCTTTCAACCGGTACGCTGATGGGTATGCTCATCTATTGTTTATCCATTCTAATGAGTTTGATTATGCTCTCCCTAGTATTTGTTATGCTCAGTATGAGTATTGCCAGTGCGGGACGTATTGCTGAGGTATTAGGGGAAGAGCCTGATATTACAAATCCGGAGAACCCTGCGTATGAGATGCAGGATGGATCCATTTCCTTTGAAAATGCTTCTTTTACTTATCATAAAGAGGGAAACGGTGAAAATGTACTTCGGAATATCGATTTAGAGATTAAGTCTGGAGAAACCATCGGTATTATTGGTGGTACGGGTAGTGCAAAGTCTACTTTGGTAATGATGATTCCTCGTCTCTATGATGTGACAGAAGGCTGCGTCAAGGTAGGCGGCAGAGATGTTAAGGAATATGATCTTACAACCCTTCGAAAGAATGTATCCATGGTTCTGCAGAAAAATGTGCTCTTTAGCGGAAGTGTACTAGAAAACCTTCGTTGGGGAAACAAGGATGCCACTTTAGAGGATTGCAAGAGAGCATGCAGACTAGCCTGTGCAGATGAGTTTATTGAACAACTTCCTGAAAAGTATGAGACCCATATTGAGCAGGGAGGCACCAATGTTTCCGGGGGACAGAGACAGCGTCTCTGTATAGCAAGAGCTCTTCTTGCCAATCCGAAGGTACTGATTTTGGATGATTCCACCAGTGCAGTGGATACGGCTACGGATGCAAAAATTCGTGCCGCGTTTGCAGATGAAATTCCCGATACAACCAAGATTATTATTGCGCAGCGTATTTCCTCTGTGGAGCACGCGGATCGCATTATTGTCATGGATGATGGCGTGATTAGTGGTATTGGCACCCACGAAGAACTTTTGGAGACCAATGCGATTTATAAAGACGTTTATGAATCCCAGACAGGGGCAAATGCCGACTTTGACGAAGTGGGAGGTGGCAACTAATGGCAGAAGAAAAGCAGACAAAGCCAGGGGAACCCATGGATGAGAAGAAAAACGACAGACCAAAGATTGAGCATCCCTGGAAGGTTTTAGCCAGGGTGTTTGGAATGGTAATGCGCCATTATCCGATCCATATTATTATCGTGATCGCTTCTGTTGTCATCGGTGTATTGGTGCAGCTGAAGGGAATGATGTTCATTATGTCCATGATTGATGATTACATTATTCCAATGGCAAATGTGACAGCGGAAGGTGGTGTGGCAGATTTTTCACCATTCTTACATGCCGTCATTCAGATGGGAGTGATTTTCCTTGTTGGTATTTTTGTGACCTTCCTCTATGGAAAACTCATGATTTACGTGGGACAAGGAACGCTTCGAAATCTCCGAAACGAAATGTTTGCGAAGATGGAACGACTTCCCCTTCGTTACTTTGACACCCACAGTCATGGTGACATCATGTCTATGTATACCAATGATGTGGATGCTCTCAGGCAGATGATATCACAGTCTTTCCCAAGCCTTTTGGAAAGTATTGTTACGGTGACGGGTGTTCTAGTGAACATGATTAGACTCAGTATTCCGTTAGCGGGAATCTCGGTAGGTATGGTTACCATTATGTTCTTTACCAGTGGTCGTATCATGTCCCGTTCTGGTCGGTATTTTGCGGAGCAGCAGAGGAATTTGGGTAAAGTAAATGGCCATATTGAAGAGATGATGGAAGGCCAGAAGGTTGTAAAGGTATTCTGCCATGAAGAAGAAAGTATGGCACAGTTCAATGAATTAAATGAGGATCTATGCTTCTGTGCAGAAAAAGCAAATCGTCTTGGCGGTGTGATGGGACCGTTAAATGGACAGCTTGGTAATTTAAGTTTTGTTCTCTGCGTAATGGTGGGTGCAGCCTTAGCGGTAAATGGTGTTGGAGGATTTACTTTAGGTGCATTAGCAAGTTTTCTGCAGATGAATAAGAGTTTTAATAATCCTATTGGACAGATTAGCCAGCAGTTTAACAGTATTGCTATGGCGCTTGCAGGTGCGGACAGAATTTTTAAACTGATTGATGAAACACCGGAAGTTGATGATGGATATGTGACCTTAGTAAATGCGAAGTATGTTGATGGTGTGCTTACGGAGTCAGCGGAGCGTACTGGTTTGTGGGCATGGAAGCACTATCATAAGGATGAGGGTACTACAACCTATGTGGAACTGAAGGGTGATGTGGTATTCAATGATGTAGATTTTGGATATATCCCGGAGAAGACCGTTCTTCATAACATAGATTTGTATGCGACACCAGGGCAGAAGATTGCATTTGTTGGTTCTACCGGTGCAGGAAAAACAACCATTACGAATTTGATTAACCGTTACTATGACATCCAGGATGGAAAGATTCGTTATGATGGCATCAATATCAATAAGATAAAGAAGGATGATCTTCGAAGAAGTCTGGGTATGGTGCTGCAGGATGTTGAACTATTCTCGGGAACCATAAAGGAGAACATCCGCTATGGACGATTGGATGCTACGGATGAAGAAGTTTATGCGGCAGCGAAACTTGCCAATGCGGACAGTTTCATTCGCAAGCTTCCTGATGGCTATGATACGGAGATTAAGGGAGATGGCGGTTCTCTTTCCCAGGGACAGAGACAGCTATTATCCATTGCTAGAGCAGCCATTGCAGATCCCCCGGCATTGATTTTGGACGAGGCAACCTCCTCTATTGATACACGTACAGAGAAGTTAGTCCAAGCCGGTATGGATGAAATCATGAAAGGACGTACCACCTTCGTTATTGCGCACCGTTTGTCTACCATCCAAAATGCGGACTGCATTATGGTATTAGAGCAGGGACGTATCATTGAGCGCGGTAACCATGAAGAACTCATGGCACAGAAGGGAAGATACTATAACTTATACACTGGTACCTTCCACTAGACTTCGGGGACGGTCCTTTTGGGATAAGGAGTGTCCCTTTGATTTCGGGGACGTGTCCTTAGGGTCAACAGAGTTGACCCGAGCAGAGGAGTGTCCCTTTGACACGCGGATGCAGTATTAGTCGCAAATGGCTGTTACAGTATTGAATTTTGAAAAGAATTAAGGGGACAGTCCCTATTAAGGTGTAGTATAGTTGCCTTTAGGAAGTCCTGAAAATAGCGAGGATAAGAGATTATGACAAAAGTATTTATTGATGGACGAGAAGGTACAACAGGCCTTCGTATTATGGAAAGAATGGAAGGTCGGAAGGATATCGAGCTTCTTACTATCTCAGATGAACTTAGAAAGGATCCTGCTGAACGAGCAAGGCTGATTAATGCATCTGATATTACTTTCTTATGCTTACCAGATGCAGCGGCAATGGAGGCGGCTTCCTTATGCACAAACGATCATACAAAGATTATTGATGCATCTACGGCACATCGTACCGCGGAAGGCTGGGCATATGGATATCCGGAACTTTCTAAGGAACACAGAGAAGCCGTAGCAACCTGCAATCGTATTGCAAATCCTGGCTGCCATGCAACTGGATTCATTACAGCGGTATATCCTTTAGTAAAGGGCGGCATCATGCCGGCAGACTATCCTGTATCTGCCTTTTCATTAACCGGGTACTCTGGCGGTGGAAAGAAGATGATTGCTCAGTATGAGGGTGAGGATAGGGAGGCAGAATTAGATGCTCCTAGGGCTTATGCGTTGAGCCAGAAGCATAAACACTTAAAGGAAATGAAGATGGTATGTGGTCTTACCAGAGACCCCTTGTTTTCACCCATTGTGGCGGATTATTACAGCGGCATGTTAGTTACGGTTCCCTTATATGCGGATTTACTGACGAAGAAGATGACTCCCTCCGAGATGAGAGATTATTTTGCTGATTACTTTAAGGGAGAACCCTTCATTAAGGTGAGAGAATTTGGCGCTGAAGAAGCTTCTAGTTCATTCTTGTCAGGAAATACCCTCTCTGGACGAGATGACCTTGAAATCTTTATTACAGGTAATGAGGAGAGAATCCTTGTGAATGTGCGTTTCGATAATCTTGGAAAGGGTGCATCTGCAGCGGCTGTAGAGTGCATGAACATTGCGCTAGGCCTAGAGCCTACTACAGGACTGTGCCTGGGAGAATAATTTGGTTAATATAATGATACAGAGACCAAAAGTATTTAGAACGCAGCGCGTTTGCTCATAAGTGTTTGACAAAGGGTTTTGATTCAAAAAACATGAAAAGGTAATAGGAGTTATTATGAATGAAAAATTTCCACTGGCGCTGCCGGTAAACACAGTATTAGCTGGTAAATATGTAATTGAGAAGGTGCTTGGACAAGGCGGATTTGGTATTACTTACAAAGCTAAGAATTATGAAACGGGTGAGCCTGTTGCGATAAAGGAGTATTTTCCGGATTCACTAGCAGCAAGAACAGGGACTACGGTAAATTCCTTTTCGGGAGAGCGAAAGGAAAATTTTGAGTATGGTAAGAGTTGCTTTTTGGAAGAGGCAGAAACTTTGGCACAGTTTAGCGATGTAAAAGGCGTTGTTAATGTGCATAGCTTTTTTGAAGAAAATGATACAGCCTACTTCGTAATGGAATTCATTGAAGGAACAAGCTTTGATGTTCTCTTAAAGGAAAATGGTGGAAAGGTTCCGTATGCGAAGGCAAGAGATATTTTGGTGCCGGTGATGGAAGCCTTGGCTCAAGTACATGCGGAGGGTATTGTACACCGTGATGTGACACCAGATAATATCTATATCACCAAAAGTGGTGATATTAAGCTGTTAGATTTTGGAGCAGCTAGATACAGTTTGGGAGACAAAAGTAAGAGTTTGGATGTAATCTTAAAACATGGTTATGCTCCGAAAGAACAGTATTCTCGAAGAGGAAAACAGGGACCCTATACAGATGTATATTCGGTTGGCGCATGTTTTAATGTGGCACTTACAGGAAAACGTCCTCCGGATTCTATTGATCGAATGGATGAGGATGAGCTGAAGCCCCTTAGTGAATTGGGAGTCGAGATAGGGCAGGCGCAGGAAAATGCTATCCTTAAGGCGCTAGCGATTCAGCCTGCGGATCGTTTCCAATCGATGGGAGAATTTAGGGATGCGCTCTTAAAGGATGATCCCATGGCTACTAGTGAAGTTCAGAATCAGGTGTTGCCGGAAGGCTTAGGAAAAACTGATGTTAAAGAAATTATTTTAGTAAAGAAAGAAAAGACACAGCCTCAGCAGGAAACAGAACCGGTAAATGTAGAGAAGAAAAAGTATGGCCTGCTTAATGCAAGTATTGGGTTAAGCAGTCCAGCATTAACCTATGGAATGTTTTTTGTGATTTATCTTCTTGGTGATGTTGTAATGAGACGCTCAAGTGTGTATGCATTAGAATTTATTGCGCCGATATTGGCGGTGGTATTCATTCCGTTATTAATTATTGGATTTAATATGCGAGCAAAAGGACGAAAGTTTGCATTTCTTTTAAATGCAGGATTTGCGGCAGCAAGTATTATGTTATCGATTATTTTGATTGGAACTGCCGGATATCATAGTACATACCTAGTAGTTGCCTGTTTGATTGCGGCCATTGTGTGCTTAATCATGCATATAGTACGAGGAAGAAAGAAAAATGTATAGAGATAGTACGTTTGGGATGATATGATAGTTACTGTGTGGATTATTTCTTCTGAGCGAGAGGTAAACTGACAGAAATTATAAAATTGCTATTTTAAGGAGAAGATGGGAATGAAGAAGAGAGTACTTGCTTCTGTGCTTGCAGCTGTATTATGTGTGAGTGCGCTGGCAGCATGCAGTAAGGCGGCTTGGGACGGAGAAACTGAAACATCGGATTCGAAGGAGATAGAGCAGGAAGTTAAAGAACCTGTTGTGGAGGATGAGGCGGTTGTCGAACCTATTGAAGGTGAACGAGAAGAGGAAGAAACGAAAGTAAGGGGGGAATTGGATGCTATTCCGGAGAACACAGGGGAGACAATCTACGTTGATTTTGGAGAGACCATTTGTGCATCTAATTGTGACTTAACCATTCTGTCCTATAAATTTTATAATGATGAGGAGTATACAATAAAACCATCAAAGTTCACGGAGGAGGAAGAGAAGGAAGTTCAAGAAGAGGGAGATGAGTGGCCTCACGAAGAGAATGATGGAGGGGTGCATCTGCAACCGATATATATATCTACCGACAGTATGTTTTGGGATGAACATAAAGGTAGTGAAGAGTATATGCTGGATATTTTTTTTAGTGTAACTTTTAAAGGTGAGCCAACGGAATTACTTAGCGATGGTACTAAATACTATAAATTAAATAACTGTTTTTACGAAGAGGGCGTTGTATACCAGGACAAGTATAAGTTTTTTGCAAATCATGATTACTATTCATCTGACATTTATAAACCGATAAGAGTGGAAACGGATGATCATAGTGATTTTTTGATACATGAAGAAGATGTTAACAAAGTGGGAAATACTTACTATTATCATTGGCTTCTAGAACTGCCGACAAAAGTCGATAAAAATAATGGAAGTTTGGTCGCTCATTTTGAGGAAGTTGATAATGGTCAGGAGTACGCCATAGTATTATTTGATAATGGAAAAGCAATAGATGAGGAGAGAGGAGAGATTTCAGAACCAGGAACTGTTGCAAAGGGGCAGAAGTATATTACTGAATTTTTTGATTTTTCGATAGAAAAGTCTCAAATCGAAAAAGAAATATGGGCGACAAAAGATACAAGTAAAACTAGTGGACACTATTCGGCAAAAGATGGTATGACTTGTGTTGATGTTGTGTTTTTGATTGATAGTTATTTTAAGAGCAATACGAACGCATTAGATAAGATAAATGCAGTGGTAAAAGTGGGTGGAAAAGAATATGAAGTGAATATTTATAAAGAAAATAATGCTAGAACTTCAATTAACTATGGTCATTCAGATTTATTGGTGCCATTAGACACACGTATGTATCACCTTTTGGCAGAGGTTCCCGAGTCTACTAAATGGAGTGAAGACAGAGTGACTCTTGAATTTGAAATTGATGGCAACAAGTATACATATTATGTAAGATGGTAATGTAATTAAAGAAGTAATGGAATACATCGTGCAAAGCATGATGCAATCCCAAAAATGAAATTATTGGTATAACATGAAGAGACAGGTTCGCCTGTCTCTTTTTGACGAAGAAAACATGCGTGTTGTTTTGGAATGTAATGTTTGAGAAATACATGCAATCATTTTTCTACGATATGGTAAAATTAAAAAATAATAATACAAGAAGAGAAGGACAGTCTCATGGAAGAAAAGTACCCTCTAGCCTTACCAATTAATACGGTATTGGCGGGGAAATATGTTATTGATAAAGTCCTTGGCCAGGGTGGTTTTGGTATTACCTATAAGGCAAGAAATTATATTACAGGGGAAGAAGTAGCGATTAAAGAATTTTTCCCGGATTCTCTGGCGACGAGAACCGGGACGACCGTTACCTCTTTTTCTGGTGAGAAGAAAGATTATTTTGATTATGGTAAAACCTGTTTCATTCAGGAGGCGGAGACACTGGCACAGTTTAGTGATGTCAGTGGGGTAGTCAATATCCAGAGCTTTTTTGAAGAAAATGATACAGCCTACTTTGTAATGGAGTTTATTGAAGGAACCAGTTTTGATGCTTATCTGAAGCAGCGAGGCGGAATTATTTCTTATGAAGAGGCAGAGCGTATTCTACTTCCGGTTATAGAGGCTCTTGAACAGGTTCATAATCAAGGAATTGTGCACAGGGATGTAACTCCTGACAATATTTATATTACAAGAGATGGCAGAATAAAACTGCTGGACTTCGGCGCCGCAAGATATAGTCTAGGGGATAAAAGTCGAAGTCTGGATGTTATTCTGAAGCATGGATATGCGCCTAAGGAGCAGTATTCCAGAAGAGGAAAACAGGGCCCTTATACAGACGTTTATACGGTCGGTGCTTGTTTTTACGTGGCATTAACGGGAAAGCGTCCGCCGGACTCTATTGACCGAATGGATGAGGATGAATTGGTGCCACCTAGACAGCTAGGGGTGGCTATTAGCGAAGATTTGGAAACGGTCATTCTTATGGCGATGGCGGTGCAGCCCAATAATCGTTTTCAGACTATGCGAGCATTTAGAAGTGCTCTTTTAAATGCAAAAGAGAAAAGCGTAAAGGAAACTGTTTCGAATACTGTAGCAGTGTTCCCCGAAGGTCTTGGAAGAACAGACGTTAAAGAGATTCGTCTTTCCAAAGGAACAAAGATATTAAATCATTCTGCGGCAGAGAATGCATCAGAAAACACTGCAGCTTCTTCGCGCAGTAATGCAGCGATGTCTGTAAATAATATGAATACACCGCAGAACAGAAATATGGCGGCGGGTGCGCAGGCTGCTTACAGGGGAAGCGTTCCTTTTGTGGGAAACCATGGGGGAAATATGAGTATGCCCATGACAGGATATCCAGTGCAGCCTATGGAGGCAGCAGCAAAAGGAACCACAAAGCACGCAGCAAAATACAGACTGATTAATACGGCGGTGGTACTGCTTGGTATGGCGTTTTCACCCTTCTTTGTGGAGGGCGCAGGTCAAGGAGTTGGCTCATTATTAGGAATCATTGGTGTGGCAGCGATACTGGGATTTATTCTGGTAGGTATTGGCGCTCATAACCGTAAAATTGGAAAAAAATATATAGCACTTTGGAATGTGGGATTTGCATTTCTCGTGCTTTCTCTTGGTTATTTTCCGTACTGGTTATTATGGTATATTTTTGTTACACCTTATGTAGAATTAATTACGGCAGCCATTCCCGTTCTGTTTGTGGGATGCTTCTGGAGAAAGAATAGCACCACACAAGGGCAGCTTGTGCATCCACAGCGAAATAAGAAATATTTTATTCCTTTGAATATAGCGACAGCTTGTCTCCTTTTTGATTACGGTGTTTACACGACATTATCGAGGATGTGGGAGAGGCTGCCAGTATGGCCATTTCTTATATTAAGCATCCTACTTGTTTTCATAGGATTTGTGCGAAGACAGAAAAGAAAAACCTGTCATGCCCTCATAAATATTGGTTTTGCGATATTCATGATTTCATTAGGAAGTGCATTATCCTATTGGAGATTTAGTAGGCTTATGGCAGTAATCATCCGGTTCTTTGGCTTTGTTGGGATTCTGTGCTACTTGATTGGCATCATTGTGTGGAATGCAACATCAGTGAAAGAAGGAAGAAGAATAGGACGCCGAAAAGGATTTGTAGCTGCTAATGTTGCATCTCTTCTTTGCTTTTATGGAGTAGGAGTTTGGATAGCGATGTTGGCCACTAATGATTACAGATTCTGGCATGTGCTATATGGTGTTGCTCTGGCTGGCATTATATTCCTTATTGTTGGAGCAGGAAGCAGGATAAGGAATGATGCAAGTTACAGCAAAATGTGGAATATCGGTTTTGCCTGTGTTGCCGTATCTGTCAATATTCTTATAGAACCATTTTTCTGCTATTTCCTAAATTGGGCAAGATACCCGATAGGATTTGCACTCCTTCAAAGTGCTGTCATAGCGGTAATAGCAGTGCCGTTGTATATCGTATCCAGCAAGAGGCGACGGCTCATTGGGGACGGTCCTTTTGAGCAGAGGAGTGTCCCTTTGAAACAGCACAGATAAAAAGGGAAATTCAACACAGTGTGTTGCTTGAAAATCCTTTGGTGTTTATTTGCTTTTTGCAATAGTTTTCTTAATAAATCCTAGAGGAGTGCCTGTTAGACGATTAAGTTGTCGTTCTGACAGGCCTTTTTTGTGGAGTAAAAGAAGGTTGGCCGCCTGCGTTAGCAGTGGGAGTTCCTGAAAAGCAACGATGTTAGGACAGTGACAGGTAGTATTTATGATTTCGACAGCAACATCATCTGGAATGCGTCGTTTGATCGTGTCAATGTCCAGACAAATATCGTTACATGGTGAAGAATGATATTCTTTGAAGTGCTTTATACCGCCCATGGATTCTAAAATGGTTTGAGTATCTACAAACCCAGGGCTCTGGAAATAAGAATCATAACTGCTCCATGGGTACTTTTCTCCGGGGAAAGATTCTATCCCTGCCTTTGCAGGATTAAAATGTATATATCTCACAACATTGTGGAGATAGGAAGTTGTTTCAACGGGCTCGCTATAGAAACGGCCTTGTTGTAAGGAACCAACGCGATTGTATTTCATGTTAAACCATTCGGCATAGGCCGTACCCAGACGTCGAAAAATCACATGTAGTTCCATACCCAAAGTACAAATGAGTAGGTGAACATGGTTACTCATGAGGCAGTATGCATAAAGGTGAAAACCACACTCGGATTTATAATAATTTAACAAGTCCAGGTATTTTTGGTAATCGTTATTTTCGAGGAACAGTCGTTGCCGATCGATACCTCGTATTACAATATGATAAACATTTGTGGAAGATAGTTTTCTTGCTACTCGAGACATAAGCCCTCCGTGAATGAAAAAAGCATGGGAATAAAAAAGAAAATCCTGCAGTTTAGACAACAGAAACTCGAAATACTACAAAATTAAGATATATTTATTTTAATGATAAATTGGAGAAAGTAAAGATATTTAACACCAAAAGTATCATAGGGACACTCCCCAGTTCATAGGGACACTCTTCGACCCAAAGTGACACTTCTGTACGCAAAAGGACCGTCCCCATGAGTTCGTCATATTGCCAACAATCGGGGGGAAAGTTTGGCACCTTGACGATGGTATTTGCGAATGGGATTTAGTAAAATATTCCATAGTGTGTAAAGAGGGTTACTCTCTTTCAATAAAATAAAAGGAGAAATAAAATGGCAAGCTTAAGTTTAAAGAACATTTGCAAGGTTTATCCTAACGGCTTCGAAGCAGTTAAGAACTTCAACCTTGAAATCGCTGACCAGGAGTTCATCATCTTCGTAGGACCTTCTGGATGCGGTAAGTCCACCACCCTTCGTATGATCGCAGGTCTTGAGGATATCTCCTCCGGTGAACTTAGAATCGGTGACAGATTAGTTAACGATGTAGAGCCTAAGGATCGTGATATCGCGATGGTATTCCAGAACTACGCTCTGTATCCTCACATGACCGTAAAGGACAACATGGCTTTCGGTCTTAAACTTCGTAAAGTTCCCAAGGATGAAATCGATAAGATGGTTATGGAAGCTGCAAAGATCCTTGACCTTGTACCCCTTTTAGAGAGAAAGCCTAAGGCTCTTTCCGGTGGTCAGCGTCAGCGTGTTGCTATGGGTCGTGCTATCGTTCGTAATCCTAAGGTATTCCTTATGGACGAGCCTTTATCAAACCTTGATGCTAAGCTCCGTGTACAGATGAGAATTGAGATCGCTAAGTTACACCAGAGATTAGGTACAACCATCATCTACGTTACACATGACCAGACAGAAGCTATGACACTTGGTACAAGAATCGTAGTTATGAAGGATGGTGTTATCCAGCAGGTTGATACTCCTCAGAACCTTTACGAGAAGCCACAGAACCTCTTCGTTGCAGGTTTCATGGGATCTCCTCAGATGAACTTCCTTGATGCTGTTTGCGAAGTACAGGGTGAAACTGCTTACCTTAAGATCGCTGACAGAGCTATCCCTCTGCCTCCTGAAAAGTCCAAGAAGCTGATCGATGGCGGTTATGACGGAAAGACCGTTACCTTCGGTATCCGTCCTGAAGACGTATATGATAGCGAAATGATGGTTGAGGCTTCTCCTCTTTCCACCTTCGAAGCTACCATTAAGGTATACGAGCTTCTTGGTGCAGAAGTATTCTTATACTTCAACCTTGAAGATTTCGCAATCACCGCTCGAGTTGATCCTAGAACTACTGCTCGTCCTGGCGATACCGTTAAGTTTGCATTCGATGTAGACAAGATTCACGTATTCGATAAGGAAACTGAAACCATCATTACCAACTAGTTTATAGTTTGAATGATAATAAAGACCCCATCCGTAAGGATGGGGTTTTTTATGTGATGATGTTATGAACTTTTGTGGCAGTCTATACGACAGGATGATCTTCAAACGTTCAAAGTGATACTCCGGCGTGTTCAGAGGGACTCTCCATCATTCAAAGTGACACTCCTATGCTCAAAAGGACCGTCCCCGATGGAAGTATCGCAGTAGAAGCAGCACAACGCCATCGTAATTGTTCTCTTTCAAAATCTTGTCCTGGGTTTCCCAACCAACTTCGGCGACTTTTTCTGTAGATTCTTTAAACATATTTTCCATAGAGGTATTAACATTTTCCTCATAGAGGGATGTTCTTAATGCATAGAAATAGTCCTGATCCTGTTGCGTCAGAGGGATGAGGCTTGTTTTGCTTTTAAAATCGGTATACATCTCCTTGGACACATATCCCTCCAGACAATCCAGGTAAGCCTGCTTCTTTAAATAATGATAGGCTTCATAGTAGCCGCAGAGCTGTACAAGCTCACAGTCACTTCGGAGACAGCTGAGGATACCGAAGAAGACGCCCTCATTTTCACGAAAATAACCAAGATGGTGTGCTTCCTCGTGAGCATAGAGCATGTAGTAATAGAGTTTATAGGGCTTTTCATAACGATTTAGGCAGATTTCTGCGGTGTAAGGAATTGTAAAACCGCCGATTTCGCTCCATTCCAAAAAGTCAGAGGCTAGGGCGAATTTAGCAGATGGATAAAATGAATTATAGAGAGGGAATTCATCCTGCAGGGATTGCATACCACTTTTTAAGGATTCCATGGCATCGTCTGGAACAATGATGTGACCATCGGAGTCCCTTGGGATGTTTTCAGTGATTTGATTAATTTGCTCTGACACATGGATTGTAAGTTCGGTAAGGTCTTCATAGGTGTACTTCTTTTCGGGACTTACACCGAAGGTAAGGGGAGTCGTTCGGAAGGGGAGAAGCCAAAGTAACATATATAAAAGAAGGACGATGCATGTTGTCATAAGAAAGGATTTGGACAGGCCAGTATGAAACCGTTTGAATCCAACCTTCCTTCGTAGAGGAAGGCGCAGCAGACTGCATACGAATACCACAGTGACAAAAAGAATTGCCAGATAAAATAGGATTTCGCCGAGGAGAAAAGGTAGTGGGTTCGTAAGGTGTGCGTAGGCAGCGGCAACGTTTTTATAAACATGTAAAGTATACCAGTCACAAAAAGAGGGTATAAAAGAAAGCACGCCAAAAAATAGGGTGACGCCAGTCAAGATGAGTATTATTCTCCAATAAGTAGAAATCTTCTTCATATAAATATTATACCATGCCAGCCATGGTATAATGGTACTATGGAAATTGGTGGATTTCAGCAAACAACTTTATTAGATTATCCAGAACATGTGGCAGCTACTGTTTTTACGGTGGGCTGTAATTATCGTTGTCCATTCTGCCAGAATGCGAATATGGTGCTTGGGAAAGAGGCAAGAATTCCGGAGCAGCAGGTTTTATCATATCTGGCAAAGAGAAAAGGCGTGTTGGAAGGGGTATGTATTACCGGTGGAGAACCTACATTGCAAAAGGATTTGGCTACGTTTTGCTATAAACTAAAAAGCCTGGGGTATCTAGTGAAGTTAGATACGAATGGAAGTCATCCAGAAGTGGTACAGGATTTGTATGACGCGGGGCTGATTGACTATGTGGCCATGGATGTAAAGGCAGGTAGGATGAAATATGCACCGGCTTGCGGTTTTGAAGAAAATTGTGAACTTCTTACAATCACAAAAAGTATTGCAATGCTTATGGAATGTGGTGTGGACTACGAATTTAGAACGACCTTGGTAAAAGGCCTTCATACAGTGGAAGACATAGAAGATTTGGGTCAGATGCTCACAGGGGCAAAGCGATATTATTTGCAGAATTATAAAGATTCTGACGGCGTTCTTTGGAAGAAAAAAGAGTTTTTGCCATTCACGCTGTCTGAACTTGAACAGTTTAGAGAAGAATTAAAACCATCCATTCCTTCGGTGGGATTACGAGGTGAGATATGATACTATCCGCAGAAGTAAAAGAATATCTGGAAGAACAAAGTAGGATTACGGGAGCTGTCTATATGCTTTGCGATGGGCAGGGGAGAATCATATATGGAACCAGCGAGTGCGAAGTTAAAGAAAACAAAATACAGGCATTTTATGATAGCGAAAAAGAGGAAAAACTACAAAAAGAGTTCCATTTTTTACGAATGCCCATGGGGGATGAATCGGCAGTTTTACTTACGATTGCAACCCAGACACCAGCAGTTTTTGGAAGACTGGCGAAGTCGGGAATTTTGCATATTGCAAAAGCTGCGGATCCGGATAGTAGCATAGAGGGAATTTGTAGAAAACTGTTAACGGGTGAACCGGAAGAACAGCTGCTTCGTAAAGCAACCGAAAAGGGATTAAAGGCCGATACCCTTCGTACAGTGTTTTTGGTCCGCTTTCCAGAGGATATCCCAGAGGAGGCCGGAGAAATCTTGAAGAATATCTCTCCAGAGGCGGAAAAGGATTTGGCGATCCCATTAGATGGGCATACGCTTGCGTATTTGCGTTGTGGGCGAGGTGCAAAGGAGGAAAAGGAATTAGCGAAATTCGCAAAGGAAGCTTTGGCGATGTTAAATATGGAACTGTTCGCGGATGTGCGCATTGCTTATGGTATGAGCGTTTCGTTGACAAAGATGCTGCATCAGTCCTATAAGGCTGCCTACATGGCTATGGAGGTGGCAAAGATCTTTTATGAGGATCGAAGAATCGCATCCTACAGTCGTCTAGGAATCGGCAGACTGATTTATGAACTTCCACAGGATTTATGTGCTTTATTTTTGAAGGAAATATTCGGAGAAAACAGATTATGCAATCTGGACGAGGAAGAACAGTCCCTCATTGAACGATTCTTTGCGAATAACCTGAATATATCAGAAACGGCCAGAGATTTATTTATGCACAGAAATACTTTGACTTTTCGTTTGGAAAAATTGCAGAAGCATACAGGCTTGGACATTCGAAAGTTTGAAGATGCTATGACATTAAAGCTTGGCATGATGGTGGCGAGATTCTTGCAGGAGCGAGAAGCATAGAAATCAAGATTTGGAAACGGCATAGCGATATTAAGCAGAAAAGTGCAAGGAACAATCATGAAAAGTCCCATAGCAAAGGAAGAAAAAAGGAAACGTTTAGAGGCAGAGGCGATAGCCCAGCATGCCCTGGATGAGAAATATATGAGGGAAGCCATTAAGCAGGCGAAAAAGGCAGCGGCTTTAGGAGAAGTTCCCATTGGCTGCGTTATTGTATATGAAGGAAAAATCATTGGGCGTGGCTATAATCGAAGGAATACAGATAAGTCCACCCTTTCCCATGCAGAAATAACTGCTATGAAGAAAGCTGGGAAGATAATAGGGGATTGGCGTTTGGAAGAGTGCACCCTATATGTAACGTTGGAACCATGTCAGATGTGTGCCGGTGCGATTATACAGGCGAGAGTCACGCGTGTGGTAATGGGCTGTATGAATCCCAAGGCCGGTTGTGGAGGCTCCTTGTTTAATTTATTGGAGGAACCAAAGTTTAACCACCAGGCAGAGGTTACCCGCGGTATCTTAGAGGAAGAATGCAGCAACATGCTGACAGAGTTTTTTAAGGGACTACGAAAACGATTGAAGACGGAAACGGCGCAATAAACTATTTTTGCATCAGAGGGACACTCCTGTGCTCAGAGGGACACACCTGTGCTCAGAGGGACACTCCTGTGCTCAGAGGGACACTTCTCTGTCCAAAAGGACCGTCCCCAAAGTTGTTTGCAAGAAACTCGGGGATGGGGTAAAATATTTAGTGCAGTAGTCCGTGACCCGGGTCCTGCGCAATGGATGCCTTCGAATCGTGTCAGGATGGGAACATAGCAGCACTAAGATGGATTTTCCATGTGCCGTAGGGGTGCCTGGGTATCCGGGCTACTGTTTTTGGTTGGAGGAAAAAACATTGAAAATAAAAGGAATGGCATTGCTGTTATTGCTGTGCCTTCTAGTAGGTGGAAAGACCAGTGTCTTCGCGGCAGAGGAACAAGGCGGGGCAAGCACTTCGGTTGAGGTAAACGCATTTACCGGGTTAGCACCAGACGCAGATGGAAACTTTTACCTATATATTGATGGAGTAAAAGCCACCTATTATTCAGGACTATATAATGATGCAACATATGGCTGGCGGATGATTGATCATGGTCAGGTTGCATTTTACTATAATGAAGTATTTGGAAATCCTAGAGACGGTGGCTTTAAGATTACAAATGGAGCAGTAGATTTTTCCTATAGTGGTTGGTTTATATCAGAGACAGAGGGTATTTGTTATTTTAAGAACGGAAGTCTCATTGCATCCTCCGGAGTGGGCATACAGTTGCCTAAGGATGTGAAGGATACCTGGACAAGCAAAGAGTATTATACGTATGCCAAAATGCAACCAGCATTTACTAGTTTTTCTGCGTACTTGTCTATGCTTGCCTATGTGGAGGCCGAAGAATCTCTGCGCCATGTGGATAGAAGGCTGTTGCAAAACAAAACGATTGCTTGTGTGGGTGATAGTATTACCTGGGGGATGAGCTTAAACTATCCAGCAGTTATGCAGAGTCACCTTCCTGGAGTGCAGACGTTGAACTACGGGATATGCGGAGGGACCATTAGTTCTGTAGGAAAAGATTCTATGGTGCGCAACTATCCGAAGCTGCCGCCCAGAACAAATGTTATTATCTTGTTTGCTGGTGTCAATGACTGGTTTCAGGGAGCACCTTTAGGTTCTTTGGAAGATTGTCAACCTGGAAGCTTCTATGGAGATTTAGATACGGTACTTACCAATTTGCAGGTGAATTATCCAGCAGCACAGATTGTGGTATGTACTCCACTGGATCACTGTGAAACGATAGGGTTTGCTGCGCAGTACAGGGTTCCCATGGAGCAATACGCGGAGGCAATGATTGCACTCGCGGAGAGACATGGCTTGCCAGTTATTGATTTGTTTCATAGCGGATATTTGAATAGCTGTGATGGACAGATTCGCGCAAACTGGATGATGGATAATATTCATCCAAATGAGGTGGGATATACATTTTTAGGAACTTATTTAGCAGCACAGTTATTGCAGATTCTGCAGTAGCGAAGGAATGTTTTATTTGTATATGAATGCATTCCGTTTTTTGGAAATGAAAGGGGAGAGCGTATGAGGAAAAAACTGTTAGCACTGATCTTAACGATTGCTATGATGGTACCTTCCATGGGGGCACTTGCAGCAGACAAGAGCGCAGACGAAACAGTAGTGGTTGAAACGACTTCTGCTACCTATGATGCTGCATTTACTGGTCTTGCGCCAGATGGTCAGGGAAGATTTCTTCTCTATGTTAATGGAAAATGGCAGAATCAGTTTTCTGGATTCTACTTTGATGCACAGTATGGCTGGTGGCTCATCACAAATGGTGTCGTGAATTTTGCATACACTGATCTATATGGAGATGCTACCTTTGGTTGGTGGAAGGTTGTCGGGGGAACCGTTGATTTTAACTATACTGGCTGGTACAAATCTCCCGCATTAGGAACTACATGGTATGTATATGGTGGTGCCGTTGATTTATCCAAGGGCTGCCAGGAAATGAATGCCACCTCAGCGTGTCAGTTCCCTATGACCGGTAAGGGTGCAACCCAGACGGAAACGGAATTTGTCTACAGGGTGCTTGAGTTAGTAAATCAGGAAAGAGCAAAAGCAGGCATTCAGCCCCTTTCCTTTAATCAGGCAATTTTGGACTGCGCGCAGCTTCGTGCTACCGAGTGTGTAACTAGGTATGGCCACACCAGACCGGATGGTAGTTCATGCTTTACTGCTTTTACCCAGTGTGGTGTTCCTAGTGCTGCATGGGCAGAAAATGTAGCTGCAGGGCAGCGTTCTCCGGAGGCAGTTGTAAATGCTTGGATGAATTCTGATGGACATAGAAAAAATATCATGAATCCAACATATAACTATATCGGTATTGGCTGCAAACAGAGCGGTTCTGGTTATGGAATCTACTGGGCACAGTGCTTCTCCGCAAAATAAAGAATAGGATGTCTGTCTCGTAGAATATGCGAGACAGACTTTTTGCATTATGAAATTGAAAATATGTGGACTTACGAAGCCTGAAGAAGCAGTCCTTGTTGCAAAGGCTGGGGCTGATTATGCTGGCATAGTAATGTTCTTTCCTAAAAGTAAACGAAATATGGAGCCAGAACAGGCCACCAGAATTTTAGCAGCACTTCCTAAAAGTGTACAGTCTGTAGCTGTGGTTGTTAGTCCTACTTTAGAACAGGTAAGAATCATCGAAGACCTTGGTTTTGCAATGATTCAGATCCATGGCGCTGTAGAGTCCCAGGTGGTAGAAACATTAAAGATTCCATTTATCCGCGCTTTCAATGGAGAAACATTCGCGGAAATAGAATCTTACGGGGCTATGAAAAAATGCATAGGTTTTGTGTTTGATGCAGCAGAGCCTGGTAGTGGCAAGACTTTTGATTGGTCAGTACTTAAGCAGGTTCCAAGAACAGACAAACTGATTCTTCTGTCTGGCGGACTTACCACGGAAAATGTAGTGAAGGCTATGGAGACTGTTCAGCCAGATGGTGTGGATGTGTCGTCTGGTGTGGAGTATACCGATGGAAGACCAGGAAAAGACCCTGAGAAGATTGCTTCCTTTGCAGCGAAAGTAAAATCATTTTGTGACTAAAGAGTAAGAAAATGGAAAAAGAAAAGAGAGTACTGAAGGCGACTAAGTCTGAGGAAGAAAAAAAGTTTGGCAGATTAAAACGTTCTATTATCATGGGCTACGCCCTAATTGTTATGATTGGTGCAGCAGCCATTTCTTTTGTATGTATTCATCTCTCACAAAAGGCGTTCCAAAAGGAAGTGGGGGATTTGGTTTCTGAATTATCCATCCAGATGTCTATTAACTTAGATAGTTATTTGGAAAATATGGAGAACTTTAATACGTTGGTTTTCTCAGAAAAGACAAATTATACCTATGATGCCACCAATAATAATTTAGATGAATATACGGCCTTAGAAACAGAAAAGGCAATTAAGAACTCTCTTTATAGCCTTTGTATCATGGATAACTATGTGGACTACTTTATTGTCTACAGTAATGAGCATACGGTTGGAAAGTATTCCAATGGTACCCGAGATTTATTTGGCGGAAAGATATATGAGAATGCAAAGGAATATGCATCCAATCCTCGTACCCAGGATGGATGGTTTACTGGATTCCAGGGTGACTATAAACGCATTTACTACGTAAAGAGAGTGAATGAAAATGCACTTCTGGTAACTAGTATTTACACGTCAGAACTTTCCAGCAATTTTGAACACGCGGGAAACTTCCCGGAGATGAAGATTCGTGTAACGGATAGCGATGATACGATTCTGTATTCTGCTACAAAGGAAGAGATTGGAACCAAACTGCAAGCAGATCTTTTAACCATAATGGATGGAAAAGAGAATGCAAACTTTATCAGTGATGAATATCTGATTGCGGTAACAACCGGCATGAATGACTGGCATGTCATCTGTACTCTCCCTTCCAGTGCCTTGGGAAAAGAGATGCAGCGCATTGCTATGGCGACCATTACTATTGCTATTTTAGCTGTGGTTGTCTGCATTCTTTTCAGCGTACTCTTTGTCATGAAGATGACGAACCCTATGCAAAATATTGTTGAGGATTTGGATAAGAAGGCGTCGATTGATGCATTAACAGGAATCTATAACAAGAAGACATTTGAAGAAAAGGTTGCGAAGAGAATTGCGTCCCTGCAGGATGGAAAACTAATCTTTATCCTGTTCGATGTAGATAACTTTAAGGGCGTGAATGATAACCTGGGACACGCCTATGGCGACAAGGTGCTTTCCGATGTAGGAAAAATCATGCGAGCAAAGTTCAGAGAGAAGGATGTCCTTGGAAGATTGGGCGGTGACGAGTTTGCGGTGTTGTTGCATCTGAGCTCTTTTAGTGAAATACCACTCGAAGAATTTATCAATGAGCGTTGTTCGGCACTTTGCAGTGACTTTAGAAATTACTATACAGGTGATCAGAAGGATTATAAGATTTCCATTTCCATGGGTGTCTCCATCTATGGAGAACATGGTGCGGATTTCGATAGCTTATACAAGAGTGCCGACCGTGCACTTTATGGAGCAAAGCAGGCTGGAAAGGATACCTACCGTCTTTATAAAAGGAACGACGGTTCTGCAGAAGGAGGTGCTAAATCATGATGCGAAGAAAACGAATGATTGGTGCGGCTCTTTCTTTGGCGGTGTCAGCGATGTCGCTTTGCGGATGTGCGGATAAAACCATCGTCAATGAGCAGCAGAAACAAACTACCATTTCTTTTTCCTGGTGGGGAAACGAGGAGCGCAATGAATATACGATGGAGGCCATTGATGCGTTTGAGCGGCTTCACCCAGAGATTAAAGTAGACTACTATTTTACCGAATGGAGTGGCTACCAGACCAGAAATGATATCAAGATGGCATCCAATACAGAATCGGATGTTATGCAGATTAATTATGCTTGGATTACCCAGTACTCCCCTACGGGAGAGGGATATTATGATATTGGTGAGTTAGCAGAGTACATTGATTTATCGAATTTTACAGAAAAAGAAATCAATTATGGCATGCAGAAGGGACATCTGAATGCTCTTCCGATTGCGCTTAATACGGAAACATTTTATTTTAATGAGACGCTGTTTGAGGAATATCAGCTTTCATTTCCTAAAACCTGGGATGATTTGTTTGCGATTGCCTCAAAAATTCCCGAAGACAAATTTGTTTTGGGAATGCCGCAGAAAAGCGTGTGGATGCTATGTGCGGCCTACGCAGAACAGAAAAATGGAAAGCAGTTTATTTCTGCGGATGGTGAGCTGAAATTTAATGCAAAAGACATTGAGGATATGTTGGATTTCTATTGCCGGGCAGTGGATGCCAGAGTTATGCCGGGAATGGATTATTATGAAAAGAGTAACATCGGCAAAGGCATCTATCTAGGATATCTTGCGTGGATTAGCGATGCCGGCAGCTATAGCGCGGATGCTGTGAAGAATGGATATACCATTGTGGCGACAGACTATCTGACTGTGGATGGTGGTGCATTAACTGGTTGGTATGCAAAGCCGGCGACTATGTATGCCATTGGGAAGAACACGGAGCATCCTAAGGAAGCGGCAATGCTTTTAGACTTCCTGCTAAATAGTGAGGAAATGGCAAAGTGCCAGGGCCTTGAGAAGGGAATTCCGCTAAGTACCAGCGCCCTCACGGTTCTTTCAGAGGAAGGTATGCTGGAGGGAATTCAGTATGAAGCCTATGAGAAGATGATGGAGTATGATCAGGAAATTGCCATTATGAGTCCTTACCATGAGACACAGTCGCTTATTGATGCATTTAGCGATGCCTGCAATGCAGTGTATTATGATGTGAAGACTTTGGAAGAGGCAGCGAAGGAACTGGAAACAGAGTTTACTAAAATCCTGCGGGAGACCAGAGGAGAGTAGCGCTAGGCTCCTATTCCCATCGAAAAATCCTGGGAAAGATGTTATACTATAGGGTGATGTCGCTTAGTGACATTGTTTTGGCGAACAAACAGAAAACATTTACGGTCTTATGATAAAGACCGATTGAATAATATAAAGGTCCCAGACCGAAGGAGCAAACATGTACAAGAAAGTTGAGACAGATCTTAATTTCGTAGCAAGAGAAAAAGAAGTTGAGAAATTCTGGAAAGAGAAAGACATCTTTAAGAAGAGTATTGCGCAGCGTGAAGGCTGCCCTACCTATATGTTTTATGATGGCCCTCCGACCGCTAATGGAAAGCCTCATATCGGACATGTACTTACCCGAGTAATCAAGGATATGATTCCTAGATATAGAACCATGAAGGGATACCAGGTGCCTCGTAAGGCAGGTTGGGATACCCACGGCCTTCCTGTAGAAATTGAAGTTGAGAAGCTGCTTGGCCTCGATGGTAAGGATCAGATTGAAGGCTATGGTTTAGAGCCATTCATTGAAAAATGTAAAGAGTCTGTATGGAAATACAAGGGAATGTGGGAAGATTTCTCTGGTACCGTTGGTTTCTGGGCAGATATGGATAATCCTTATGTTACTTATGATGATAATTTCATTGAATCAGAGTGGTGGGCATTAAAGGAAATCTGGAATAAAGATTTATTATACAAAGGCTTTAAAATTGTTCCATATTGCCCTCGTTGTGGTACTCCTCTTTCTGCACAGGAAGTGGCACAGGGATATAAAGATGTGAAGGAACGTTCCGCCGTTGTTCGTTTTAAGTGCGTGGATGAAGATGCTTATATTCTTGCATGGACTACGACTCCTTGGACCTTACCTTCCAACGTGGCGCTCTGTATGCATCCCGAGTATGAGTATGTAAAGGTTAAGAATAATAAAGATGGGCTTACCTATTACATGGCGCAGGCATTAGTTGCTACCGTTCTTGGCGATGATGTTGAAGTATTAGAAACTTACAAGGGTAAGGATTTAGAGCACAAGGCTTATATTCCCTTATTCCCTTATGCTGATGGCGTTATTGCAAAGCAGAACAAGAAAGCACACTACGTTGTTTGCGATGAGTATGTAACCTTAACGGACGGTACCGGTGTTGTACATATTGCACCTGCCTTTGGTGAGGATGATGCGCAGGTAGGAAGAAAGTATGACCTTCCTTTTGTACAGATGGTAGATGGCAAAGGTGAGATGACTGGTGGTACACCTTGGGATGGAACCTTTGTAAAGAAGGCAGATATGCCCGTGCTGCAGGCATTAGAGGATGCAGGCCTTCTCTTTGACGCACCGAAGTTTGAGCACAGCTATCCTCACTGCTGGAGATGTGATACACCACTGATTTACTACGCACGTGAGTCTTGGTACATCAAGATGACTGCAGTACAGCAGCAGATGATTGATAACAACAACAAGATTAACTGGATTCCTGAATCTATTGGTAAGGGCCGTTTTGGTGATTGGTTAGAGAATCTTCAGGATTGGGCAATCTCTCGTAACCGTTACTGGGGTACTCCATTAAATATCTGGGAGTGCGAGTGTGGATACCAGCATGCGGTAGGATCTCGTCAGGAACTTGCAGATCTTTCTGGCAATCCGGAAAATGCAAAGGTAGAACTTCACAGACCTTATATTGATGAAGTAACCTTCCCTTGCCCGAAGTGTGGAAAGACCATGAAGAGAGTACCGGAAGTTATTGACTGCTGGTTTGACTCTGGCGCAATGCCTTTTGCACAGCACCATTATCCATTTGAGAATAAAGAAGTATTTGAAAAGCAGTATCCTGCACAGTTCATTTCCGAAGCAGTGGACCAGACTAGAGGATGGTTCTACTCCCTCCTTGCAGAAAGCACACTGCTCTTCAATTCTCCTTGCTACCAGAATGTTATCGTTCTTGGTCATGTACAGGATGAGAATGGTCAGAAGATGAGTAAGAGTAAAGGTAATGCAGTAGATCCCTTCGAAGCATTAGAGAAGCATGGCGCTGATGCAATTCGTTGGTATTTCTACATTAACTCCGCTCCTTGGCTTCCCAACCGTTTCCATGATGATGCAGTCGTTGAAGGACAGCGTAAGTTCATGGGTACCTTATGGAATACCTATGCATTCTTCGTACTTTATGCAAATATCGATAATTTTGACGCAACCAAGTATACGTTGGATTATGATAAATTACCCGTTATGGATAAGTGGTTACTTTCCAAGTTAAATACGGTGGTTGGCGAAGTAGATAAGAACCTTGAAAATTATAGAATTCCTGAAACAGCTAGAGCACTACAGGAATTTGTAGATGAAATGAGTAACTGGTATGTTCGTCGTTGCCGTGATCGTTTCTGGGCAAAGGGTATGGAGCAGGATAAGATCAATGCTTATATGACTTTGTACACTGCGCTTGTTACCATTGCAAAGGCAGCAGCACCTATGGTGCCTTTCATGGCAGAAGAGATTTATCAGAATCTGGTTTGTGAAATTGATAAGTCTGCACCGGAAAGTATTCATCTTTGTGACTTCCCTGCTGTAGATGAGAAGATGATCGACAAGAAACTGGAAGAGGACATGGAAGCTCTTCTGAAGATTGTAGTTCTTGGACGTGCCGCTCGTAACACTGCAAATATTAAGAATCGTCAGCCTATTGGAACCATGTATGTGAAGGCTGCCAATGCATTGGATGATTTTTTCAAGGCAATCATTGCAGATGAATTAAATGTAAAGAATGTAACCTTTACCGAGGATGTTAGAGAGTTCACTTCTTACACCTTCAAGCCGCAGTTAAAGACCGTTGGTCCTAAGTATGGTAAGCAGATGGGTGGTATTCAAAAGTATTTGGCCGCAGTGGATGGCAATGAAGCGATGGATACCTTAAAGAGTGCAGGGGCACTTACCTTTGAGGTAGATGGTGTAGCGATTTCTCTTGCAGAGGAAGATTTACTCATTACCATGGCACAGAAGGAAGGCTATGTAGCTGAAGCAGATGGTGGTGTTACCGCAGTATTAGATACCAATCTGACAGAGGAACTGATTGAAGAAGGCTTTGTCTTCGAAGTAATCAGTAAGATTCAGACCATGCGTAAGGATACAGGCTTTGAAGTTACGGATCATATCGCAGTAGATTTGTCCGGAAATGAAAAGCTGGCAGAGATTGTTAAGAAGAACCAGGATTCCATTGGAAGCAAGGTACTAGCTGATGCATTTACCTTTGAGGGTAAAGCAGGAGATGCTTCTAAAGAGTGGAATGTTAATGGTGAAAAAGTTACCATTTCCGTAGCGAAAATGTAGTATTTGTCGGCTAATGTCAGAAATGGCATTAGCCGATATTAAGTAAGAAGCGCAGGGTAGCGTTGACTAAAATAGGATGGAGGAAAAATAATGGAATTTTTAATCAACTTAGTGATTTCCCTTGTAATCGGCGGTGTTTGCGGCGCGGTTGCAGGTAGTATTATGAACGTGCAGGGATCCCTTCTTTTTAAGATTATCCTTGGTCTTGTAGGTGGTGTCGTAGGTGGTGCAGTTCTGGCTATTATTGGCTTTAGAGCAACTAACATTATCGGCTCATTAATCTCTGGTATTGTAGGTTCTGTCATCGTTATTGTCATTGTGAAACTGGTCAAGAAAGCATAGCCTATAAGAAAAATGAAGAAGAACCAATGGGGGTGGATACGAAGACGTATTGCCCCCATTTTGTTTTTCTTGTAGAATTTGGCATTTTGGAGTAAAATAGGTTAGTTATTGTATTTATATATTTTAGGGAGGATGTATTAGCATGGCTAAGAAAGCAACAACAGCTACTACTACAACAAGCGCTTCCGGTGCAACCATCCGTGAGAGCTTCGACAAAGAGCTTTTTAAGCGCAGTGTACTTTATAATATCAAGACACTGTATCGTAAGACTTTAGAGGAAGCTACTCCTCAGCAGATCTTCCAGGCAGTATCTTATGCTGTAAAGGATCAGGTCGTTGATATGTGGCTTGAGACCCAGAAGCAGTACGAAAAGAAAGATCCTAAGACCGTATATTATCTCTCCATGGAGTTCTTAATGGGTCGTGCCTTAGGAAATATGATGATTAATATGAAAGCTTACAAGCCTGTAAAGGAGGCTTTAAAGGAGCTTGATATTGATATCGATGTGGTAGAAGATGAAGAACCAGATGCAGCACTTGGTAATGGTGGTCTTGGCCGTCTTGCTGCATGTTTCTTAGATTCCCTTGCAACTTTAGGATATAGTGCATACGGTTGCGGTATTCGTTATCGCTATGGTATGTTCAAACAGCAGATTCGTGATGGATATCAGATTGAAGCACCTGATAACTGGCTTGAGAATGGCAATCCTTTCGAACTTCGTCGCAAAGAGTATGCAAAGGAAGTTCGTTTCGGTGGTAACGTAAACGTTCGCGTAGATGAGAATGGCAGAAACCACTTCTATCAGGAAAATTATCAGGCTGTAAAGGCAATTCCTTATGATATGCCTATCGTTGGTTATGGCAACGGTATCGTAAATACTCTTCGTATTTGGGATGCTGCACCTGTTGACGTATTCCGTTTAGACTCCTTTGATAAGGGTGACTATCAGAAGGCTGTTGAGCAGGAAAACCTTGCTCGTAACATCGTTGAGGTTCTTTATCCTAATGATAACCACTATGCTGGTAAGGAACTTAGATTAAAGCAGCAGTACTTCTTCATCTCTGCATCCGTACAGGAAGCAGTTGCAAAGTACATGCGTAATCATGATGATATCAAGAAGTTCCATGAGAAGGTTACCTTCCAGTTAAATGATACCCATCCTACCGTTGCTATCGCAGAACTTATGCGTATCCTGATGGACGAGCATTTCCTTACTTGGGATGAGGCATGGGAAGTTACTACGAAGACCTGTGCTTATACCAACCACACCATCATGGCAGAAGCACTTGAGAAGTGGCCTATCGAGTTATTCTCCAGACTTCTTCCTCGTGTATATCAGATTGTTGAAGAAATCAATCGTCGTTTCATCATGGATATTGAAGCGAAGTATCCTGGTAACCAGGATAAGGTTCGAAAGATGGCAATCATCTATGACGGACAGGTGAAGATGGCAAACCTTGCAATCTGCGCTGGCTACTCTGTAAACGGTGTTGCAAGACTTCATACTGAAATCTTAAAGAAGCAGGAACTTCGTGATTTCTACGAAATGTTCCCTGAGAAGTTCAACAATAAGACCAATGGTATTACCCAGCGTAGATTCCTTGCACACGGCAACCAGCTTCTCGCAGATTGGGTAACCGCACACGTTGGTGATGATTGGATTACTGACCTTTCCAAGATCAGCAAGTTAATGGTTTATGCTGATGACGAGAAGGCACAGCAGGAATTCATGAACATTAAGTATCAGAACAAGCTTCGTCTTGCTGAATACATCAGAGTTCATAATGGTATTGAAGTAGATCCTAGATCTATCTTTGATGTTCAGGTTAAGAGACTTCATGAGTACAAGCGTCAGCTGTTAAATATCCTTCATGTAATGTATCTCTACAATACGTTGAAGGCAAATCCTGAAATGGATTTCTTCCCTCGTACCTTCATCTTTGGTGCGAAGGCAGCAGCTGGTTATATGAATGCAAAGCTTACCATTAAGCTCATCAATAATGTTGCAAATGTAATCAACAACGATGCTTCTATCAATGGTAAGATCAAGGTTGTATTTATTGAGGATTATCGTGTATCCAATGCAGAGATGATCTTTGCTGCAGCAGATGTCTCTGAGCAGATTTCTACCGCTTCTAAGGAAGCATCTGGTACCGGTAACATGAAGTTTATGTTAAATGGTGCTCTTACCATCGGTACCATGGATGGTGCAAATGTTGAGATCGTTGAAGAAGTTGGAGAAGAGAACGCATTCATCTTCGGTCTGTCTTCTGACGAAGTTATCAACTATGAGAACTATGGCGGCTACAATCCTATGGACATCTTCAACAATGACCAGGATGTAAGAAACGTACTTATGCAGTTAATCAACGGTACCTATGCACCAGAAGATCCTGACTTATTCAGACCTTTATACAATAGCTTATTGAATACTTTATCTTCCTCCAAGGCAGATACCTACTTCATCCTGAAGGATTTCAGAAGCTATGCGGATGCACAGAAGAAGGTTGAAGAAGCTTATAAGAACGAAAAGGGTTGGGCTAGAAGCGCTATCCTGAATACCGCTTGCTGCGGTAAGTTCTCTTCTGACCGTACCATCGAAGAGTACGCAAAAGAGATTTGGAAGCTTGAGAAAGTTAACCTTAAGAAGAAGTAAGATGTTTTACAGGGGGCCTGGGTTCGCCGGGCCCCTTTTTACTAGGGAAACCTGCTGACGGAACCGCGTCTGTTTTCTAGTGTTCATTGGTAGCGAAGAGGTAATTGGCAGGTGTTCGGCAGGGCTAGATATCTTAACTGGAGACAGGCTAAAGAACGAACGATGGAAAAAGAACAGGAGACTACACAAGTAAATAGCAGTCGCCGCATTCTTTTGCGGGTAGCCTATGATGGAACGAATTATCATGGCTGGCAGTATCAGGAAGGACTTCCTACCATCCAGGGCGAGGTAGAACGGGCACTTTCCGAGCTGCTGAAGGAAGAGGTGCATGTGGTTGGCGGAAGTCGTACCGACGCAGGGGTGCATGCGCTGTCCAATGTGTGTGTATTTGACACCTCGTCCCGCATTCCCGGCGAAAAGTTTCCCTATGCATTACATCCACTACTACCTAGCGAAATTCGCATTGTGGAAGGCAGAGAGGTGGATGCAGCGTTTCATCCCAGGCATTGTGACACAAAGAAGACCTATGAATACAGAATTTCTTTGGGAGAGTTTGAAAATCCATTAAACAGGCTCTATACCCACCATACGAATTATGCATTAGATATCACGCTGATGCAGGCCGCTGCGAAGGCGATGGAAGGGGAACATGATTTCACCAGTTTCTGTACGGTTGGTGCCCAAGTGAGTGACTTTGTGCGATGCGTTTATTCTGTGGATGTTACTATGGAAGAGAAGGATACCATCCTCATTACAGTGACGGGCAATGGCTTCCTATATAATATGGTACGCATTATGGCTGGTACCTTGATAGAAGCAGGGAAGGGGAGATATCAGCCAGAAGATATCAGAGAAATGATTGCAGCGAGGGATAGAGCAAAAGCTGGTCCCACTGCGCCGGCGAAAGGTCTTCGCCTTGCGAAATATGAATTCCTCTAGCGTACGTTACTAGCATAAATGCAGGTGCTCTTTCGTAAGGAGATGCAGACGTCCGGTTGGAGACACTGTCAATCGGGTGGACTATAGAGGATATATCATAGGGAGAGCTTTAATCCAACCTGAACTAAGCTGTAGTCGAAATTGAATTTATGTAAACCAAAATACCGAAAATAAAGAAAAAATTGCATAAAATAGCAGTATTTGTTTGACACACGGGGATTCGTGTATTATAATCCTTATCTGTGCGACTATGGATTCCCACCATGTCGCTGGTCAATGATAAATTTGTTGACGTTAGGGAGGCACCCGTTTTATTACGCCCGGACATCGTAATAAATAAAATGCATTTTGTACTTAATACTATTTGGAGGAAAGACGAATGAAGACTTTTATGGCAAGTCCTGCAACCATCGAGCGTAAGTGGTATGTGGTTGACGCAGCAGGATGCACTTTAGGCCGTCTTGCAAGCGAAGTTGCAAATGTACTTCGTGGTAAGAACAAGGCTATTTATACACCTCACATTGATACTGGTGACAACGTAATCGTTATCAACGCTGAGAAGATTAAGGTTACTGGTAAGAAGCTTGATCAGAAGGTATACTACAGCCACTCTGATTATGTTGGCGGTATGAAGGAAGCAACCCTTCGTGAAATGATCGCTAAGAAGCCTGAAGTAGTTATCGAGCATGCAGTTCGCGGTATGCTTCCCAAGGGACCTTTAGGAAGAGAAATGTTCACTAAGCTTCACGTATATGCTGGTCCTGATCACAAGCATGCAGCACAGAAGCCTGAAGAGCTTAAGTTTTAATTAGAAGGAGAGTATTCAAATGGCTAAGAAAGCAAGCGCTAAGTTCTATGGAACTGGTAGAAGAAAGAGTTCCATCGCTAGAGTATATCTCATGCCTGGTAAGGGTGAGATTACCATTAATAAAAGAAGCATTGATGATTATTTCGGACTTGAGACCTTAAAGGTAGTAGTTCGTCAGCCCCTCGTAGCTGTTGAAGGCGCTGAGAAGTATGATGCAGTAATCACCGTAAAGGGTGGTGGATATACTGGTCAGGCTGGTGCAATCCGTCATGGTATTGCAAGAGCACTTCTTCAGGCAGATGGCGAGTTCAGACCTGTACTTAAGAAGGCTGGTTACTTAACCAGAGATCCTCGTATGAAGGAAAGAAAGAAGTACGGCTTAAAGGCAGCTCGTCGTGCACCTCAGTTCTCAAAGAGATAGTGCGCGAACTACGAGCGGTGCAATCATATGCAAATTACAAAGCCCTGGAATGCTTGCATTCCAAGGGCTTTTTATATTTGCTTATGATTATAGCGCGCCAGCGCGACATGAGCGAAACGAAGTGTAGCGAATGATGCACGCGCAGTGGAGGTGCTGCAGTAGCTTCACAGAAATGTGGAGCTCTTTTTTTGTGCCCTGGAAAGCGTTAAAATAGGGCATTTGCTAGTATTTATGGGCTTCCCAGGGTTTTTGAGGGTCGTTAGATAATGGTTAAGAGGGACAGAAAAAGGGTATTGGGTGCATATATTTTTTAGAATTGACGTATAAATTATTTCTTGTGGTGACTCGATATATTCATGAGTTATGTAACAGATTAATGTTGAATCGTGGAGACTGTGGGTATACACTTATAGATAGATAAAATTCGAATTGAACTTAGTCGCTGCGCGACGGCCTGCCAAGGTTGTGGCATAGCGGCTTTTCTTTTTCTCTACTTAAAAGGCAGTGATAAGATTGGATTGCATTGAATTCTGATTTTCCGTGTGAGGAGGAAATATGTCACAAGAGATAGAACAATACTTGGGAAAATATCCAGAAGAAATTGTAATGCTATTTTCGAAAATCAGAGATGTAATTTATTCAATAGAGAGTATTATAATTGAAGAAAAGATGTGGGCAAAGATTCCAAGTTATTATTATGGGGAGAAATTTGTAAGAATTATTCCTTTCAAAGACCATATCAATGTTGAGGCAGAAGGATTAGTAAACCATACAAATGATTTTGAGGGCTGTAAATTTACTCCCAAAGGAATGCTGCAGATAAAGGCAAATCAAGCAATCGATTTTGGGAGACTTAAAATGGTTTTTTCGGAGACATTAATTTGATTGCAAATTATTAGTTTTAAGGATTAGATATTTTGGCCATAGAGGCTTAAATATAAATAATATTTTTTAAGGAGAGTGCTTTTTGATTAAGTACAACACAATGGAGATTGTAGCGTAG
>JAKSRR010000019.1 GCA_024403455.1 Lachnospiraceae bacterium | reverse complement strand
CGTTAGAGAAAAATGAAAGGAACGTATGCAGTTTTGCTTCTTAATTAGCATACAAATTAGATATGAAATCTTTGTCCAAAGAAAAAAAACACACCCTTTGTCTTTTAGGACTTAGCTTTCTTTTTTATCTCCTTTTTGCACTTATTTTTCCTATTTTTACAGATAATGATACTGTCAGCTATGTAAATATGTCCTCTACCAGAGAACCTGTTTATTCTCTTTTTCTATGGATTTTCCGCAGCATCTTTGGGACAGATATTTATATGCGGGTTGTCGTTATTATTCAAAATCTTCTCATGGCATTTGCTGTGTTTAAAATCTGTTCCTATGCACAGAAAAAACTCTTTCTGCCAATATGGAGTTCCTATGTTTTCTTAGGCATTCATTTCATGGTTGCTATTATGAATCAGTTCTTAGCTGGACGTAGTGCTGCTTATCCAAACTCCATTATTACGGAGGGTATTACATTAAGTCTCTTTTTACTCTTTATCCATGCCACCATGGAAGCCATGCTGACCCAGTCCTTAAAATATGTACTGTTTGCTACGCTTTATGCTGCACTTCTTATGGATACCAGAAAGCAGATGCTCATCTGTTTTATCATCCTATTTGGCGCTCTGTTCTTTGGCTGGATGAAGCAAAAAGAATACTTTAAGAAAATGGGCCTGTCACTGCTTATTATGGCGGGAGGATTGCTTCTTGCCATGGGAGGAACCAAACTTTATAATTATGCCCTTCGTGGAGAATTTTCCGGCAGCACCCGTAATATGAATCTGGTTCTTACCACTTCACTTTATATCTGCGACAGAGAAGATGTTTCTCTCATTGAAGAAGAGGCAATTCAAGATTTATTTTTAGAAACCTTTGATACCTTAGATGCAAAAGAATTAAACATCTCCTATGCTGAAGATGGTTGGTCTGGACTTGCTTATCACTATACCATAAGCTTTGATCAGATTACCTGTGATGTCACCGAAAAAACCTTTGTTGAAAATGCCATCGAAAGAGGTTTTGAAGAAGGTATGAAAGCAGAAGAGGAAGCAGACCGCATGAGTTCCGTCATTGTTTCTTCTCTACTAAAAGATAATCTTTCTAAATATATTCGTATCTATTTTGCTTCCTTTATGGAAGGATTAATCAATACCGTTGCAAAGAGACATCCTATCCTGGATCTTTACTCTATCTTTGCATACATTTTATATCTGGCACTCACCGTTAAAATGATGATTAAAAAAGAGACCCGCATCATTGGCCTCTCTTCTCTTCTTGTTTTACTTTCTATTCTTGTAAACATTGGGGTCACAGCTGCACTTATTTTCTGCCAGACCAGATATATGATTTATAATATGGCACTCTTCTATATGATGCTTTTTGCCATGCTATTACATCTCTTTAAAAAATCCTCTTCCCCTGTTGAGCAAACAAATTCCCCTCTATAAATATATTCCTTTCTAGCGCATAGGATATAAATCCCCTCTGAGGGAATATTCTTTTCTGAACGAAGAGAGGATTTATATCCGCCCCAAGTCTACATTCAAAATTCCCATTCAACCTACAATAAACAAAAATAATATCACCTTGAAAAAAGCAAGATATAATGCCCCTCTGAAGGAATATTCTTTTCTGACTGAAGAGGGGCATTATATCTGCTACTCTATCTAAATTATATAAATCTTTTCTAATTAAAAAGGGGCAATATATCTGCCCCATCATAATTTATTACAAAATTTCTTTCAGTTCCTTCACAAGAACCTCTGCCGCCGCTCTATGACACTTCTCCCCTGGATGCCATCTAGCACCAACCGTATCATCATTTACTTCCGGAAGAACCAAATATTTAATCCTATCATCCTGACTGGTTTCCTTATACTTCTGAATACCAGCTAAAATTACTTCTTCAAATTCCGTACTTAGCATTCCATATGCCCAAAGAATATAAGCCCCTGGATTATTCTTTCTAACCTTCTTTAAAAACTCTGCAATGTAAGAGGATACCTTATCTGCATCTTCCGCATTAAATTTATCCCCTTCCATACGAAGTTCCTCAAGCTTTCCTGTTGCTTCATTAAAATATCCTTCCTGATGAAAAGCGGAGGCATCATTCGTTCCTAAATTAATAATAACCGCATCCGGTTGCCAGGAAGAAAAATCATAAGGCTTTTGGAATTCTGCAAATTCTTCTCCATTACATAAAGAACAAATCTCCTCATAATGCGCAGGAAGATTACAATCAAAATGGCTATCCCAGGAGGCAAAAACACCCCATCCACTCTGACTAATACATCTCACCTCGGCATTGAGTGCCTTTCCAGTCATATAGGAGTAGGCATGAGTATGAGAAAAATACATACTAATCCAGTCTTCCTCCTCCTTCGCTCCCATAGTACCTTCACTACTGGTGATAGAATCCCCAATAAATTCCAGCTTATATGAATATTCCTTAGAAGGTACAATTTCTCCATCTAGCTTTACACCATAAATTTCAAGCGCGTGGTGTGCATCACCACTCATGGCCTGTACCTCTTTGAAAATTCTTACTCTTGTTTCTTTTTCCGGATTGCGATGTATGAAAACAGGAACAAGACTCTTTTCCTTTGGCACAATTTGTCTGGATAAGATAGCTCCATTAATTTCTACAGCCATCCAGTTCTCATTGTTGGTATGTGGACCAGCTACCTCTATCCAAAGCTCACTGGCTTTTACTGTAAGTTCAATAAAACTTCCGCCCCATTGTAAAATCACAGGATCTTTCTGAGAAATGGTTCTTCCGCCAATTCTTATATTTTCATTTTCGCTAATTTTTACTTCATGAAGCATACGTAGTTCCTTTCTTTATAGAAATATTGTTGCTCTTTCATATCTATTAATACGGGAAGAATCATACCTCTCTTCGGTCAGAAAAGAATATTCCCTCAGAGAGGTATGATTTCTTCCCTAAGTTTTAGAATATTATTTAGAAGAGAGAATACCGTACCTCTCTTCAGTCAGAAAAGAATATTCATTCAGAGAGGTATGGTATTCTTCTCTTGGTATAGATATTTCATCTTTTATAAAAGCATATGCAAGCTATTTTCCCATGCAGAATTTACTAAAGATTTCATCTACCAAATCATCATCTACTTCTTCTCCAATAATGAATCCGAGATGGGAATAGGCTGCCATTAAATCAATGGACAGAAAGTCTTCCGGCATATCCATTTCTATACTATTTTGTACCTGAGATAATGCCTGTTTTGCTTCTTCTAATTCTCTTTTGTGGCGAAGATTCGTAATAAGGATTTCGTCATTCATGGAAGCCCCTTCTTTAAAGAAGAGATCTGTAATTAAATCTTCTAGTTCTTTCACCCATGAGAATTCTTGCAATGATGCATTTAATGCTTCCCATTTTTCTTTAGATGCACAGACAGACAGTACCTTTGCTGTAGGCAATTTTTCCCTTATTTCTTCTGCAGTTACTTTTGATTCCAAGTCAAACTTATTTACTAATACGATGCAGTTCTTTTCAGATAATGTAGGCAGCATCTCTTCAAAGTCTGTTGTTAATGCTTCTCCGCCATCGATAACATATAAGATTAAGTCGGCTTCTTTAGCCGTCTCCAGTGCTTTGTCTACACCAATTTTCTCTACAGTATCTTCTGTCTCTCGCAGTCCTGCCGTATCATACAATCTAAGGGATAGATTTCCAAGAAGAATCGTTTCTTCCAAAGTATCTCTGGTTGTTCCTGGAATATCCGTAACAATAGCTCTGTCCTTTCTGGCAAGAACATTAAGTATAGAAGATTTTCCTGCATTGGGTCGACCCAATAATACTGTTCCAATTCCTTCTCTTTGCAAAGATCCTCTCTTATAACTGTCTATCAGCATCTTAATTTTACTTTGCAGACGTGCCACTTTTTCAGACAATTTTTCCTGATATCCATCTAATGAAATATGTTCTGGGTCATCTAATGCTGACTCAATAAATGCAATCTCAAACAGAATTTCTTCTCTGAGATTTTTGATTCCCTCATATAATCCACCTTGTAACATTTTCATGGAATTACGAAGAGCCGCATCTGAGCCGGCACCAATGACATCCATAATGGCTTCGCTTTCTGAAAGATCTTTCTTACCATTTAAGAATGCTCGTTTACTAAACTCTCCAGGTTCAGCTAATCTTGCACCAATGGAGCAAAGTAAGTCCAAGATTTTCTTTAATATATAAAGACCACCATGACAATTAATCTCCACGGTTTCCTCTCCCGTAAATGTATGAGGACCATGCATGACGGAAACTAAAACTTCATCGAATACTTCTTCCTGCCACACAATATGACCATAATGTATGGTGTGGGTTTTTACGTCTCTTAATTTTTTTCCACTAGGAGATACAAAAACTTGATCGGCTATGCCGATGGATCCTTCTCCTGATATTCTAATAATGCCTATTCCTGCCTGGGTCATTCCCGTAGCAATGGCTGCTATAATTTCTGACATCTATTTATTCCCCTTTATTTTTCGAAGAAATCACAATACACTCATGCGTTTATTTAGGATTTCCTCCCTGGTATCTCATACAACTTACATCTTCCCTGTCGTCCTACTTCTTTGATACATCCTATAAAGGATAAGATATTCACAAAGATCTGGGCCTGCTCTGTTGTACACTTTGTAAGACTTTTTAATTCTTTGGTTGTGAACTGTTTTGGAAGTGATTCTGGAAGAAGATTTTTATAATCCTTTTTTCCATCTAGTATATATTCTCCCAAAAATTCCGTAGGCACCCTATCCGCCTTGGTAGCCCTTCTTTTTTTATCCTTTCCATATCCATCCAGAAGTTTATACTCTTCTGCATTCATAAATATCATCATAAAATGCAGTTTTTTCTTTTTCAGATATTCTTTAATTCCATATAATTCCTGAAAAATACTGAAAATACTACCTTTTCTGGGTGATTTGAGAGCCTCCGAAACTTCTCCCGTCGCTGGATCTACCCATCTAACTGTTTTCTCAATAATCACTGGATATACGATTGTTATATCGTAATTTTTAAGAAAACAATCCAGTTTTCCTTTCATTCGATAAAAATCTTTGGTTTGAACCTCATAAATTTCTCCATCTTTTACCGCATCTGCCACGTATTGTCCTACAGGAATTTCCTGACAGCTCCTATCTGGTGCAAAATAATGCTTTAGTACTGCATGCACTGACTTTTCTTGGTAGGAACCAATTCCCTGCAATCCTTTTGCATAAAAAGAAACCGTATCTATTGCTCTTTGAAACCGGTCTTTTTCCTCTTCTGAAAAGGGTTTTATTTTTTCTATGGTAAAGGATGTTTTTATGATTTTTGCCTCCGAAATGGTAAAAATATTATACAACCATTTAAAATCATATACAAAAAAGAAAACTTTTCATTTTAATCGTGTTATTTTAAAATAAATTAAATGTTTTATAGAGGGGCGGATTTTAGTAATTGGGGCGGATATAAGTGCCTCTCTTCGGTCAGAAAAGAATATTCCCTCAGAGAGGCACTATATCCTGCCCCTGAAATAATAGAGTATTCCTTCAAAAAAGCATTATATCCTGCCCCTGGAATGATAGAATATTCCTCAGAGAGGCACTATATCCTGCCCCTGGAATAATAGAATATTCCTAAAAAAGGTATTTTATCCACCTCTTGAAAAACGGAATTAATTCCTTTCACAAATCACATAATTAAAATACTTATGACACCACTAGAAGAATACTACAACAAATTTAACGAAGAAAAACGTCTGCTTTCCCGTCATGGGCAGGTGGAATATTTTGTTACCATGGAATATATTCATAGATATATTCAAAAGCTTCAAAATAATAGTGAGTCTTTGTCCATTATTGATATTGGTGCAGGAACAGGAAGATATTCTGTGGCGTTAGCTTCAGAAGGTCACGATGTTACTGCTGTTGAACTCGTAAAATACAATCTTGGCATTTTAAAAAAGAAGAATTCTACTGTAAAAGCATTTCAGGGAAACGCATTAAATCTAAAGAAATTCGCTTCCAATTATTATGATATCGCTCTTCTATTTGGTCCAATGTATCATCTGATTTCTTTTGAAGAGAAGCAGAAGGCGCTTTCTGAAGCTATGCGTGTTGTAAAGCCTGGCGGATATTTATTAGTAGCTTATTGTATGAATGACTATAGCATTTTAACTTATGGATTTAAAGAAAATCATATCAAAGAATGTATTGCCGAAGGAAGGATTGATGAGCATTTTCATGTAAATCCAAAAGATGGAGAATTATATGACTATGTAAGTTTATCTGAAATTGATGCACTAAATACTTCTTTGAATTATAAAAGAGTACAAATCATCGCTCCAGATGGGCCTTCCGATTATATGCGACAAATATTAAATGCTATGGATGAAGACACCTTTCAGCTATTTTTAAAATACCAGCTACAAAACTGTGAAAGAACTGATCTTTTAGGTGCCAGCTCTCATATAGTAGATATTCTGCAAAAATAAACCAATAAAAAAGAGACAGACTGCTACAAACAATCTGTCTCTACTTTTTTATTTACTCTTCCTCTTCCGTAGATGCATCTGGATCAACGAAAGCCTTATTTTCATCTTCCTCTTCTTCCATATCTGCATTTCCTACAGAAAAGTCTACGTGTTCTGTAACATCCTTTGCTGCTTCATCTACATCATCGAATTCCTGATTTCCATCAGAAATCTTTTCACGAACCTTTGCAATCTTTGCTACTTTAACACCGTCTGATAAATTGATTAACTTCACACCAGAAGTATTTCTTCCAAGATCTCTAATATCATCCATAGCAATCTGGATAATAATACCACCGGAGGTTATCATCATGATTTGATGATCGTCATTAACTGCCTTAACACCTACAAGCTCACCGGTCTTTTCTGTAATCTTATAACAGATGAGACCCTTACCAGCACGTTTCTGAAGACGGAAATCCTCTAACTTAGAACGCTTACCCATACCATTTTCAGATACTACCAATAAGGAATTACCCTGATGATCAAGCTGTCCACCGATAACTTCATCACCTTCCTGCAAATCAATACCGATAACACCCTGGGTATCACGACCTGTAGGACGTACATCTGTCTCCTTAAATCGAATACTCATACCCTTCTTAGTAACTAAGAATACGTCACTCTCATCAGTACTTTCTTTTACTTCAATTAATTCATCGCCTTCACGAAGACTAATTGCAATAAGTCCTGTCTTACGAATATTAGCAAATCCCGATACAGGTGTCTTCTTTACGAAACCATCTTTAGTGATGAAGAATAGATTCTTTCCTTCTGCTTCAGACAGATTCTGAATAGGAATGAGTGCAGAAATCTTTTCTCCAGGAAGCAGCTGTAATAAGTTAATAATAGCAGTTCCACGACTGGTTCTTCCTGCTTCAGGAATCTCCCAGCTCTTTAACATAAATACACGACCTGTATTAGTGAAGAAAAGAACTCTATGACGGGTAGATGTCATCAGAAGATCTTCAATGTAATCCTCCTGAATAGTGGTCATACCCTTAATTCCCTTACCACCACGGTTCTGAACCTTAAAGTTATCCACGCTCATACGCTTAATATAACCAAGGCTGGTTCTTGCAATAACGGTATTTTCATAAGGAATCATATCCTCATCTAAAATTTCCGAATCATCAATACCAATAGAGGTTCTTCTATCATCACCATACTTATCTCTGGTTAAGGAAAGTTCTTCATGAATAACCATTAATAATTTATTATGATCTGCAAGAATTGCCTTATATTCAGCAATCTTTGCAAGAAGTTCTGCATGCTCCTGTTCAAGTTTTTCACGTTCAAGTCCTGTAAGAGCACGAAGACGCATATCTACAATCGCTTGCGCCTGAACTTCCGATAAAGTAAATCTTTCAATTAACTTTTCTTTTGCTTCCGCTGTACTCTGGCTTCCACGAATAATTGCAATCACTTCATCAATATTATCTAATGCAATTAGCAAGCCCTGTAAAATATGATCTCTTTCTTCTGCTTTCTTAAGATCATACTTGGTACGTCTTGTTACTACTTCTTCCTGATGCTTTAAATATTCTGTAAGCATACCAAGAAGATTTAATACCTTCGGCTCATTATTAACAAGAGCAAGCATATTTACACCAAAGGTATCCTGCAGCTGTGTATGCTTATATAATTTATTTAAAATAACATTAGCATTCGCATCACGACGAAGTTCTACAACAACACGCATACCTTCACGGTTGGATTCATCACGAATATCAGTAATACCATCGATACGCTTTTCTTTAACAAGCTCTGCGATTTTCTGAATCATATTAGCTTTATTGACCATATAGGGAAGTTCCGTAATAATAATACGGCTCTTTCCATTTGGTAAAGTTTCGATGTTGGTAATACCACGCATCTTAATCTTTCCACGGCCTGTTCTATAAGCTTCATTAATACCGCGTGTACCTAAAATCTGTGCTCCCGTAGGGAAATCAGGACCTTTTACAATTTCTAAAAGCTCATCAATTTCGGTTTCTCTGTTTTCCTGTACCTGATTATCAATAATCTTAAGGCAAGCATTAATCGTCTCTCGTAAATTATGAGGCGGAATATTGGTTGCCATACCTACAGCGATACCTGTAGTACCATTCACAAGAAGATTAGGATATCTTGCAGGAAGTACAGAAGGTTCCTTTTCTGTTTCATCAAAGTTAGGAACGAAATCAACGGTATCTTTATTGATGTCTGCAAGCATTTCCATGGAAATTTTAGAAAGTCTTGCTTCCGTATATCGCATTGCTGCGGCGCCATCGCCATCGACAGAACCAAAGTTACCATGACCATCTACTAATGGATATCTGAAATTCCAATCCTGGGCCATATTAACAAGTGCTCCATAAATAGAGCTATCACCATGAGGGTGATATTTACCCATGGTATCACCGACAATACGGGCACATTTTCTGTGAGGTTTATCAAATGTATTATTTAATTCGATCATGGAGAAAAGAATTCTTCTCTGTACCGGCTTTAATCCATCACGTACATCAGGAAGAGCACGAGAGGCGATTACGCTCATGGCATAATCAATGTAATTCTTTTCCATTGTCTGTTTAAGATCTACTTCTTTGATATCATCAAATTTAATGGGTTCCATGATTACTCCTTATTTTGAAAACTTTTCAACATTTTATAGAAAAGTTTTATCAGGGCTTACTACTTGGTACTTTCTATTAAATATCCAGATTAGTAACAAATCTGGCATTTTCTTCAATGAAAGCACGTCTAGGTTCTACCTTATCTCCCATCAAAGTAACAAATGTTAAATCTGTTTCGGATTCCGTCTCATCATCCATACATACCTTTAACAAGGTTCTTCTTTCCGGATCCATGGTGGTTTCCCAAAGCTGCTCTGCATCCATTTCACCAAGACCTTTGTATCGCTGGATTTTGTTATTATTATCACGTCCAACTTCTGTAAGAATCTGATTTAATTCTTCATCAGAATATGCATACCAAACTCTCTTATTTTTTTCTAATTTATACAGAGGAGGAAGAGCAAGATATACATGACCCTGCTTAATTAACTCCGGCATAAAACGATATAAGAAGGTAAGCATTAATGTTGCAATATGCGCACCATCCACATCGGCATCGGTCATGATAATAATCTTGTTATATTTTAATTTTGTAATATCAAACTCATCACGAATACCCGTTCCAAAAGCAGTAATCATGGAACGAATTTCATTATTAGCATATACCTTATCTTCTCTTGCCTTCTCAACATTTAAAATCTTACCACGGAGAGGAAGGATTGCCTGGGTTGCACGATTTCTTGCACTCTTTGCTGAACCACCCGCAGAATCTCCCTCGACGATATAGATTTCGCAGTTTTCAGGATTACGATCAGAACAGTCTGCAAGCTTTCCAGGAAGACCACCCATTTCAAGCGCAGTCTTTCTTCTAGCAAGATCTCTTGCTTTTCTGGCTGCTTCTCTTGCACGCTGTGCAGATAAAGATTTCTCACAAATCGTTTTTGCAACATTAGGATTCTGCTCTAAATAGTAAGTAAGCTGTTCTGTCATAATACTTTCTACAGCAGCTCTTGCCTCACTATTTCCAAGCTTCTGCTTGGTCTGTCCTTCAAACTGAGGCTCTTCAATCTTAATAGAAATAATAGCAGCCATACCTTCACGGATATCTTCACCCGTAAGATTCTGCTCATTATCCTTAATTAATTTTTTATTTCTTCCATAATCATTAAAGCACTTGGTCAATGCTCTACGGAAACCTTCAATATGGGTACCACCCTCTGGGGTGTTGATATTATTAACAAAACCATAAACGGATTCGTTATAAGCATCATTATGCTGGAATGCAATTTCTACCTGTAGAGAACCTACATTTCCTTCAAAATAAATAACATCATCATAACTTACCTGTTTACTCTGGTTTAAGTAAGCAACAAATTCCTTAATGCCACCTTCATAGTGGAATTCTCTATGATTAATTTCTTCTTCTCTTAAATCAGAAAGTTCAATACGAAGACCCTTGGTTAAGAAGGCCATTTCACGAAGTCTCTGCTTTAATGTATTAAAATCGAAAACAACTGTTTCTTTGAAAATAGAAGGATCCGGCAAGAAAGTAACCCAAGTTCCTGTCTCATCACCACATTCACCGATGACGCTTAGTTCATGGGCTGCCTCACCATGATCATAACGCTGCTTAAATATTTTACCTTCTCTTCTGACTTCAACTTCAAGCCATAAGGAAAGTGCATTAACAACAGATGCACCTACACCATGGAGACCACCGGATACTTTGTATCCACCGCCGCCAAACTTACCACCGGCATGTAATTCTGTAAATACCATCTCTAGTGCAGAAATACCTGTCTGATGATTGATACCAGTAGGGATACCACGACCATCATCCTTAACAGTAATAGAATTGTCAGGATTTATAAAAACATGAATATTTTTACAATAACCAGCAAGTGCTTCATCCACTGCATTATCTACAATTTCATAAACCAGATGATGAAGACCACGAGAAGAAGTAGTTCCAATATACATACCAGGACGTTTACGAACTGCTTCTAATCCTTCCAGTTTCTGAATCTGGTCAGCACCATATTCCTGTTCTACTACATTGTTATTTTCTGTACTCATTTTTTACCTCTTTTTAAAAAGCACCATGGAACTAATTTCCACAAGTAATTGTTCCATTACTTACATTAAATACTTTATTGACCTGCATCCTGGAATGAATAAAATCATCTACACCCGTACAGGTAAGAATGGTTTGTATATCACCAATACTTTCAATCAAATGATTTTGTCTCTTACTATCTAATTCTGATAAAACATCATCTAATAAAAGAATTGGATTATCTTTTGTAATTTTCTGAACCAGTGCAATTTCAGATAATTTTAGGGAAAGAGCAGCACTTCTCTGTTGTCCCTGGGAACCATATGTTCTTAAATTGATTCCATTGCTATAAAATGAAAAATCATCTCTATGAGGACCACAGCAGGTCATTTTCATTTTTAAATCTTTTTCACGATTTTTTACAAGTGTATCTTCGAATTCTTCTTCCGTAACACTGGGATGATAATTCATAATTAATTCTTCTAAAGAACCAGAAATATTTTTATGAATTTCTTTAATAATAAGATTTAATTCTTCTGTAAATTCTTTACGTCTTTTAATCAGTCTGCTTCCATAAGATGCAAGCTGCATATCATAAATGGGAAGCATGTCTTTATATTCCGGATGAAAATACATATCCTTTAAAAGAGTATTTCTCTGATTTAAAATCTTATTGTAATTATTTAAATCATTCACATATAAGGAATCAATCTGACAAAGTTCCATATCTACGAACCTTCTTCTTTTATCAGGTTCATTTTTGATAATGGAGAGATCTTCTGGAGAGAAAAATACTACTTTTAATAATCCTAAAAGTTCTACAGCCTTTTTTAATCTTACTTTATCAACAGCAATTCCTTTGGATTTATTTTTACGAAGATGCATATCAATTCTTCGTTCTAATTCATCTCTTTCAAGAATCGTTTTGATATGTGCTTCTTCTGCATCAAAATGTATAATCTCTTTATCTTTACTGCTTTTGTGAGACTTGGTTGTCGCAGAAACATAAATTGCTTCTAAAACATTGGTTTTACCCTGACCATTATCTCCATAAAGAATATTTACACCTTTATCAAAAGAAAGATTTAAATATTTATAATTTCTAAAATTTTCAAGTTCCAGAGACTTTACAAACATGAATAAACTCCTGACTTATGCTATTGTAAAAGTCTCTCCTTTATAGGAAACTTTATCGCCAGAAACACATTTCTTACCACGCATAGTACATACTTCATCATTAAGAAGTACTTCTCCATTCTGAATGGCAATTTTTGCTTCTACACCTTCATTTACAAGTCCAGCAAGCTTTAATGCCTGGCCTAATTTTATAAATTCATCTCTAATCGTAATTGTTTTCATAATTATGAATTAATAGGAAGTACAACATAGGTATAAGTGTCTTCCTTATCTCTAATATAAAGTGGCATCTTAACATTGTTCATCAGCTGCATATAAATCTCATCATCATCGATGAACTTTAATGCATCAACAATATATTTAGGATCGAAGCAAATTCTTAAATCTGGACCAGTATGTTCAATATCAAGATCATTGTCATACTTTCCATCCTGAGAATTTAATTCAAGATGTAAATTCTCTCCTTCAATATTGAAGATAATAGGTTTTTTATTGCCTTCCTTGTAGTAAACCATGGAAGCATCCACAGATGTATACAACTCACGCTTATTTAACTTAATTTCGATTTCATAATCTGCATTAATCATCTTATTAACATCGAAATATTTTCCTTCAATTAATCTGGAAGTAATTACAGTATTATTAAATTCAAATACGATGTAGTTATTGGTTACGTAAATGAATACTTCCTGCTCATCATCACCGGGAACAATTTTACTGATTTCAGAAACTGTTTTTCCAGGAATAATAATATCTACTGCATCATGGCTATCTCTAAGAGGAGATTTTCTAATTGCAATACGATGTCCATCAAGACCAGTAAGTTCCATTCTGTCATTGTTCACAACCATGTGAAGACCAGACATAATCTTATTAGATTCTAAATTGCCAGTTGCAAAGACAGTCTTCTTAATCATTTCCTTTAAGGTAAACTGACTTACAACAATAGGGCTATTCTTTTCAATTTCAGGAAGGTAAGTATAATCTTCACCACTTCTGCAAGGAATCTTATTTTTTGCTTTTCCACAAAGAATTCTTGCTTCTGCTCCTTCTGTTACAATAGTGATTTCACCATCCTGTAATTTATTAACGATTTCACAAAACTTCTTTGCATCAATAGCAATCTTACCTTCTTCTACAATTTCAGCTTCCATAAAGGTATAAATACCAAAATCGGAATCATTTGCAGTAAAGGATACTTTACCATCTTTTGCTTCGATTAAAATGCTTTCTAAAATACTTAATGTTGTCTCTCTTGGTACTGCTTTTGCAGCCATATTTACGCAAGAGGATAATGCACTTTTTTCACATTTGATTTTCATAAAAGAACCTTTCCAAATTCATATTTTGAGACAGGGAAAAAATCCCTTAGATATATAATTATTTATATAATAATAAACATAGTAATAAGGTGTTTTTATAAGGTGGAAAACCTTGTCTATTATACTAAATTTGGGCAAAAATTGCTAGTAAAACCATGTGAATAAGTGTACTAAAAAAGGAGAGGTTTTCCTCTCCTTTTTACTACTATTTGGATATTTTTTTACGGATGATTTCTACCGTATCTTTCAGTTCCTGGTTTGTCCTCATTTCATCCCCAATTTTATCCACACCGTGCTTTACTGTGGAATGATCTCTTTCCAAAATAATGGCTATTCCCTTTAATGTGGTATCTGTCATTTCTCTGCAAAGATACATGAATATATGTCTTGGAAGAACCAAATCCTGGCTTCTTTTTTTAGATATAATGTCTTCTGTCTTAATATGAAAATATTCTGCTACTGCGTCTAATATATTTCCCGGTGTAATAATGGTATTGGAATCAGGGAATATAGTGTCTTTTAAAGCGTCTTTTGCTGTTTCTAGGGTCATTTCTGTAGAAGGATTTAATCTTCCTATAGCAATTACTTTGTTAACAGCACCTTCCAGTTCTCTGACATTGGATTTAATATTTTCAGCAATATACATCAAAATGTCATTATTAATAGGTCTTCCTAAGTTTTCCACATATTTCTGTAGAATAGCCATTCTTGTTTCATAAACAGGAGGCTGAATATCAGTGATTAATCCCATTTGGAAACGACTTCTGAATCGTTCATCTAATGTTACCATTTCCTTTGGATGTTTATCAGAGGAAATAACAATCGTTTTTCCTGCTTCATAGAGTGTATTAAAGGTGTGGAAAAATTCCTCCTGGGTAGAATTTTTTCCAATAATAAACTGGATATCATCAATTAATAGAACATCAATATTTCTATATTTTTCCCTTAGCTTTGTCATATGGGAAACAGTAGAATTACCACCTCTGATGGATTCAATAACTTCATTTGTAAATTCTTCACTAGATACATATAAAACCTTTTTATTGGGTTTATTTTTAACAATATAATGTCCAATGGAATTCATTAAATGGGTTTTTCCAAGACCGGATCCACCATAGATAAAGAGAGGATTAATTCCTTCATCATTACTATTTCCATTACATACACAGTCTGCAACTGCTAAACATGCACGCTGGGCCATGTCATTATTAGATCCAACGACGAAATTTTCAAAGGAATATTTCTTATTTAAATTTGCAGCTTTAAAATAATCATCATCTCTTTGACTTTGTACAGGCATAGATTGATTTTCTTCTTTCGTTTCTTCCTGCTGTACAACAAAATTAATATTTACAATATTATCCAATAATTCGGAAATAACAGATTGAAAATATACTTTATACTTTTTGGAAATATGATCTAAAATTTGAGAATGCTCATCCGGCACCATAATCGTAACGACATTATTTTCAAAACTTACATACTTTAATGGTGCAATCCAAATATTATAAGCAATGTCCGTTAATTCAAATTCCTTTTTTACGGTATTCTTAATGGAATCGAATTCTTTTTCTAAGTTAATCAAGGTTCTTTCTCCCCAAAAAGTTATCCACACGCTAAAAGTCTTTTATTTAAGGCATTTTGCGCGTTTTTATATCCTACTATAAAGAAAAAAAAATTTCAAATGTGGAAAAAATTGTCAGACAATGTGTATAACAGGTTGCATAACTTTTTACAAATTCTTTCATTTTTGAAGATTTGGATAAGTTGTTAACATTGAAAATAGACTATTTTTCCCTTATTTATCAATAAAATTGAGACTTTATCCAAATTTATCAACATTTTTTCCACATTTTGTGGATAGTATTATGGCAACCATTTCTTATTATAAAATATTATGTAAATCATAAGATATGGTGCTTTCATTTTTTGACTCCCACTACATTTTGAAATCTTAAAAAAATATAAATTTTTTAAGAAAAGTTATTTGATAATTTGGATTAAGCAAATTGCTAAAAAGTGCTTAAAATATAGATTTTTTAACTTGACGAAATAAAGTTTTTTCTATTATAATGAATTTCGGTTTTTCCGGCATGAGAAGTTTGCTGGTAAATTTATGAGAAAGTGAGGTACCAGAAGTATGAAAATGACATATCAGCCTAAAAAGCGTCAGCGTTCTAAGGTTCACGGTTTCCGTTCCAGAATGAGTACAGCAGGTGGAAGAAAAGTTCTTCAGGCTAGAAGAGCAAAGGGAAGAAAAGTATTATCCGCTTAATAGATAAGGGCCCTGCTTAGGGCCTTTTATTGTTTACAGTTAGTTAGGTGAGTTATCTTGCATTTTACAGTTTCCTTACAAAAGAATAGTAGTTTCCAAAATGTATATCAGTCTGGCAAATCCTATGCGAACAAGCTTCTTATTATGTATGTACTGAAAAACCAGTCGGACGAAAACAGACTTGGAATCTCTGTTAGTAAAAAAGTTGGAAATTCTATCGTAAGACATCATTTAAAAAGACTTGTAAAAGAAAGCTACCGCATTCATGAGGAATTATTTAGTAGTGGTCTAGATATCGTGGTTGTGGTAAGAAGGGGAGCCGACCGCGCGAGGTTTGGCGATATTGAACAAGCCCTTTTACATTTAATGAAATTACACAAGCAGATAAAATAATTTCCTTATTATTTGTATCTGCAAAAGAACATGAAGAAGATTATTATCGGACTTATACATTTCTATCAAAAATATTTATCTCCTATGAAGAGAACGAAATGTCCTTACTATCCTTGCTGTTCCCAGTATGGATTAGATGCTGTGAAAACACATGGCGCATTCAAAGGATCGTTTCTTGCATTTTATCGTATTTTAAGATGCAATCCTTTTTCTCATGGTGGATATGATCCGGTGCCTGAAAAGAAAATCAGACGCCGCTATTTTGATGTGAAATCATAAGTCAGAAAAGAGGTTTTATGCTTTTAACGAAAGTAGGCGGTTTTTTAAAACCTTTTGCCGCTATCCTTGGTTTTATCATGGATAAGATTTTTGCATTTCTGAATTTTATTGGTATTCCCAATATCGGTCTTGCAATTATTTTATTTACCATTGTTGTATATGGACTTATGATTCCTCTTACAGCAAAGCAGCAGAAGTTTTCAAAATTAAATGCCAAGATGGCTCCTGAACTTCAGTTTATTAGAGAGAAGTATCAGGGCAAAACAGATCAGGATTCCATTATGCGTATGCAGATGGAGAATAAGATGGTATATAAAAAGTATGGTGTAAATCCTTCTGGTAGTTGTATTCAGTTATTAATTCAGATGCCGATTTTATTTGCACTATATCGTGTAATCTATTCTATGCCTGCCTATGTTGCAAAAATTAAGGAAGTATTTATTCCTATTGCAAATGGTCTTTTAGGACACGCAAACAGTGTAGATTTTATCAAGGATCCTGCTAATTTATCTGGTGCAATGTATTACACAAAACAGTTTGGTAATGCACTTTTTGATGTTACCAGCACCAATCCTCAGATTGTTAACTATACTACTAATACCTATATTGATGTATTAAACAGAAGTTCAACAGCTGAGCTTTTAAATGTATCTGCGCAGTATCCTGATCTTGCTAGTACAGTTGCAGATGCTTCTGAAAAATTAGACAAGTTTAATAATTTCCTTGGATTAAACATCAGTAGTTCTCCTAAGAATATTATTGCTGAGCAATTTGGTATGCCTTCTGATGAGAGACACGTATGGGTTATTATTCTTGCTATTTTGATTCCTTTATTAGCAGGTCTTACCCAGTGGATTAATACAAAATTAATGCCACAGCAGCCTAAGAGTGATAGTGATGGTATGAACTCCATGGGTCAGTCCATGAAGGTTATGAACAGTATTATGCCTATCATGTCTATCATTTTCTGTGTTACTCTTCCTGCTGGTATGGGACTTTACTGGGTAGCCGGTGCAGTTGTTCGTTCTATTATCCAGATTATTGTTAATAAGCGTCTTGATAAGATTGATATTGACGAAATGGTTAAGAAGAATATTGAAAAGGAAAATGCAAAGCGTGCTAAGAAGGGTCTTTCTCCTATGCAGATTACTCAGGCTGCTACTATGAATACCAAAAATGTTCAGAGAAAGAATACCAATTCTTTAGCAAATAAAGCAAAGATTTCTGAATCTACAGATTATTATAAGAAGAGTTCTACTGCAAAGCCTGGTTCTCTTGCTTCAAAAGCAATGATGGTTAAACAGTATAATGAAAAAGGCTCTTATGCTTTCCGTAAGGAAGAATCTGTAAAAGAAGAGAAGGTAGATGATTTTAAGGAAGTTGCAGAGTCCAATACTGATTCTGCAAAGAAAGATAGCAAAGAAGTATAAAGGAGTTGAAATATGGAATTTCAGGAATTTTCCGCTAAAACAGTTAGCGATTGTATTACGGAAGCCTGCACCACTTTAGGTGTTCCTTCTGACAGATTAGTATATGAAGTAGTTACAGAAGGTTCTACCGGATTCATTGGTATTGGTGCTAAGCCTGCCATCATCAAAGCAAGAGTAAAAAGTGAAGAAGAAATGGTTGCTGCTGTAGAAGAAGAAGCAATCAGCCAGAAGGCTGCTTTAGAAGCTGAAAAAATTGCTATGGAAGCAAAGAATGAAGTAGTTGATGAAAAAGCTTTTGAAGCAAAGAAGGAAGCAATTGATGCTAAAGTAACGGAAGCGACTGCACCTAAGGAAACTGGACGTGGTGGTAAAGTACTTACTGATGAAGAAATTGAAGAAGTAAAGGCTGCTGCTGATAAGTTCTTAAAGGATGTATTTGCATCTATGCAGATGGAAGTGGAAGTTACTTCTGAATTTGCAAGATTAGATAATACTTTATCTATTGATCTTGCTGGCGATGACATGGGTGTTCTCATTGGTCGTCGTGGACAGACATTAGATTCTCTGCAGTATCTTGTTAGTCTTGTTGTAAATAAGGGAACGCATGAATATATTCGCGTAAAGGTTGATACAGAGAACTATCGTAAGCGTCGTAAAGATACCTTAGAGAACCTTGCAAAGAACCAGGCGTACAAAGTTAAAAGTACCAGAAGAAGTGTTGTACTTGAGCCTATGAATCCTTATGAAAGACGTATTATTCACTCTGCCCTGCAGAATGATAATTACGTTACTACCCATTCTGAAGGTGAAGAACCTTACAGAAAGGTTGTTATTACATTAAAGAAATAATATTAAAAGTATTCTTTTGACAGGCACAGAAATGTGCCTGTTTTTTTGGAGGTTTTATTTTATGTTTCATATTGATCATACAGCTCTTAGTGTTTCTGATATGGAAACAAGTGTAGCATTTTATGAAAAGCTTGGTTTTATACTTGATAAAAAATGGGTGGCAGAAGATGGCAGTTTATCTATTGTAATGTTATTAAAGGAAGGCACTTGGCTTGAACTATTTTGTTACCAAGATAAAGAAGAACTTCCTCAAAGTGCAAAAGAGATTGCTACAGATTTAAAGGTAATGGGAACCAAACATTTTGCTTTACATGTAAATGATTTAGAAGAGGCAATTGCGTATTTACTGCAAAATGAATTGATTTCTGATAGACCTGAAATAAAGACAGGTAGACTTGGTCGGGATTATTTTTTTATCAGTGATCCTGATGGAATTTTAGTAGAAATTATTAGTGAAAAGTAAGTGCTATTTTTAGAATCTTGAATTTGATAAATTTTTCTTTATTAAAAATATTTATTTTAAGTTGGGTTTATATATGGTTAAAGAGATTGTAAAGGATATATTTTTTCTCGGTCAAAAATCTTTAGAAGCTAATGTGGAAGATAAGCAGATTATCATTGATTTAAAAGATACTCTGGTGGCAAATCGTGAACGTTGTGTCGGCATGGCTGCTAATATGATTGGATACAAAAAGAGAATTATTATTGTAAATATGGGATTTGTAAACATGATTATGGTGAATCCTGTAATCACAAAAAAGAAGATGCCCTATGATACAGAAGAGGGATGTTTGTCACTAACAGGGGTAAGAAAAACAACCAGATATAAAGAAATAGAAGTATCTTATCAGGATGAACATTTCCGGCAGACCAAGCAGGTTTTTAAAGATTACATTGCACAAATTGTGCAGCATGAATGTGATCATTTGGAAGGGATTATTATTTAAAGATACAAGGGTCAAAAGCCTTGAAGACTCGATGAGCTTGCTCATAAGAGTCTGAAAATGAGCGGATTTCGAATATTTTAGAAATTTCGAGAGTGCGCAGCAGGTCGAAATCTCGTGTATCTACCTTTTGACCCTGGCATCATACTATAAAAAAGTATATATCTATAAACAAACATATGTTCTATTTGTTTAATTATATCATTGTATAATTTATATAGAGTAAATACAGATAGGTATTATTTTATGAAATACAACAAGATTGTAAAAGGAATTTTTGTAGACAGACCGAATCGTTTTATTGCTCATGTTTTGGTGGAAGATGTTTTAGAAACGGTTCATGTTAAAAATACAGGCAGATGTAAAGAACTATTACTACCTGGTGTAGCGGTTATTTTAGAAATTTCAGAGAATCCTCTTCGTAAAACAAAATATGATCTTATTGCTGTGTATAAAGAAAATTTTGGACTGATTAATATGGATAGTCAGGCACCAAATAAAGTAGTTAAAGAATGGCTTAGTAATCAGGATTATGACCTGGTTCTTCCAGAATATACCTATGGTAATTCACGTATTGATTTTTACATGGAAAAAGGAAATGAAAAATTTCTGATGGAAGTAAAAGGATGTACTTTAGAAAGAGAAGGGATAGGGTATTTTCCTGATGCACCCACAGAACGAGGTGTGAAGCATATTTATGAATTAATAAAAGCAAAGAAAGAAGGATATCATAGTATATTAGCTTTTGTTATTCAGATGGAGGGTATTACCAAAGTTCTTCCTAATGTTTCCATGCAGAAAGAATTTGGAGTGGCAATGGAAAAGGCTGTACAAAATGGTGTGGAGATATTGTATCTTCCCTGCAGAGTACAGGAAGATACATTAACGATTATAGAATAAGTGACAAAAGTTATGATATTTATAAGATTGTTTATCCTGGTGTGAGAAGGTGAAGAAGATTATAAAAGGAGAAAAAAGATGGAAAAAGAATTTGTTACATTTATGATTACAACGACAGAGGGAAAAGAAGTGGAACTGGCCGTTGTAGATGAGTTTGTTGTTGATAATAAGAATTACGTGGCAGCTGCTCGTGTAGAAGGTGATACCATTTGCAACGATGGTGTGTATATTTACAAAGTGAAAGATGGGGATGAATTTCAGGTAGAGAAGATTAGTAATCATGTGGATTATGAGAAGGTTGTGAAGGCTTATGGGGAGATGGACGTATGATGTATAAAGAGGATACCACTTTTCATGATCTACGTGCTCGTTCTGTAGAAGACTGGTTATCAGAAATGGAAAATCATGAGGATCTTGCTGTAAGAGGTGGAGTGAAAGTAACCAAGGATTATATCATGGCGTTACAAAAGAAAATAGATATGCTAGAAGAAAAGAATACGTTAAAGGATCAGTATCTAAAAAAGATTTCTAAAGGGTAGTGTGAATTGTTTGTTCTTAAAAGTAACAGAATTTTTTGAAAAATATTAAGTTAGAATTTTGATAATGAAGGAGATTTGATATGGCAACGGTTACCGGAAGAATAAAAGAGATAACACAAATGCAACCTAGAGGTGGGTTTTTACCTGTTAAGGAGTTTGAAAAAATAGAATTACCTATAGAGGAAGAATTACATGAAATAGAGCAAGAAAATATAATAGGTGGTTTAGTAGGTATGGCAGTAGACTATCTAACAAGGTATATGAATGGAGCAACAGTGGATGAAGCATTTCAAATATCTTTATTAGGTGCAAAGTTAGGGGGATTTGAAAAACAGGCGAGATTCTTTGCAGATAATATTACTGGGTTAGATGAAAGATCTATAGATTCTGCATGTAAGTTAGTTGGATATGACTGTATATATAGAGTTGGTCCGAAAGCATATAAACCAGTTGTGGGAATAATACCGAATGATGAAACGATAGATAACATAAGAATAATGGTGAGAAGAAGTATTGAATTTATTAAACAATATGGACCTATAACCAAAGATGGATTTACATTTGAAGGTGGATATACAAGTGTAGTTTCTGCAGGTGATGGCGATTTTTTAACAAAAGATACATTATGGGATTTTAAAGTTGTAAAAGGTAATCTAACAAAAGATCATACATTGCAAATATTAATGTATTATTTGATGGGGAAAAGGTCAAAGAAAGATGAGTTTGTAGATATAGATAAAATTGGAATATATAATCCTAGAAAGAATGTAATTTATATAAAGAAAGTTGATGAAATAAATAAACGAGTAATTGAGACAATAGAACATGAGGTAATTGGATATGATAATGAGGAATTAAATGCAGAATTTGAAAAAAAAGAAAAAGAAGCTATGGAGACTATTCGAAAGGTTATCAAAAAGGCTAATAAAAAGAAAAAACAAGATAATATAGCAAAAATAATTGGTGGAATATTTACAATAGTTATAATAATTACAGTTATTTATTTTGCATACCAATGGATGAATGTATAAAAGTATGCATCGGAGGATGTCATCAGAGTAGTAGAACTGTTTACCAGTTACAGATTCCCAAGAGAAGAAAAGGAGGATGTGAATATGTGTAAGGCTTTAGAAGGTTTGCGTGCAGAGGGTGTAGCAGAAGGCCTTGAGCAGGGAGAACAGAAGTCCCGATTAACAACACTTCGTAACATGCTAAAGCATGAGTTCTCAGAGGAACTAATCATGGATGTTTTGGAGTGTTCGGCTGAGGAACTTGAAAAACTGAAAAAGCAGTTATAGTAGCAAAAGGTTGAATGATATAGATACCTGGGAAAGATACTTTAATAGATGATGAAGTGTGCATTTGTACACTTGTAAATCAAGGCCAGCATAAAATGATAAATGGTTTATGCTGGCTATTTTATTTCTATAGCTGTAAAAAATATTAGATTTCTGGTTTTAAAATGAGAGAAAAACTTTAGTACATCTATATATAGAAGAAACACCTTCATTTAGTCAAATTGTTTCACGTGAAACATAATTTATTATGTTAACAAGTACACCCTATATTTAGTAAAAAATGTTTCACGTGAAACATTATATGGTAAAAATGTCGTGAAACAGGCCATAAAATACAAATTATGGACACCTACTATATATAGTAAAATGCTTTTATAGCAAGGGTGTACAAGGCTTTCATATAGATTATGTAGACCAAAAATGCTATAATTAACCCTTGTGAGTGGAAGAAAAAACAAGACAATCTGTCCGGGTACTATAGAAAGGACGAAAGATAAAATTATGGCAAAGATTATCGCTGTAGCAAATCAAAAAGGTGGTGTTGGAAAGACAACCACAGCAGTGAACCTGGTGGCAGCATTAGCTGAGCAGAAAAAGAAGGTTCTATTAATTGATACGGATCCCCAGGGCAATGCAACTACGGGGCTCGGTATTGAAAAGGTGGAATTGGAAAATACCATTTATGAGCTTCTTTTGGGAGATTGTTCTATTAAAGAATGTATTCTTTCAGAAGTGATTCCAGGGGTATCTCTTATTCCTGCTAATGTAAATTTAGCTGCAGCAGAAATAGAGCTGATTGGTATTGAGAATAAGGAATTTATTCTTCAGAAGGAAATAGAGTGGGTACAGGACCAGTATGATTATATTGTGATAGATTGTCCTCCCGCATTAAATACGCTCACCTTAAATGCCATGACAACTGCATCTTCTATTATCGTTCCTATTCAGTGTGAGTTCCTGGCACTAGAGGGATTAAGCGATTTGATTACCACCATTAACTTAGTGAAAGAAAGATTAAACCCTGCCTTAGATTTGGAAGGTATTGTATTCACTATGTATGATACGCGCACTAGTTTGTCAGGACAGGTTGTGGAAAGTGTAAAGGAAACTTTCCCTGATAAGATTTATGAAACCAAAATTCCTAGAAATGTAAGATTATCTGAGGCACCTAGTTTTGGAAAACCTATTACTCTATATGATCCAAAATGTAGTGGTGCAGAAGCATATAGAAATCTTGCAAAAGAAGTGATTCAGAGAAACAAATAGTATGAAAGAGGTGTGGTGATTAGTATGGCAAAGAGACAAGCACTAGGAAAAGGACTTGGCGGCCTGATTCAAAGCAAAACAAATATTATTCCCCAGAACCCTCTGGCAGAGTCTGCTGTAAAGGGCGCTGCGGTTATGGTAGATATTAGAAAGTTAGATCGTAATAAAGAGCAGCCTCGTAAGAAATTTAAAGAGGAACCCTTAGCAGAACTTTCTGCATCCATCAAAGAACATGGTATTTTACAGCCTATTGTAGTACAGGATAAAAAAGACCATTATGAAATTATTGCCGGTGAGCGTAGATGGAGAGCTGCTATTCAGGCTGGTCTAACGGAAGTTCCTGTTATTATTAAGAATTTAACAGATCAAGAGATTTTTGAAATATCCTTGATTGAAAACCTGCAACGAGAGGATTTAGATCCTATTGAAGAGGCGGCAGGTTATAAACGTCTAAAGGAAGATTTCTCGCTTACTGATGAACAGGTTGCGGAAAAAGTATTTAAGAGCCGTACGGAAGTAACGAACTCTATGCGTCTTCTGAAATTAAGTAAGGCAGTACAGCAGTACGTTATGGAAGATAAGCTTTCCAAGGGACATGCGAGAGCTCTCCTTGGTATTGAGGATGCTACTCGTCAGGCACAGGTTGCAAAGCAGGTGATTGAGCAGGCATTAAACGTTCGTGAAACGGAGAAACTAGTTCGTGATCTGAATGCACCCAAGAAGCCAGAGGTTAAAAAGGAAGATAATATCAAACAGTATCGCATCCAATATGAAAGCTTGGCAAAACGTCTTTCTGAAAGTCTTGGTGCGAAGGTTAAAGTAACACTTAAAGATAAGAATAAAGGAAAAATTGAGTTAGATTTCTACAGTAGTGAAGAGTTTAACAAGATTTATGAGAAGCTTTTGAAATAAGTATGCTGCCTTCTCTCTTATATAAGAGGAAGGGTGAATGAGCGAATGAAAGAGAAAAAGAGATTCAATATAAAACTATTATATAGAAAGTCTGCACTGATGATTTATGACATCATCAGTATTGTGGCGGTTTCTTTTCTTTCCCTTCTTTTTCGTTTTGAATTACATGTCTCCGATATACCACCTGTGTATTTACACCCGGTAGAAAAATTTTTGCCTATCAGCGTGGTACTTTCCATTTTATTATTTTATGTATTTCGCCTATATCATAGCTTGTGGGCTTATGCAGGGGAAGCGGAACTTAGAAATATTGCATTTGCTTCCTTGGCATCGGGTGTAATTAATTTTGTGGGTCTCCAGTTCTTTAAAGAGGATTTGGTTGCAGTACCTAAGAGTTATTATTTCTTTTATGTATTTTTACTCATATGTTTTCTCTTCATTTCCCGATTTTCCTATCGGTTTTTAAGAGAGAGAAAACATAAAATGATTAATAAAGATAATGATGTTATCGTTATGGTAATTGGCGCTGGAGAAGCGGCAAATGTCATTATTAAAGAGATTGTGAACAGTCATTTTTCTACCATGAAGATTGCCTGCATCATCGATGATGACCCTGGAAAAAAGGGAAAGTACATTCAGGGAATTAAGGTGGAGGGAGACAGGTCACAGATTTTATCCTGTGCTATAAAGTATCAGGTGGATGAAATTATTATTGCCATGCCATCCGCGAAGCCTTCTGCCATGAAGGAAATCTTAGATATTTGTAAGGAAACCAGCTGTAAGCTTCGTTCTCTTCCAGGAATGTATCAGCTTGTAAATGGTGAAGTAAATATCAGTAAACTGAAGGATGTTGAGGTAGAAGACTTACTAGGCAGAGACCCAATTTCTGTAGATTTAGATTCTATTTTAGGATATGTAAAGAATCAGATTATACTAGTAACCGGTGGCGGTGGTTCTATTGGAAGCGAACTTTGTCGTCAGATTGCCAGCCACCAGCCTAAGCAGTTAATCATTGTTGATATTTATGAAAATAGTGCTTATGAGATTCAGCAGGAATTAAAGATTACGCACCCTGATTTAGATTTAGTGGTACTGATCGCTTCTGTTCGTAATACAGCGCGAATGAATTATATTTTTGCGACCTACCATCCGGATATTGTGTATCATGCTGCAGCTCATAAACATGTACCACTTATGGAAGAAAGTCCCCATGAGGCAATTAAGAACAATGTTTTTGGTACCTATAAGGTAGCAAAAGCAGCAGGGGAAAATCATGTAAAGCGATTTGTAATGATTAGCACAGATAAGGCAGTGAACCCTACCAATATTATGGGTGCCTCCAAACGAATCTGTGAAATGATTGTACAGACCTTTGATAAGCGTTATGATACAGAATTTGTGGCGGTTCGCTTTGGTAACGTTCTTGGTTCTAACGGAAGTGTTATACCTCTCTTTAAAAAACAGATTGCAGAGGGTGGTCCTGTAACGGTTACGCATCCGGACATTATTCGGTATTTTATGACTATTCCGGAAGCTGTATCTTTGGTTCTGCAGGCAGGAGCTTATGCGAAGGGTGGCGAAATCTTCGTACTAGATATGGGTGAACCAGTTAAGATTCTGGATCTTGCTAAGAATCTTATTAAGCTTTCTGGTTATCGTGTGGATGAGGATATTAAGATTACGTTTACTGGTCTTCGTCCGGGAGAAAAGTTATACGAAGAACTGCTCATGGATGAAGAGGGTCTGCAGGATACCAATAATAAACTTATCCATATTGGAAAGCCAATCGAGTTAGATGAGACTAACTTTATAGAACAATTGGATCTATTAGAAACCGCAAGTAAGGACGAAGCATCTGATATTCGCAAACTGGTGCAGAAGATTGTTCCTACCTATCATCCGAAGAATGACTAAATAAAGATGAGAGTACTGCATGTTTTAAATACATCTTTTTTCTCTGGCGCAGAGAATGTTGTTTGTCAGATTATAAAGATGTTTGAAAATGAAATAGAAATGGCTTATGCCAGTCCGAATGGGGATATTGCAGAGACTTTAAAAGCAAAAGGTGTGCCGTTTCTTCCTATGAAGGAACTATCCACATCGGAACTACGTAGGGTTATCCAAGAATATCAGCCAGATATTTTGCATGGTCATGATATAAAGGCTAGTTTTATAACCTCGAAATTTGCAAAACAATATAAAGTTATTCATACCATTCATAGCAATGATATTAGAATGCGAAAGATGAGTGTGAAATCTTTGCTTTATAAAATAGCAGCAAAGAAGGCAGAGCATATATTCTGGGTTTCGAAGTCCTGTTTGGAGCAGTATAAGTATTATCAAAATGTGAAAGAAAAGAGCTCTGTGCTTGTAAATATTATTCATGCACAGGAAGCTGTGGAAAGAGGAAAAGAAGAAGCGGAAGCTTTTGATGTTCTCTATATAGGAAGACTTTGTCTTCAGAAGAATCCAGGTCGGTTCGTAGATGTAATGGCAAAGGTTTCGAAAGCTTATCCTTCGCTTCGAGCAGCTATGCTAGGAAAAGGATCAGAGGAAGAAGTTGTTCGTCAGAAGATTCAATCCTATGGATTAGAAGAACAAGTGAAAGTTTTAGGTTTTGAAAGAAATCCTCTTCGGTATTTATCCAAGGCGAAAGTACTGGTACTTACCAGTGATTGGGAAGGAACGCCTATGGTATCTTTGGAGGCCATGGCATTAGGAATTCCGATTGTTTCCACACCAACGGATGGTATGTGCGATGTTGTGGAAGAAGGAAAAAATGGATTTCTTTCCGCAGAGGAAGATGTTCTTTCTGAAAAAATTCTGCTGTTACTTGGTGACTCGAATTTATGGCAGAACATGCAAGATGCACAGAGAGAGCAAAGTAATCGTATTAATGATATTGCTTCCTATAAGAAATCCCTTAGAGAAGCTTATGAAATATAAGGAGTAAATATGTCCCCAGCATTTGAGGCAATTGGCATAAAATTAGATATTGGTATTCTGTTTGTGATTATGCTTGTGCTGGTCATTGGCATGGGTGTGCTTTGTTTTTTGACCATTAACAAGTATAAGAAGTTAGAGCGTAAATACAATAAGTTTATGCAGGGAAGTCGTGCAAAAAGTCTGGAAACCCAGATTATGGATCTGGTAGAGAAAGTGGAAGAATTAACCATTGCCTCTGACCAGCACGAAAACAATATTACTAATCTGTATAGAAAGCATGAATTTGCTTTTCAGAAGATGGGCCTTGTAAAATATGATGCCTTTAAGGAAATGGGTGGAAAGCTAAGCTACTGCATTTCCTTGTTGGATGAAAATGATAATGGATATGTACTTTCTTCTGTGCATAGTAGTTCTGGATGTTTCTCTTACATGAAGAGAATTAAAGGCGGGGAATGTGAGATTAATCTTTCTCCAGAAGAGAAACTGGCTGTAGATAGGGCTATGAAACGTAGTAAAGAAACAGAAAAATAAAAAAGATAGAGAGAAAAAAATGAGTAAGAAAAAGAAGCAAAAACAAAGATCTGTACCACAAAAAATTTTGTTTGTACTCAGCAGAATTTTAATCGTTATTTTAGTGACGGTAGTGATTCTGGTTGGTACCGTTTACATCATGCTGCAGAAGTGTTGTAATGGTCCATCCGAGGCAGCAAGAACCATGTTTGTTTCCACCATTTTGGAATCCGGACAGCTAAAGTTTTTAGCAAAATGGGTTTGCAGTAAGGAAGAGATTGAAGAAATCGTTAATGCAAATACCATGGAAGCTATGGATGCCAACGTAGATGCTTCCTTAATTACGGTTGGAAATGATGATGCTACAGGGGAAGAAAACGAAGAGAGTCCTTACGGTGATGAAGAGTTTGATGAAAATGGTATTCGCATCGAGGAGATTTCTGGTCGAAGCTACCTTGCAAAAATGCTCATCATCAAAGATCCTTCTCAGGTAAAGGTAGGCAGTACCTATCCTTGGAGTGCAGAAGGAAAGGAACTGCATGAAATCGTTGCAAATGCTGGCAGCGTTGCAGGTGTTAACGGTGGTATTTATGTTTCTACTGGTAACAAGGGAGGACAGCCACTAGGCGTTGTTGTACAGGAAGGACAGATTACCTACAATAGTCCCCAGGGCTTAAATGGTCTTTATATGATTGGCTTTGATAACAATAATATTTTGATCATCAAGGATCTTGCAGGAATGAGTGCTGCGGATTTTGAGAACTATGTAGCAAGTGCTGGCATCCGTGATGCCGTAGCATTCCAGGAAGAAAGCTCCGATGCAAATAACCATTTTGTCTCTTTGATTATCAATGGTGAAGAGAGAGCATTAAATGGTCAGGGATCCGGTGCAAATCCGAGAACCGTTATTGGTCAGCGTGCCGATGGTGCGGTCTTATTACTTGTTACAGATGGACGTGGTGCTTCCGGACACCTTGGTGCAACAGCGTCCGACTTAATCAGCATTATGAAAGACTATGGTGCAGTGAATGCAGCAAACCTTGATGGCGGTAGCTCTTCTACCATGGTTTATAATGGTGAGTATGAAATGACCAGTGTAACATTCTACTATCAGAACTCGTCCTGGAAGCTGCCTACAGCTTTCGTGGTAGAGCCTAAATAAGAAAGGAGGAAGCGATGAGTACTTACGATGAAATGAGACAAAATAGACCAGCTTCTTCCACAAACAAACCGAAGAAGCGAGTGGCCTTTACGGATAAAGAATTTATCTATATGGAAATCTCTGATGAAGAGATGGAAAGAATGTTAAAGCGTCCAGGTGCAAAGAGATTGGATGGCGAAGCGACGAAAAAAGCGACACCAAAATCCATGGCATCGAAACCTGCAGCACCAAAGTCTGCAGTAAGCAAACCGCCTGTAAAGCGTCCTAATCCATTCTTAGAGCAGCCAGAAGATTATAAGAAGACCGAAAAGCCGAAGGTAATGGAGGCGAAGAATCATAAGCGTCCTGTTCCTTCTGAAAAGAAAAAGAAACCGATTTTCTGGATTTGTCTTGGTGCATGGGCATTCATTCTAATTGTATTAGGAATTATCTTCTTAAGTTATACGGATAAGTGCTTAAAGCAGTATGAAGCGGCACAACCGAATCACAAGATGGATGTGGTCTTAGAAGATGTTAAAGCTGGTATTGCAGATGGAAGTATCGTAAGTGAAATGGAACTTCCTGCCGGTGGCGGCGAGTTCGAAGATGCTGGTATTTATGGTCAGTTATTCCTTGCATCTGCGCAAGGTGCTTCCGCTTATACCTATCAGAAGGATGCATCCAGCTACAATACAGAAGCGCCTATCTATGACATTATGGCAGATGATAAGATGGTTGCAAAAGTAACTCTGCATTCCTACAATGAGAAAACCATTTTTGGAATTCTTACAATTATGGACTGGGAAGTGGCTTCCATTGAACCTGTGATTAATGTAGAAACCAAAGATTATATCATTACGGTTCCTAGTGTATATACGGTAGCTGTCAATGGAGTAACCTTATCAGATCAATATGTGGTAAGCAATTCTCCCAATCCAGATTATGCTAATGTAGAAGAATATGTGGCAATGCCTACAGACATTACCTATGAGGTAAAAGGCCTAGTCAATGAGCCTTCCATTACACTAACGGATGCAAAGGGTGTAACGGCACCGGCTACCATTACTGACGGAAAGGTTGTAGCAAGTATTTCCGGTGACAGTATGCCGGAAGATCGTAAGGAAATGGTATTCGAAATTGCAAAAACTTGGCAGAACTTTATGACCAATGATTTAGCAGGCAATAGCCATGGACTTGGAACAGTTCGTCAGTATCTCATTAAAGATTCTTACTACTGGAATCTGGCAACGCAGTATGCTGGTGGTGTAGACATTACTTTTATGAGCGCACATAATACAGATGGATATACAGAACCTGTCATTGATGAATATGTAGAATATTCCGAGAACTGTTTCTCCTGTCATATTAGCTATGTAAAGAACATGACATTAACCAGAAATGGTGATAAGGTTACAGATGAGATTGATTCTACATTCTACTTTGTTAACTATGATGATTCCGATGATGGACAGGACAATCCTCATTGGGCAATGGTAGATATGATTGCAAAGACGAAATAAATAAATTTATGCACAATATAGGAGGCACCCCATGATTGACATTAAGTTTTTAAGAGAAAACCCTGATGCAGTAAAGGAAAACATCAAGAAGAAGTTCCAGGACGATAAGCTTCCTCTGGTAGATGAAGTTATTGCATTAGATGCAGAAAGAAGAGCTGTACAGCAGGAAGCAGATAACATTAAAGCAGAGAAGAATAAGATCAGTAAGCAGATTGGTGCTTTAATGGGACAGGGTAAGAAGGAAGAAGCAGAAGAGGTTAAGAAGCAGGTTGCTGCAAATTCTGCTCGTTTGGAAGAGTTAGATGGAAAGCAGAAAGAGCTGGAAGAGAAAGTAACCAAGATCATGATGATTATTCCTAACATCATTGATCCTTCTGTTCCCATTGGTAAGAATGACGAGGAGAACGTAGAAGTACAGCGTTATGGCGAGCCAGTTGTTCCTGATTTTGAGATTCCTTACCATACAGAAATCATGGAGAAATTTGATGGTATTGATTTAGATGCAGCAGGTCGTGTAGCTGGTAATGGTTTCTACTATCTCATGGGTGATATAGCAAGATTACATTCTGCAGTTATTTCCTACGCAAGAGATTTCATGATTGATAGAGGATTTACCTACTGTATTCCTCCTTATATGATTCGTAGTAATGTAGTTACAGGCGTTATGTCTTTTGCAGAAATGGATGCCATGATGTATAAGATTGAAGGGGAAGATCTTTATTTAATCGGTACTTCCGAGCACTCTATGATTGGTAAGTTCATTGACCAGATTGTAGATGAAGAAAAGCTTCCCTATACTTTAACTTCCTACTCTCCTTGCTTTAGAAAAGAGAAGGGTGCACATGGTATTGAGGAACGTGGTGTCTACAGAATTCATCAGTTTGAAAAGCAGGAAATGATTGTTGTATGTAAGCCAGAAGAAAGCCCTATGTGGTTTGATAAATTATGGCAGAACACCGTAGATTTATTCAGAAGTCTGGATATTCCTGTAAGAACCTTAGAGTGCTGCTCTGGTGACCTTGCAGATCTTAAGGTTAAGTCTGTAGACGTAGAGGCATGGAGTCCTCGCCAGAAGAAGTACTTTGAAGTTGGCAGCTGCTCTAATCTTGGCGATGCACAGGCAAGAAGATTGAAGATTCGTGTAAACGGTAAGGATGGAAAGTATCTTGCACATACCTTAAACAATACGGTTGTTGCTCCTCCTCGTATGCTGATTGCTTTCTTAGAGAACAATCTGCAGGCTGATGGAAGTGTTCGTATTCCTGAAGCACTTCGTCCTTATATGGGTGGCAAGGATAAGATTGAAGTAAAGAATAAATAATTTAATGCATCGTTTTTTAAGAGCCATTGGCTATTCAAAAATTAAAAACCGAAAAGATATAAACAGCCTCGTTGTAAAGAGTGTACAGAGTGCAAATACCAAAATGTATGTAAATTACGACGAGGAACTGTTTGCAGAGTATAAGACAGTGGTGGCTGAAGGAAATGGAGCCACCATTGGTCTTTGTGTGCGTGGTGCGCTAGAGTCAGATCATCATTTGCTTTGCGATTACTATTTTCCATATCTGAAGGGAAGATGTATCAGTTCGGCAGAGGAAATTTCCATTGAGAAACATTTGGAAAAGACTGCTTATGCTGGAGCTATTGATGAACTTATGACAGGACTTACATTAATCTTCTATCTGCAGGATGCGGTGCCTTACATGAAGCGGGCTCTTACAGGGAATCTACCTAAGGATGGAGCAAAGCTTTGTCTCACAGGGTTATCCGATGATGGTATGATTTTGTTTCCTATCGAAAAAACGCCAGAGGATCAAAGAATTGCTGTGAAGCAGCAGATTCGAAAGGCACGAATGATTGCTAAGGCTAGGAGTGGTGATGAGGAAGCAATGGAAAGTCTGACGGCTTCTGATGTAGATATTTGTCAGATTATACAAGAGAAAATAAAAGATGAGGAAGATGTTCTTTCTCTGGTAGATACCTCCATCATTCCCTATGGATTAGAATGTGATTTATATACGATTATTGGAGAAATTGTCACCGTAGATCTGCTTACCAATCCCGTTACGGAAGAGAAGGTTTATGTGATGGCACTTTCCGTTAATGATGTACCTATGGATATTTGTATTAATGAAGAAGATCTCATGGGTGAACCTGCAGTGGGACGACGATTTAAAGGGACGGTATGGCTGCAGGGAAGCATTCTATGGCCATAAAAAGAAAGGCAGTTAGGTATAGGGTTCAAACTGTAGTATAATGTATGATAATATCACTTAGTGATATTATCATAACGAACAACAAGCGAAGCGGTTGTGAGTAATATATCATTTAGCGAAGCGCGAAGAAATCTCGTGTATCTACCTTTTTAATTACAGCATCACAATAAGCAACCATCAAAAACCAAACTACAGTTTTTAGGTTCTCTTAGTTAAATGGATATAACAGACCCCTCCTAAGGGTCAGTTGAGGGTTCGATTCCCCCAGGGAACGTACATAAAAGGATTGCGAAATGCAATCCTTTTATTGTATCTCAGAAATAATATTAAGAAAAACAATGAAAAATGAAACACAGCTTTTTCAAAATCACATCATGGATCTTGCAGAGAAAAGTTATCAACAGAATGTATATACCTATTCTGCATTTATGACAGAAGCAGAACGAAGTGATTTTGAAGAGATGAAGAATGAACTTTCTTTTGTGGATTACCACGTGGAAGGGGGATATGAAGACGCTTCCCGAGGGATTGTTATTTTTGGTTCTATAGAGAGTTTGGGATACGAAGAAGAGATTCCATTAAGCGTTATAAAAATAGAACCTTTGCAAAAGAAGTTTGCAGATGATTTAACGCACAGAGATTATTTAGGGGCTCTATTAAATTTAGGGATTGAGCGCAGTACCATCGGCGATTTTGTTATAGGGGAAAAGGAAGCCTATGTAATCGTATTAAAATCGGTTAGTGCGTACATCCTGCAGGAGTTGTCCCGTATCAAACACACAACAGTTCTTTGCACAGAAAAGTCCTTAGAGGAATGGGAAAAGACACGCCCGCCACAGCAATATAAAGAATTGCATGAAAGTGTGGCATCGGAGAGGATTGATTTGATTGTCAGTAAGGTGACAAAACTATCCCGAAATGCTGTAGCAGAACTATTTCATGATAGAAAAGTAATTGTAAATGGTAGGCTCTGTGAGAACTATAGTAAGACCATGGAAAAGGGAGACAGGTTTTCTGTACGTGGTTATGGAAAGTTTATTTATGATGGCGGAGATTATACGTCAAAAAAAGGAAAGCTACAGGTAAGTATCAGACAATTTCTTTAAGAAAAAAAAAGATAGTATACGATATAATAAATACATGACGATTGTTTTATTTCATGGAAAACTACATTTGTTAGATACTTTTTCACGGGAATTGGCAGAAGGATTTACAGAGTTAGGATATGAGATATTCTGGTTTGATCTGCAGAAGACAAGTTCCGAATTAGTACGCTTGTCGACTTACCATCAAAAGCAGAAAGTATCCTGTATGATAGGATTTAATAGTTATTTCTTCACCCTAAAGACGCCGTCGGGAGCATTTGTTTGGGATACCTTAGGGATTCCCTGTATTAATATTTTAGTAGATCATCCCTACTGGTATAGGGATATACTAAAGAAGTCTTCGCCGAACTGTGTAATCCTTTGTATTGATAGAGGCCATTTAGCGTTTTTGAATCGATTTTATAACACCTTTCCAATGACAGGATTTCTTCCCCATGGAGCAGATGAGATAAGAAAAGACGTAAAAAATATAGAGAAGAGAGAGATAGATGTATTTTATGCGGGTTCTCTATATAAGAAGGATATTAGAAAACCAGATTTTTCTATGTTTTCATTTCCGGCAGAAGAGGTGTGTGAAGAAACGATACAATATTTGAAAATGCACCCGGAAGAAACCATTGAAGTTATATTAGAAAAAAAATTAAATGGTAAAGGTGTTTTTCTTTCAGAGGAAGAATTAAGTCAGTTTATTTCCTCTTGCACGTACATAGAAAGAATCGTTAGTTCCTACTATAGAGAAAGAATTTTGGAACTGATTGCAAAGGCAGGAATATCTTTAACACTTTGTGGCAATGGATATGAAGAAACAGAGATTATAAAACAGAAAAATGTTCATTATTTAGGAATGATTTCTCCAGAGGAAGTGACGGAAAAAATGCAAAATAGTAAGATCATCCTAAACACATTTCCTTGGTTTAAAGATGGAAGTCATGAACGAGTATTTAACGGAATGCTTCGAGGATGCGTTGTTGTCACAGAAGAAACGAAGTATCTAAGGGAAACCTTACCGAAAGGATCCTACATTACTTATTCTTTGGAAGAAGAAAGCATGGAAAGCGTTCCTGACAGGATTAGAGAAATCCTGTCTGATGAAACACAACTGCAAAGCATATCTCATACCAGTATGAAAGCCATTCAAGGTAAGCATACTTGGAAGGCACGAGCAAAGGAATTACATGAAGAATTAATTGGTTTGTTATAGGAGAAATATGGTACCAGTAGCGATTTATGGGGATGGAAAGTGGAGTAAAGTTTTACAGGACATCCTGGAAAATGAATATTCTCATCTTGTAGAAGAAGCAGGTGGAGAAGCATTGCAGTGCAAGGCATTTGTTTCTCTACAGAAAACAGAGAACGCGATTACCATTGCAGAATTTGCGAAGGAGTTTGCAATGGGAACACTGGCAGCAATCATTCTTCCTAAGGAATATTACATTCACCAGAATGCAATTGTCATGGCGCTTCTTCGAGAGGGTGTTCCGTATGAGGGAATCTATGTCTCTTGCCGATTGGAAGGAATAAAAGATATTTCTTATAATGCATTGCTTACCCCCTTCTTAGAGGATCCTTATCTTTCCTATCTTGAGTATCATGTGGCAGACCATTGCAACTTAAACTGCAAACTTTGTACGCATTATTCACCTCTAGTAATGGAGCCAGTGTTTACAGATTTAGATACATTTAAAAAAGGATTAAAATCATTAAAACAGAAGGTAAAGGATATTGGTATTATACGTATTCTAGGTGGGGAGCCACTGCTGAATGATCAGTTGCCGGCGTTTATTGAATATACGAGATTTCTCTATCCAGCAGCCATTATTGATGTTGTGACCAATGGTATTTTAGTTGAAAAGATAAGTGATGAACTGATTAAGACCATGCAAGACAACATAGTCTTTTTCCATATTTCTTTATATAAACCTGTTGAAAATCAGATAGAGAAAATCAAACGGTTTTTAGTAGAGAAGAATATTGCATTTACTGTGTCTCCCATGAATGATGTTTTTATGAAAACGCAGAAGCTGGAGGAAAGTCAAAATACAGATTTCTTTTTCCACTGTTTTCAGGCAACTTGTACTTGCTTGCAGGATGGAATCTTAATGCCCTGCTATGCACCGTATACAACCAAGTATTTTAATCGAGCATTTGGAGAGGCACTTCCCACGGAGGAAGGATTATGCCTCACAAATCCAGGAGTGTCGCTAGAGGAAATAAAGAGGTATATCTATACACCGATGGAACGATGTAAATATTGTTATTCCGGAGCAGTAGAGTCTTGGCAAGCAGTCGGAAAGAAAAGTTGCAAAGAAGACTGGGTGTAGAACAAAGTGATAGCACAATAGAACTATAGTGGAGTACATATGGGTATAAAAATACAATTTTTAAATGGTGGTCTGGCCAACCAGGCATTTCAGTATATTTTTTCTAGATATTATGAGTTATCTCATCCAGGAGAAAAAATGTATTTGGATGACTCGTATTTTGCAAATAACACGGTGCATAATGGATACGAGTTAAATAAAGTATTTGGCCTAAAACCGTCGATGGCAAGTGAACTTTTTAACAAAGAAGCATGGGATAATATTTTAGCGCAACGAAAGGAAGGCAGAAGTCTACCGCAAATATTACAAGATAATGGTGTAACCACTGTTATGATTGCAGAGGCAGATAATTACAAGCAGTGGAATCCCTTTGCAGGTACAGTTTGTTCTATTCCTTGTAATCAATATATCCCACAAATTATGGATCAAGATATTAACGGGATTTTGTATTATCATGGATACTGGATTAATGGTAAGTATTTTGAGAAGTATGCAGAGGAAATTCGAAAGGATTTTACGTTCCCAGAACTTACAGACGAGAAGAATCTCTCATATTTAGGAAGAATTCAATCAGAAAATTCGGTGTGTGTTCATATCCGAAGAGGAGACTTTGTTTCTCTAGGGTGGGCCTATGATAGTGATACATATAAAGCATTAGTAGATGTATTTATTGAGAATTTTGGTAAGTCGTGGACAGCATTTGTTTTTTCTGATGATATTGAATGGTGCAAGAAGAACCAAAGAGAATTGGGTCTAGAGAGTTTTGAAGAAGCTGTCTTTGTTGAAGGAAATATTAATGGGAAAAATTATATTGATTTGCAGCTTATGAGTTCCTGCAAAGGAATGATTGTTTCCAATAGTTCTTTCAGTTATCTGGCTGCATTATTAAATAAAAATCGGGATTTCTTTGTAAACTCTTCTTCCAGAGAGATTTTGGGATAAAAGGATTGCCATGAAAAAGGAGATATGAAATGAGACTTGCAGTTACCTATGAGAACAATGAAGTATTTGCACATTTTGGAAAGACAAAAGAGTTTAAAATCTATGAGATAGAAGAGGGAAAAGTCACTTCCAGTGAGGTTGTTTCCTGTGACGGAGTAGGACATGAGGTTTTAGCAAATGTGCTGGAAGAAATGGGTATAGAAGTGTTAATCTGTGGTGGCATTGGCAGTGGTGCTCAGAGTGCGTTAATGGATGCGGGAATTGATTTTGTTGCAGGAGTAGAAGGAAACTGTGATGAAGCAGTAGAGCGTTACTTGAAAGGTGAATTAGAAGATGCAGGTGTGAACTGTCATTGTCATGAGGATGGTCATGGATGCGACTGTGGTGAAAAAGAAGAAGCCGGAGGATGTGGCCATTGTGGTGGCGGTTGCCATAGAAAACCTTCTTTTGAAGGTCCTAATGTAGGTAAGACGGTTCGTACACATTATAAGGGTACATTTGATAATGGAGAGGAGTTTGATTCTTCTTATAAGAGGAATGAGCCCTTGGAATTTGTGTGTGGTGCAGGACAAATGATCCTCGGTTTTGATAAAGCGGTTGCCACGATGGAGGTCGGACAAACCATACAGATTCATTTAATGCCTGAAGAAGCCTATGGAGAGAAGGATCCTGATGCAATTATTGATCTTCCTATTGAAAATCTTCCTGGAGCCGAGGATCTTAATGAAGGACAGCAGGTATATCTGCAAAATGCTTTTGGAATGCCCTTTAAGGTAACTGTATTAGAGAAGGATGAGAAACATATCGTACTAGATGCAAATCATGAAATGGCCGGAAAAGAGCTGAATTTTGAAATTACGCTGGAAGAGATTTTATAGCCTAGGCACGATGAAAGAATCTAGCTGTCCTTTGGGACAGCTTTTTCCTTTTTATTCGTTCTATATTATAATAATAGAGACATTTTATACATTGCAGGAGCAGAGAGATGTTAGCATTAAAGATTATAGGAATTGTCATATTATCGATTCTAGGAGTTATTATACTGTATGGCTTTTTCCTTTGGTTTATTTCCATCTTTGTGAAGAAGGGAAAAATCTATGATAAATTCAGTCCATTTTATTATGGTGCATTACAGAGTGTTACCTTTTTGATTCGGTTTGTAGCGAGAATCAAGATAGTGAAAGTTGGTTTTGAAAAGATTCCTAAGGATGGAAAATTCCTTTTAGTGTGCAATCATACATCGGATTTTGATTCTATCTTAGGCTGGTCTATGTTTCGCAAGAAAAGACTAATTTTTGTTAGTAAGCAGGAAAATTTTTCTTGGCCTATTTTTGGAAGATATCTAAGTAAATGTACTTTTCTTGGAATCGATAGAAGTGATCCCAAGCAGTCTACGAAGATTCTTCACAGAGTGCAAGAAATGCTTTCGGGAGACACGAACAGTGTTGCTATTTACCCGGAAGGAACCAGAAATAAAGAACCTGAAAAAGGATTACTTCCTTTTCATGATGGAATCTTCCGCCCTGCGATGAAGGCAAAGAGACCTATTGTGGTTATGACGGTTCGTGATGCTATTAAAGTAAAGGATAATTTTCCTAAGCGTGCCTCTCGGGTAGAGTTTCATATTGTTGATGTCATTATGCCGGAAGAGATGGAAGGGGAAAGTACGCATAGCATTAGTGCAAGAGCACGTCAGAAGATGGAAGAAGATTTGTATTAGAGGATAATAATATGGCACAATGTTCAGTCTGCAAAGGCTTTGTTACGGATGGAGCCCCATTCTGCTCCCAGTGTGGAAATAAAATACAACCAGTGGCATATACAAATCCAGCAGGTATGCAGATGCCGCCTAACAATATGTATATGCAGCCTATGCCCATGCAGCAGGGCATGATGCAAAAACCAGAGAAGAAGTCAAAAAAACCACTGCTTATCGTACTGCTTTCTTTAGTAGGGGCAGGACTGTCCGCTTTGATTGTTCTATTTTTAATGTCAAATGCATATCGTAAGCCTGTAAATGATTATTTTAGAGGTTTAAAAGATAGAGATTACGACTCATTGACATCTGCATTCTTACCTGCAATTGCCAGAGAGATTGATGATGAAAGAAGGGCGGTAGGATTCAGTAAAGAAGACTATATGAATGACATTTTAGGAGATGTAGAAATTACTTCCTATAAAATCAAAGGTGCAGATAGTATTAGTTCGTTAGGAATGTTTGCGCTTCGTCAGGAAGTAAATATGAATTTTGGATCTCGTTATGATATTGATAGTGGATATCAGGTTAAAGTTAGAGTTGAGTATAAAAATGCCGGACGAGAAGATTCCCAGAATATAACGATGACGTTGATTAAATGTGAAGAAGGATGGCGAGTTGTAAACGATGGTGTGTTAATACAGTCCTTTGTTGTTTTTGATGATATTTTTGATAGTGCATTTAACGGCTATAATAGTGTCTTTAGCAATTGGTAAAGAGGTATAGAGAATGAAAGAGAAAAAATATACCAAGGAAGAGAGAGATGCTCTTCGCAGTAAATTAGCAGATAAGCAAGTTGTAGTGAAAGAAAAGAAGCTACCAGTCATTGTTATGTTGGAAGGGTTTGGAGCGGCCGGAAAAGGCAGCGCTATTTCCAGTACCATTCGTTTTATGGATCCCAGATTCTTTAAAGTGTATAACATGGACAAGATTACAGAAGAGGAAGAGAGACGTCCGTTTCTTTATCGATATGCAGTGAAAATGCCTGCTCAGGGACAGTTTACTTTCTTTGATGGTGGTTATATTGATGAAATTGTAAAACGTAGCCAGAACAAAAAGCAGATGAAACAGCGTATCGAAAGTATGAATAATTTCGAACGTAGCATGACAGATAATGGATATTTAATTGTTAAGATTTATCTGCATGTAGATAAGAAAACGCAGAAGAATCGTCTGAAAGAACTTTTAGAACATAAAAATACAGCATGGCGAGTTACTAAAGAAGATTTGGAACAGAATGAGAACTTCGAATATTATGAAGAAGCCTATGGAAAAGTTAGAGAGCAGACAAATACGAAGTGCTGTCCTTGGCATGTGCTGGAAAGTGCACATCTTTCCGATGTAGAAGGGGAAATCATTTCCATTATCACCAATGCCATTGATGCGAGAATTGCTGCAGATGAAAAGAATGGTAAGGATCGTCCACTGCAGCAGAATCCATATACGCTGCTTCCTGCGACAAAACTTTCTAAGGTATCCTTGCAGGATAAAACGATTGCAGATGACGCATATCAGGAAGAATTAAAATCTCTGCAGAAAAAGCTTGGAAAACTGCATAATAAATTATACAGAAAACGTATTCCTCTAATTGTTGCATATGAAGGATGGGATGCTGCTGGAAAGGGAGGAAATATTAAGAGAGTTGCTTCTGCTCTGGATGCTAGAGGGTATGAAGTGCTTCCCATTGCTAGTCCCAGTCCAGAAGAAAAAGCAAGACACTTCCTTTACAGATTTTATACAAGACTTCCTAAGAGCGGTCATATTGCTATCTTTGATCGTACTTGGTATGGAAGAGTCATGGTAGAAAGACTGGAAGGGTTCTGCTCGGAGAATGATTGGCAGAGAGCTTTTCATGAGATGAATGAGTTTGAACATGACTTAACGGCAGATGGTGCCATCGTTGTAAAGTTCTGGGTACACATTGATAAAGATACCCAGCTTGCTAGATTCAACGATAGACAGAACACACCGGAAAAGCAGTGGAAGATTACAGAGGAAGACTGGAGAAATCGAGAGAAGTGGGATCAGTACGAGGTTGCCATTGATGAAATGATTGCAAAAACCAATACAGATTTTGCACCTTGGACGATTCTGGAATCCAATGATAAACATTATGCAAGAATCAAAGCATTAAAGACCATTATTGCTGCTATCGAAAAGAGATTGGAAGCATAGAGTCTTCTATTAGCGAGCCCCTTTTATTAGGGGCTCAAATACTGAAGATACCTAAAAGGATTATTTATGATTCGAAGATATTTGGAAAAATATAAAGATTTTATTTGCGTTGCAGATGCCTGCGAGGCAACCTGTTGTAGTGGATGGGAAATCGAAATTGATGAAGAAGCATTAGAGAGATATCAGGCAGTAAAAGAGGATAGTTTTCAAGATAACATTAATTATACGGAAGCATGTTTTTGCCAGAGAGCAAATGGAGACTGCGCTTTTCTAAATAGCAGGGGCCTGTGTGATATGATCTTACAGCAGGGAGAGGATATGTTATGTGATACCTGCAGACTCTATCCAAGACACATCGAAGAATTTAAAGGTGTCAGAGAGTATTCTCTTTCCGTATCTTGCCCGGAGGCTGCAAAAGAGTTACTTACCATGCAGACGCTTTTATCTTTTACCGAAGAAGAGGATGATGCGCCGGAAGATGAAAGTTTATATGAAGATTATGACCAGGAGTTATATGACGCACTGGTTTTATGCAGGGAGTATGTTTTAGACATCGTACAAAACACGGAATTGTCTTTTGATGAGAAGTGTAATCAGATTCTGGAATATATGAAAAACAAGCAGTACTCTTTATATGACGATGAAGCAGAGGCGTTTGAGAAGAAAGACCTTCTTCGTCAAGAATACTTTCAGTTTTTATTCGAATTAGAACCTTTACAGGCATCCTGGACCCAGCTTTTGGAAAAATCCAGACATATTCTGTTTGGGCCAAAAGACAGACCCTTTTCCAAAGCTACTTTGGAATCTATGGTAAGAGCTTTTGATACAGCACACCCTGCATGGCAACGACAGTGTGAGAATCTTCTATATTATTTTCTCTTCACGTATATGTGCGGTGCTGTTTATGATGATTATGTTTACGCCATGTCTGCCCAGGCTATTTACAACACATATATGATTAAGCTCTTATGGGTGGCGGCATTCCAGGAAAAGGGAAAGGCATTAACGATAGAGGAACAGGCAAAAATCCTTTATAAATATTCCAGAGAACTGGAGAATTCAGCAGAAAATGTGATTCTATTAGAACAAATCTTAGATGTACAAATGTAGAAAAATAGTGGTAATGCATAAAAAATAATGGTGATAGAATAATAAACAGAAAGTATTAACAGGACACAGTGATGAGCATCGAGTCAACATATACAAATATTGAGCAAATTGGAGCCGGTGGAGGCGGAACGGTATTTAAGGCATTTCATGTTCGTATGCAGAAATGGGTTGTCTTAAAAAGAATTCATACAGAGATACAAAACCAGGTTGATATTCGTTCGGAGTTAAATATATTAAAGAATCTTCATCATGAATATTTACCGGTTGTTTTGGACTTTCTGGAAGAGCAGGGGCAAATCTTTACAGTAATGGACTACATCCCAGGCGAATCCTTTGAGTCACTATTAAAAAGAGGTGTTCAGTTTACACAGGCGCAGGTAGAAAAGTATGCATCTCAAATGGGTAAGGTTCTTACCTATCTGCATAACCAGAAACCAGCCATTGTGCATGGTGATATTAAGCCTGCCAACATTATGCTCACTCCAGATGATAATATTTGTCTGATTGATTTTAATATTTCTCAGTTACAGAATGATTCCATTGATTTGAATATGGGATATACCCCTGGATATGCACCGCCGGAGCAGGTGGAATTAATTGCACAAGCACAGACCTATGTCATGCAGCATGGTGGACCGGAGGTATTCTTACATCCTGAACGCTATGTTGATGAGAGGGGAGTTTCTCCTATAAAAGGGTTAAAGGATTCTATTACCGTGTCTATGGATGAACGGTCCGATTTTTATAGTACGGGTGCCTTTCTATATAGTTTATTAACAGGAAAAAAACCGGATAAAGATTTTAGTCAAATTGTACCGGTGGAACAGCTGTGTACAGGATGTTCAGAAGGACTTAAGCATGTCGTTGATAAGTGCATGCAGATTCAAAAGGAGAATCGTTTCCAAAAAGCGGAAGAATTTTTAGATGCGGCTGTTAATCTCGCAAAGACGGATAAGAGATACAAAGCACTTGTTTTCAGACAGCGCCTTTCTGCTGCATTATGCGGATTATGTGCAGCTATCTGCGCCTATGTAGGTGTGAATGGTTTTTGGAGAATGCAGAAAGAAAACCAAGAAGCCTATGAGGCTGTTGTAGGACAAATGGAAGAAGCTGCATCGGCAGGCGCTTATGATCGATTTGAAGAGCTCTATGAGGAAGCCTTGTCCATGGATGAAGATCGTTTTCTGGCTTATGAGCAGAAGGCAACGATACTTTATAACCAAGGACTGTATGCAGAATTGGCCGAGTATTTAGATACATTAGATATACCTTCTTTTGAGATTCCGAGTGATCGCGCAAAGTTATATTTCTTAGACGCAAATGCGCTTATGGAAATAGCAATACCTGACACACAAAAGGCATTAAATTATTATAAGAAAGCTATTGAAGAGAATGATACGGTAGGCGATTATTATATCTACTATGCGATTGCACTAGCGCAAAATGGAGATCTTACCGAGGCAGACCGTATATTAGCAGAAGCTATCAATCATTATGTTGCGGGAGATATTGTCTATCTTGCAAAAGGTGAGATTGCCGGAAGACGAGGAAATTTGTCAGAAGCAGAAAGTGATTTTCGTGAGTGTATCTCTGAAACGAAGGACGCCTACACCAAATATAGAGCATACGTAAACTGGGCAAAATGTCTTGGTGATACAGAGGAAGCACGACTTGAGAAAGCAAGGATTTTGCAGGAAGCCGTCAACCAGGTGGAAGAGCAGTATAAAGTTTCTGTATTAGAGCAGCTTTCTATTGTGTATGGTAGTATGGAAAGTGATCATACAAGAGAATTTCTAGATGCTCAGCGCCAGATTGTTTCTCTTGGAAAAGCAACCTTCCAGACTCACATGAATATAGCAGTGCTTTCCATGAAGCTGGAAGATTTTGTGGCTGCACAGACCGAATTATTATCCATGCTGGAAAATTATGGAGAAGACTATAGAGTGTATTGTAAGCTTTTCCTATTGAATATTTATCAGGGTAACTATGATGGTTATCAGCAGAATTATGATCGTATTGTTCAGCTGATGGAGCAAGATGATATTCGAAAAGATGCAGATGCGTACTTCCTGGAAGTTTTACCTTACTATCAGGATTTACAGAATAAAGGCTATTAAAGGAGGACAGGCATAATGACCGTAGGAAAGATGATGTTCTTTGGTGGCATTGCCGGCACCATTATATTTTTAGTAATTATGTTTGTAATTCTTGGGAATCGTAATAAGAACAGAAAAAAGTGTATTGAGAAAATACAGAAGACGAACATCTAATTGAAACGGAGAGAGTAAATGTTTCGTGATGATTTTGCGTGGGGTGTCGCTTCCAGTGCTTATCAGATAGAGGGTACGGATCCAGAGGACGGCAGAGGAAAATGTATCTGGGATACCTTTTGTGAAGAGGGGAAAATCAGAGATAAGCAGAATGCAATTATTTCTGCCGATCATATGCATCGCTATAAAGAAGATTATAAGTTGATGCGATTATTAGGAGTGAAAGCATATCGCTTTTCTTTAAACTGGTCACGAATTCTTCCGGAAGGTGTTGGCAGAATCAACGAAAAAGGAATAGCACTTTATAGAGACATGATTCAGGAGATGCTGCATAATGGCATTACTCCTTATATAACAATGTTTCATTGGGAGCTTCCTCAGGCATTACAGGACCAGGGTGGTTGGCTGAATCCTAAGTCAGTGGAATGGTTTGGTGAATATGCAAAGGTAGTTGCAGAAAACTTTGCAGATCTAAGTGACTATTTTATTACATTAAATGAGCCGGAATGCTTTGTGGGTCTGGGAAACCTAGTGGGTTGTCATGCACCGGGATATAAGCTTCCTCATAAGGATGTATTTACTATTGCACATCATGCCTTAATGGCACATGGACAGGCTGTTATTAATCTACGAAAGTATGCGGGGAAGAAAATACAGATTGGTTATGCACCTACCTGCAGTGTAGCATGTCCCAGCACCAATGATCCCGCAGATATTGAAGCAGCGAGACAGTTTTATCTTGGATTCTATCATCCGTTAGAGAATTGTACCTGGAATGTATCTTGGTTTTCGGATCCGGTATTTTTAGGCGAATATCCCCAAGAAGGTTTGGAAAAATTCAAGGATTTCCTGCCAGAGATTAAGCCGGGAGATATGGAATTAATCCATCAGCCAATAGATTTCATGGGACAGAATATTTACAATGGTTATCCCATCCGAATGGGTGAGGATGGAAAGCCGGTTGGCATTTCTCATGTGGATGGTTTTCCCGTGACTGCCGCAAAATGGCCTGTGACACCAGAGTGCTTATATTGGGGTGTTAAATTTTTATATGAAAAGTATAAGATGCCTCTTTATATTACAGAGAATGGTTGCTCCTGTGCAGATGTAGTCAGCGAAGATGGCTGCGTTCATGATCCGGAAAGAATTCACTTTTTAGACAGATATCTTTCTGCATTACAAAAAGCGAGTGATGAAGGTGTAGATATAAGAGGATATTTCCTTTGGACCTTCCTTGATAATTTTGAGTGGGAAAAGGGATATTCCGAACGCTTTGGTATTGTTCATGTAGATTTTACGACCCAGAGAAGAACGGCAAAGGATTCAGCCTTTTGGTACAAAAAAACAATGGAAAGTAATGGTGCAAATTTATCTATTAATCGAGGTGACAAGATGGTACTGTTTATTAAACCGCAGTGTAAGGAACGCATTTGGGGTGGTGATAGATTAATTAAAGAGTGGGGATATGAAGCAACTAAGGAGAGTGGAATCGGCGAATGCTGGGCCATTTCTGCACATCCGGAAGCGGACAATGAAGTGCTTAATGGAACCTATGCAGGCAGAACGCTGTCTGATTTATGGAAAAATGAAAAGCATCTGTTTGGCAACCGCAAAGAAGAAACGTTTCCCCTGCTTCTAAAAATAATTGATGCAAAGGATGATCTTTCTATCCAAGTTCATCCCGATGATGTATATGCAAAAAAATATGAGAACAGCTATGGTAAGAAGGAATGCTGGTATGTATTAGACTGCCCGGAGAATGCCAGTCTTATTGTTGGAAATCGTGCGAAGGATCATGCAGAGTTAGAGCAGATGATTGCAGAAGGAAGATTTAGTGATCTTTGTAATGAAGTTCCCGTTAAGAAGGGAGACTTCCTGCAGATTGATCCTGGAACATTACATGCTATCAAAGGTGGATTCTTGATTTTAGAAACCCAGCAGTCCAGTGATGTTACCTATCGCGTTTATGACTATGATCGTTTGTCCGATGGAAAACCCAGACAGCTACATTTAAAACAAAGTCTGGATGTTATTAAGACGCCCGATGCGTGGGGAAATGAGCAGATTACGCATGTGGACCAGACAGAAAATGTGAATGTAGAGATTATAGAGACAGATCTCTATAAGATTTGGAGTCTTCCGTTAAATGGTTCTTACATTCTAGATAATCCCTATGACTTTATGATGTGCAGTATCATAGAGGGAGAAGGCTTTGTAAATGGAACTATGGTACAGAAAGGAACCCATTTCCTTATACCTGCTGGCCTTATGGGAACAAAGCTGGAAGGAAAGATGCAGATAATCTATTCTGCGCCGATGTAATTGAAATTATATTTTTTAAAAATAATACTTGCAATTTGAAAAAACATTTGTTACTATATCAGCACGACGCAGCGTAAGCTGGCGAGTCAAAAGTCTTAATTCTGTCGCTTCCTTTATCGGGAAGTGAAGGTTTACCCAATGACAATTTGCGGGAACTGTCCTAGGTGCTTTTAGTACCCTTTTTTGTGTTTTGCCACAATGGGGACTGGATAAAGAATGGAGGGACAGATGACGGTACTATTGATGGGAATTCTTGTAGGTGCAGTAATCTTGGATTTACGTACATACAGGATTCCGAATTTTTTTATTCTAGCAAGTCTCCTCTCGGGACTATTAGGAACCGCTGTTCTTGGCGGTCCCAAAGTGGCATTCTCTGCCATCGTAAATTCCCTGATTATTTGCATTAGCTTATTTTTGCTGTACCTTATGAAAGCACTTGGTGCAGGAGATGTAAAACTGTTTGCTGTGATTGCTGTATTTGAAGGCAGGAAAGCAACCTACGAGATTCTGATAGTTTCCATGGTAGTGGGAGCTATTCTAGGCCTTATGAAAGTCGTCGTAATTCAGATCTATAGACTTGTAGAGAAAGGAGGAAAAAGAAATTCACAAATACAATTTAATAAGAATACACCTACAAAATTAAGACATTTGAAAGAGTTGTCACAAAGGAAAACGAGAAATAGAATACATTTTTCCATTCCCATACTGACAGCGGTACTAATTAGCAAGGGAGGGATATTTTGAAGAAGAGATTGGTTGCATTGTGTGACAGAGAAGAAGTGTATGTAGATAGACTGCGGGAATATTATGAGTCAGGAGACTCTTTTCCTTTTCAGATCTGCATCTTTCATGATGAAAAGAATCTTCTGACGGGGATGTTAAAGAATACATTTGAAATGGTTATTCTTTCCGAATCCTCCTATGAGAAATCCCGGGAAGAACTTTTCAAGAGAAAGAAGGGGGAAGCACTTGCGATACTTGCGACAAGAGAAAGTGAACGTACTTTTGAAAAAGAAGTTCCTTATGTATTAAAGTATCAGTCTGCGGATGCTATTCGAAGAGAACTGCTTCGAATCTACGCAGAAGAAGCTTCCCAACCAGCCTTTACAAAAGGAAGTCATGAAGGGATACTGCTTGGATTCTACTCACCGGTAAAACGAATCATGCAAACGAAAATCTCTCTCCTTGTTGGACAAATCCTCGCAAAAAAGCATAAGGTTCTATATGTAAATCTAGAGCCTTATGCAGGGGAGGAGTTGCTAACAGAAAAGGGAGAAAAGAACTTATCAGACTTACTTTATTACATGAAGAGTGACGAAGAAAAAACCATGAGCCACTTGGAAAGTATGCTGCGTAATATGGCAGGGGTAGATTATATACCACCGGCCGAATCCTATATAGATCTCATGGCAGTTCCGGAAGCAGACTGGAAAAAGCTCTTTAATATTATTAAGGGTGCCAGAAAATATGATTATATACTGGTTGATACAGGGGAAATCATGCAAGGACTATTTTCCTTTTTAAGAGACTGTGACAAGACCATTTGTATGACGGATTATGACAAAGACAGCAAGGGAAAAATCGAGCAGTTTTCCCGATTACTAAAAGAAATGAATTATGAAGACGTATTAGATCATATCTGTTTTGCTGGCGTACCAAATATAAATGGAACACTTCCAGAGTTAAAAGATCTATATGGCAGCGCCCTTTGTGGTTATGTCAGAGAACTGGTAGAGGAGGAAGTGAGTGGAGAAGTATGATTGGCTACGACAAACATTAAAAGAAGAAATCATCACAAAGATAGATCTGGCAGGGGAAACGGAAGATGATGAGATTCGGGAACTTATAGATCGAACCGTAATAGAAAAAAGTAAGGAATGTTTCATTTCTTTAGAAGACAAAATGCGACTTTCTAAGGAACTGTTCTATGCTATTCGTAAGCTGGATATCCTAGAAGAACTAACGGAAGATCCTAAAGTTACGGAAATAATGATCAATGGAAAAGATCATATCTTCATCGAAAGAGGAGGACAGCTTTATCAGTGGGAGAAACATTTTGAATCCACAGAAAAGCTAAATGATGTCATACAGCAAATAGTGGCCAAGTGTAACAGAAGTGTTAATGAATCATCTCCCATTGTAGATGCCAGATTAGAAAACGGGTCAAGAGTGAATGTTGTTCTTGCGCCGGTAGCTCTAAATGGACCCATTGTTACTATTAGAAGATTTCCAGAACGTCCCTTTGTTATGAGTGACCTTATAGGATTTGGTGCACTAGATGAAGAAGTGATGGAATTTCTGCGTAAGTTGGTTGTTGCAGGTTACAATATTTTTATTTCGGGTGGTACTGGTTCAGGAAAGACCACATTCTTAAATGCCCTTTCGGATTTTATTCCAAAAGACGAACGTATTATTACGATTGAAGACAGTGCAGAACTGCAAATTATTGGTGTAGAAAATTTAGTGCGTCTAGAAACAAGAAACGCAAACGTAGAGGGATGTAAAGAAATTACAATACGAGATCTTATAAAGTCCTCTCTACGAATGCGTCCTGATAGACTGATCGTCGGAGAAGTTAGAGGGGCAGAGGCAATTGATATGGTGCAGGCAATGAATACGGGGCATGACGGCTCTCTGTCCACGGGTCATGCAAATAGTGCTGCAGACATGCTGGCCAGATTAGAAACGATGATTCTGATGGGTATGGAGCTTCCGCTTCCAGCAATCCGGTCGCAGCTTGCAAGTGGAATAGATATTATTGTTCATCTTGGGAGACTTCGCGATAAAAGCAGAAAAATGCTTCAAATAGTAGAAGTGCTGGGATACGAAGAAGGACAAATTAAGACACAGGTATTATATGAGTTTGTTGAGAAAGAAGAGAAAGACGGAAAAGTTCGTGGACAGTTTGTGAGAAAAGAAAAGCTTTATCATACAAAAAAGTTACAGGGAGCAGGACTAATGCATGAAATCTGAAAAGAAAAAGAAGGAAAAGATTGTGCAGAAAGGAAAAATGAAGGACTATGATTTTTATCATTTTTCCATAAAAGAAATCATTTTGTTTTTCATCGAGGGAATTGGAAAGATAGCTTTATATGCCTATATATTCTATCGATCGATATTGGCATTTATTTTGCTGATTCCATATCTCATTCTGTATTTCAAAGAGAAGAGAAGAAAGTGTATTCGAAAACAGAAGGAGAATCTAAGTGTACAGTTCAAAGAACTGATGGGAGCAGTGAATGCCGGGTTAGCTGCTGGTTATTCTGTAGAAAACGCGTTTCTTCATGCCAGAGATGATCTGGCAATGGTGTTTGGTAAGAAAGCAGATATTACCAAAGAAATGAATGTCATTGCGGCAGGACTAAAGAATAACAAGAACCTGGAGGATTTGCTTTCTGATTTTGGTGCACGTAGTCATGTAGAAGATATTCGAGATTTTGCGGAAGTCTTTAATGTGGCCAAGAGAAGTGGAGGAAGCTTACCAAAAGTGTTATCAAACTGTGCGGATGTGATTGGAGGAAAGATGGATGTAAAGAGAAGAATATCTACTCTTATCAGTGCAAAGCAGTTTGAACAGAGCATTATGAATCTAGTTCCATTTGGAATCATTCTATATATCGGATTTACCTCCCCGGGATTTTTTGATGTTCTATATGGAAATATGACGGGTATTGCTATTATGACAATTCTATTTGCCATATATATTGTAGCCCTAAAGCTTGCTGACAAAATAATAAGAATCAGAATATAGAAGGTGAAGAATGGATAAATTATTAGAAAAATTATCTATAAAGCTGACAGAGCTTTTGTTTCGAATTCGGTTTTTGGCTAGGCAGTTTACAAAGATGGAGGAGAATTATAGCATCCTGTATCCAGGTAAGAGCGGAAGGGCTGTTGCCAGGGAGAAGATGCAAAAAGCAATGAAGAGCATTCTTCTTGTATTTTTGGTTGGAACCATATTGCTGCTATTTTATGGAATCAAAAAGTCTGGGGAAAGCATTTTAAAGGAAGACTATTATTTATCGAGAAATAAAAAACAATATACCGTGCAATTAGATGCAACCATTGGTGAATTAGATCTTGATGGTATGGAGATAGAGGTTCCAGAAAGAATATATACAGAGCGGGAACTGATGAGAATTTTACCGGCATTCTATGAGCAGTTAGAAGAAGAACTTTTGGCAGAAAATGAAACAGCCGATGGCATTGTTCATCCTTTGCATTTTGTTGAAGAGTTGGAAGAATTTCCATTTTCCATAGCATGGAAATCTTCTGATTATAAGGTAATTGACAGGGATGGAAATATAGGAGAAGAGGTTAGTGAAGAAGGAACACTTATAGAAATCACGGCAACCTGCACCTACAGAGATTTTGAAGAAATTTATACTATACCACTTATGGTTTATCCGGAAGACTTATCTGTACTAGATTTAATGAAGAGAAGAATATATCACTTGATTGCAGGTAAGCAGGAGGAAACGGAATCGCTGGAAGACCTAGCACTTCCTGAGGAGATCGATGGGATTAAGATTGTTTGGAAAGAAGAAAAAACACACGATGTAATCATGCTTTTTGTGTTAATGGTAGTGGCCATGTTAGCAATTTTGTTTGTAAAAACAAAAGAGCCGGATAAGGATTTGGCACGTCGCGGTGAAGAGATGATGGAAGACTATCCGGAAATCGTATCCAAACTTACACTTCTCATTGGCGCAGGATTAACGGTACGAGCAAGCTTTAAGAGAATTGTAGAAAACTATCAAACAAAACTGAAGGAGAACCAAGAGAAACGATATGCCTATGAGGAGATGTTGCTTTGCGTGCATGAGATGGAAAATGGCATCGGAGAACAGGAGGCCTATCGACATTTTTCCGTACGTTGCAGGGAACAAAAGTATATGAAGCTGGCAGCAGTGCTGGATCAGAGCAGCCGGTTAGGAGCGGCTGGAATGGTTTCACAGCTCCTTACGGAATCAAGAGATGCGTTTGAGGAGAGAAAAAGTAATGCAGAGAAGAAGGGTGAAGAAGCAGGAACAAAATTACTAGTTCCCATGTTTCTGATGTTGATTATAACGATGGTCGTCATTATTGTGCCAGCCTTTCTGTCCTTCTAACAGATTCCCCTATTCAAGGGGAGGCACAATATTAAGTGGGAAAACTGTAGAAAGGGGGAAAAGAATGAATGCCATAAAACGGTTTCTTAAGGAAGAAGATGGAATGGGAACGGTTGAAGTGATCCTTATAATCGTAGTGCTTGTTGGTTTGGTGCTAATCTTCAGAAATCAGATCACAGCCATTATCGGTGGACTATTTGATAAGATCACGGATAAAACATCTTCCTTCTAAAAAGGGAATTCCTACAAATAAAAATCATTCAAAAGGAAAAGAGATGGTAATCATAAAAGAAACTACAAATCTTGAAACAATAGGAATAAGAAAAAAGGAAATGTGTTGTTTAAAGAACTTTGCGAAGACTTCTTCCTATAGTGCACAAATGACAATCTACCTGACACTGGTTCTCGCGGTATTAATCCCACTGTTAATGATGATGATAGATGGCGCCAGAAACAGTGCCTGTAAGAGTACTTTAGAAGCTGTTACAGAGATGGGTATGGATTCGATTTTGGCTGAGTATCATAAGGAATTGCTGGATCGATATGGCTTACTGCTAATCGATACCTCATATGGAGAGATGAGTGGCAGCCTTGATAATACAAAAGAGCATTTGAAATCTTATATGATGTACAATCTTCATCCGAAGAAGGACCTGCTGTCAGCGATTGGCAGCAGGGATCTCTTGGGACTGGATGTAGAAGGAATTGATTTTATATCTGCATCCAGAGCGACAGATGGAAAAGGGGAAGTGTTTCGCTACTTGGCGTGTCAGTATATGCTCGAGAAGGTAGGAATCAGCTATCTGGAAACCATGGGTGATCTTGATACAGAATATGCAAATTTTGAATTGTATTCCGGTAAAAATGATGATCCTATGAAAGAAGTGATGGAGGCCCAGAAAAACATTGACCAGCTAACAGTTACAAAACCGGAAGATGCAGGTGAAGATTGGGAAGAACCTGTAAAAGATCAGCCAGCGCAGGAAGTAACCTCTGTAAACAGAAGTGGAATATTAAAAAAGGTTTGCAGTGGCAGTATATCTGGAGCGTCCGCTAATCTAGATGTATATGCATCTAAAAGAGACTTGGTGGCTGGCAGTGGTATGAATCCAGAGTGGAAAGAGTCATTAGAATTTGCAGAAGCGTTCTTCTTTAATGAGTACCTGCTTACAATGATGGGATATTATGGCCAGGAAAGAGAAGATAGTCTTTTGCAATATCAAATCGAATATATCATTGCGGGAAAGGACAACGACAAAGATAACCTGAAAAAAATAGCATGGCAAATTTTTGGTATGCGTGTACTAATCAATTCAGGACTTATATCGAAAAGCGCCGCCAGAGTAGAAAAGATTAAAACAATGGCTTGGGGAATCGCGTTTGTAACCTTCTCACCGGAAGCAAAGCCTGCTTATGAGGAATTACTAAAGACGGCATGGATTGTTGCAGAGAGTCTTTGTGACGTTAAAAAACTGATGCATGGAAAAAAGATACCACTAGATAAAAAGAGTGATGAGTGGCAAACATCTCTTTGGGAAGGATTGTCGCTGAATTTAAAGATTGGTTCTGATGAAGGAAGAGGAATGGATTATAAAGATTATCTCAGATTCATGCTACTAGAAGTTGGTATAGATAAAAGAACCATGAGAGCAATGGATATTGTTGAGATGGATATTCGTCGAATCACGGGAAACAATGACTTCCGATTGGATAACTGTATTGCAGGAGGCGAAGTACAGTATATTTTTACGAACATCTATGGAAATGCATTTTTAATGAAAAGAAAATTTAGCTACTACTAATCCTGTTAATACATTCTATTATTCTCAAGCATTTTGATAAATTCGAAGACTGCTATGGAGAGTCCTTATCTGTAAAATCTTTCACTCCATTTAAAATAAAAAAATACGGTATCCGGGCGTAACCCGTTCCCTAACGGGCGCAGATAAGGATTCTCTTTAGCAGTTTTCTTTGGGAAAGGGAATATATGGTAGAAAAAAGAAACAATCAAATATATCGTGCGTCCATGACATTAGAAGCAGCGATGGTATTTCCGATTTTTATCTTAACTATACTGATGCTATATTCATCCTTTGCGTTGTTTCATTTCTACGGCGGTTTACAAAGTGAGTTAGCAAAGGAAGCGCAACGGGTTGCCGTGTATAGTGCGGCAAAGGAAATTATATCGCCTGCGATTGGTGGTGAATCTGCAGGGAGAGAAAGTCTTGGTACTGATAACTCAGGGATAGATGTATCTGATATTGCCACAAAAGTCATATCGAATGTTTATATAGAAAATGAAGTTCGAAAAAGACTGGACGCAGAAACCTTGGAAAAGGCAGGCATACAGAATTTACGATTTACAACCTCTTACTTATCCTCAGGAACATCCGTAGTAGATGCTGTTGTCATGTATACCATGGAACCACGATTTAATTTCATTGGGATGAGTGGAATTCCTTTTATCAACAGAGCCAGAGTAAAGGTTTGGAATGGATATGAACAGAGGCAAACGGTAGAGGAAGAGGAAAGGTATGTATATATTACAGAAACTGGAGAAGTATATCATCTTACAGAAACCTGCAGTCATATAGATCTAACCATCATACCTGTGAGTAGAGAGTATATTTATGAATTGCGAACGGCAAATCAAGAACGATATAAAGCTTGTGAATTATGCGGCGTAGGAACAGACGCACTTATGTATATTACAGATACGGGTGACAGAGTTCATAGTTCTTTAACCTGCAGTTCCTTGAAGAGAAGTGTACAGAGAGTACCACTATCTTCTTGTGAAGGAATGAACTGCTGCTCAAGATGTGCAGGGACAGCTCCGTAGGAAAGGAGAGAGTTTTTTGATACTAATAGAAAGAATATTAGGAACGATAATTCTAGCAACAGGAAGTATCTATGATGTGAAGCGAAAGAGCATTCCAAAAATATATGCATGGATTGCAATAGGGATTTCCTTTATTTTTGTAATATTTATCCGCAGAACGCATGTTGTAGAATGTATGGCTGGGCTTGCAGAAGGCGCTGTTGCTGTTATCTTAGCGAGGCTATGTGGTGTATTTGGTGAAGGTGATGGGATGGTCCTAGGTTCCATTGGGCTTTTAGTAGGTGCGTTTAGTGGTTTAGTAGTATTGTTCTGGTCCGTTCTGTTTGCTGCAGTATTTGCAATGATCATTCTAGTCTCGAGAAAAGGAAAAGGAAAAAGCACGATTCCCTTCCTCCCATTTATGATGGCAGGATTTTTTACCTATGAGGTTATGGGAGGTGGTGTTTGGTGAGAAGAGTGAAAAATAATAAGGGTATGATAACTATAGAGGCTTGTTTTCTAATTCCATTTACCATCATGATTATTCTCGTACTTATTTGGATGGGATTTCTTTTATATAACCGCACCGTGTTAACAAATGCAGTAAATATTGCCACCATGGAAACAGCGTATCAGGCTGAGAAAAGCAATGAGGAGCTAATGGAATATATGGTTACAAGATTTGAGGAGCTCGTTAGAGACCAATTAGTTTGTGTAAATGATATCCATGTAGAAGGAAGTGTTGGGTATGGAGAAGTAGAACTTAGTGTGTCTGGTCAACTAAAGGTTCCGGGAGAAATATTTATGACCGATGGTTATAGCACAGGTCCCTGGAGTCTCCAGGTGACAAAAAGTGCTCCGAGAATACGAAAGAGTATGGTGATAAGAACCATTCAAAGAGGTAGGGCATATTTGCAAAATAGATAAGGAGAAATCATGAAAGAAACATTAGATATACAGTATAAAAGGGGCGCGCACCATAATTATCTGGTGATGGAATGTTTGGAGAAAAACGATTATCAGTTCACGATGCTCACAGAAAATAAAATACCAGGTTTGTTGTCTGCAGAACTCAGGATGAATAATGGAGAAGAGCAGTTATATTATGAGATAAGTTCCCTACAGCCTTTAGCGCGATTATATGAGCATAAAGGAATGAAAAGAGATGATTATATTTCTTTTGTAAGAGGATTGGTTCATTCCTTTGAAGGGATGCAGGAATATCTTTTATCTGAGGAGAGGGTGTTATTAGATCCAAAATATATTTTTATTAGTCCGGGAGAGGGTGAGGTACAACTCCTATTTTATCCATACACGGAGCAGGAAGAAGGTTTCCTAAGATTAACGGAGTTTCTCATGGATCATGCGGAGCATGATGATGGCGAGGCTGTAAAGATAGCGTATGATTTTTATAAAATAGTACGACAAGAAAATTTTGTTATAGGAGATTTGAAACGACTTCTTGAGAGAAAGGAAGAAAGTAGAGAAGAGAAGATTTGGGAAAATACGGAAAGTAAAGAAGAATTCTCGTCAGAATACGAAAATGATGTGAAAGAGGATTGGAATAAAGAAGTAACGCAAAGCGAACCGGAGATAGAAGAGTCTGAGCCAGCGGAAGAGAAAAAATCCAAAGGTATATTTAAAAGCTTAAAAAAGAAAGAAGGAAAAAAGCCGGGTGGCTTATCAAAATTATCAGGGTGGCTATTAAAGCCTAAAGAGGAGGAAGAAGCGGAGAAGGAAGAAGAAACCTATGAAAATATATACGCTGAAAAAATATTCACGCCTAAAAATATGGGGATTACGGAGCCTGTAGAATCCAGAAAGGAAAGTCACAAGGAACCACCGAAAGAGGAATATGGGAAGACTACATTTTTCGAAAGCCTAGATGATGACGAGGAGCGATTGCTTGTACAGACCAATAAAGGAAAAGAACATCAATTTGCATTAACAGACTTTCCCAAAACGGTTGGGAAGATGGAAGGAAGCGTAGACTTTTGTATTCGGGATGGTTCTATTAGTCGAATGCATGCAAGATTTGTAGAAAAAAATGGCCGGGTCTATATAGAGGACTGTAATTCTACCAATGGAACTTTTGTTAATGGTATGCGATTAAATGAGGAGGAAAGTGTATTGATTGAGTCCGGTGATGAGATCCGTTTTGGAAAGGTATGTTTTGAGTATCATTAATTTCTCTGTTCCTTGATGTATAATAGATATGCAATATGGAACAGGAGCGTATAAAGTGATGAATTTTATTAAGAAGAAGGCACTGGGGATTCTCATATCAGCAGCGGTTGCAGCCCTTGCTACATTCCTTGGTGGTTTGACAATTGGTAAGGTGAATTTAGAGGTAGTTGGTGCGCCTGTATTTTCTATCCTGATAGGTATGATTTTAACGTTGTGTATCCCTAAACTGGCGACCCACGAAATGGTGAAGGATGGAGTGAAATTTACGTCCAAAAAGATTTTGCAGTGGGCGGTTATTATTCTTGGATTTTCCATGAATTTGGGAACCATTGCTAAAGTAGGAACCCAGAGTCTTCCTGTGATTGTTTGTACGATTGCTACTTCCTTAATTGTTGCTTTTCTTATGGGTAAGCTTTTGAAAATGAATGGCAATACGTCTACATTAATTGGTGTAGGTTCTTCCATTTGTGGTGGATCTGCCATTGCTGCTACGGCGCCGGTTGTGGATGCCAGTGATGAGGAAGTTGCACAGGCTATTTCTGTTATCTTTCTATTTAATGTATTGGCCGCTCTGATTTTTCCGACATTAGGACATGCCATTGGAATGGGATCTGAAGGATTTGCAATCTTTGCAGGTACTGCAGTTAATGATACTTCCTCTGTTACGGCAGCCGCTTCCACGGCAGAGAAGATTTATGATTGTGATAAGATTCTGAATACGGCAGTAACGGTAAAACTTACCAGAACCTTAGCTATTATCCCCATTACGCTGGTGCTTGCATTTTACAGAATGCGTAAGGCCAAGAAGAATGGTACCCAGGCAAACGGTTTTTCTTTTAAAAAGGTATTTCCCTGGTTTATCTTATTCTTCGTTGCGGCATCCATTATTACTACTATTGTAGGAAAGTTACCGGAAAGTGCTTTTACTATTTTTTATACAGAAAAGTTTGTGAAGGCAATGAAGTGGCTTGCAAAGTTCTTTATCGCCATGGCAATGTGCGCAATAGGATTAAATACCAATGTGGTACAGCTGATTAAGAAGGGTGGAAAGCCTATAATAATGGGATTCACCTGTTGGGTAATGATTACGCTCGTATCGATTCTGGTACAGAATTTGTCCGGTATCTATTATTCTAATTTATAAGGTTGGGCATTGTGTTGCGTGACAGATTATAATGGTTTCTATTTTCAGAAGGGAATATGGTTGCAATAGAGCAGGTGGGACAAAAACCACCTGTTTTTTGTTGTATCGACAGTTACAATAAACCACCTGCTATGCAGGTGTGTTCCCAAATAGCTTTAGCTTCAAGTAAAAAACCTCCAAGGTTATAATGAGTGCAGGTTCG
>JAKSRR010000018.1 GCA_024403455.1 Lachnospiraceae bacterium | reverse complement strand
CAGATGTCAGAGTTAATTACTCTCTAACAACTACACTTTTATGGTACTAAAAAGAAACGAGCAACTCTCTCGGCGAATGATCGCTTACCAGACAAAAAACCCATTTCCTTTATGACGGTATGATACTACAGGAAATGATGACTGTCAATCCGAATATTCGAAAAATGTTTGCGCACACAGCAGATACAGTCATATTGTTGCGCCGAAAATAGGGAGAGGGTAGTGTTGCCCCAATAGAGGTGGTTACAAATGATATTAAACTTTTCTGAAAATGAAATGGGAAAGATAATTAATTCCTTGGATTTTTACATGAGGATGCATATTGGACGGTACTGAGAGATATTGTTTGAACTTCGCTGGTATAAAGTGAACATCCAAGCCTATTTAGCACTACAGTTTGGATATTATTTATTAATTAATATGGAGAAAAGATTATCTTATTTAGATAGTCTTTTCTTTTTTTTTATATAAGAATAAAGCACACTTCACAAACTTCATTATTAAATTATATATTGACAGCTAATTCAAATTAGCTCATAATAAGGCTAATCCAAATTAGCCAACGCGTGAGAGGGAAATAACGAATGGATACAAAGCACAGAATATTAGATGAAGCGCTGACATTGTTTTCGCAAAAAGGGTATGCAAATGTTTATGTGGGAGAGATAGCAGAAAAGGTTGGCATTAAAGCGCCTTCCTTGTATAAGCATTATAAGAATAAGCAGGCTATTTTTGATGCGATTATAGATGAGATGAATAAAAGATATGAAGCGCAAGCGGGGATGTTAAATATTAACGGTATGAATCCATCAGTGGATGCTTCGGTATATAGTAATATTTCTGATGATAGATTAGTGGAGATTGGGATAGGGCTATTTTTGTATTTCTTACATGATGACTATACGTGCCGGTTTAGAAAGATACTGACCATAGAGCAGTTTCATAATCAAGAATTTTCGAAGATATATTCTTCACAATATGTAGATGGACCGATTTCTTATCAGAAAATGTTATTTCAACTTTTGATGGCAAATGGAGAATTCATCAGTGCAGACGTGGATGTTATGACACTCCAGTTTTATGCACCAATTTATATGTTGCTTACATTATGTGACAGGGAACCGGATAGAGAAGCGGAGGCATTAAAACTCTTAGAAAAACATTTTAGACAGTTTAGCAAAATATATGGAGGTGCACAGTAATGAAAATCGTTATGCTCAATGGGCAAAATCATAAAGGAAGCACCTATCACATTGGAAGAATGATAGCAAACAAAATTGAAGGTGAGAATGAGATTACAGAGTTTTTCTTCCCGAGGGACTTAAATCATTTTTGTGTTGGATGTTATCAGTGTATTGAAAGTGCCTCAGCATGTCCATTCTATGATGAAAAGAGAAAGATCATTGATGCCATAGATGCAGCGGATATATTAATTGTTACAACACCGACCTACTGCATGCATATGTCAGCACCATTAAAGTCCTTTTTTGATCTTACATTTGATTTATGGATGGCTCATAGACCGATGGAATCTATGTTTAAGAAGAAAGCTGTTATTGTATCTACAGCGGCAGGGACAGGGATTAAGTCTGCGACGAAAGATGTTGAAGACTGTTTGTTTTATCTGGGTGTCCCTAAGATATATAAGTATGGCATGGCAGTTCAGGCAATGAGCTGGGATGGTGTGTCTTCGGATAAGAAGGAAAAGATAGAGAACAAAACGGCTGTGCTAGCACGAAAGTTAAGTAAAACCACAGCACCTTCTGTTGGTATAAAGACCAGATTCATGTTTTGGATGATGGGAATGATGCAAAAGAAAGGCTGGAACTCTTCCCCAGTTGAAACGCAGTATTGGAAAGAGAAGGGATGGCTAGACGGGAAGAAACCGTGGAAGTAATATTATAGATATATTGGTATTAAAAAGATGAATAAAAGAATGGTTCTACATTTACTCGAAATCAAATGTATTACGCTAAGCAAATGAACTGGAGAATGGTAAATGAAATTAAAGAATATATTGATCGTTGTTAAGAATATAGAGGAAGCACGGAAGTATTATCACGACTTGTTTGGATTAGAGATGATTCTTGATAATGATGGGAATATGATTCTGACAGAAGGATTGGTTCTCCAGGAAGAAAAGTATTGGAAGCAGTTCCTTGGTACGGATATTTATCCAAAGAATAATCGCACCGAACTCTACTTTGAAGAAAGAAACATAGAGGCATTTGTCGAAAAACTGGAAAGATTATATCCGAATACAGAGTATGTAAATAGACTTATGACGCATAGCTGGGGGCAAAAAGTGGTTCGATTCTATGACTTAGACGGCAATCTGATAGAGGTTGGTACGCCAATATAGTTTGAATAATCAAAATGACGATGTAGGTTCGACTGCTGGGGGCTGTAATCCTATGAATATAGAATATGAAGAAAATGATAGCCAGATAGTGGTTTCTGTTGATATACTTAACCAATATGTGGATTTATTCACTAATTGGCAGGGAACTTACGAATAAGGATTACGTCATGGTCCGCTGTAAGGAAATAACATGAACAGGTAGAAGAAAATGCAGACAGTAGAGAATCAAAAATTTAGCGGAGAGAGAGCTCTGTTTCATGCTTCTGAAATGATTATCAAAGACACAATTTTTGAAGATGGTGAGTCACCATTAAAAGAAAGTTCGAATATTGAACTCGCAGGATGCATGTTCAAGTGGAAATATCCACTGTGGTACTGTAAAAATATTGTGGCAAAGGACTGCAAGTGGTTCGATATGGCTAGAGCGGGAGTATGGTATACAGAAAATATTTCCTTAGAAAATGCCATGATTGAAGCACCCAAGAACTTTCGAAGATGTAAAGAACTGACATTAAAAAATGTTAATTTTTTTGATGCCCAGGAAACACTTTGGAATTGTGACGGCGTGACTCTTGAGAGCGTTGCTGCCAAGGGTGATTATTTCGCAATGAATAGCAGTAATATGAAGATCTGCGATTTGAAATTAGATGGAAATTATTCCTTTGATGGCTGCAAGGATATAGAAATCAGAAACGCTGCGTTGCTTTCAAAGGATGCATTTTGGAACAGCGAAAATATCACAGTATATGATTCATTTATTTCCGGTGAGTATCTTGGTTGGAATGCTAAAAATCTCACTCTGATTAATTGTACTATAGAGAGCCTTCAGGGAATGTGCTACATAGATAATCTTGTGATGAAAAATTGCAAACTGATTAATACAACGCTTGCTTTTGAGTATTCCAGTGTGGATGTTCAGATTACAGGCAAGGTGGATAGTGTACTAAACCCGACAAGCGGAAGCATTAAAGCAGATAAAATAGGTACTCTGATTCTACAGAAGGATTTGATTGACATATCAAAGACAAAAGTTATCTGCGATGTCATAGAGGAGACCAAGGATGAACCGTTTTGATAGACTGAAGCGATTAAAGAGAAGCATAAACCTGAGGTACAGCTAAGCCTCAGGTTTTTTTTTGACAAAAAAGAGCGCGAATAGTAAACTAGTCTCAAATGTGAGAATAGTGGAAATGAGGGAATCTTATGGATGAACTATTAAAGACACTTACAGATCCTGTAGCAAACAAAATCATTCAATACATTCGAGTACATGAGACAACCACGGCAGCGGAAATTTTATTGGCAAACACAGAGCTGTCTAGGGCAACACTTTATCGAAAGATAGAGAAACTGCTTGCAGTAGGCGCAATTAAGATTGTGGGACACAATAAAATTAGGGGACAGGAAGAAAAAATATATGCTGTAGATAATATTTATATTACGAATCAGAATTCTAATGAGGAACGAATGAAGACGGTAACTCTTGGCCTGATGGGAATAGTGGATTTGTATGAGAACTATTTTAAGGAAAAGACGGCGGATGTTAACAGGGACAAGCTCTTTATGCTGAATTATGGAATTCGCCTAAATGATGAGGATTTTTCAAATATGTTAAAAGAACTGATGCAGACGGTTGATAAGTACCAGGCGAAGCAGAATACAGAGGATGCAAAACTAAGAAATATATACTTGTTATCAGCACCATGCAGAAATGAATAAGGAAGGAAGTGAGTGAAATGAACAAAGCATTGCAGCAGGAAATGTTATACCCCAAAAATGAGAATGGAATCTATCTGTATGAATATCCAATCATTGGTGGGATGCCCCAATATGTGCAGATGAGAGGAACGGATAAAACGAATCCGTTGATGCTGGTGTTACATGGTGGCCCCGGCGGTTCCATGGCAGGGATTTGTCAGGAAGTTCAGAAAGATTGGGAAGATAGGTATACAGTTGTAAATTATGATCAGCGAAACACCTGTAAAACATATCTTAAAAATAAAGCCAAGGCAAAGGAGGTAGCTGGAACAGGAACAGTCAACGATTATGTTGAGGATATCCATGAAGTGATTCGTTATCTTCACACCGTATACGCATTTGATAAGTTAATTTTGCTAGGCTTTTCCTGGGGATCGGTTATTGGTGCTGAGTATGTAAAGAAGTATCCAGAAGATGTTGCAAAATATCTTGGCGTTGGACAGTTTGTAAATTTTGCAGAAGGATATAGATATATTTGCGATCAAATGTTGGCACAAGACATGACGGCAAATGAAAAGAAAAAGGTTGCCTATCTAAAGGAAACGTTTCCGGCTAGTCCAGTGATGGATAAGAAGTTGTTGGCTCTTATAAGGCAGTTTGGGATGATGGCATCACGAAAGATGGCAAAGTCTGGAAAGCCGTTCCCGTTAAAAGCAGTCTTATCGTCGCCTTTCCTAACGGCAAAAGAGAAAAGGGCGATGCTGATGACAGATTGGAAGATGCTATCTGGAACTTATAATACGATGCTAAATTATGACTTCCGTGATAATATGGAGTTTACAGTTCCTGTGCATTTTATTTATGGCGCAGAAGATATAAGTTGTCCTGCACAGATGATGCAGAACATTTATGAAGAGATTAAGGCAACAGATAAAAAGATAACCATTTTAGAAAAGGCAACGCATATGTGCTTCTATGATCAGCCAGAGGCCTTTATGAATGCATTAAGCTAGGGAAAGCTCAGCTGAGATGGTTTGTGGGAGAAGAACATGAAAGTAGATTCTATAGACAACGGTAAAGCTTTTGATTGGGGAAAGACTTCGGATAACTATGCGAAATATCGAGATATTTATCCGAAGGCATTTTATGAAAAAATCTTATCTTGCGGTGTTGGGCTTGCGGGACAAAAGATACTGGATATTGGAACGGGCACAGGTGTCTTACCAAGAAATATGTACCACTATGGTGCAGCGTGGACGGGAAGCGATATTGCAGAGAATCAGATTATCCAAGCGAGACGGTTGGCTGCAGAGCAGGGGATGAACATTTCCTTTTTCACTAGTCCTGCAGAAGAAATAGATTTTCCGGAGAACACCTTTGATGCTATTACGGCATGTCAGTGTATTTGGTATCCGAATCACAAAGTGCTGGCACCTAATGTGGCAAAGATGCTGAAGTCTGGTGGAAAGTTTCTGATTCTGTATATGGGATGGCTTCCGTTTGAAGATGAAATTGCAGCAAAGAGTGAAGAACTCATACTGAAGTATAATCCGAGCTGGACGGGATGCGGTGATACCAGACATCATGTCTGGGTGCCTGACGAGTATCTGGAGTATTTTGATGTATCTTTGCAGGAGGAATTTGACGCAAAGGTTCCTTTTACTAGGGAGAGTTGGCATGGAAGAATGCGGGCTTGCAGGGGTGTAGAGGCATCTATGACAGAAGATATATTATCGAAATGGGATGCGGAGCATAAGGCAATGCTGGAAGAATATGCAGAGGAATCCTTTGAAATTCTGCACTATATTTCTATCGCAGAACTGGTGCGTAAGTAAATAAAAAAGAGAGGAAGTATCCTTGCCTGCGCGGTGATACTCATTTTTGCTATAAAAATTATGGTAAAATAGTGAAAATACTGTGGAATGCGGGGACCTCGCATTTACAAATAGAAATTCTTTAGGGATAATTATGGATATTAGTCAGATTTTAGAAGCCGTTAAAAATCAAACGATCACCCCCCAGGAAGCGGAAAAGCAGTTAAAGTATCTTCCTTATGAAGAACTGGGATATGCAAAGCTGGATGCTCATAGAAAAATCCGGCAGGGATTTCCAGAAGTTGTTTTTTGCAGTGGAAAGAAGGACGAATATCTGATAGAAATATTCCGCCATTTATATAAAGAAAATGGTGAGGTGCTGGGAACAAGGGCGACGAAGACGCAGTATGAATGTCTGAAAGCCGCATTAGGTGGTGATGCGGAGGGCGGCAAGCCAAACCTGGAATATGATGAGGAATCGCATATCCTAAAGATTGAAAAAGAAAAAGAACACATTGGCAAGATTGTGGTTTGTACGGCTGGTACAGCGGATATTCCTGTAGCAAAGGAAGCGATGCAAACAGCGTATTACTTTGGCGCTAATGTTGAGGAAGTATATGATGTAGGAGTCAGTGGACTGCATCGACTTTTAGGAAATGTTGATAGATTACAGGATGCCAACTGTGTTGTTGCAGTTGCAGGGATGGAGGGAGCGCTAGCTAGTGTGGTCGGAGGCCTGGTAAGCTGTCCCGTCATAGCAGTTCCAACCTCTGTGGGATATGGTGCAAGCATGCATGGGCTGTCAGCACTACTGACGATGATTAATTCTTGTGCGAATGGCATATCTGTTGTGAATATTGATAATGGTTATGGTGCCGGATATATTGCTGCCCAGATTAATAGGCAGTCCAGTGTATCCCGTTAATGCGCTGTTAATAAAAGGAGAAGAGGATGGCAAAATCACTATATCTGGAGTGTGAAACCGGAATCAGCGGAGATATGACTGTTGCCGCACTTTTGGATTTGGGGGCAGATCAAGAAGGCTTATTAAAGGCCCTTGCAACCATACCAGCCGATGGCTATAAGATTCAGATTTCTTCTGTGAAGAAAGCAGGGCTACGCTGTTTGGATTTTGATGTGGTTCTGGAGGAAGAGAATCACGACCACGATATGGCATATCTGTATGGTCACCTAGATGGAAAGATGGCCGATATGGATGAACACCATCATCACCACACCCATGATGATCACCATGAGGGTGAACATCACCATCACCACGATCATGAAGGTGAGCGCCACCATGAGCATTCCCATGAACATCATCATGAACATGGACATCACCACAGTCATAGAGGCTTAAAGGATATAGAGGCAATTATTGCACAGACAGAAATTTCTGATGGGGCAAAAGCTATTGCTGTAAAGATTTTTGAGATTATTGCCAGAGCCGAAGCGAAGGCTCATGGTGAAGCATTGGAAAATGTACATTTCCATGAGGTAGGTGCCATCGATTCTATTGTGGATGTGATTGCGATTGCTTACTGCGTGGATGATTTGATGAAAAAGTATTCCATAGAGCAGGTGATTGTACCGCATCTATGTGAGGGCACTGGCTCTGTCAGATGCCAGCACGGAATTTTGCCAGTACCAGTACCGGCAGTAGTAAATATTGCTTGCGAAAATGGGATTGCACTAAAAAGGGTTAGCCAGGTTGGAGAGATGGTTACGCCCACCGGCGCGGCAGCTGTGGCAGCTATTTGTACAACGAAAGACTTGCCGGAATCCTACACCATTCAGGCAGTAGGACTGGGGGCGGGAAAAAGGCAGTATGAGAGACCAAGCATTCTTCGGGCATTCATAATTGCCTAGGTGGCAATGCTGTAAAATATAGGTATAATATAAAGTATAGGAAATTATTTTTAAGGAGGATTACCCCATGGCATGTTTTGTAGTACCGGGAGCGGAGGCTATTGTAACAACGATTGCAACCAAGATTGTGGAGCATCATGAGTTAAAGCATGGAGATGCAGCGGAGGCTGCTGAAGCAGCGGCTGTTGCAAAGGAAAAAGTTTCTACCAAGTTAAAGAGACTGAATCTTCTTCTTTATGGTGGTACTGCATTACTTGCATTTGAGCATTTCTGGCATGGAGAGATTCAGCCGTTCTTCCCTTTCCTGACAGCTGCAGAGAATGCTGATAGCATGGCTGGGGTTTTACATGAAATGTCTACCGTTGGTGTAGGTATGGCTGTTTTAGTAACAGGTATTTGGGGAATTATGACAGCTGTTTTACATGCAAAGGATAAGAAACTGGCGAGAGAAGCAGAAAACTCAGCAACAGTATAATGCATAATAAATAAAGGTTGAACATTTTGAAACCGTGCAGACCAAGGAGAGAAGACTAGTATGACATTATTAATTACAATTATTGCTGCAGTGGTTGTAACAGTAATTTGGTATGCTAGCGAAAAAGCCAGAGAAATGAAAGTGGGTTTGCTTTGCTATATGTTCTGGGGAGCATCCATTATGTGGCTTGTAGATGCTATCGCAGAATATATTGAACTTAGGGAAGCATATTTTACACCTGCCCTGGAGGATATGGTGAATGATAGTTTCCTAGGACTTTCTGTAATTGCATTTGCACTCATTGTTTGGGTGGTATATCTTCTGATTAAAGATCCGAAGAAGGTTATCGCAAATCGTAAGAAGGCTTAAGCAAGCGCATGGATTTAGTTGCTTTTTTTAAGGAATATCCTCGTGCCGCTATTGCTTTTTCGGGTGGCGTGGACTCCGCATATCTATTGTATGCGGCAAAAACGGCAGACGCTATAGTAACGGCGTATTACGTAAAGAGTCAGTTTCAGCCGCAGTTTGAACTTGATGATGCAGTAAGGCTAGCGGAGGAACTATCTGTTCCAATGAAAGTGATTTCACTGGATGTGCTGGCCGAGGAAGACATCATAAAGAATCCGCAGAATCGTTGCTACTATTGTAAGAATCGTATTTTTACTGCAATCAGAGAGGCTGCTGCTTTGGATGGATACGAAGTCCTTCTGGATGGTACCAATGCCTCAGATGATGAGGGTGACAGACCGGGGATGAGGGCTCTTCGGGAATTATCCGTATTGTCTCCGCTGAAGATTTGTGGGTTGTGTAAAAGTGATGTCCGCAGATTATCAAAGGAAGCGGGATTGTTCACTTGGGACAAGCCGGCATATGCCTGTCTCGCAACAAGGGTTCGTAGCGGTGAGAGGATTACTGCAGAGGTACTTGTGCGGATTGAAAAAGCAGAGAACTATCTCATGTCACTAGGGTTTAGTGATTTGCGGGTTCGAGTTTCTGGGGAAGAGGCGAAATTGCAGCTTCCTAAAGAACAGTTTGAGATGTTTTACGAGCGCAGAGAAGAGATAGAGGCAGAACTGAAAGAATACTTTGGAACGGTTGTATTTGATACAAACGGCAGACCATAGAAAAATGACAAAAAACGAGTTGAAAGTGTCTGAATGAAGCCAGGCACTTTTTTATTTGGGAAAAAGTGCGTTCTTTACATAGGATGAGGGGATGTTCCGCAAAGTGACTATTCATCTGTGATAAAATACATAAAAATAGTGATTACGAGGTAACCGATGAAAACGAAAAAAGCAAGAGATTTATTCATTATAGCCCTTATTTATATATTGGCTTTCGGTCTAGGGTACCTAGCGAGTCTTCCTGTGCAGTCTCTTATGTTAAAAGTGTTTGTTTTTGATGTGGTAGCAACGATTATTGTTTTTGTATTTTCAGTCATTTCTCATAATTCAAGTGTATATGATGCTTACTGGTCGGTGGCTCCCATTATAATGGTGGTCTGGATATATTTGAAAAATAGTGCATGGAGTGTGATGCAGATTGCATTCCTGGTGGTATTTCTGTTTTGGGCATTTCGTCTTACGGGAAATTGGATGGAGGTGTTCACGGATTTTTCGTATGAAGACTGGAGATATAAAAAGTTTCGGGAGGAAACACCGCGAATTTTCTGGCCCGTTGTTAACTTTTGGGGGATTCATATGATGCCAACGCTGGTGGTTTTTGCAGGCATGCTCCCCGTATTTGAAATCGCCAAAGCAAAACTAGGCGGGCTGTCGATTCCGGGACTGTTAGTGATGCTCTTTGGTATTGGAATGGAGCTGTTTGCGGATCGGCAGATGCACAGATTCCTAAAAGACGGAAATGCAGGAGAAGTATGTGAGCATGGCCTTTGGAAATATTCCCGCCATCCCAATTACCTAGGAGAAATATCGTTTTGGCTAGGAGTGTATCTAGTGATGCTGCCATATGAGTGGTCGCATTGGTATTATGGAACTGGGTTTCTAGCTGTTGGGATTCTCTTTAATGTAGTTTCGGTGCCCCTTATGGAAAAGAGACAACTTGCCAGAAGACCGCAGTATCAGGTATATAAAGCATGCACCTCTAGGCTGCTTCTGCTTCCTAGAAAATAGATTTGATGATGAAGTGAGATTTTATGAAATGCCACCGTAACAGGGTGGCATTTTTTCTTGAAGAAAGGTTATCTTACGTATAAATTTACCCGCGCGGAGACTAGTCAACAGTGCAGAAAATGGAGTAAAATTCTATTATGGAAAGTATGGTCTTATGAGGCTTTATAATATATTGGAATGATAAGGAAACAAGCAAAATGATTATTTCCATCATGTATGCAACTCTATTTCTACTGTCTGTTTTGGCACTTCGTATTCTGATGAAGAATATTTCAAATCGGAGAGCGAGTTACTACGTAGTGTTATTTACATTAATTTCCGTTGTGTGTCTTGCATATACTGCCTATAGCATCGCTTTAGATACGGGAATGGCATTAGTAGCAAACCAGTTTACCTATTTAGATGCTACTTTTGTTATGATGTTTTTTATTCTATGTATCCTAGATATCTGTCATATTAAAGTAACTAGGTGGATTGCAGTACCTATGACCGCTGTTGGTTTATTTTTCTTAGGGGTTGCATTCACATCTGGGTATAACAAGTTATTATATATCAGCGTAAAGCGTGCAACCTATGCAGGAGCGGCACATCTTCAAATGGAGTTTGGACCACTATATCTTCCGTTCGTAATATATGTTGTCATAATGATGCTTATTCCGATGATAATCGTTGGTTATTCAGCATTTCACAGACGAAAGATTTCCTATAAATACACGATGGCACTGGGAGCGTTATTGCTGGCTATCATATTAATGTATTTTGTGGAAATGTTTATCGGATTAGGATTCGACATTCTGCCCTATGGATACGTGCTTATGGAATATGTCATTCTGGGGGTAATCCGTCGCATTGGACTTTATGACGTTTCTCAAATGGCAGTGAATATTAGTGAGAACAGTAAAGACCGAGGATGTATTATTTTTGATGCAAAGCGGTGTTTTGTTGGAGCGGATGAAACAGCATTATACTATTTCCCAGAACTGAAGGAACTGGATATTGACCGCGAGGTGAAGAATCCGTGGGTTGTAAAAGAGTTTGTGAATTGGATCGATCAGTTTGAAGAGGGGAATACCAGTGTAAAACGGTATGAGAGAGAAGAGCGGTCTTTACGCTGCAGCATGAAGGCCTATGATTCCGGGAAGAAGCGTTCCTATGGTTATGTTGTAGAAATATGGGATGATACGGAACAACAGAAGTATATTGAAACATTGAATGAGATGAATGAAGAACTGGCAATTGCGGTGGACTCTGCCAATGCTGCCAATGTGGCAAAGAGCCAGTTCCTTGCCAATATGTCCCACGAGATTCGTACGCCGATTAATGCCATTATCGGTATGAATGAGATCGCTCTGCGAGAGTGTCAGGATGAGTCGCTGATTTCTTATATGCAGGATATAAGAAACGCGGGTAACAACCTGTTATCTATTATCAATGATATTTTAGACTTCTCCAAGATTGAAGCGGGAAAGATTGATATTATTGAGGATAAATATGAACTTGCAAGACTGATTAAGGATGTGGTAGATCTAATCGATATTAAAGCAAAGGACAAAGGGCTTACACTACTTGTGACGGCTGCGGAGAATCTTCCGTCGGTGTTATACGGAGATGTGAATCGTGTTCGTCAGGTAATCATTAATCTGCTTAATAATGCTGTGAAGTATACCCATGAAGGAACAGTGGAACTTCATGTGGGCGCAAAAATGACAGAAAAAGAGATGGTGGAGTTAGAGATTGTCGTAAAAGATACGGGTATTGGTATCAAAGAGGAAGATCTTTCACAACTATTTGAAAGTTTCTCTCGTGTAGATGAAAAGAAAAATAAGAATATTGAGGGAACGGGTTTAGGTCTGGCGATTACGAAACGACTGATTGAAATGATGCAGGGTTCTGTACAGGTTGAGAGTACCTATGGCAAGGGATCAACATTCTCTGTTCTTCTGCCGCAGCGCGTAATGGATGACAAGCCCTTGGGAGATTTTAGAACCAGCGCTAAGACGGAAAAGAAAGATATGAATCACATTGATGCAACAGGGGTAAACATTCTGATAGTGGACGATACACAGATTAACCTAAAGGTTGCAAGAGGATTATTAAAACCAACCCATGCAAATGTGACTATCTGCAGTAGTGGGCAGGAGTGTATCGAACTGATGAAGAAGCAGGCCTTTGACCTTGTGTTCTTAGATCATATGATGCCGGAAATGGATGGTATCGAAACGCTACATGCAGTGAAAGATCATCCGGATATTTCTACAGAAAATGTAATTTTCGTTGCGCTGACGGCGAATGCAATTTCGGGCATTCGGGAAACGTACATAGCGGAAGGTTTTGATGATTATTTAAGTAAGCCAATTAATCCGAAGGCAATGGAAGAACTTATTGAAACCTATTGTTTAAGAAGATAGGCACTCTTGCCAGGACCGCGAGCGGATGGTGACGCGGGGAATATATTTGAGTTAGGAAAACGTGAAATGGAAAAAGTGGAAATTTCCTATGAAGAAGTGAAAAACTGGAAGGACACAGAATACCTGTGGGTGGATCTTCGAGATGAGGGATCTGTATCCTATGGTGGCATTAGCGGTGCACGCTGGATTCCAAACAGTAACCTTGCGGAAAGAAAAAAAGAACTCCCTATAGACAAGCGAATCGTCCTTTACTGTGCTCGCGGAGTGGTTAGCACTGAGGCTGCCGTACAGCTTAGGAAAGACGGCTATGAAGCATACTCACTAGCGGGGGGATACTACAGTTACTTGTCTTTGAAGATGGAAGAAGACACCGTAAACGGAACAGAGCGCAATGCGCAGATTGAATTAAGCATTCGAAAAAAATTCCATAAGGAATTGTTCACGAAATTTGCAAAGGCGATTAATGAGTATGAACTGGTCAAGGAAAATGACCACATTGCGGTTTGTATTTCCGGCGGAAAAGATTCCATGCTGATGGCAAAATTATTCCAGGAACTTAAGCGGCACAATAAGTTTGCCTTTGAACTAACCTTTCTTGTGATGGACCCGGGGTACAGTTCGGCGAACAGAAAGATTATTGAACAGAATGCAAAACTAATGAATATCCCCATCACGATTTTTGAATCGGATATTTTTGATGCGGTGGATACCATTGAAAAGTCGCCTTGCTATCTGTGTGCAAGGATGCGAAGAGGCCATCTCTATAAACATGCCCAGGATTTGGGATGTAATAAAATTGCATTAGGGCACCACTATGATGACGTGATTGAAACCATTTTAATGGGAATGCTTTATGGCGGACAGATGCAGACCATGATGCCAAAACTCCATAGTACCAACTTTGCAGGGATGGAACTCATCAGACCGCTGTACCTCATTCGTGAAGAGGACATCAAGCACTGGAGAGATTATAATGATTTACATTTTCTGCAGTGTGCATGCCATTTTACGGAGACATGTTCCAGCTGCAGGGATGATGGAACCAGTAATTCCAAACGATTGGAGATTAAGAAACTGATAGCAGACCTGAAAAAGGTGAATCCCTTTGTGGAGTCGAATATTTTTAAAAGCGTGGAGAATGTAAGTCTGAGTACCATTATTGCTTACAAAGAAAAGGGCGTCAGACATCATTTCTTAGATACGTATGATAAAGAATAGAGTGTAGAGTTTGGAAGAATTCTATGCCAAAAGATGGAAAGGAAGCAGTATGAAGAAAGCGCTTATTGCCATGAGTGGAGGAGTGGATTCCTCGTTGGCAGCAAAGCTGATGAAGGATGCAGGGTATGACTGTGTTGGTTGTACCATGAAGTTATATGATAATGATGATATCGGATTGGACAATGGACATACCTGCTGTAGCTTAGATGATGTGGAGGATGCCAGACGCGTTGCAGGCGACCTTGGCATGGAGCATTATGTCTTTAATTTCAAGGACGGATTTCATGAGTGTGTTATCAAGCGATTTGTGGATGCCTATGAGGCGGGCAGAACACCTAATCCCTGTATTGACTGCAACCGTTTTATGAAGTTTGAAAAACTTTTTCAGAGAGCGGAAGCATTAGGCTGTGAGTGTATTGTTACGGGACACTATGTCAGAATAGAATTCGAGGATGGCGAATATAAATTGAAAAAAGCCCTGGATGATACTAAGGATCAGAGCTATGTTTTGTATTCCCTTACCCAGCAACAGTTAGCACATGTGCAGTTTCCACTGGGGGCCTTAAAAAAGTCAGAGGTGCGGAAACTGGCGCAGGATAGTCAGTTTGTTAATGCTGAAAAACCGGATAGCCAGGATATTTGTTTTGTGCCGGATGGAGACTATGGTGCCTTTTTGGAGCGGGAGACAGGGAAGGTTTACGAGACAGGAAATTTTGTGGATACGGAAGGCAATGTACTAGGAACCCATAGGGGTATTGTGCGTTATACCATTGGACAAAGAAAGGGCCTAGGGGTTTCTGCAGATAAGCGCTTGTATGTGACCGCATTAAATTTAGAAGAGAACACGGTAACCCTTGGGGAAAATCAGGATTTGTTTGGTACATCCTTTGTTGCTGGGGATTTCAACTGGATTAGTGGGAAAACGCCAACGCAGGAATTTCCCTGCAATGTAAAGATTCGTTACCGTCAGGTGGAACAGCCAGCGAAGGTGTATCCGCTTTCTGACGGCAGAGTGAAGGTCGTCTTTGAAAAACCCCAGAGAGCGATAACCGCTGGACAGGCAGCAGTACTCTATGAGGGGGATACTGTTCTTGGGGGAGGAACTATAGAGGTGGTTTTGTAAGAAGACGGTGCATATGGCATCCTATAGCAAGGCCAGCGTAATGTTGATTTTTAGCGTGATTTTCATTATGATGTACAGGGGCTAGGCGCTTTGAAGACTTGGTGAACTTATGTACAAGAGCCTGGAAGCGACTTTATGACTCTAACATCATTTTGATTTTGATTTCGGAGGAATTGTACAGTGGGAACAAAAAAGATTTCAGAGTTAATTGCTGGTAATATGGCAGTGTACGAAGGAAAGGCAAAGTTGTCTTTTGGAAAACTTGTTCTTCTTGCGATATTTGCGGGAATGTTTATTGCAATTGGTGGATCTAGCAGTAGTGCAGCGACCTATGGGATTGCGAATACGGGTCTTGCCAAAACACTTGCAGGAGCAATCTTCCCGGTTGGTTTAATTCTTGTGGTTTTGATTGGTGGCGAATTGTTTACCGGCGACTGTCTTATGATTTTTGGTGTATTTGGTAAGCGCGTTAAAGTTATTGATGTCATCAGAGTGCTGTGCGTTGTCTTTATCTTCAATATGGTTGGTTCCCTCATTGTTGTCGTTTTAGTGAATCAGTGTGGACAGCTGAATTTTGGTAATGGTGCCTTAGGCGCAGCAACCATTAAGACGGCATACAATAAGATGAATCTGTCGTTTATGAAGGCCTTTACTTCCGGTATTCTTTGCAATGTTTTGGTTTGTCTTGGTGTACTGATTGCTGGTGTATGCCATGATGCAGCAGGAAAGATTCTGGGAATCTTCTTTACCATTTGGGCTTTTGTTATTGGCGGATATGAGCACTGTGTTGCAAATATGTATTACATCCCTGCTGGACTTCTGGCAAAGACAAATGAAGCATACTGTGCAGCTGCCATTGATGCTGGTATGACTGCAGAGCAGATTGATTCCATGAACCTTGGTGGTTTCTTTGTGAATAACTTGATTCCTGTTACTTTGGGAAATATTGTGGGTGGAATGGTTTTCATTGCCCTTCCGCTCTATCTGATTCACAAGAACAATTTAAAGACGAATCAATAGCTTGTTAGAAAATGTATTTATAAAAAAGGTGAAGCGTGTTGCTTCACCTTTTTTCTTATGGGTAATTACGAAAGAATCATTTTACAGTAAATCCTGAATGGTAATCTTTGAAAAGTAATCCTTTACCATTTTGTCATAATCGCGCCACATAGATACGGTCTTGCACTTCTTTTGGCGCGGGCATTTTTCTGCATTCTTTTCTAGGCAGGCAACGGTAGCCATAGATCCTTCTGTAAGCAAAAGAATTTCCAAGATTGTGTAATCTTTAGGTTCTCTTGTTAAGTAGTAACCACCATTTTTCCCGCTGGCTCCTTTGACGAGCTTGCCAGTAACTAACAGCTTTACGATGCTTTCTAAATATTTTTTTGAAATATCCTGACGAGCAGCGATGGTATCTAAGGGTACAGGCGTACCAGCATTTTGTTCTGCGAGGTCAATCATGAGTCTGATTGCATATCTTCCTTTTGTTGAAATCATAACACGCTCCTTTATACCTATTGACACGGTAGGTGAATGGGTGTAGTTTGTATTTGAAATATAACACGAAACAAAATGAAATGCAAATAGAAACGGAGAAGATTTATGAACGAAATAATTTATCTGGATAATGCTGCCACAACACAAGTGGAACCTGCGGTCTTCGAAGCAATGCTGCCTTACTTTGAAGTGTATTATGGAAACGCAGCCAGTATCTATAAGTTCGCTGGGAAGTCTACCAAAGCGGTAGATGATGCGAGAACCACTGTGGCTGAATTTCTTGGTGCCAAGACGAAAGAAATCTACTTTACTGCCGGCGGAAGCGAATCAGACAACTGGGCATTAAAAGGAGTTGCCTTCGCAAAGAAAGAAAAAGGAAAACATATTATTACCTCAAAGATTGAGCATCATGCAATTTTGCATACCTGTGAGTATCTTGAGAAACTTGGCTTTGAAGTTACGTATCTGGATGTTGACGAGAATGGTGTCATCAAACTGGATGAACTGGAGAAAGCGATTCGCGAGGATACGATTCTAATTTCTATTATGTTTGCGAATAATGAAATTGGAACCATTGAGCCAGTGAAGGAGATTGGAAGGATTGCGCACGAGCATGGTATCATTTTCCATACCGATGCCGTACAGGCTTATGGACATGTGCCGATTCATGTGGATGAGATGAATATTGATATCTTAAGTGCCAGCGGACATAAGTTAGGCGGCCCGAAGGGCGTTGGTATCATGTACCTTCGAGATACGGTGAAGATTGGAGCCTTCATCCATGGCGGCGGACAGGAACGGGGCAGAAGAGCAGGTACACACAATACTCCTGGAATTGTTGGTTTTGCAAAGGCAACGGAGATTGCAAAAGAGCAGATGGAAGCCAGAAACCATTATGAGACTGAACTACGAAACTATCTCATAAAGCGGGTATTAGAGGAGATTCCCTATACGAAGCTCAATGGTCATCCGGAGAACAGACTATCTAATAATACGAATTTTAGCTTTCGCTTTATCGAAGGAGAGGCGCTACTCATTATGCTAGACCAAAAAGGAATCTGCGGTTCCAGCGGTTCCGCTTGTACATCGGGATCTTTGGATCCATCCCATGTGCTGCTAGCCATTGGTCTTCCTCATGAGATTGCCCATGGTTCTCTGCGATTAACCCTTTCCCATCAGACGACCAGAGAAGAAATTGATAAGGTGGTAGAGGATTTAAAGGGCATTGTTACCTGGTTAAGAAATATGTCTCCATTGTATGAAGATTTTGTAAAGAAGCAGAATGGCTAGAAAGGAAAAGAAAATGAGTCAGGTTATAGAATATAGTGAAAAGGTTATGGACCATTTTACCAACCCGAGAAATGTTGGTGAGATTGAGAATGCAGCGGGTGTTGGTACTGTGGGTAATGCAAAGTGCGGTGATATCATGCGCATGTATTTGGATATTGAGGATGGCATCGTAAAAGATGCAAAATTCAAAACCTTTGGATGCGGTGCGGCCGTGGCAACCAGCAGTATGGCAACGGAGCTTGTCATCGGGAAAACTGTGGAAGAGGCTCTGAAGGTTACCAATAAAGCGGTGATGGAAGCGTTAGATGGTCTTCCGCCGGTAAAGGTACATTGTTCCCTACTTGCAGAGGAAGCAATCCATGCAGCACTTTGGGATTATGCACAGAAAAATGGTATTACGGTAGAAGGATTAAAGCCGCCAGTAGCAGACATTGAAGAGACCGAAGAATACTACAAAATGGGAGAATAAAATTTTTTATAAACCTATTGACATGGTGGGTGAGTGGGTGTAATATAATCACAACAAACAACGAACAGAAATGTTTAGAAAGGAGTTAGTAAGATGCAAGGTCGTACATATGGTTTTACAACAGGTGCAGTCATGTGTCCTTGGCGAATGCAATTCTCCCAGGCAGTGAAGGCTAAGGTACGACAGATGTGTTGTTACTAATTCTTTGTAAATGACTGATGTTTTACATAGAAAGGTCTTTGCCTGGGAGTTCACCATCCCAGGCATTTTTATTACCTGGTTAGAGAAACATATAGAGAATATTACAAACTAAACAAACAGAAAGTTGAGGATAAAGATTATGGCAAATTACAAGTTTGAAACATTACAGTTACACGTTGGACAGGAGAATCCTGATCCTACCACCGATGCAAGAGCAGTTCCTATTTATGCGACCACCAGTTACGTATTCCACAATAGCCAGCATGCAGCAGACAGATTTGGCTTAGCAGATGCCGGCAATATTTACGGCAGATTAACCAATAGTACCCAGGGCGTATTCGAAGACAGAATCGCTGCATTAGAGGGCGGTGTTGCGGGACTTGCAGTAGCATCAGGAGCAGCCGCTATTACCTACACGCTGCAGGCTCTTGCAAAAGCTGGGGAGCATATCGTAGCCCAGAAGACCATCTACGGCGGAAGCAGCAACCTGATTGCAAATACCCTTCCCTTATACGGTATTACAGCGACCTTCGTAAATGCACACGATTTGGAAGAAGTAGAAAATGCAATCCAGGATAACACCAAGCTCATCTATATTGAGACCCTTGGTAATCCCAACAGTGATATTCCTGATATCGATGCCATTGCAGCCATTGCACACAAGCATGGCCTTCCTTTGGTCATAGATAACACCTTTGGAACCCCTTACCTCATCAGACCTTTAGAGCATGGCGCAGACATCGTAGTACATTCTGCAACCAAGTTCATTGGCGGTCATGGTACAACCTTAGGCGGTGTGATTGTTGATGGTGGTACTTTTGACTGGGCAGCATCTGGAAGATATCCTTGGATTTCCGAGCCGAACCCCAGTTATCACGGCGTGAAGTTTACCGAGGCAGCAGGTAAAGCAGCATTTGCTACCTATATTAGAGCAATCCTTTTAAGAGATACTGGAGCAACCATTTCTCCGTTTGCAGCATTCTTACTGCTGCAGGGAACAGAAACCCTCAGCCTTCGTTTGGAAAGACATGCAGAAAATACTAAGAAGGTGGTAGAATTTTTAAAGCATCATCCTCTGGTAGAGAAGGTAAATCATCCTTCCTTAGAAGATCATCCGGATCATGCGCTTTATACGAAGTACTTCCCTAATGGTGGTGCATCTATCTTTACTTTTGAAATTAAGGGCGGAAGAGAGGAAGCCTTCAAGTTTATTGATAACCTTAAGATTTTCTCCCTGCTTGCAAATGTTGCAGATGTAAAGAGCCTTGTAATCCATCCGGCATCCACAACCCACAGCCAGCTTTCCGATGAAGAATTAAGCGATGTTGGAATCTATCAGAATACCATTCGTTTATCTATCGGTACAGAGCATATTGATGATATTATTGCAGACCTTCAGAATGGTTTTGCAGCAGTAAAGTAGGGCGTGAAGCAAGTCGAAATCTCGCGTGTTCACCTTAAGAAATAAACATCACATAATATAATATATAAGATAAAAAGGAGAAAAGAAAATGAGCGATATTAAGCAGAGTGCACTAGAGTTAGTTGGAAAGACCCCCTTATTACAGTTAAATGGTTATGCAAAGAAAAGAGAGATTACAGAAGCTACGGTACTTGCGAAGCTTGAGTATCTCAACCCCGCAGGATCTGTCAAGGATAGAATTGCTCTGGCAATGATTCAGGATGCAGAAGAAAAGGGAATTTTAAAGCCTGGCGCAACCATTATCGAGCCTACCAGTGGTAATACTGGTATTGGTCTAGCCGCAGTTGCAGCAGCAAAGGGTTATAAAGCTATTTTGACTCTTCCCGAGACCATGAGTGTAGAAAGAAGAAATCTTTTAAAGGCATATGGTGCTGAACTGGTTTTAACAGAAGGCGCAAAGGGTATGAAGGGTGCCATTGCAAAGGCAGAGGAGTTAAATAAGGAAATTGAAGGCTCTGTTATCCTTGGCCAGTTTGTAAATCCTGCAAATCCTAAGGCACACAAGACCACCACTGGTCCTGAAATCTGGGAGCAGACAGACGGTAAGGTAGACATCTTCGTAGCAGGTGTTGGTACCGGCGGAACCGTTACTGGTGTTGGTGAATATTTAAAGGAAAAGAATCCTAATGTGAAGGTTGTAGCTGTGGAGCCTGCGACCAGTGCCGTTTTATCTACTGGTCAGCCTGGTGCACACAAGATTCAGGGAATCGGTGCAGGATTTGTTCCTGAGGTATTAAATACTAAGATTTATGATGAAATTATCACCATTGAGAACGAAGATGCATTTGCAGAAGGCAAGGCATTTGCTGTATCAGAAGGTATCTTAGTAGGTATTTCCTCCGGTGCAGCATTAAAGGCTGCTGAGATTCTTGCAAAGAGACCTGAAAATAAGGGAAAGAACATCGTTGTTTTACTGCCTGACTCCGGTGACAGATATTTATCTACTCCATTATTTGCAGAGGCATAAGTAAGATATAAATGAACTAATAGGAAAGAACAAAGATAAGAACTTGAAGAGGTGCTATACGAGGGTGTGTAGCACCTCTTGTGCTCATCTGGGGGCCAATTCATTCTGGCAGTAGTATTTAGCGTGAATTTGAACACAGAAAATTCAAAATTTCATAGAAAATTATAGTAAAAGGTGATATAATTTTTACTAATTGCATCCTGTTGTTTGGCAGAAAACAACAAAAAAAGAGAAGGAGAGAATTGGAAATGGCAAAGAAAAGTAAATTAAACATTTACGCTACCATGATTATGATTGCTTTAATCCCGATGGTATTAGCAATTGTAGTCACACTGTTGATTAACTTATCTAAGGCTGGCAAGGAATTGCAGGTAGAGACAAGCAATGCAATGCTTGCCCTTGCAGAAGGTACTGGTGAGGGTATCGATGATCATTTTGGGGCTTGTGAAGAGGTTCTGGCTTCATTCACTACTGCACCAATCGTTAAGGAGTTGTTAGCAAATCCTAATGACCCACTTCTTCAGAAGAAGGCTCAGGCATATACGGTTGACTTCTTTGGCTCTTTGGAAGGCTGGGAAGGCATCTACATTGCAGATTGGGACTCCAAGGTTCTTACCCACCCCTCTGAGGCTGTTGTTGGAAGAGTTATGCGTGAGGGAGATAGACTTACCGAACTTCGTAACCTTATGTTAGGTTCTGAAAATGGTCTTTACAATGCAGGTATCATCACTTCTCCTGCATCTGGACAGCTTACCGTTTCTATGTATATTGCCGTTATGGATGGCGATAAGCCCATTGGTTATGTTGGCGGTGCTACTTTCTTACAACCTGAGGTGGAGAAATACGCTGATGTATCCAGCTTGGAACTTGATTCTGCATACCTTTATGCAGTAGATGCAAATGGCAATATGATTTACCACAAGGATGAATCCAAGATTGGTAATCCTGTAGAAAATGAAGTTGTTAAAGGCCTTGTAGAGAAGATGCAGGCAGGAAAGCATCCTGCACCGGAATGTGTTGAATATAAATACAAGGGTGCCATGAAATATGCGGCATACTATGTTGGTGCCAATGAAGCCTATATCGCCGTTGTTACTGCTGATAAGACGGATGTTACAGCAATGACTAGAAATCTGCTTACCATCTCTATCATTGTTGCTGTTGCACTTGTGGCAGTATTCACTGTGATTGTTATGTTGATTGCAAGACTGATTGCAAATCCTTTACGCCAGATTGACCGCTATACCAATGATTTGGTACAGGGTGATCTTACCAAAGATTTATATGCAACCTCTCATATCAATGAGATTGCATCCATTATTGTTTCCGCTAAGTCTTTGAAGGAGTCCTTGGCAGGTATTACCGGCAATATCAATACCAACATGGATGGTCTGGATGCTGATATGAACAAGATCATCAACTCTGTAGATACTTGTTCTGATGCAATCAGTGGTGTTACATCTGCTATCGATGGCATTGCAAAGGGTGCAGTCGAAATGGCTGAGTCTGTACAGAACACTGCAGCAAATATGACTGATGTTGGAAACAGCATTGATGAGATTAAGGGTCTTGCAGATGACGCAAAGAAGAATGCCGATAATGTCATTAGCATTTCCGCACTTGCAAAGAAGAATCTTGCTGAACTGATCGAAGCAAATGAAAAGACTATTAAGATTTCCGAAGAAGTTGCAGATGGCATCAACGAGACCGCTAAGGTTGTTGATGAAATCAGCAAGGCTGCAGGTGTTATTACCGATATTGCAAGCCAGACCAACCTCCTTAGCTTGAACGCAAGTATCGAGGCTGCAAGAGCCGGAGAAGCAGGAAGAGGTTTCGCGGTAGTAGCACAGGAAATTTCCAAACTTGCAGAGCAGTCCAATATCTCTGCTACAGAGATTAAGACTGTCATCGATAGCATTATTGAGAAGTCCTCTATGAACACCAAGCTGGTAAGAAATATTCAGGACTCTATCGGTAATGAAGGTACTGTACTGAAGAGCGTAAATGCAAGCTTCAACGAAGTAAACGAGAACATCAACATTACCTCTGATAACATTGTTGCGATTGCAGAGAAGTCCGAACTTCTGAATACAACCAAGAACTCTGTTCTGGAAGATGTGTCTACACTTTCTTCTATCTCTGAAGAAAACGCAGCAAGCTGTGAAGAAACAACTGCTTCCATCCAGGAAATCAATGCAACCATGGAGACGGTTAACGTAGAATCCAAGAATACCCTTGAGATTTCTAACCAGCTGAAGTCTGATATCGAATACTTCAAACTGTAAGAATAACGTAGCAAGGAAGCCCCCAGCGTGTCTGGGGGCTTTTTTACTGTGGTTGATGGTATAATAAAGATAGAGATTTCGAGAGCGCGAAGTAGGTCGAAATCTAGTGTAGCTACTTAGGCTTGCAAAACTACGGATGATTTATGGATTACAACAAAGGAAAGCGTATAGACAGGATTCATTATGATATATACAGTAACTTTTAATCCTTCTCTGGATTATGTTGCAGGTGTGGCAAGGTTTCAGGAAGGGAAATTGAATCGAACAATAAAGGAAGAAATGTTTCCTGGTGGAAAAGGGATTAATGTCTCAATTGTGCTGAACAATCTGGGGATCGAAAGCCAGGCGTTAGGATTTATCGCAGGGTTTACAGGACGGGAAATAAAGGCAAGACTGGATGTACTGGGGATAAAGCAGGATTTTATAGAACTTCCGGAGGGATTGTCCCGCATTAATGTTAAATTGCAAAACTTTGCAGGCGAGGATACCGAGAGGCCAGGGAAGATAGAAGAAACGGAGATTAATGGCCAGGGACCATGTATTGGCGAAAGCGCGCTAGATGCCTTTGAGGAAAAACTAGAGAAACTGACAGAGGGCGACTATTTGGTTCTTTCTGGAAGCATCCCGAATTCTCTGCCACCTTATATCTATAGTAAGTTATGTGCGCTTGCTACGAACAAGGGAGCAAAAGTGATTGTTGATGCGTCTAGGGAGCTACTCAAGAGCGTTTTGCCTCAAAGGCCGTTTCTCATTAAACCCAACCATGTAGAACTGGGAGAACTATACGCCGCGGAGGTGAAAACCTATGAGGATGCTGCTTTATATGCAAGAAGATTGCAGGAGGCTGGGGCAAGAAATGTTCTGGTTTCTATGGCAGCGAATGGTGCAGTGCTTGTGGCGGAGGATGGTAATATTTATCGAGCCAAAGCGCCAGAAGGCGTTGTCAGGAATTCTGTAGGAGCAGGAGACTCCATGGTGGCAGGTTTCTTGTATGGATATCTGCAAAATGGAGATTATGAAGAGGCGTTTTATGAGGGCGTTTTTGCGGGAAGCGCCACGGCGTTTTCGGAAGGACTTGCGAAAGCGGAGGAAATCGAAGTGATTCGAGAAAGTTATCAACGACTATGAAAACAAAGGTTTTATTCTGTGGATGGGATACCCACATAGAAAAAAGAATAGAGGATGCACTTCGGAACCTAGGTTCCTTTGAGACAGAGCGCTATCTCTGTCAGTTTCGCGACTATAAGATGGATGCCGTGCTGGCCCAGGAATTACTCTTTAAAATCCATGAGCAGAAAAGTGACTGTCTGTTTTCTGTGAATTTTGTTCCGATGCTTGCCGAGATTGCAAAGACAGCAGGAATTCTCTATATTAGCTGGTTACAGGACTCTCCAAACTTGACCTTGTATTATCCCTGCGTGGCTTATGAAACGAACCGTATTTTTTCTTTTGATTCTGCAGAATGCATGAAAGTAAGAAACAAAACAGGCGCAAACATTTATTATTTACCTCTGGCCTCTTCGCCTAAGTATTTTGAAAAATGTATTGCAGCAAGTGCAATGGAGGTAGAAAACAAAGTTTGTTTTTTGGGGACTTCCTATAAAGGAAAGTATTATGACCGGGCAGAGGCGTCATTATCGCCCTACGAGAAAGGCTATTATGAAGGCCTAATGGCAGCAGGAAGTAATCTTTTTGGCTGCTCCATTATAGAGGAGGTTCTTTTGCCGGAAAAGGCGAAAGCACTTCTTGAAAGGTGTCAGGTGCCAAGGCCAGAGGATTATTTAATGACAGAAGTGGAACTGGCAACCTATATTTTGGAGCAGAAGATGTCTTCTGACAATAGATTGCAAATGCTTCCAAAGATTGCCGAAAAGTATCCGGTGGTAATCTACTCTGGAAGCGATGACTGGAAACATCCTGGTATAATTTATAAGGGGTATGCTGATTATGAGACCCAGATGCCAGTTATTTATCATAAGAGCGCGATCAATCTGAATTTTACACTGCGCAGTATTCGAACGGGTATGCCATTGCGGGTAATGGATATCTTAGCCTGTGAGGGCTTCTTGCTCACAAATTATCAGCAGGATCTGGTGGATGCCTTTGTTCCGGAAGAAGAGCTTTCTGTGTTTGAAAGCTGGGATGAGCTACTGGATAAGGTAGATTACTATATGGAAAGACCAGAGGTCCGACGGGAGATTGCGAAAAAGGGAAAAGAAAAAATTGAAAAATATTTCACTTATGAAATGCAGTTAGCAAAGTTGTTTGAAATGGCTTTTGCATAAAAAAACACCGGCAATTGAGCCGGTGCTTTTTAGTTAGCATATCTTTCGTAAATTTAGATACCAAGCATCTGTGCATATACGGTAAGTGCGCCATCGGTTTCTTTTGCAAGAACCTTCTTTGCAAGAACCTTACCGAGCTGTACACCTTCCTGGTCAAAGCTGTTGATGTTCCATGCAAAGCCCTGGAACATAACCTTGTTCTCGAAATGAGAGAGAAGAGCACCAAGAGTTGCAGGAGTAAGCTTATCACCAACGATGATGGAAGAAGGACGATTACCAGCAAATGCCTTATTGTTGTTATCGTCTTTCTTTCCAAGAGCGAAAGCTACGATCTGTGCAGCAACGTTTGCGCAAAGCTTCTGCTGGCTGGTGCTTCCCTGGATATCGACATCCATTTCTGCCTGGTTATTCTTGAAACCGATGAACTGCAGAGGAACGATGTCGGTTCCCTGGTGAAGAAGCTGATAGAAGGAGTGCTGACCATTGGTGCCTGGCTCACCAAAGATGATAGGGCCGGTCACATAGCTGATGGGTTCGCCAAAACGGTTAACGCTCTTACCATTGGACTCCATATCAAGCTGCTGTAAGTGTGCAGGGAAACGAGAAAGCGCCTGAGAGTAAGGAAGTACTGCAGTTGCAGGATAGCCTAAGATGTTTCTCTCGTAAACGCCAATTAGTGCATCTAACAGAGCAGGGTTCTTGGTGATGTCTTTATTTAATGCAGTCTTGTCTTCTGCAGCAGCACCATCTAAGAAGGCAGCGAATACTTCAGGACCGAATGCAAGGGAAAGAACAGCGCCACCTACTGCAGAGCAGGAGGAGAAACGTCCGCCGATGTAGTCATCCATGAAGAATGCATCCAAATAATCACTGCTATGAGCGATAGGAGAGGTCTCGCTGGTAACAGCAATCATGTGCTTGCTTGCGTCTAAACCAGCATTCTTTAAAGCGTCCTTTACGAAGGATTCATTGGTAAGAGTCTCTAAAGTAGTACCAGATTTGGATACTAAAATGAATAAGGAATGTGCAACATCGATAGAGTTTAATACGCCTGCTGCATCATCAGGATCAACATTGGAGATGAACTTAGCTTCCATCTTGAATGCATTATTTTTCTTGGCCCAGTTCTCCAGTGCAAGATACATTGCTCTAGGACCAAGGTCAGAACCGCCGATACCAATCTGCACTACGGTGGTAAACTTTTCACCATTTGCATTTGCGATTTCACCGCTATGAACCTTCTTTGCGAAGTCAGCAATTCTGGTCTGCTGCTCTACATAGAATGCTCTTTTATCAACGCCATCAGCCGTTACAGTATTGCCGAGCTGACCACGGGTAAGCTGGTGAAGAACAAGTCTCTTCTCGCCGGTGTTTACAACAGCACCATTGTAAAGTTCAGCGAACTTATCGGTTAATTCAGCTTCATCAGCGAACTTCTGTAAAGATGCCATGATTGCGTCATCTACAGGTCTGGAAGCATAGTTAAAAGCAAGACCTTCAGCCATAGGTACGCAGTAAGTCTTTGCTCTGGTAGCACCAGCTTCGCCAGCCATAGCGGTAGTGAGGTCTACTTTTGCTGCAGCTTCAAGTTCCTTGGTTGCAGCGAGACAATCAAAATTTTTCCATTCAGCCATGATTAAAATCACCTTTCTTATTTATAATAAAGTCACAATAAATAATAGTGGATATGCCATGGATTTTCAAGCAAATGGGTCACTTATTAAATAAGTTTACAATTTGCGTTAAATATTTTACTATATAGATTAGTGAGTTTTGTAACCCAAATATTTATATAAAAGGAGAAAAATCATGAATCTTTCACCACTTCAGAAAGCAAGATATGAGTATAGCCCTAAGCTTCCTGGCATGCTCAGAAACGGTGTAGCAGAAATCTGTGTTCAGGAAGGTGCTGATACCCAGTCTGTAGCAGACCAGGACAAGATTAAAGCTTTATTCCCTAACACCTATGGTAAGAAGGAAATTACCTTTGTTAAGGGCGCAAATACCGCTCCTCAGAAGAAGCAGGTTGTAGGTGTTATCCTCTCCGGTGGTCAGGCACCTGGTGGACACAATGTTATTACTGGCCTTTATGATGCATTAAAGGCTGCAAGCAAGGATAACGAACTTCTTGGTTTCAAGGGCGGTCCTGATGGTCTTCTTAAGAATGACTATGTAACTTTTGATGACGCATTCATCGATGCCTTCAGAAATACTGGTGGTTTTGATATTATCGGCTCCGGTCGTACTAAGTTAGAGACCAAGGAACAGTTCGCTACTGTAGCAGAGAACGCAAAGGTTAATGGCCTTACCGCTATCGTAATCATCGGTGGTGATGACTCCAATACCAACGCTGCTACCCTTGCAGAGTACATGGCTGCTAACAACACCGGTATCCAGGTTATTGGTTGCCCTAAGACCATTGATGGTGACCTTAAGAATGAAGATATCGAAGCATCCTTTGGTTTCGATACCGCAACAAAGACCTACTCCGAAGTAATTGGTAACATCGAGCGTGACGCAAACTCCGCTAAGAAGTACTGGCACTTCGTTAAGGTTATGGGACGTAGTGCTTCTCACGTAGCTTTGGAGTGCGCTCTTGAGACCCAGCCTAACATCTGCTTAATCGGTGAGGAAGTAAAAGAAAAGAAGATGACTCTTTCCCAGATTACCAGCTATATCGCTGATTCTGTTGAGAAGAGAGCAGCAAATGGAGATAACTTCGGTGTTGCTATCATCCCTGAAGGTATTGTAGAATTCGTTCCTGAATTCTCTGTACTGATTGCCGAAATCAACGAACTCCTTGCTGGCGAGAAGACAGATGCATTTAATGCGCTTCCTTCCTGGAATGATAAGTATGAGTTCATTAAGAAGGGCTTAACTGCAGAATCCTTTGCAGTATTTGATCTTCTTCCTCAGGGTATCCAGCAGCAGCTCTTCCTTGAGAGAGATCCTCACGGTAACGTTCAGGTATCCTTAATCGAGTCCGAGAAGCTTTTCTCTGAACTTGTAAAGGGTGAACTTGCTAAGCGTAAGGCAGCAGGAACCTACAAGGGTAAATTCAGTGCTCTTCATCACTTCTTCGGTTATGAAGGACGTTGCGCATTCCCTAGTAACTTCGACGCTGACTATTGCTATTCCTTAGGATACAATGCATTTATGTTGATCTCCTATGGTTATACCGGATATCTTTCCAAGGTTTCTAACATCTCTAAGCCTGCTGAAGAGTGGGTTGCAGGTGGTATGCCTATCACCAAGATGATGAACATGGAAAGAAGAAATGGCGAAGATAAGCCAGTTATCCGTAAGGCACTTGTTGAACTTGATGGAGCACCTTTCAAGTTCTTCGCTGCAAACCGCGAGAAGTGGGCAGTAGAAACTGCTTACACCTATCCTGGTGCAATTCAGTACTACGGACCTTCTGAAGTATGTGACATTACTACCAGAACCTTAGCACTTGAGAAAGGTTGCTAAGCTATAAAAATTATTTATGGCTGCCACGAATTCGTGGCAGCTTTTTTATTGTAGGCACCGGAGAAGGTGGGTTTTCCAATCGTAAGGTTTTTTGTATAATGTTAGTGGGGAGAATTTCCGTGAAGGATAGGAGATTTACGTGAGAATTGCAATTGTAGATGACGAACCAACGCTATTGATGCTGATTGGATCTACACTGAAAGCTTATAGCCAAGAACGTAGTATTGACATTAAAACCAGTGAGTTTATCACTGGAGATATGTTTTTGGAAAACTATGAGACGGGACGATATGATTTAATCTTTATGGATGTGTATATGCCGGGGATGGATGGTATCGAGACTGTATTGAAGCTTCGCGAGATGGATCCCTCTGTGGCCGTTGTTTTCCTGACTGCCTCAGAAGATCATATGAAGAAGGCGCTATCTTGTCATGCCTTTGACTATCTGGTAAAACCAGCAGAACCTGCGGAAGTATATCGGGTGATGGATGAGTGTATCAAGATGCTGGGAAAGAGTTCCCTGGCGGATTCAAAGTATCTGGAAGTGATTTCCGATCGAATGAGTGTGAAAATTTCCCAGGCCAAATTGGTTTCTGTTTCTGTTCGTGGTCATGCAATTTATGTTTGCGATGATGAGCAGAATGTATATATGGCAAAACAAAGTTTTTCCTCTCTGGAAGAAAAGATTGGAGATTGGGAAAATATATTGCTGCTTAACCGCGGCGTCCTTGTAAATATGGATTATATTGCTACCTTTGAAGACGGTGTCTGCGTGATGAAAGATGGCTATCATTTTCAGGCAAAGGTACGTACTGCAAAACAATTGCAGCAAAAGTGGTTAGATTATAAATTTCAAACAGGTAACAAGTGATGAAAAAAGTCAGACTTGACATATGGGCGGGGGTCACCTTGCTGGCAGTGGGAATTCTGCTTCTGCTTTGGAAGGCACCCAGAGGTTCTGCCTACATGGATGAGTGCTTTTATCTTTCTTTGGCAAAGCGATTTGCGCAGGGGGACAGACTGCTTATCGACGAGTGGTTTATTTCTCAGCCCTTTGGCTTTCTGCTGATTCCCTTAATGAAATTCTATATGCTGGTTTCCGGGAAAACGGAAGGAATAATTCTTACCTTCCGCTATTTTTATGTTGCGCTTCATTTGCTAGCGACGGCTTATCTGATATGGCGCATGTGGAAGAAGTACCAGGCAAAAGCATTATATGCATCCTTCCTGTTTCTGGTGTATGTGCCTTTTAATATTATGAGCTTCTCCTATAACAGTATGGGAATTACCTTTTTGCTAATGGCCGGGGTAACACTAGTGACGATAGAAGCGGAGACAAAGGGAAAGGTGCTGTGGCAGATTCTTGCCGGCGTATTCTTTGCAGCATCTGTGTTGTGCTGCCCCTATTTATTAGCTGTGTATATCCTCTACGTATTAGGTGTAGTAATTTACGCAGTGAAGAAAAAGAATGGAAGAAGCGTTAAGGCACTACTCTTCTTTATTCTGGGTGCGGGGACGTTGGCACTACTGGTTCTGATAAGCATAGTGACCTCTCCCAATTTCTCGATGGAAAATCTAAAGACATGTCTGGCATATGTTTTTACGAATCCGACCCATGATCCGATTGGCATCTGGTCCATTAGGGTCTATTTTCAGTCGATTTATCACACGATGCCACTGGTTGTAGCAAGTATTCTTTTTGTGGTTTCTGTAGTGACATTGAAGGTGATTGTGAAGGAAAAAGGGAAATATCCGGCGTTGATTATAGCGCTTATTTATAGCACGTATCTTTACTTTGTTATGAAGAAACATGTGAATTTTTGTGTGATGCCCTTAGCCTATCTTGGAATTGTGGCGTTTTTGTTTACGAAGAAGAAAGATTGGAAATTATTTGGCTTTATCTACCTTCCCAGTGTGCTTTATACCTTCTGCATTAGTCTTTCATCGAACCAAAAAGACTATAATATTGCCTCTGTACTAGTGATAGCATCCTTTGCTTCTATTCTGTTTTTGCTACAGTTATTTGCTGAAACGAAAGAAGAAAAGACATTTAGCCGTGCGCTTTGCGGAGCAGCTGTACTGGTGGGCATTGCGACTTGCGTATGTACGACAGTATATTACCGAGCAACGGTTTCCTTTTGGGAAGTGGCTCCCTTAACTACAAGAATAGAAGCGGGGGTACAGAAGGGATTAAAAGTACCTACGGAAAGAGCCGAGGAAATTACTGCGAGAGAAGCAGATGCTACCTTTATGAGAACCATTCCAGGAGAATCTGTTTGCTATATCGATGAAAAGCATAGCGCAGAATTGTTTCTGGCCGATGATCGCAGAAATGGCAGTTTTACCAGTTATTATGAAGGAGATGAGGGATATCTGGCAGCGATGCTATCGGCATACTATGTTCTGTTTCCAGAGAAGAAGGCAGATGTCCTTTGGCTATCGTCAGAAATGACCCCGGATTTTTGGGAAATGGCGATGCAGCTGGAAGATTATGAGTGCGTAACCGCGCCTTGTGGGGCAACTGTGTTTTATCGCTAAAAATAAATTATTTTACTTTAGTTTTCGGGGCTGTTTCAATTTACAAGCCCCTTTTTCTTTGCTATAATTTTGGGTAACTGCGTGCACCTGGGAAGTCGCTGGGATGACGCGAAAACTATTTTATTTTAGGAGGGTTATACAATGAAGTTCGGACACTTTGATGATGCCAACCGTGAGTACGTCATCACATCCCCCAGAACCCCTTATCCATGGATTAACTACCTTGGAACCCAGGGATTCTTCTCACTGATCTCTAACACTGCAGGTGGTTATTCTTTCTACAAGGATGCACGCCTTCGTAGAATTACGAGATATCGTTATAACAACGTGCCTATCGATATGGGCGGTCGTTATTTCTACATCAACGAAAATGGTACTATTTGGAACCCTGGTTGGTCTCCTGTAAAGACAGAGCTTGATTTTTACGAGTGCCGTCACGGTATGGGCTATACCGTAATTACCGGTAAGAAGAATGATTTGAAGGCAGAAGTTACCTTCTTTGTTCCTCAGGACTATGATGGGGAAGTACAGCAGGTTGTACTTACCAACGAAGGTTCTGCAGCAAAGGAATTCTCCCTATTCTCTTTCGCAGAGTGGTGTTTATGGGATGCGCAGGATGACAGCAACAACTTCCAGCGTAACTTCTCCACTGGTCGTGTAGAGATTAAGGATTCTGTAATTTATCATAAGACAGAGTATAGAGATCGTCGTGATCACTATGCATTCTATTCTGTAAATGAGCCTATTGATGGTTATGATACCGATAGAGATTCCTTCATCGGACTCTATAACGGATTCCACAACCCTCAGGCTGTTATTGATAACAAGGCAACCAATTCTTTAGCAGATGGTTGGGCTCCTATTGCTTCTCACTACAAGAAGATTACCTTACAGCCTGGCGAGACCAAGACCCTTGTATTTATTCTTGGTTATGTTGAGATGCCTGTTGCTGAGAAGTTTGAGGCAGATGGAAAGACCATCAATAAGGTAAAAGCAAATGCAATGATTGAGAAGTTTGGTACTCCTGAGAAGTTTGCTGCAGGTATGGCTGAACTTCGTGCATACTGGGATAGATTACTGGGCATCCTCAATGTTGAGACCCCTGATGACAAGGTTAACCGTATGGTTAATATTTGGAACCAGTATCAGTGTATGGTTACCTTCAACCTTAGTAGATCTGCATCCTACTTTGAGTCTGGTATCGGTCGTGGTATGGGATTCCGTGATTCTAACCAGGATGTTCTTGGTTTTGTACATCAGATTCCTGATAGAGCTAGAGAAAGAATCTTTGATATCGCTTCTACCCAGTTCCCTGATGGTGGATGCTATCATCAGTATCAGCCTCTTACCAAGAAGGGTAACGCTGACATCGGTGGTGATTTCTCTGATGATCCTTTATGGCTCATCCTTTCCGTTGCTGCTTACATTAAGGAAACCGGTGATTGGGATTTCTTAAATACCATGGTTCCTTATGACAATGATATGTCCAAGGCAGAAACGATGTTAAGACACCTTGAGGTATCCTTCTACCACATCGTTAACAATTTAGGACCTCATGGCCTTCCTTTAGCAATGCGTGCTGACTGGAATGACTGTGTGAACCTTTCCTGCTATTCTGATACACCTGGTGAGTCCTTCCAGACCTACACCAATCCTAAGTTTGCTGCAGAAGGTGGCTACTCTAAGGTAGCTGAGTCTGTTATGGTAGCAGCGCTCTTTACTTATGCTGGTCCTAGCTACGTAGCAATTCTTAAGCATCTTGGTATGGATGCTGAAGCTGCAAAGGCACAGGCTGAAATCGACAAGATGAAAGCAAACATGATGGAATCTGCATGGGATGGTGATTGGTTCCTTCGTGCATATGATGCAGAAGGTAAGAAGATGGGATCTAAGGAATGCGAAGAAGGTCAGATCTTCATCGAGCCTCAGGGCTTTGCAATCATGTCTGATATTGATGCTGAAGCAACCAAGAAGACCTTGGCCGCAATTGATGAGAGATTAAATACCAAGCACGGTCTTGTACTTAACAACCCTGCATTTACAAAGTACTATGTACAGTATGGTGAGATTTCCACCTATCCTGGCGGATACAAGGAGAATGCTGGTATCTTCACACACAACAACGCATGGATTATCTGTGCTGCTGCACATGCTGGAGAAGGTGATCAGGCATTCAAGTATTACTCTGAAATCGCACCTGCATTTACCGAAGAGACTTCCGATCTTCATAAGACTGAGCCTTATGTATATGGTCAGATGATTGGTGGTAAGGATGCTGGTTCTGATATTGGTCAGACCGGTAAGAACTTTGGTCAGGGTAAGAACTCTTGGCTTACTGGTACCGCTGCATGGAACATGGTAGCAATTTCCCAGTATATTCTTGGTATTGCAGCTGACTTCGATGGCTTAAAGGTTGATCCTTCTATCCCTGCTGCATGGGATGGATTCACTGCAACCAGAGAGTTCAGAGGAGCTACCTACAAGATTACCGTTAAGAACCCTAATCATGTATGCAAGGGTGTTAAGAGTGTTACCGTTGATGGCGCTGCTATCGAAGGTAATGTAATCCCTGCACAGGCAGCTGGTGAGCACGTTGTAGAAGTTGTTCTTGGATAATTTAGTCAATACATAAAATATCTTATAAAAAGGTCTTTGAAAGAGATTTCAAAGACCTTTTTTCTTTATCAACGATGGGAAAAGGGGTATAATATATCGTGTGTGTTTTCACTTTTTGATAGGGGTTTAAAATGAATGTAAAAAAGAATGTTTTATATTTATTTCTATCCATTCTCGCCCTTCTGCTGATTAATGTCGTATGTAGAAGTTTGGTTCTTGCGGACGTCATTTCTGTAAAGGTTGGAAATGATGTAATTTTGTGGGGAACCTTTGCTTTGATGGTTCCCAGTGTCATGGTATTAAGCCGTTTCACAATGTTTTCCAGAAGATTCTATCTCTCTACCATCGTGTTGTCTGTATATATTATTCTACTGATTATGCAACGTGTTATCCCGTCTATGGCGGTTGTATTTTTGGCATCTGCCGGAATTATGGGGGCTGTTCTGTCCTATTCGGTTCTCTCTGGAATGACGAAGATGTCTAAGGAACTGATGTCTACTCTCGTGTATAAAAAGCACCATAGAATGCAGAATATTATGGCATGTGTTACTGCAGTGTATTTGATTTGTGCCTGTGTGATTCTGTGCGTTGCTGGTTCGAAGGTGGGACAGGAGAAATTGTCCCAGTTTATCTTTGTTCCCATTGATGCAGTGTGGGTAGTGGTGCTTGCAATCATGAGTTTCTTTGCTCAAAAACTGGGGTTTGCTTCTCTCTACAAGACCATGAGTATTGTGGAGCTAAATACCTTAAACGAAGAGATGCTCTTAAAAACAAAGGTAACAGAAGCTATGACGAAGAACTTCCTGTCTTGTGGTGTCTTCAGACTGAAAGAGGATGACTTCCGAATGGTTTATGCGATGCCTTATGTGAATAAGGTGATAGAAAAATACAGTAGCGCCAGAGACTGCCTGGATGCAACTGTTGAAGCATTTACGGATAATATATTCAAACCGAAACTTCGTGAATTTTTAGACTGCTCTACCATGCAGGAAAGATTGAAGGGGAAAAATATTATTTCCATTGATTTTGTCGGTGATCGAATGGGCAAGTGCCGTGCGAGCCTCCTGCCAATTTCTTATGATGAAGAGGGTGAGGTAGCGGAGATTCTTTATACCGTACAGAATATTTCTAAGGAACTTTTAACTCTGCAGGAGCAGCTTGTGTTGGAAGAAACAGTTGTCCAGTGTGTGAATATTGTTACCCAAACCAGTGATTTCGATGATGCAATCAACAGGCTACTTGCAACGGTTGGGGATTATTATGGTGCCGAACGATGCTATATTTACAGTATTGATCTTGAAAACAATAAAATGACCAATACCTATGAGTGGTGCAAAGATGGTGTTGCACCTGTAATTGATGAAATGCAGAATGTTGAACTGGGGGACTGGTATCGTTGGATTGAGGGATTTAAGAAACAGGGGATGATTCTAATTGTCAATCGCCGAGAAGAGTTCACTACTGATTCTTTTGAGGCAAGAATTCTGGAACGGCAGGGAATAGATCGTCTTCTTGCTGTACCTACATTGGATGCCGGTGGAAAAATTACAGGCTTTATAGGTGTTGATAACCCTTCTGAAAGAGGGGAGTCCGAAATGCTTATGAAATCTATTTCTGCATTTGTAGAAACGGAAATGCGAGAGGAAAGGCATAAGAAGCAGCTATATGAGTTAAGTCACAAGGATATGATGACAGGCTGCCTTAATCGTTATGCATATCACGAAACAATTGCTGCGTTGAATCGCAAGGCAGCGGAGTCTGTTGGAGTGATTTTTGCGGATGTAAATGGATTAAAGAAGACAAATGACACCTACGGGCATGAAAAGGGTGATGAGTTGCTGATAGAAGCGGCAGATTTACTAAAGGTGCATTTCCCCCTTGATAAGGTATATAGAATTGGCGGAGATGAATTTGTTGTTTTCTGCATGGATATTTCAGAAGCTGAGTTTGGATTAGCGTATCAGAAATTGGTGGATAAATTGCAGGGAAAAGAACTGTTTTCTATTGGGAAAATATGGATTGCTGAATGTAGCGATATTGAAAAGCAGATTCACATTGCAGATGAAAATATGTACTCTATGAAAAAAGAATATTATAACAAAAAGAAAAAATAATGATAGGAGGTCCCGATTATGGGCGGATTTTTCGGTGTAGCACACAAGAATGATTGCGTATTTGATTTGTTTTTTGGAACAGATTACCATTCACATTTAGGAACAAGAAGAGCTGGTCTTGCTGTCTATGGAGAAAATGGTTTTGATAGAGCAATTCATAAGATTGATAATGCACCTTTCAGAACCAAATTTGACAAAGAAGCAAATACCATGAAGGGAAAATATGGTATTGGTGTTATTTCAGACTATGAGGCGCAGCCTGTATTTGTTCGTTCTCATCACGGTTCTTTTGCTGTGGTATCGGTTGGTAAGGTAAACAATGCAGAAGCGTTGATTGAAGATATTTTGAAAAATAATACCCACTTCTTTGAAATGAGTAATGGTGAGATTAATCAGACGGAATTAGTTACATCACTCATCAACCAAAAAGAGAATTTTATTGAGGGTATCAAATATGCCTTGGATGTGATTGAAGGCTCTATCTCTATGATGATTTTGACACCCATGGGTGTATACCTTGCAAGAGATAAATATGGACGTACTCCGATTGCTGTAGGAAAGAAAGAGGATGGTCTTTGTGCAGCATTTGAAGATTTTTCCTTCAGAAATTTGGGCTATGAAAAGATAAAAGAACTTGGCCCCGGGGAAATCTGTGTCATGAACGAAAATGAAGTGAAGACCTTAGTACTTCCTGGGGACAAGATGAAGATTTGTACCTTCCTTTGGATTTACTATGGATATCCTTCTGCTAGCTACGAAGGTGTCTCTGTAGAAGAGATGCGTTATCGCTGTGGTCAGGCTCTGGCAAAAAGAGATCATGTGAAGCCTGATATCGTTGCAGGTGTTCCTGACTCTGGTGTTGCTCATGCAGTTGGATATGCTAACGAATCTGGTGTACCCTTCTCCAGACCGTTTATTAAGTATACACCAACCTGGCCTCGTTCCTTTATGCCTACCATCCAGACCCAGCGTAACTTGATTGCGAAGATGAAACTGATTGCTGTACCTGAACTGATTAAGGACAAGAGCTTATTGCTCATTGATGATTCGATTGTACGTGGAACCCAGCTTAGAGAAACTACAGAATACTTATATGAAAATGGAGCCAAGGAAGTTCACATCCGTCCTGCCTGCCCTCCGCTTGTATACGGCTGTAAATACTTAAATTTCAGCCGCTCCAATTCCGAAATGGAATTAATCACTCGCGTGGTTATTAAGGAATTAGAGGGGGAGGATGTATCTGAGGAAACCATAAAGAAATACTGTGATCCAGATACTAAGGAATATGAAACCATGGTAGAAAGAATTTGTGAAAAACTAAAATTCACTTCCCTTCGTTTCCACCGATTAGATGATATGGTGGAAGCTGTTGGAATCGAACCTTGTAAACTTTGTACCTATTGTTGGAATGGTGAAGAATAAATCTTTTGGATTTAGAAAGGAGTACCCATGAAGTCGTTTTTGAATGCCTGGAAAAATGCTTTTGGTTTCAAAGGCCATAAGAAAAAATATGGTGTATGTCTGGGCGCTGTTTTGCTGACCATGCTTTGTACAGGATGTAAGTTTAATAGCGAAGAGAATGTGCCAGTGGCAGTATATGGCCCCCCGGAGGATATTGTTGACGATTATGATCCTTCCGAGAATCTGAACGTTGATGTATATGGCCCTCCGGAGGATTTGTTTGATGAGGAAGAATCTGAGGAAGATTCCAGGAAGAATCCAGAGGAAGAAATCATTCCTGATTTTCATCCCGAGGAGAATATGGATGTGTGTGTATATGGACCACCTGAGGATATGTAATGGCAATACCTGTACTGTCTAGAAGAACAAAAAAACAACATATGACCAGTCTTGCAGAGTTTCGTGGGGAACTTCGAAAGAACCCCCGCCTTCGCTTTCTGTTTATTGAGATGACCAATCTTTGCAATGAGCGTTGCAGACATTGCGGCAGTCGATGCGGTGAGACAGAACCAGAGGGACAACTGTCGGCGGCTGAGATCAAGGCATTCCTGAAAAAAACAAAAGAACAGTTTGATATCGGTGATATGCAGTTGTGTATTACGGGAGGAGAACCACTTCTTCGAAAGGACTTTTTTGAAATTATGGAGTATGCCCACAGTCTGGGATATCACTGGGGAATGACCAGCAATGCAACCCTTATTGATGAGAAGGTTGCAAAGGAGCTAAAGCGCGTTGGTCTTGGAACGATTTCCGTTAGTATTGATGGACTGCCAAAGACCCATGATTGGTTTAGACAGACAGAGGGTGGCTTTGACAGGGCCATGGCGGGACTTCATGCCCTGCACGATTATAGTGGGGTAAAGCATCTTCAGGTAACCACTGTTGTGCATAAGAAAAACATTGAAGAAATTCCGGCATTACATGAGCTGTTAAAAAAGGAGAATATCTTAAAGTCCTGGCGTGTGATAAATATGGATCCCATTGGACGAGCGAAGGATAACCCTGATTTAAAACTGGAGCCAGAAGATTATAAGTATATGATGGACTATATCCGGACGCATTATGATGATTCATTGCTTCCCACTGTTTATGGCTGCGCACATTATTTGGGACTTGATTATGAAAGGGAAGTTCGTAAGTGGTATTTCCTGTGTAATGCAGGCATATATACGGCTAGTATCATGTGGAATGGTGATATAGCAGCGTGTCTGGATGTGGAAAGAAGACCGGAGTTAATCCAGGGTAATATCAGACAGGATGATTTTAAAGAAGTTTGGCTGAAGAAGTTTTCACAGTACCGCACAGATTGGCGGTGTGAAGAAGGCTGTAAGGACTGCAAAGATTTTGCATTTTGTGCCGGCGGCGCATTTCATACCTGGAACTTTGAAGAACATAAGCAGAATATGTGCTTTAAAGGAATTTTATTTTAAATCGTTTGATGAAAAGAGAAAAACATGGCTGAAGAAATTAGAGATACACTTCGTTTAATCGGAGAAGAACTAGGAAAAGCTTACGGGCAGCAGATGAATCGTGGCGAACATATGCCGGATAGAGCAAGGATTATTTCTATTTTGGAAGAGATTCGAAGACTGATGTTTCCGGGCTTTTTTGGCTCTGAAAATACAGCACTAGTGGCACCGGAAAATTTTGCGGGAAATACTTTAGCGGGCATCTATGAGATGCTTTATAAAGAGATTCGCAATAGCCTTTTGTTTGCAGGAAAAGCAAAAGAAGAGGAAGCGAATGATTTAGCAAAACGTGAGACCCTTACCCTCCTGCAGAAGTTACCGGAGATTCAAAATATGCTGATGAAGGATGTGGAAGCAGAACTTTTGGGAGATCCCGCAGCCAACAGCAAAGAAGAAATCATCTTTTCGTATCCTGGTATCTTTGCAATTTTCGTATACCGTGTGGCCCATGAGTTATATGTGCAGCAGATTCCGTTAATCCCTCGTGTTATGACAGAATATGCACATGGAAAAACTGGTATTGATATCAATCCTGGAGCAACCATTGGTGAGTACTTCTTTATTGACCATGGTACGGGGATTGTTATTGGTGAAACAACAGTCATTGGAAACCATGTAAAGATTTATCAGGGGGTTACCCTAGGTGCACTTTCTACCCAGGGGGGACAGAGCTTAAGCGGCGTGAAACGTCACCCTACTATTGAGGATAATGTAGTGATTTATTCCAATACATCCATTCTTGGTGGAGAGACGGTGGTTGGGGAAAATTCGGTAATCGCCGGCAATACTTTTGTTACGAAGTCTGTTCCCAAGAATACAAAGGTCAGTGCGCTGATGCCTGATTTAAAGATGCGAACCATTGCGGAGTAGGGATTCATGAAAAAGAAAACGATGAGAGAAATCCTAAATAATATACAGGAAATTCAAAAGGATGGAACGAAAAAGCACCGTATGACCACCTTCATGGTGATTTTAAATATGGTCATTGCAGTGGCTTTTCTGACCTCCTTTTTTCTGATGTCGAAGTTGATGCGAAATGAAGAATATAAGGATGCTAAGCTGACCCAGTCCAATATCGTATCGACGATGGCAAATCAAATAGGTTCTCATATTCAGACCCAGGATATGATTATTTCCAGTTATGGAAGCTATATTACAGAGGATGGTCTAACTTTTGATGAGACGGTAGATTATCTGGAACACTGGAAAAGTTTTTATGAGGAAATTGCTCTGGTAGAACTGGAAGGGGATGGTGTATACAAACTGCTTCCAGAAAGTGATTCTCTGTTTCCGTGTTCGTTGGCAGATGCGCAGTATCTGCAAAATATAAAAGATACCTATAACGACAGTAATTCTCATGTCTCCAGTCTGTTCAAAACAGAAGATGGTGAGAATGCTTTTGGTATTTTCTGCAAAGTAGCCATTGAAGGGAAAGCGTACTTGATTGTATTTGCAAGTACCTTTAAGGATATGGAGATTGCCGCCATCAATGTGGAAGGTATGGAAACTAGTACGGGAGTGCTGCTTGACAGGGAATACAAACTGTTGGAAGGAACTCTAGTGCCAGGAGAAGATGCGGCTGGAAAAGACTATTTTGCGGATGTAGCTCGCTATATTGGACAGGATGAGGTTGCGGAGGCTATTTACTCCTTAGAAGAAACGGGAGAGGCTTATTTGGAACTTTATGAGGAGCGCTTAGACAAAACCTTTGCCACCTTTATTCACAAGGTTCCTGGTAATGAAGGCTGGATTTATGTGTACCATGTAGATGCCTCTGGTTTTAATAAAGCATCAGATTCTATTTTGATGATGATTATCTTTACCATCTCCTTCATGGGCTGCTGGGTTATTTTGGAACTGGTTATTTTCAGTATTTATAGCCGTAGCCTTCGCAGGTATATCTCTGTTGTGGATGAGCAGAATGAAGAACTAAAGAGAGCAAATGCGGCAAAGAGTGTCTTTGTTTCCAATATGTCTCATGAGGTCAGAACGCCGATTAATGCGGTTTTAGGATTGGATGAGATGATTTTGAGAGAGTGTCAGGATGAAGCGATTCTGGGATATGCGACGGATATACAGCGATCAGGAAAGACGCTTCTTGGAATTATCAACGATGTTCTTGATTTCTCCAAGATTGAATCCGGCAAGCTGGAGATTAATCCGGCAGAATATTCTATAGAAGAGGTTGTTAAGGATGTCTATCGTATGATCGCCCTTCGCGCACAGAGTAAATATCTTACTTTTGAGGTGCAGATTGCAGAGGATATTCCGTCCTTGCTTTACGGCGACGATATTCGTCTGAAGCAGTGCATTGTGAATTTACTTACCAATGCAGTGAAGTATACCGAGAAGGGTACCGTACGATTCACCATCCAGTGTGCATGTGAAGGTGACGAGGCAAAGATTCGGGTGGAGGTGCAGGATACCGGTATTGGTATGAAGGAAGAGGAGATGGATAAACTTCTGGTTCCTTATGAGAGATTAGATACCAAACGAAATCGTTCTATCGAGGGAACAGGGCTAGGACTTCCTTTGGTAGTAAGACTTCTCGATATGATGGGAAGCAAATTAGAAGTACATAGTGCTTATGGCGAAGGTTCTACTTTTGCCTTCACTATCTCACAAAAAATCGTGGATGCTTCGCCTCTTGGAAAGGTTGATTTTGAACAAAGGGGTAAGGTACAAATTTACCAGTCCACGCTGTATGCTCCGGAAGCAAAGATTTTGGTTGTGGACGATGTGACTCTAAACCTAAAGGTAGTCACCGGTCTGTTAAAGCAAACGGGAATCAGTGTTGATACAGCCAGTGACGGGCAGCATTGTCTGCAGATGACAAAGGTCAAAAAATATGATCTGATTCTTTTGGATCATCGTATGCCGGGTATGGATGGTATTGAAACACTGCATGCACTGCAGAAGCAGGAAGGGCTCAATGGAGATACACCGGTAATTGCCTTAACAGCGAATGTTGTTGCTGGTGCAAAGGAAAGTTATCAGAAGGAAGGCTTTACGGACTTCCTCGGAAAGCCTATTGATGCTGAACATCTGGAAAAGGCTATTGGGATGTATTTGCCGGAAAAGAAAGTGCTTGATAAGTCAGCAGCGGAAGGGGCAGATGCTATCTCTGAAAATCATAGAATCCTAAAGAAAGAACAGGTGTTAGCACCAGAGAATATTCGTATTGCCCAGGAAAAAATAGCTGCCATGAAGGAGAGAGAGGCTGCAGAGAGAGAAGAAGCTGCAATGAAAGAAGCAGCAGAACAGGAAGCAGCTTGGAAAGCGGAGGCAGAAAAAGAAAAGGCGAAGAAGGTTCGTGTAGCTTCTGTTATTAAGCAGCCAGCGCCAGTTAAAATGAGTATTCGTGATGCCATTAAGGGAGCTGCAGGCTTTGAGGAAGAAGCGGCTTATGAAGAAGTAGAGACGAGTTCCGTTGTTTATGAAGAGTACCCAGAGGATGGAGACTATCTGCGGGAATTGCCGCCAGAGATTTATATTGATGATGCGGTGAATTATTGTGGAAGTCTGGAATTCGCTTATGAAGTGATTGATGAATTTAGAAATGATGCGCCGGCAATGCTAGCATCCTTACAGGGATTTTTGGCGGCAGCAGATATTGAAAATTTCACAATCCAAGCGCACTCTATCAAGAGCACAGCCAAGATGATTGGTGCCAGAGAGATTTCAGAACAGGCTAGAATTCTGGAAGTCATGGGAAAGGCAGGCAATATCTATTCTGCAAGAGATAAGGTTGAGAAACTGGAAAAGATGCTAAAAGATCTTTTAGGAAAACTGTAGATACAACTACTTTCTAATGAAACGGGGCAAATGCACGTACGGCACTTGCCTCTTTTTTATATGAAGGATACTAGGGGACAGGCTTTGAACTGCAACATCATTGCACAGCGAAAAGCTTTCTTAGAATCGGAAGTACAGGAATGGATTGTTGGTGCTGATAGCAATCTGATATATGCAGTAACCAAAGAGTGCAAATAGAATTAGTTTGGTGAGCAGTGCATTATTAAACTTTTTAATCAGCCATCTGGGAAGTGGTGTGGCGCAAATGATACAGATAAGCAGGAGCCACCAGTAGGTTGCCAGAAGTCCCTGAAATTTTACCCAGCCATCAAAAGCAGGTTTGCCGGGCAAAGAAATACCGAATAGGGTTTTCAGATACTGCCAGAGAAGCGGGAGATCGGATACGTTAAAAATAAGCCAGGAAATAGGAATCCAAAAAAGAACATAAAGATGACCTAGTGGTTTTACTTTGTCAAAGACCTTTTTGAGTCCGAGTTTTTCAATCATTAGCAGTAGGAAAAAGAAAAGTCCCCAAAAGATAAAATTCCAGTCAGCACCGTGCCAGAGACCGGTGAGAAACCAAACGATGAAGGTATTTAAGAGCATGCGGGCTTTGCCCTTCTTATTGCCTCCTAGGGGGATATAGACATAATTGCGAAACCATCTGCCTAAGGTGATATGCCAGCGACGCCAAAATTCTGTGGCAGAAGTGGAGATATACGGACTGTCAAAGTTTTCAGGGAATTTGAAATGCATCATCCGTCCAAGGCCAATAGCCATTAGGGAATATCCAAAGAAATCGAAGTAGATCTGCATGGAATACCCCCAGGCGCCTAACCAGGCTGTTGCTGCATTGATACCCATGGGACCGACAGAGGATACGTCCGTCCACAGGGAAGCAATTTTGTTTGCAAGAAGAACCTTATAAGCTAATCCTAATGTGAAAGTCATGGCTCCCTGTTCAATGTCCTGCAAAGAACTCTTGCGATTCTTCATATCCTGGCTTACTTCATCGTAACTGACGATGGGGCCAGCAATTAGCTGGGGGAACATGGACACATAGGCAGCAAAGTGAATAAAGTTCTTTTCTGCATCGTATTTGCGTCGATAGATGTCAATCAGATAGGAAGTAATCTGAAAAGTGTAGAAACTAATGCCTAACGGAAGCGCCAGGGAAGGAACGGGAAGTTCTATTTTGGTCAGGGAAGTAAATATCTGACTGATGAATCCAAGGTATTTAAAGAAAAATAAGCAGCCAAAGTTAAGAAGTAGAGCAAGGACTAAGAGGGCCTTGCGTCTACCATCGTGGGTACCTCTGTGGATGCCCTGTGCCAAAAAGTGATTGATCAGTATGGAACCAACCATTACAAATACGTAAAGCGGTTCTCCGGAAGCATAAAAAACAAGGCTGCCAGCCAGAATGACAAAACTTCTAGCCTTCGCCGGAAGAATAAAATATAGGAAAAAGAAGATTGGAAAGAACCAGTAAAGGAACTCTAAACTAGAAAAAACCATGGTTTTCTCCTACGCATAAATGTCTCTTATAAATATACTGATTTTACCCGTGAAATGCAATCAAAGGAGGGATTTCCTGACTTGCGAAGAAGGGGTGTTTTGTGTAAACTAAAATCATTGTGGCAGAGATTTTCTTTTGAAATCCCAAACAAAATAAGTTGACAGGAAAGTAAGGCAATGCGTATTACGAATGTCCCACCCTACGAGCACAGTGTACAGTACTATGAAACAGATCAGATGGGGATTGTGCACCATTCCAACTATATCCGGTGGATGGAAGAGGCAAGATGCTATATGCTAGGTGCTTTAGGGCTTCCTTATAGCGAAATGGAAAAAGAAGGTGTTATGATACCGGTACTTTCCGTAAATTGCACCTATAAGGCTATGAGCTACTTCGAAGATACCATTTTGGTAAAGATGGTTGTGGAGAAGTACGATGGACTGAGACTAAATATTTCTTATGAATTGACCGATAAAAAAACTGGACAATTGCGTGCTACTGGGGAAAGTAGTCATTGCTTTTTAAATAAAAGCGATGCGTCTATCGCTTCTTTAAAGAGACAGTATCCCAGAATGCATGAGATTTTTGCACAGAATGCTGAAGAAGCATAGGATGAGGAACATAATCTTCCAGCAGGATTGTGGAAGAAAATATATATGGTAAAGGAGAACCAAAATGAAAAAATTTATGAAGGAATTTAAAGAGTTTGCATTAAAGGGCAATGTAATGAGCCTTGCAGTCGGCGTAATCATCGGTGGCGCGTTCCAGTCCATCGTTACCTCACTGACCAACAGTTTCATTAATCCTTTAATCGCATTAGTAACCGGTGGCGCAAAGACTGATGAAGCAGGAAATCCAATTTTTGTTGGTGGAAAGTGGACCATCAATGGCGTTGACTTTGATTACGGTGCGTTCCTTTCCGCAGTAATTAATTTCATTATCATGGCTCTTATTCTGTTCCTTTTAATCAAGGGTATGAATAAATTGATGAGCATCGGAAAGAAGAAGGAAGAGCCTGCAGCAAAGACCACCCGTATCTGTCCTTTCTGCCAGAGCGAAATCTCCAAGAAGGCTTGCAAGTGCCCTAGCTGTACTTCTGATGTAGAACCTGAAGAAGCATAAGAAAACGTTTTAGAGAAAGGCCCTGTATGGAAGCATATGGGGCTTTTTTTGTAGAACCAGCGTTAGGTGGCGGCCACAGTGAGAGGAAAGATTAGGTAGATATGGATATGCAGCAGATTGTAGTAAATAAGCAGAAAACCAGAGAAGCATTTGCATCTTATGTGCAGGGGTATGATGCGACAAATCCTAAGGTGGATTTGAAAATTAGGCATACTACAAAGGTAGCAGAACTGTCAGAAGATATTGCAAAGACAGTAAAGAATGTGCATCCGGAAGTTGCCTGGCTCATTGGGATGATGCATGATATTGGGCGTTTTGAGCAGCTTAGAAAATATGACACCTTTATTGATTCCCAGAGTGTGGATCATGCAGCATTTGGATGTGAATTATTATTTCAGGACAGATTGTGTGAAACTATGTACGAGGAGCGTGCGTTAGACGCTATCGTGGAAACAGCAGTTAGTGTACATAGTATGTATCGTATTCCGGAGACTGTTCCAGACGAGATTCTACCCTACGCTAAAATCCTGCGGGATGCGGATAAAATTGATATCATTCGCGCTAATATGGAAACACCGCTAACGGACATTTACAATGTAACCCATGAAGAACTATATGGGGCAGAAGTAACGAAGGAAGTATTGGAGCAGTTTAAAACCCATAGTGCCATTCCGAGAGCTTTAAAGAAGGCAGCAGTGGATCATGTGGTGGGACATATCTCCCTAACCTTCGAACTGGAATACCCAAGAAGTCTTCAGATCATGAAGGAGCAGGGCTGGCTGACAAAGATGATGAACTTTCCATCCGAAAATGAAATAACAAGGCAGCAGTTTGCAGTCATTCGAGAAATTATGCAAGAATTCCTGGCATAAAAGATTTTGATAGTCCCGTGAGATAGGTTAAAAAAGACGTATTTTACGGGACTTTTCACGTGAAGCGAACCACAATATCTTGTGGTAGGTGACATAAGTTGGGTGTTCGATAAAAGAAAATTTGATAAAAACGAGAAAAGCCTATAACCACAATAAAATGTGCATATTAAAAACAAAAAACACAAAATATATGGTGTTCGGGGTGGTTTTTTAGAAAGGCATTGTGTATAATAAGCCTTGTGGTTTTACTTATTACCACGTTAGGAGAGAGATGTGAGAAACCGAGGCTATAAATACATGATTAACAGCAGTAATCAGGGTTATTTACTGCTATGTATCAATGCCACCTGGATTAATCTGATGTTGAAAGATAAGGGAATTGTCCCCAGAGACTTTAGAGCCCTTTCTTATCAGGATATTGCAAAAGCGATTCCGTCGGATTACACCAGAGCTCTCTTTATGACGTTAAAACCAAAGAACTTCTGGCAGATGTGTGATACGTTAGCGCTGTCTATGGCCACCTATGATGAAAAAGATATACGTAAGATTTATCGCAGTAAGTGGTTTGTAAAGACGCCTTTGTTTACGCGAGAGGATGTTTTTGAACATTTGATGGATGCGGAGTTCCAACAGGAAGATGCCATTCGCATTATGGAATTTGTCCGTCGAGGAAAGTGTAAGACACTGAAGCTTGGTCGCCGCGAGTTCTTGGAACTATATAATGTTCCGGAAGATTTAGAAGAAGCTATCTTACATTGCAGAGTATTGCCTTCTCGTAAGGAAATTGTAGATATTATGATTGAAATTATCGGAAGTGCACTGGCTGTAAAAGAAAGCGCAGAATTAGAATGATGCATTATGCCCCGCCATCTGGCGGGGTATTTTTTGCGTCTAAGGATTCAAAAAAGGTATAATAGAAGTGCTGCAGATTTTGTTAGAAAGGAAAGAGGCTAACTATGACGAAAAATAAATCACCATTTCCTGTGATTCTCATCTCGCTAGTGCTTCTTTTGGTGTTTGCACCTGTATTTGCAACGATTGATGATGTGTTTGTGGCCTCTATTTTAGATGGTCGTATTTCTGGAACCCCTAGTGCGGATACGGTATACATGGGGTTGGTGCTTTCGGGAATCCTATCCGGTTTATATAGTCTACTTCCTTTTGTTCCCTGGTTTGGTGTTTTTCAAAGCATCGCTATCATAGGCGTGTTTGCTCTACTTTCAAAAAGAATTTTCTGTAGGCAAAGGAGCAGGGGGAGTATCTTATTTTGGGCACTGACCAGCTGTTTTATCTTTCTTTCCTATGGACTTAGAAATCTTTTGCTCCCTACCTATACCATTACGGCTGGTATTTTAGTTGGTGGCGGACTGCTTCCAATCCTGTTTCCGAGAGAAGAGAAAAAGTGGAAAGATTATATACTAATCGGATTTTTCCTCTTCTTGTCTTACGAAACCCGTGCTCAAGTATTTCTGATGAGTACGCCTTTTCTGGTGTTAGCGATTCTATATAGATTGATGACAACGCCACGAAAGGAGTGTAAGCCAACCAAAAGTCTTGGTATCTTTATTTTGGTGTTTGCTCTTCTGATGGGCGGGATGGCTTGGCTGGATCACTGCCAGGCGATTCTTACGCCAGAGAGAAATGAATATAAAAAGTTTAATGAACTGCGTACAGAAGTGTTGGACTACTATGCCATCTATGCAGAGGGAGAGGTAGTAGGATACTACAATTCTATGGGCATACCAACGGAAGAAGTGAAAATGGATGCCAGCCAGTTATGGCTTCTGAAGGATGATTTAAATACGAAGTCTTTGGAAGTGTATGCCTCCTATGGTAGGGCTATGAGAAACTATTCGACTCTGTCAGCCATGAAATGGGCTGTGCCCAGATACCTTAGGGAAGCAAAAGAAGGAATATATCTGTATTACAATATTTTCATTTTGCTTCTGCTTGTCACCTATTTGGTGCAAGGGATTCGCTATCGAAAAATGGTTCCCTTCTGGCGAGGCCTGGTAACTTTTCTGCTTCTGGTAGTGGGACGTTCCATCATTATTTTGTATCTTATGGGAACCGGTAGATACCCGGAGCGCGTTGTGACACCGTTATATTTCTGGGAGGCACTGCTGGCGCTAAAACTGGTAGTAGATGTATTTCCGGTGGCAGAGGAGAAAAGTCTTCGGAAAGATTTGCCGGCCTGGATTCTCTTGGGATGCAGTTGTGTCTTTGCAGGAATGTTTGCAGGACTACGAGCACTCCCTGAATATCGTATGCAGGCAGAAGTAAATAAGCCTTTTGAAGACGTTATGAAAAAAATGCAGGAGCATCCGGATACATTATATTTACTAGACACCTATGCATTCTGTCATGCTACGGAGAAAGCATTTCATTTGACGAATCATCAGGAAAAGCCGGAGAATATACTCTTCCTTGGGGGGTGGCTCCCAGGAAGCCCGCTACTTACGGAGAAGATGGAGAATCTTACAGAGGGTGTCAGCGCGGCCGAAAAATTACTGGCAGGTGACGCTGTGTTTGTTACCAGAAAAGATACGCAGCTTGGTCCGACGCAGCCGATTGTGGAGGCGTATTTGGATATCACACTAGACCAGGTAGATACATATGCTTACCAGGTTCCGGAGGCAGTGCTTGGCCGACTAAATGCTGACAGTATAGAATTCGAAATGTATCGTATAAAGAAATAGGGGATGGGAATTTGATGAAAGAACTGAAGAAGATAGTCGTCTTAGGTCCGGTATATCCCTATAAAGGTGGGATTGCACATTATACAAGCCTTCTCGCAAAGTCCCTTGCGGCGAAATACGAGGTGGAGATGGTAAGTTACTCCATGCAGTATCCTAAAATTATGATGCGCAGGGAGCAGAGGGACTATTCTAATAAATCCTTTGCTGTGGAGAATACAAAATACTTGATTAATACTGCCAATCCTTTTAACTGGGGAAAGGTTGTTAAGCAAATCAAGGAGATGCAGCCTGACCTAATTGTGGCCCAGTGGTGGCATCCTTATTTTGCACCCTGTTATCAGAGTATTTTAGGCCGGCTTTCCAAGACGATTCCTGTGATATATATCTGTCACAATGTGTTTCCTCATGAGCGATTCCCTATGGATCGAAAATTAAGTAAAGGGACACTGAAAAAGGCTGCATGTATCGTGCAGTCTGCAGAAGATGAAAAAGACTTGCTTTCTATTTTGCCGGAACATAAATACAGAAGAGCAATGCATCCTACTTACAGTGCCTTTTGCATGCGTGGGTTAAATAGGTCGGAGGCAAGGAAAGAACTGGGGATTGGTGAGAACGAAAAGATGCTTCTGTTCTTTGGATTCGTACGACCTTATAAAGGGCTTATGTTTTTGTTAGAGGCTATGCCGAGGCTGGTGCAGACATACCCTGAGATGAAACTGTATGTAGTAGGGGATTTTGGATCTGCCAAGGAAGAGTATTTGCAAAAAATGGAAAGCCTTAAAATCATGGATCATCTGGTGATTCGTGATGGTTATGTGCCGGATGGAGAAGTGGAGCCTTATTTTGCAGCAGCGGACCTATGTGTATGTCCCTACGCATCAGCAACCCAGAGTGGAATCGTGCAGATTTCTTTTGGCTCTGGTCTGCCGGTATTAGCAACCCGGGTCGGTGGTTTGCCAGAAGCCGTAAGTGATGGAGAAACCGGGCTTATTGTGGAGCCGGAGAGCCCAGTGGCACTAGCTGAAGGAATCACCAAGTTTTTTGAAGAGAACCTTGCAGAAAACTTCCGTGAAAATATAAAGGTGCATCAAGAAGAATTTTCCTGGGACCGAATGACCCAGAAGATTGAGGATCTTTATCAGGAAATGGAAATAAAGAAATGATGACGATTACCTATCTGGCACACTCTGGTTTTTTCGTGGAAACAGATAGTGCCTATCTCTTGTTTGATTATTTTGAAGAAGACGTTCCGGCAAGAGCAGAAGGAAAGCCACTTTATGTGTTTGTCAGTCATGCCCATGCGGACCATTTTAATCCGGATATTTTCAATCTAAAGGGAGAGAAAATTTATTACCTGCTGTCCTATGATACAGAGAAAAAAATAAAGCAGCGCCATATTCTGCAGTATGCGGTGGCAACGATGGAGCAGATTCGATTTGTGCGCTACGATGAAGCGTTTGGGGAAGGCCCACTATGGATTCGCACATTAAAGTCTAATGACAGGGGCGTGGCCTACCTTGTGGAAGTGGATGGAATGGTTCTCTACCATGCAGGTGATTTGAATCTGTGGATGAAAGAAGGCGCCAGCAAAGCCATTAACAACAATTGTAAGGCGCTGTTTGACAAGGAGATGGAAAAGATTAAGGACTGTGCCGTTGATGTAGCATTTCTGCCTGCGGATCCAGGACTTGGTACCCACATCTTTGATGGAATCCATGCATTTACAGGTGTGACAAAGACATCGTATATTTTTCCGATGCATATGTGGAAGGAATATGAATTCATTGATGCCCTGCAGGAGGAATCTTTGCCAGAGAGTGTCAAAATTATGCGTCCGGATGCACCGGGCAAAACATTCGTTATAGAGAAATTATGAACGTATAGTATAATGGAACCAATGACAATAAAAGGGAGAGAGTATAATGGCTGGAAGTATTCGAGGTATTTACACATCCATTAATGAAATCAGACAGAAGGTATATGCAGAAGTAGCAAGGCTTTCTTACGAATATAAGGATGGAGACCTTTCTGAAATGGAAAAGGTTCCCTACCGTATCATTCCGGGAGAAGAGGCTGTATACAGAGATTCTGTGTTTGTGGAAAGAGCAATTGTTCGTGAACGTATGCGTCTTGCTATGGGACTTCCCATGCGTAATGCAGATGAAGAGACTGCGGTATCTTTTGGCGCATTAGAGTGTGCACAGCCAGAAAAGTATTATCAGCCGCCCCTTATTAATATTATTAAATTTGCATGCCATAAGTGCCCCGATAATATTGTGAAGGTGACCAATACCTGTCAGGGCTGTTTGGCGCATCCCTGTATGGAGGTATGTCCTAAGGGTGCCATCAGCTTTGTGGAAGGAAAGGCATTTATTGATCAGGAGAAGTGTGTTAAGTGCGGACAGTGTGTAAATGTGTGTCCTTACAGCGCCATTAATAAGCAGGAACGTCCTTGCGCAAAAGCCTGTGGTATGGATGCAATTCATTCTGATGAGTATGGAAGAGCTGAGATTGATCAGGAGAAATGTGTGTCCTGCGGTATGTGTTTGGCAAACTGTCCTTTTGGTGCTATTGCAGATAAAGCGCAAATCTTCCAGTGTATTCAGGCTATCAAGGGTGATGCTCCTGTTTATGCGGTTATTGCACCAGCTGTTGCCGGTCAGTTTGGTAAGTCCATTATTCCAGGTAAGCTCCGTTCCATGTTTAAGGCATTAGGCTTTGAAGATTCCTTCGAGGTAGCCATTGGAGCAGACCTCTGCGCTATTGAAGAAGCAAAAGATTATTTAAAGGAAGTGCCTTCCAAGCTTCCCTTTATGGCAACATCCTGCTGTCCTGCTTGGGCGGCTATGGCAAAGAAGCTGTTCCCAGAACAGGCAGAATGTATTTCCATGGCACTGACACCAATGGTATTAACAGCCCGTCTTGTTAAAAAAGAACATCCTGGCTGTAAGGTGGCTTTTATTGGTCCCTGCGCGGCAAAGAAGTTGGAAGCAAGTCGAAAGACTATCCGAAGTGATGTGGATTTTGTACTTACCTTTGAGGAAGTGCTGGGTATGCTGCAGGCAAAGAAGGTAGACTTCGATGCCTTACCGGAAATCGACTGTATGCATGGTGGCTCCGGAGACGGTCGCGCCTTTGCTTATAGTGGTGGTGTAGCAGAGGCCGTGGTTAATGTTATTAAGAACATGGAACCTGATAGGGAGATTAAGGTAGAAAAGGCAGATGGACTAAGAGATTGCAGAAAGTTATTGCAGATGGCCAAAGCCGGAAAGTATGATGGATATCTGTTGGAGGGTATGGCATGTCCCGGTGGTTGTATTGCCGGTGCAGGAACAGTACAGCCAGTAAATAAATCTTTGGCGGCTGTAAAACTTCATAAGAGTGTATCTACCCGTGCGCATTCTTACGAGACGCCCTATGGTGATTGGCTAGAGAATCTGGAGGAGAGAAAGTTAGACGAAGCTTCCCAGAACTATGCTGGTAATGTGCTCAAACAGCCTGACGAGAATGAATAAATAGATGCATAAGATGAAAATAAAAAGTTCCACTGACGAAAGATGTCAGTGGATTTTTTTTGCTTTGTGAAAAGGAAGTGTAATTCGTGGTAGTTGTTTGTATAGTCTTCCTGGAAATGGTATAATCTAGGTTGGTTTCTTATGCAAAATGATATAGATGTTGTATTTTGCAGGGGGACAGATAACAAAATGTTGCATTTTTGTGAAAAAGGATTTCTAGCATGGAAGAAATGACAAAAGAAAATGAGAAGCAGGTTATGGAAACCGAAGGGACTATGGAGAATGCTACAGAGGAGACTCTGGATGAGAACGTAGAAGCAGACACAGAAGATTCTGTGGAAGTGGATGAAGATCCTGGGAAATCGGTAACCTTTGATGTGCATATGAGTTCCGCCGTTCTGTATGATTATCAGATGTATTATGCCTATACCAGTGCATCCGGTATTTTAGGAACCTGCTTTGGACTGTTAGGAATTATGCTTTATCTTCGCTATAGAGAGCAGCTGTTGTTTCTAATCATAGGAATTATGTTGGTGCTATATACGCCGATTATTCTAAAATATAGAACCTTCATGGCTGCAAAGTTAAATACTGTCTATAGAAAACCGCTGCACTATGAGATTAATAAAAAGGGCATCACGGTATCACAGGAAGAGGTTACCCAGACACTTCCCTGGGAGAACTGTACCAAAGCAGTAACAACGCCCAAGTCCATTGTAGTTTACAGTGGAAGGAAGAATGCCTGCGTTTTTCCGAAGAAGGATTTGGGAGAAAATCTGCCTGCGCTGATTGCCGTAATCGCAGAAAACATGCAGCCTTCCAGAGTGAAGATTAATACCAATATTACTTTGTAAGTACATGTGTATGATAGAAAAAGTTATGGAAAGCCGCAGCCCGGAAGAAACGGTGCAGCTGGCAACAACAATTGCAGAAGAAACGAAGCCTGGTGATGTGGTAACGCTCATTGGTGATTTAGGTGTGGGAAAGACACAGTTTGCCAGTGGGTTTGCGAAGGGCCTAGGGATTACAGAGCCGATTGCATCGCCTACCTTTACCGTGGTTTGCGAGTACCAGGAGGGAAGGCTTCCCTTTTACCATATGGATACCTATCGGTTGGAAGATCCTGAAGAAGCAGAAGTTATTGGGGTTGATGAGTATCTCTATGGAGATGGCGTGTGTCTGATTGAATGGGCCGATCAGATAGAGGAACTGATTCCCGAAAAGCACCTGCGGATTGAGATAGAGAAAGATCTGGAAAAAGGGTTTGACTATCGAAAAATTACCCTGAAAGATTATCGATAAGATAGACGGAAAGAAAACGATGAAAATACTTGCGATTGATTCTTCTGGATTAGTTGCTTCTGTCGCTCTGTATGAGGAAGGACAGCTGCTGGGGGAATATACGTTAAATACAAAACTGACGCATTCGGAAACCTTACTTCCTATGATTGAGAATCTGATGAAGATTTCTGGGACGGAGAAGAATGCCATTGATGCTATCTGCGTGGCCGAGGGACCGGGATCATTTACGGGACTTCGTATTGGCGTAGCAACAGCCAAGGGACTGGGGCTAGCGCTTGGAAAGCCTGTGATTGGCGTGCCTACGGTGGAGGCAATGGCTTATAACTACTATGATAGTGAAGCGTTAGTCGTTCCTATGATGGATGCCAGAAGAAACCAGGTATATGGTGGTGCGTTCCAGTTTGCAAATGCAGAGCAGGTAGAGAATCTTCTGTTTGTGGATGGAAACGGGAAAGGTCTGCAAGCGTTTGTTGAGACAGATGCTCTTCCAGCAGAGATGCTGGTACAGAAAGCTGCAGCACTTGTGAAGGAAGGAAAGGCTAAACAAATCATTTTCTTAGGGGATGGTGTGCAGCCAAATACAGGAAGTATTGCTTTATGTGATGTGCCCTATCAGATAGCACCTGCGCCACTGTCCAGACAGCGCGCGGCCCATATTGCACAGGTGGGAGAGAGCCTATTAAAGAATGGTGTTAACACCTCTGCGGCAGATATGAAGCCGAATTATTTAAGACCTTCCCAGGCAGAACGAGAACGTGCAGAAAAGATGGGAGAGGCCTAGGAATGATAGAAGTTGGATGCCTGCAGGTAGAAGATGTTCCTATGGCAGCAGCATTAGAAAAGGAATGCTTTGCAGCTCCCTGGAGTGAGAAGTTCTTCATGGATGCCGTTTCCAAAGAATGCTATTTATTTCTAAGTGCGAAAAAGGAAGACGAATATATTGGTACGGCTGGACTTATTTTGGGACCGGCAGAAGCTGATGTTACCTGCGTGGCAGTGAAACCATCCTATAGAGGGAAAGGGATTGCATTAAAACTGATGGAGTCCCTTATAGAGGCGGCAAAAGAGAGGAAACTGGAAAAGTTGTTTCTGGAAGTGCGGGAAGGGAATGCGCCTGCCAGAAGACTTTATGAGAAGGTGGGATTTGTGGAAGATGGGATTCGTAAGAACTATTATACAAGTCCTGTGGAACATGCCGTGCTGATGCATAAAGAACTTTTATAGAAATGGTGTGGATACACCAGGAGAAGATAAATGCTTGATATTTGCTTGTTAGGCTGTGGTGGTATGATGCCGCTGCCTTACCGTTATCTGACCAGTATGATGGCTAGATACAATGGCAATAACATATTGATTGATTGCGGGGAGGGCACCCAGATTGCTCTTAGAGAAAAGGGGTGGAGTCCGAACCCTATTGGGATTATCTGTTTTACCCATTTCCATGCAGATCATATTTCGGGGCTACCGGGGATGCTTCTGACTATGGGCAATGCAGAACGGAAGGAACCACTGTTACTTATTGGCCCTAAAGGCTTGGAAAAGACGGTGAAGGCACTACTTACCATTGCCCCGGAATTACCATTTTCTATCGAATACAGAGAGTTAAATGAAAAGCAGGAATGCCTAGAATTTGGCGATTTGCTGATTCATGCTTTTCGTGTGCAGCATAACATTGTCTGCTATGGCTATAGTATTGAAATTAAGAGAAAAGGCCGTTTTGATGCACAGGCAGCAAAGGAACAGAATATTCCATTAAAGTGCTGGAATAAATTGCAGCACGGCGAGACCGTTTCTATGGATGGTATGGTTTATACGCCGGACATGGTCATGGGAGCGGATAGAAGAGGCCTTAAGGTAACCTACACAACAGATACTAGACCGACCCAGTCCATTGTGGAAAATGCAAAGGGCTCCGATTTGTTTATTTGTGAAGGTATGTATGGCGAAGCTGAAATGATTACCAAAGCGAAGAGCCATAAGCATATGACATTTTTGGAGGCTGCAGAGCTGGCAGCCCAGGCAGATGGAGTAAAGGAATTATGGCTGACCCATTACAGTCCCTCTCTTCCCAAGCCTGAACCATACATGAAAGAAGTAAGAAAGATATTTGAGAATGCGTATCCCGGCAAGGATGGTAAAACGGTAACGCTTCTATTTGATGAGGACTAGGTGTTGGCAACAAAGAAGGCTCCACGGAATGGAGCAAAAGCCACAATCTTAATGATCGTTATGATGGCCCTAATTTTGGGTTACTTTTTCTATCTCCGAAATAAAGGGGCAAAGGCAAATTCTTCGGCTGCTATGGAGGAAAACGTACAGCAGGAGATGACTACTGTGCAGGAGATGATTGCCAGAGCACCCTACAAGGAATACCCTGCTACACCGGTGCAGGTATTAAAGTATTATAATGAAATCTCGGCTTGCTTTTATAACGAAGAATATTCCAACGAGGAGCTGGAAGGACTGGCGCATCTGGCCCAGGGACTGTATGATACAGAACTTATCGCGAACCAGACTTGGGATGCATATATTTCCAACTTAAAAAATGATATTCAGACCTTCCACGATGGAAATATTACGGTGTATAAGTCTGAGGTTACACCGGCAACGGATGTAGAATATTTCACCCATAATGGTTATGAATGTGCAAAGCTATACTGCATGTATACATTAAAGAGTGGAACGGTATATCAGAGTTCCAGAGAAGTGTATATTATGCGAAAAGATGGTGATGGTCATTGGAAAATTTATGGCTTCCAGCTAGTAGACCAAATTGATAATTAGTGATAAATCGGTTGAATAAGAGATGAGCAAAGACGTTACAATATTAGCAATTGAATCTTCCTGTGATGAAACAGCTGCAGCTGTGGTTCGTAATGGCAGAGAAGTTTTATCGAATGTGATCCATTCGCAGATTGATTTGCATACATTATATGGCGGCGTGGTGCCAGAGATTGCTTCCAGACAGCACATCGAAAAAATCAATCAGGTGGTAGAGAAAGCACTCGTGGATGCGTCTTTATCCTTGCAGGATGTGGATGCAGTGGCTGTCACTTATGGACCGGGATTGGTGGGGGCATTGTTAGTTGGCGTTTCTGCAGCGAAGGCCATTGCTTATGGAGCAGATAAGCCGTTACTTGGGATTCACCATATCGAGGGACATATCTCGGCAAATTACATAGAAAATCCGGATTTGAAGCCTCCCTTTCACTGTTTGGTGGTTAGTGGCGGTCATACCCATCTTGTGCATGTTAAGGATTATGGTGAGTATGAGATTTTGGGAAGAACCAGAGATGATGCTGCCGGCGAAGCTTTTGATAAGGTTGCCAGAGCCATTGGCCTTGGTTATCCCGGTGGTCCTAAGATTGATAAGCTCTCTTATGAAGGTAATCCTCAGGCGATTGCATTTCCAAGAGCGAAGTTCGAAGATAGCGTATATGATTTTTCTTTTAGCGGATTAAAGAGTGCGGTACTAAATTATCTGAACTCTTGTGAGATGAAAGGGGAGACGGTAGTTCCAGCAGATGTCGCTGCTTCTTTCCAGCAGGCAGTGATTGATGTGCTAGTTGGGCATTCGATGGAAGCACTGAAACGATGTGGTGGAACACGTCTTGCGATAGCTGGTGGTGTTGCTAGCAATAAACATTTGCGAGAAGCCATGGAGGCGGCTTGCAGAGAGCGTGGGATAGCATTCTATCACCCTAGCCCTATTTTATGTACCGATAATGCAGCAATGATTGGTGCTGCAGCATACTATGAATTTATTAAAGGTGTGCGCAGTGGCTATGATTTGAATGCTGTTCCAGGATTACGACTGGGAGAAAGATAATGATGAAAACTTATGCAATCATTCTTGCAGGTGGAAGAGGTAGCCGTATGCAGACAGATACACCCAAACAGTATCTGGATCTTCTTGGCAGGCCCCTTCTTTTTTATTCGATAAAAGCCTTTGCTGATTGGGGCGTGGATGAAATTGTCCTGGTATGCGGAGAAGGAGACGAAAACTACTGCAGGGAAACCTTCGTTGAGAAGTATGGATTTACGCAGATTACGCAGATAGTTGTTGGTGGAAAGCAGCGATATCATTCTGTTATGCACGGACTTTCGGTGATTCCCTACGGGGAAGGGATAGTTATGATTCATGATGGAGCCAGAGCTTTTGTGGATCAGGCAACCATCACGAATTGTTATAAGGATGCAGTTACCTATGGTTCCGGTGTGGCTGCTGTTGCATCGAAGGATACCATCAAGGTTGTGGATACGGATGGCTTTGTAAAAGATACGCCGGCAAGAAGCAGCCTTTACATCGTGCAAACGCCCCAGACCTTCCAGCTCGCTGTAATTAAAGCAGCCTATGAACGATTGGAGACAGAAGAGACGTTCCTTTTGGAAAAAGGTGTGCAGATTACAGATGATGCGCAAATTGCGGAATTATATTGTGAAAAGAAAATAAAGATGTCTGCGGGGGCATATACGAATATTAAGGTGACCACACCGGAAGATCTGGTGATGGGAGAAATGATTTTAAAAAGCATTCTATAGGATTCGTTTAGAAGGGGGCATCTAAGGGAAAGGCAATGTTCATGTCAACTGCCCCATTAATGCCATTTACGGAACCAGTGGAAGAGTACTGCCAGATACCACATTGATAAGGATTGTACAGATAGGTATTAAAGAAGGCATACCACATAGGAACATCCGATAACTGGTTCATGTCTAACATCGCAAAGAAGGAGTAATTGTTGCCGTAAATCATGGGCTTATAGCCCGCATTAGAGATGGCATCGCAGAAGGTTCGACAGATGATGGTTCTTTCAGCAGAAGAGATAGTCATGCCTCTGGCAACCTTGTCATCCACGGTCTCAATATCGATAGCTATAGGATAGGTGATGTTGTAACCAGCAATACGTTCCAGTACGAACTGTGCTTCTTCTAATGCTTCCGCAGCATTGATAGCCTGGTCAAAGAAGTACACACCAACATCAATACCATTCGCTAAGGCTCCTTCAATATTCTGCCTGAATTTTTCATCTTCTACCATGGCACCAGAGCCATAGCCTCTGTATCCAACACGGATAAAGGCGAACTTTACGCCGGACTGAGCAACCTTGGTCCAATCGATATCACCCTGGAAAGCAGAAACATCAATGCCCTTTACGGAGCGGGTTTCTCCGTTTAATACATAGCTGATTTCGCCGTTGGGGGCATACATTAAGCCCTCGTCCTTGACTGGATTTTTAGGAATGGCAGGGGAGAGGGGAACAAAGTGATAACCTGTTGCATCACTGTATACTGCTTCATCGGGATAGAGTTTACGAAGAATCTCGTATAAGCCGGCTCCACGGGTAGTGATAATATCGCGGATGAAATCCTTGACATCGGCAGAACCGAGATTACGTCCTTCTTCGGTAGCCTGCATCACTTTTAAGTCCAGCTCTTCCTGGGTGTAGGTGGCTTCAGAAACTGCAGGCGTTTTTGTTTCTTCTGTGACAGTCTTGTCTTTGTACATCTTTAAAAGATAGAGGCATAAGAAGAGAGAAAGCAGCGTAATCACTGATAAAAAGATGGTTACGGCAGTTAAAGGATTCTTCTTTTTCTTGCGGCTCTTGGGAGCAGGAGTCTCTTCCTCAACTCTTCTTTTTTTCTTTGGTTCTCTATCAAAATCCATAATTTCTTCAGTGGACATATAGTTCTCCTATTTTTTAGTGCGATGTTGGCGGCATGGATACACGAGATTTCTTCGTGCTGCGCACTCTCGAACTCTCTAAAAATATTCGAAATCCGCTCATTTTCTTGCGAAAATAGCTCCTTTCTCATATTTTTGCCCCTTGTATCCTATTATGTAAACATTATAGCAAAAGCCGTGAAAAAAGGCGAACAACAGGAGAACGGAGGAAACAGCGGAAGGGCGGGAGAAGACGATTTGTGGTATAATTATAAATAATAATGGCTTTATAAAATGCAGGCAGCAAAAAGGAGAGAGGTAGAAGTATGAAACGAAATAAGATAGTCAAAAAATGTGCATCCCTTTTGCTGGCGATTATTCTTTGCTTTATGATGGCAGGCGGAGAGGTTTTGGCGGCTCCAGTTTCAGAGACTCCACTAGCATCCTTCCTCCCTATGTGGTACTACATGTTTGATGGAAGTACTACGCCCGCAGCACACGATAGTTGGATTAGCTATTACTCTTCTTCTACGAAAGGAGAACTGAAGACGACTACTATGCCGGGAACACTTTATATTCAGCAAAATGGTATGAGCACATACTGTACGAAAGAGACGTTAAATCTTCCTCAGTTCTTAGCGGATAATCCCATCTTTGTAGAACTTGGAATTACAGATCGAGATACCATATGGGCTTGGCTTTGTGCGAACGACAGTTTATGCCCTTTAATCATTCATTCTACAAATATGGATGAGGAATTTTATTGTATTCTTCGTGACTGGTGCATCATTCTTGGTACCTATAACTGGGCTGGAAACACATTGCCAGTAGCAGAGCGAACAAAGATTATTGACAATTTCCTTTGCCAAGCTTACTGCTATGATTACTCCTATAGTGTGTATGATTTCCAAACAATGATGTTAACAGGCACAGGTGTTTGTAATGCTTACGCAGGAATGTTTGATGCCATGGCATCCATGAGTGGTATCAATGCAGGTGTTATGGTGGGACCCAACCATATTTGGAATGCAGTACAGACAGAGGATGGCCAGTGGTATGTAGTAGATTCTACCTGGAATGATGCTGGTAGCAGAAGCAATGGCTATTATCTCTTAAAGAAACGCCATGGCGGTGGCATGAATGCATACCAGATGAGCTGGTGGATTACTGAGGACTTATATTAAGGATAGTAGGAAAGAATAATGACCCCGGAAGAAATAAAAGCCGACAAAGAAGCCAGAGCGGCTTATGAGGAAGAACGAAAAAGAGCAGCTGCCTTAGATCATCAAAAGCAGCAACTTTTAGCACAACAGGCAGAGCTGGAAAAAGAGATGCCAATGTATCAGGAGAGCTTTATCTATAAGGCATCAAAGCCAGCTAGATTTGTGCTAAGAAAAGCCAGAGGTGCCTATCGCCGCGTGAAAAACTATGGTGGGCCTAAAGGACTTGCCAAGAAGATTCGTTCCAAACGAATTGAGCGAATTGGGATGGCACAGCATGGTAAGAAGAGTTTCCCTACAGCGGAGGAGATACTTCGTCAGCAGCAGGAGAAATTCTCTCAGGATATAGTGGTTTCTATTTTAGTGCCTCTCTTTAATACACCGGAAAAATTTTTGCGGGATATGATTGAGTCCTGCGTGAACCAAACCTATGGCGGATGGGAACTATGTCTTGCAGATGGTTCTGATGAAAAACATCCGGAAGTGGAACGCATTGTAAAAGAATATGCGACGAAGGATAGCCGTATCAAATACGAGCGTTTGCAAAAGAATTATGGTATTTCCGGCAATACCAATGAATGTATGAAGATGGCAACAGGACAGTATATAGGCCTGTTTGACCATGATGATATTCTGCATCCGGAAGCACTTTATCATTACATGCATGCCATCTGTGATGAGGGTGCCGACTACATCTATTGCGATGAAGTAACCTTCCTAGGGGATGACATCGACGATATGGTGACCCTGCATTTTAAACCGGATTTTTCTCCGGATAATTTATGTGCAAATAATTATATTTGTCATTTCTCTGTATTTAGTAAAGAATTATTAGATGGACCGGATTTGTTCCGCACTCGTTATGATGGCAGTCAGGATCATGATGCTATTTTACGGCTGACTTCTCGCGCAAAGAAAATCGTTCACGTTCCGAAGATGCTTTACTATTGGAGAGCGCATAAGGGTTCTGTAGCATCAGATATTAATGCAAAAAGTTATGCCATCGACGCTGCAAAAAATGCGGTACGTGATTACCTAACTGGACTTGGCAGAGAGGTGCTTGCGGTAGAATCTACCCGTGCCTTTGCGACGATCTTCAGGGTAGTATATAAAGTTGACCCTGGACTAAAAGTTTCTGTATTGATTCCTAATAAGGATCATGTGAAGGATTTGGAGAATTGTGTATCTTCTATCCTAGATAAGACAACCCATGCAAACTATGAGATTATCATTATTGAGAATAATTCAACGCAGCCGGAGACCTTTGCTTATTACGAGAAACTAAAGGAAAACAAGAATATCCGTGTGGTAACTTATGAAGGTGAGTTCAACTACTCGAAGATTATTAACTTTGGTGCCGCCTATGCAGAGGGAGAATACCTGCTTCTTCTTAATAATGATACAAAGGTACGCACTACGGATTGGATGCAGGAAATGCTCATGTTTGCCCAAAGGGAAGATGTGGGAGCCGTTGGTGCGAAATTATTTATGGCGAATGAAGAGGTGCAGCATGCTGGTGTCATCTTAGGACTTGGTGCGCACGGCACGGCGGGTCACAGTTTCTATGGACATGCATGTCATGAGATTGGATACATGGGTAAGCTTTGCTATGTGCAGGATGTGTCTGCTGTCACCGGTGCCTGCATGATGGTACGCAAAGCGTATTTTGATGAAGTGGGCGGTTTCGATGAAACTTTTGCTGTATCGCTAAATGATGTTGATTTCTGCCTGCGGCTTCGAGAGAAAGGTCTTCTCAATATCTTCACGCCTTTTGCGGAACTGTATCATTTTGAGTCCGCCTCTAGAGGAAAAGATGATAAAGGGGAAAGCGCAGAGCGATACCAGAAGGAGTGTGATCTCTTTAAGGAGAGATACAAGGAAGTTCTTGCTAAGGGCGATCCTTACTACAATATTAATCTAAGCTTAAAAGAGTCCTGGGAACTTCGGATTTTTTAAAAGCAAAGAAAATTAAAAAAGTTGTTGACAAAAAGCACAGGTTTTTTTATAATAACCCTTGTGCTCATAACGGGGTGTGGCTCAGTTTGGCTAGAGTACCTGGTTTGGGACCAGGGGGTCGCAGGTTCGAATCCTGTCACCCCGATATCTTCACAAAACATATGCGGGTGTAGTTCAATGGTAGAATGACAGCCTTCCAAGCTGTACACGTGGGTTCGATTCCCATCACCCGCTCTCTGATGAGCAAAAAGTGAAAGTGGTTCGATGGAGCCACTTTTTTTGTGGAAATGATTTTGCTACATTTGGGGGTTCAAATATTTAGGAAAGGATAATGAATATGAATATGTTTGTAACAGTGTTACGTGATAGTTATGCGACGATATTATGTACGATTATTATCATATGTACACTGATTATAAACCGAAAAAAATATAATCATAAAGTTATTATTTTATTTGAAGTTACGGTGCTTTTGACACTGATAGAGAGCGTATCAGGTTCTATAGAGCGTGCTATTGCAAATGGCCCTGCATATCATCCAATGCGACTGGTTCTTTCCTGGGTATGCTATATCGTGGGACCAGGAATATTATTATCTGTAGCAGAAACGATTATGCGCAATGCTAAACCCTGGAAACGCTGGTTGATAGCGATACCAGAGATGATTAATGTTTTGGTTACAAGTACCGCGTTTGTTGGACCATGGTGTTTTTCCTTTGACAAGGAAATTAATCACTTTATGGTGGGACCTCTTATCGGTGTGCCAAGGGGATCCATTATTGTATATTTGGTAATCGATATCGTTGTCTCCATAATCTATGTCAGAAGAAGCAAGCGGGAATGCGTTGCCGTTTTGCTTGGAGCCGTTCTTATTGCCCTTGACTATCTGGATGAAGTGGAGTTTGGAGTATTACAGAATGCCAGAGAGGTAACCATGGCGGTTACTATATTGACATATTTCATGTATTTCATTTCTGAACAGCATATCGATGAGGTAATTGAATTTCATGAAGAAAAACAGAAAAATGAAGATTTGCTGACCAAGAAAATGCTTGATCAATCCATAGAGACTTTAGCATATACCATTGATGCCAAAGATCAGTATACAAGAGGCCATTCCTTCCGCGTAGCAAAGTACGCAAAAATGATAGCGCAGCTGGATGCTCGCGATGATGAGGAGTGCAGACAGATTTACTTAACGGGGCTTCTTCATGATATTGGAAAGATCTCCATTGATGATGCAATTATAAATAAAAAGGGAAGACTAACGGCGGAAGAGTTTGAAGTCATAAAGACCCATTCAGCAAATGGAGCCAAGATTCTGGAGAAAATGAAGGATTATCCATTTCTACAGGATGGAGCGGCTTATCATCATGAGAGATATGACGGGAAAGGCTACCCCAATGGACTGAAGGGGGAAGACATCCCTAATATTGCAAGGATTATAGCCGTTGCAGATTCTTATGATGCCATGACTTCCCATAGAAGCTACAGAAATGTTATGGCCCAGGCGGATGTAAAGCAAGAGATATGGAAAGGTGTGGGGACGCAGTTTGATCCTATCTATGCGAAACTGATGCTGTCTCTTATTGATTCTGACGTGGATTATAACATGCGTGAAAAGGCTGACATTGATGATGCAGGTTTCCTTGAAACAGACAAGGCGGAAATTGTTTGGGAAACTGTTGTTCCTGAGGGCATCAAAGTAGAAAATCAGCTGATGAATGAAACGAATGCGTTTATGCTGGGACGATTTGCAGCTATCGTGGATAACTGGATGAATCCGTCAAAGGGTGTTTTTGTTGGAAGTGAAGGCGTAGAAGCAACATTTACTGCAAAGATGGAGACAAATACCAAGTATTTGTGGTATGTGCCAGCGATTGTTGTTTATCATTCGGAAGATGGAACGGTAGATAGTGACAGTTACGATGAATTGGGTGTTTTTATAGCCTATGGATACAGCTGGAGATCTGGAGAGGCAATTAGTGAATTGTCGACACTAACAAAAACGAATCAGTTTGAGAGCTGGGACCATTGGGTGGATAGGAACAGAGAAGGCATGAAATATCAGGTTTCTGTCAGAAAAGAGGGAGCAACGCTTCACCTTGTTACACAGAATGAGCTTCTTAAAGTGGAAGGGGTACTGAATCTGCCAGAGGGATACGATAAAGATATTTATATTTCTATCACTGGTGAACGCTGTACCATATCGGATTTGAAATTTAAAGACTAAATAAAGTGGAAATTGAAAAACTAAGATTACAAGAAAGGAACAAACCTGTTCCTTTTTTGTTTGCAAAAGATGTTCTTCTTGCTTTTGCATATAAATTGCTGAAAAAACATGTTTACATCACAGGTTACTAGCGTAAAAACGGCGGAAATATATTATAATTAAGAACAGTTGGGAGATAATAAAATGATTCATGTTTTCGTTCTGAATAATTATGCAGGCAACAAGGATCGTGTTGGTGCGATCCGAGAATATTTGGCATCGCAAAAAGATATGAAGTATTTCATTTTTAACACGCTGGAAGCTGGCAGTGAGTTTAAAGTAATGTGGCGTGTAAAGAAGTATTTCGCAAATGAGAAGATAAGAGTATATGCCTGCGGTGGCTCTGGAACCTTTCGTAATGTAGTGCAGGGTGCAGGGGATGATCTAACGAACATGGAATTTGCATTCTATCCCTGTGGTATGTCTAATGATTTTCTAAAGGCTTTTCCAGAAGGAGAGGCTCCTTTTCGTTCGATTGATAATCTCATTGATGGTAAGGTTGTATATTTGGATTATATAAGAACAAATGGTGGGAACTGTGTTAACTCCGCATCTGCCGGTGTGGATGTTGCTATGTCTAGGTATACAGAGGAAAATAAATCCTATGCCATGATTAACGAGCGACTTCCCTATTTGATTGGAACTTTGAAAGCAGCATTTCTTGCGAAGAATAAAAGATTTCGGGTTACTGTGGATGGGGAAGTACTGGAAGATGATTTTGGGGAGGTTTTTTTTGCGAACGGTCCGGTTTTGGGGGCAAACATCAAGGTAGCCGAGGATAAGAATATAACAGATGGAAGAGGCTCTGTAATTTTAATGGCCAGAAGAAGTGGAATCCGCGTTCTTCCCACGCTGTCCATGTTGATTAAAGGGGATTTTGAATCGTTTAAAAAGCAGAAGAACTGCTATATGAAGAAGTTCTCGAAAATAAAGGTGGAGGATCTTAGCGGGGAGGGGATTGCCTTTAACTTAGATGGAGAGATTCTAGACGCAAAGGAAACATGGGATATTGAAATAGTACAGAAGGGACTACCTTTTGTTCTGCCCAAAGGAATGCAGTATGAGGCGGAAAGGGGTGGAAATAATGAATAATTATTTTAAAGTTGCCAAGTACTATTCCGTTTTAAACCATTTTATTGTTGGACTGATAGCGACGATTTTTACGTATTTCTGGCAGGTTCCCCACCCAGAGATTATGCTGCCCTTCGGATGTATTTGGATTATAGGATATGTGATTCTGCGGGCTGTAAAGGCTGATGAGAAAGCGCCAAAGTATCTGTTTTGCATTTTATATGATGCGATTTATCTGGCACAGGTAGCGACAATTAGTGTACTCTTTCAGAGTGATACATTGTTTTATGGTCTTTGCGTCTTAGTAGGAGTGCAATCCTTCCTGTACTTTGATAAAGTTGTCATTTATATATTGCTTGCATTTCAGATGGTTGCGTTGTCTATTTATGCCATGTTGGTGGTGCATCCTTCTATCATAGGCATCATTGGTTTTGTTGTGTTCTTTTTGATTGCAGGATGGCTTTTTGTGAGATACCTGGATATTTTCGAGAAGCAAGCCAATATCAGTAAGAATCACAGACAAAGTCTGGACGATATGCTACAGCTGGTAGATGAGAAGTATGAGGAAGCCAGTCAGGCAACCAAGGCGAAGAGCCAGTTCCTTGCCAATATGAGTCATGAAATTCGAACACCAATCAATGCGATTTTGGGATTAAATACTATGATTATGCGCGAAAGCGAAGAAGATAGTATTAAAACCTATGCACAGGATATCGATGGATCCAGTAAGACTCTTTTGTCTCTCATTAATGATATTTTGGATATCTCCAAAATTGAGTCCGGTAAGATGGAAATCATTGAACAGAAATATAGGCTTCCTAGCTTGCTGAACGATGTTATTAATATGATTTCAATCAAGGCGGAAGACAAGGGACTTGCACTGCAGGTGGACGTGGAAGAAACCTTACCATCAGAACTCATTGGAGACGATGTTCGTATAAAACAGATTCTGATAAATATTCTGAATAATGCAGTGAAGTATACGCCAAAGGGAAGTATCACCCTTCAGATTGCAGGAGAGTGTGAGGGTAGCAGTGCTCGCCTGAAGTTTGCAATTGCAGATACAGGTGTTGGTATCAAAGAGGAAGATATGGATAAACTCTTTGATAGTTTTTCTCGAATTGATGAAAAGAGGAATCACCAGATTGAAGGTACCGGTCTGGGAATGAGTATTACAACGAACCTGCTTGCGCTAATGAACTCTGAACTGGAAGTAGATAGTGTTTATGGAGAAGGTTCGACATTCCGCTTTACACTGGTGCAGAAGATTGTAAATGAGGCACCCATTGGTGATTTAAAGAAACGAATTAAAGAAAGCAAAGAAAAGTACACCTATAAAGAGAAGTTCATTGCGCCGCAGGCAAAGGTTCTGGTGGTGGATGATAATGATATTAATAGGCAGGTATTTAAGGGATTGCTTAGGCCTTTGCAGTTGCAGATAGAGGAAGCAGATGGCGGAGCAAAGGCTCTTGCCTTAACCGAAAATACAAAGTATGATTTGATATTCCTGGATCATATGATGCCGGAAATGGATGGTATAGAAACACTGCAGCGGATGCGGCAGCAGGAAGAAGGAAAGAATCAGGAAACCTATGTCGTTGCGCTTACGGCTAACGCGATTGGTGGTGCAAAGGAGATGTATTTGGAGGCGGGCTTCCAAAATTATTTATCCAAACCCATTGATGCAGCAAAACTAGAAGATTTGTTGGATGAAGTGCTCCCAGCAGAGCTGAAACAGAAGGCACAGGCTGGTAGCAAGACGGAGCAGGCACAGAGTGAGAAGCAGGAGGAGACGATAGAATTTCCGTTAATCGAGGGTGTGGACTGGGCAGCTGCTAGGCTCCATCTTCCTGATGACGAGATGATTCTGGAAATTGTCAAAGCCTTTTATTACACCGTTGATGACGAAGCAGATTATTTGGAGACGATGTATCAAAGGTTGGTTACAAGCCAGATGGATGAGGAAGCGCTGAGTTCCTATCGCATTAAGGTTCATGCTATGAAGAGTACCTCCTATATGTTTGGCGCTTTTCCGATTGCCGGTATGGCAGCAACCTTGGAGTTTGCCGCAAGAGACGAGGATTTAGATTACATCCTGACCACCACGCCGTATTTTCTTGTGAGGTGGAGAGCATATAAGGAGAAACTAAAAGCGTTGGTGGCAGATGGTGATGCATCTGATAAGGTGGAAGTTACTGACAAGCAGGAAATTGTACAAAAGGTACATGCCTTGCAGGAAGCCATAGAAGCCTTTGATATGCATGCAGGGGATGCCCTCATGGAGGAACTGAAGGGATATGCCTTCTCTGAAGAAGTAGAGGCCCTTCTGGAGGAGATGGCAGGCGCTGTGATGAACTTTGATGCCGATAAGGTGCGTTCCCTCGGGGATGAGATGATTAGCAAGTTGTAAGAAGGGTAGAGATACAGAACATGGGAGAGAACATTTTAATTGTAGCAAGTAATAGTAAGAGCTTTACAACGGTTGCACTAATATCTGCTCTTGAAGCGGGCGAAGTACAGGCACGTGCTGTTTCCGCAACGAAAGAAGATTTTGCAACAATTGATAAGCTGCCACCCATTTGTATTGTGAATGGTGGAGGTTTTGATAATGATGGAGCTATGGCGCAGCTTATTAGACTGCGTGATATGTGTCTGGATCAAAGAACAAAGGTGATGTTTGTAGCAACAGACATCGATGAAATGGATACCTTTAATAGAACTTTTGCCCAGGAACTTGTTATTGAAAAATTGATTCGTCCCATTGTTCCGGCAGAAGTTGCTGAACTTACGAAGGCGCATCTGGACAAATTAGAACAGATGAAGGATAGAAAATCTGTTTTGGTGGTAGATGACTCAGGAATGGTGTTACGTTCTATGATGACACTTTTAGAAAAGGAATATAATGTGTCCTTGGCGAATTCCGCAACAACCGCGTTAGCTGCGATTAGTAAGCATAGTCCGGATTTGGTTCTTCTGGATTATGAGATGCCAGTGATTTCTGGAGCGAAGCTGTTAGAAATGATTCGTGCAGAAGAGAGCATGCGAGATTTGCCGGTATTCTTCTTAACTAGTAAAGGCGATCCAGAGACGGTGAAGTCCGTGCTTGGATTAAAGCCAGAAGGATATCTGTTAAAAACGACACCCAGTAATGAAATCCTTAAAATGATTCGTCAGTTTTTTGAAAAGTAAAAAGTTTTCTCCGAAAACACAGGAGGTAGCATGGAAAAAGCAAAAGTATACTATACAGATTTTCGTACAACCATAGGCGTTGGTCTCCCAGAGAAACTAAAGAGACTCTGCAGAAAAGCAGGGATTATGGAAATGGATATGGACAACAAGTTTGTTGCCATTAAAATCCACTTTGGAGAACTAGGGAATATTGCGTACCTTCGTCCGAATTATGCGAAAGCAGTTGCAGACCTTGTCAAAGAAGCAGGTGGTATGCCTTTCCTGACAGATTGTAATACCCTATACCCAGGCTCTAGAAAAAACGCGTTGGATCATATTAGTTGCGCCCAGGAAAATGGATTTAATGAGACAACAACGGGATGTCATATAATCATCGGAGACGGACTTCGTGGAACCGATGATATTGCGGTTCCAGTAGAAGGCGGAGAGTATTGCAAAGAAGCCTACATTGGGCGTGCCGTTATGGATGCGGATGTATTTATTTCTCTCAATCACTTTAAAGGCCATGAATGTACTGGCTTTGGTGGGGCTTTAAAGAATATTGGTATGGGCTGCGGAAGTCGTGCAGGAAAGATGCACCAGCATAACCATGGTAAGCCAGTAGTGAATGCAGAACTTTGCAAGAACTGCAAACGGTGTGGAAAAGAGTGTGGCTCTAATGCTATAAGTTACGAAGGCGGTAAGGCGAAGATTGATCCGGAAATTTGTAAGGGATGCGGAAGATGTATTGGCGCTTGCTCCTTTGATGCTATCTCTAATCCGAACGATAATGCCAATGAAGTATTAGGCTGTAAAATTGCGGAATATACCAAAGCTGTTGTAGACGGCAGACCTAATTTCCATATCAGCCTCATTGTGGATGTATCCCCGAACTGTGACTGCCACGGAGAAAATGATGCGCCGATTCTTCCTAATATCGGTATGTATGCGAGCTTTGACCCGGTAGCCCTTGATCAGGCCTGTGTAGATGCCTGCTTAAAGGCAGATCCTATGCCGAACTCCCAGTTGTCCGATAATATTAAGAAAATCGACTGGAAACGTCAAAATGATAATTTCATGGATTCTAATCCCAATGTGCGTTACAAGGAAACCCTGGAACACGCAGAAAAGATTGGCATCGGCACCAGAGACTACGAGTTAATCAAACTGTAAAATCAAAAGATAAAAAGACGGTTCATATCCGAACCGTCTTTTTTATGCATATAATGAGTGCATTCGTGAGCAAGCCTCCAACAACATTAAACAAGCCCCCCCATTATTACTTCTCTGAGGGAATATTCTTTTCTGACCGAAGAGGAGTAATAATGGGGGACTATATCAATTTCTGACTGAAGGGCAATTTGTTTGGGGGCGTAACTATATCTTTTCTGACTGAAGGGCAATTTGTTTGGGGGCGTAACTATATCTTTTCTGACTGAA
>JAKSRR010000017.1 GCA_024403455.1 Lachnospiraceae bacterium | reverse complement strand
CAGTTTTATAGGTTTGCTGAAGAGTCAGAAGCATTTAAAGAATTTTGCAACGAAGGAATTGATTTATAGAAAACAACTACAACATGTGATAAAATGTTCTTAATTGTGTGGCGAGAGCCAGAAGGAGAAAAACATGTTATTATATTACATTATTCTTGGTGTGATTGGATTATTGCTTATAGTTGATATTATTCTTCTCGCAGGTGCCTCTTCTAAAGTAAAGAAGCTTAAGGAAGAAAAGGCGAAGGGCGGCCAGAAGCCACCTATACCGCCATATCCTATTCATGGCGATCCTAAGAATATTATGCCGACGCCGACTGTGTCACCAGTGTTTAATATGGAAAAGATCACAGCTTCAGAGGATACTGTGAAGAAGGCAGATACTGACACACAGCCACTTCCTCAGCTTGACTTTTTAAAGCAGGATAAGGAGGATGTAAAGCCGGCCTATACTGGTGGAATTATTGCGGCTGATCCGAATTCTCCCCTTCTTGCTGGTATAAAGAAATCGGATGAAATTGTAGAGGCTCCTCCTCTGTTTGCAACGCCTACGTCTATGCCGCAAAAAGCCGGAGATAATGTGACCGTTGGCTTATTTGGAAATTCTTCTATGCCCGCAGCAAATCCTATGGCAGATACTGGAAAGACGGTAGCCTTGTATAATACCCCTGCTCCAGAAAAGGATTCTGACAAGACCGTTATGATCATGGGTGCAGGAAGAAAAGTTTCCTACATCAATTTAGCTGCAGCCAATGGACAGAAGTTCCGTGCAGCCATTGATCCAGAAGTTACGATTGGACGAAAGACAGGACAGATTCTATTGAATTTTGAACCTTCTATTTCGGGGACCCATTGTAAAATCAACAAGTTTGGATCTGTTTATACGATTACCGATATGAACTCATCCAACGGTACCTTTGTAAATGGTGCAAAGATTGAATCACCTACGCAGGTGAAAACAGGGGATAAGATTCTGCTTGGAAGATTAGAACTTACCCTCACGATTGAAGACTAAAGGAGCTATCACATGCAGAAGCATATTCTCGTACTTTTTACCGGCGGAACCATTGGCTGTGAAAAAGAAGATGAGAAGATTGCTTTAGGACCGAAGAGCCCAACACGATTGTTTGATTACTATAAGGAGTATGGGAAGAATGAAGTGTGTTTTTCTTCTCGTACTCCTTTTACTATGTTGTCAGAGAATAATGATGGAGAGGCATTAACGAAAATCTGTAGCGCGGTGCAGGAAGCATTACGAGAGGATGTGGATGGAGTCATTGTGACGCATGGAAGTGACACCTTGCAGTATACGGGGGCGGCACTTTCTCTCGCGCTAGGAGCACTGAAAAAGAGTGTTGTTCTGGTAGCAAGTAATTACGTTCTGTCTGATGAAAGAGCCAACGGTTATGATAATTTTGTGGCTGCAGTGGAAACGATATGTATGGATTTGCAGCAGGATGTCTATATTTCGTATCGCAACCAGGATGGAATTGCCAGAATATATAAGGCAAACCGCGTTCTGCCTCATGAATATAATTCGGATGAATTACACTGTATAGGAAGTCCAGCATTATTTTTTGAGCATGGCAAATGCATTCGGACGATACCAGAATTAACGAATAAAACACAGAGGACGGGAAGCGGTTTGCCTCTTCCGCTGACAAAACAGTCGCCGGTATTATATTTGAAAGTCTATCCAGGAGTGCAGTTTTTTGGTGTGCCTGATGATAGTAAGGTTGTACTTCTAGAAACCTATCATTCTGGAACGCTTCCGGATGATGGAGCTATGAGGAAGTGGCTTAAAATGCTGGAAGAACAAAATATACCAGTATTTATCTGCGGGACGGGTAATAGGGATTACTACGCGTCTGTACTTGGCTGGAAAGATCAGATTCATGTGCTTCCGGAAATATCACCTGTTGTAGCCTATATAAAACTGTGGATGTTGTGTGAATTGTGCAAAGATGGCGCTGGTAAAATGGACGTTTCACGTCTTGTTCAGGAGATGTTCACAAATATTTCGGGTGAATATATCGAATATGATGTATTATAGTATTAAAAGAATTGGGCTAGATTAGTTATGAGGGGAATTTGTTAATTACATAGGGAGAGAATTATGTCTTTAGAAGAAATGAATATATTAGTGGTAGAGGATACTGCTATCAACTTGAAAACGATTGTGCGTTTACTACAGAAGAAGGGTGTGCAGGCAGATGGAGTAGCCAGTGGAAAAGAGTGCCTAGCTTTAATAAAAGAGAAACACTTTGATCTCATTTTCATGGACTACCTTATGCCGGAGATGGATGGTGTTGAGACCTTTAGGCAGATGCAGGCGCAGGAACATCTTTGCAAGGAAACGCCGGTGGTAATGCTTACGGCAGTCACAGATGGTGGTGCCAAGGAAGAATTTGAAGAGATGGGTTTTTCAGATTATCTTGGAAAGCCAGTCTTGCCTCCTAATCTCTACGCGATTGTAGAGAAATACTGTAAGTAAAGTGTAGGATTATGACGAATCAGTACAAACAGAAAATTGCTATTATCTCCGATTCATGTGGTGATATTTCTCAAAATGATATGGTTAAGTATGGTATTTTTGTTTTGCCTATGCAAATCATCATTGAGGGAACATCCTACCGTGATGGTGTAGAAATCAATGTTGAAGACATTTATAAGAAGATGAAGGCAGGGATTTTGCCGAAGACTTCTACGCCTGTCTTAGGCGGCATGGAACGATTGATGGAGCACTTAAAGAGTCAGGGATATACGCATGTTTTAGGTGTAATGCTTTCAGCGTCTTTGTCTGGAACATCGAATGCTCTGCGGATGATTGCAGAAGACTTTTCTATGGAGAGTTGCATTCTATCTTCGAATCAAGCAAGCGTGGGTGAAGGTGCCATTGCTCTTCAGGCTGCTATTTGGAGAGAAGAAGGACTGCCATTTAGAGAAATATGCAAAAGAACAAAGCGTTTGACGGAAGAAACTGCTTGCTTCTTCTCTGTGGATACTTTGGAATATTTAGCAAAAAGTGGTCGTATTGGTAAAGCAACAGCGCTTCTGGGAACTGCTTTAAATATAAAACCAATTCTTTCGTTTGATGAGACGGGAACGATCTATACAGCAGCAAAGGCTAGAGGTAGCAAGTTCGTCGAGAAACAACTGGTAAATCTTGTGGACTTACAGTTCGCTAAACCAGAATATGCAGGACGTCCCTACAATCTTTTATTCGCTGATGGCGCTTTTAAAGAGGGAAGAGAGAATCTAATGAAGGTTGTCTTGGAAAAATATAGCCAGCCGCAGAATATTTTTACGTCGAATATTGGGGCAGCATTGTCTGCACATTTGGGAGATCATCTTTTAGGTGTCGGAGTGCAGTTCCTGACAATGGCATAAGACTGTAGCAATGAAAAAATACGGATATTGAAACGAAAAATGGTTTACAAAATATTTTATCCGTTTATAATATTATTAAATCGTTGATGGGAAGAGTACTTTTACAGTGCGCCGACGAGAGAGTGCTGTCACCGGCTGAAAGCAGCATAGGAGAGCGGTAAAAGGAAGACCACCCCGGAGAGGACCCAATCCGTCCCGGATAGTATCCGTTAAAAACTATGAAAAGTGATGCAGATGGCTCATTTGCATAAATAGGGTGGAACCGCGGTATTGTATTATCGTCCCTTGTACAAATATGATGTACAAGGGATTTTTTATTTTCCAAAGGAGGTCAAAATATGTGTGACTGTGAAACAAAATGCTGTGCATGTACCACAAAAGAGAACAAAACGGCTGTGGTAGCGGCATTTGCAATTGGTCTGGTGGTTGGTTTTTTGTTTTCACCTATCAAAAAGGGGATTAAGACAAAGATTACTTTGTTTAGCAATAATAGGGATAATGGTAGCAACAATGGAAGTAAAAATGGCAGCAAGAATGGCCGTGCTAATGATCATAAACAGATTGGAGAACAATAATGAAGATTACATTAAAAGATGGTAGTACCAAAGAGTATGCAGAAGCAAAATCTGTGATTGATATTGCTTTTGATATTGCAGAAGGCTTGGCGAGAAACGCTTGTGCCGGTGAAGTTGATGGAGAAGTGGTAGATCTTCGTACCGTCATTGATAAGGACGTAACCTTAAATATTCTTACAGCAAATGATGAGAAAGGTTTGGCTGCCTATCGTCATACCTGTTCCCATGTACTTGCGGAAGCTGTAAAGCGTCTTCGTCCTGAAGCTAAATGTGCAATCGGACCTTCCATTGATACGGGATTTTATTATGACTTCGATACCGAGCCTTTCAGCCGTGATGATTTAGATGCACTAGAAGCAGAAATGAAGAAAATTATCAAGGAAGGGGCAAAGCTTGAGAAGTTTGAACTCCCTCGTGATGAAGCAGTAAAGTTTATGGAAGAAAGACAGGAGCCTTATAAGGTGGAATTAATTAAGGATCTTCCTGACGATGCTAAGATTTCCTTCTATAGCCAAGGAGAAGGATTTACTGATCTTTGTGCAGGTCCTCACTTAATGAGCACAAAATCCATTAAGGCATTCAAGTTAATCAGTTCTTCCATGGCATATTGGAGAGGAGATTCCAATAAGGCAAGATTACAGCGTATCTATGGTACAGCTTTTGGCAAAAAGGAAGAGTTAACTGAGTATCTTCAGAAGTTAGAAGAGGCAAAGATGCGTGATCATAACCGCCTTGGACGCGAAATGAAGCTCTTTACTACGGTTGATGTTATTGGTCAGGGACTTCCGCTCTTTACGCCTAAGGGAACCAAGATGATTATGAAACTCCAGAGATGGATGGAGGATCTTGAAGACAAGGAGTGGGGTTATATCCGTACTCGTACCCCATTGATGGCAAAGTCTGATCTTTATAAGATTTCCGGTCATTGGGATCACTATATGGATGGCATGTTTATTCTGAATAAGGATAGCGAGGACAAGGAAGTGATGGCACTTCGTCCTATGACTTGTCCATTCCAGTATTTTGTATATATGAATGAGCAGCATTCCTATAGAGATCTTCCTTACAGAATGGCAGAGACTTCTACCCTGTTTAGAAATGAGGATTCTGGAGAAATGCACGGTCTTACCAGAGTTCGTCAGTTCACCATTACGGAAGCGCATATTGTTATGACTCCTGCACAGGCTGAAGAAGAGCTTACCAGATGCGTAGACCTTTGTAACTATGTAATGAAGACCCTGGGTATTGATGGGGATGTTACCTATCGTCTGTCTAAGTGGGATCCAAACAATAAAGAAAAATATTTAGGAGATAATGAATATTGGGATAAGACCCAGGATTATCTTCGTCAGGTAATGATTAAGAATAACATTAAGTTTACCGAAGAAGATGGCGAAGCTGCTTTCTATGGTCCTAAGATTGATATCCAGGCAAAAAATGTTTATGGAAAAGAAGATACCATGGTAACCATTCAGCTTGACTGTGCAGCAGCTGAGAAGTTTGGTATGTACTACATTGACGAGAAGGGTGAAAAGGCTCGTCCTTGGATTATTCACAGAACTTCCATGGGATGCTATGAAAGAACCCTTGCTTGGCTGATTGAGCACTATGCAGGTAAGTTCCCTACCTGGTTATGTCCTGAACAGGTTCGCGTTCTTCCCATTTCTGAGAAGTATGAAGAGTACGCAGAAAAGGTTAAGAAGGAACTGCTTGCCAATGATATTGATGCAACGGTTGATCACAGATCCGAGAAAATCGGATTTAAGATTCGTGAAGCGCGTATGGACAGACTTCCTTACTGGGTAATTGTTGGTGAACAGGAAGAAGCAGATGGACTGGTTTCTGTATCTTCTAGATTTGCCGGCAATGAAGGACAGAAGCGTATCGCAGATTTCATTGCGCAGTTAACCGATGAAATTAAGAACAAGACGATTCGTACGGAACTTCCAATGGAAGAGAAGAACAAGTAAATAGAAATATTGTTGACATTCATAGGATAGTGTGATAATATTTCTTCTGCAAGAAGAGCATTTGCTCTCACCCTGCGACCATTTCGTGTTTCAGGCGTTACACTTTTTTATAAACTGTGTAGTGAAAGATTGGCTTAGGTTAATTTTTGTGGGCGAGTGCTTGTGCATTCGCCCTTATTTATTGGGCGAGAAAGAGTCTTACCAATTATTGAAAGTGGGGTAAAAAACAATTAAAGACAGCGATTATTTAATTAATGGCCAGATTAGAGAAAAAGAGGTTCGTCTAATTGGCGCAGAGAATGAGCAGATTGGTGTGGTATCTATTCAGGATGCTATGAAAAAAGCAGAAGAGGCAGAACTTGATTTAATCCTGATTGCACCTGGAGCAAACCCTCCTGTATGCAGAATTGCAGATTTCGGTAAATTCCGTTATGAGCAGATGCGTAAGGAAAAGGAAGCTAAAAAGAATCAGCATGCTGTTGAGATTAAGGAAATTCGTTTATCACCCAACATTGATACGAATGACCTCAATACCAAAGAGAACAATGCAAGAAAGTTCTTAACAAAGGGTGATCGTGTAAAGGTTACTTTACGCTTTAGAGGTCGTGAGATGGCACATATGCAGGCAAGCAAGCACATCCTTGATGATTTTGCTGAGCACCTTGCAGATTGCAGTACCGTAGAAAAAGCAGCCAAGACAGAAGGCCGCGCAATGACCATGTTTTTAGCCGGAAAGAAGAAGTAAGTCGGTTAAAATATAAGTAGATAGTTATTTTAGGAGGAAAGAACAATGCCCAAAATGAAGACAAACAGATCTGCCGCAAAGCGTTTCAAGGTTTCCGGCACTGGTAAATTAGTAAGAAATAAGGCTTACAGACGTCACATCTTAACCAAGAAGTCTACCAAGAACAAGAGAAATCTTCGTCAGGATATCGTGGTTGATCAGACCAACGTAGCAAACATGAGAAAGATTTTACCTTACATGTAATGAGATAGATTTTTAGGAGGATTTAACCATGGCAAGAATTAAAGGTGGCGCTAATGCCAAGAAAAAGCACAATAGAGTATTAAAGCTCGCTAAGGGCTACAGAGGAGCGCGTTCCAACCAGTATCGTGTAGCTAAGCAGTCCGTTATGCGTGCACTTACCAGCTCTTATGCTGGACGTAAGGAAAGAAAGAGACAGTTCAGACAGCTTTGGATCGCTCGTATCGGTGCAGCTGCAAGATTAAATGGTCTTTCCTACAGCAAACTTATGCACGGCTTAAAGCTTGCAGAAATCGATATCAACAGAAAGATGCTTGCTGAGATGGCAGTTAACGATGCAGAAGGCTTCAAGGCTCTTACCGACATCGCTAAGGCTAAGATTGCATAATCTTACTTAATGAGATATATGTAAAGAGGTTCCGATAGGGACCTCTTTTTTATGTTGCATATCTATAGAAGAAAAATTTTCTTGCAATAAGTATTTTTTTATTGTATAGTCATACACGTTGACCGATTTGTCAGAAAATTCATTTTTGACAAGAGAATAATGGTGCAATTTGCAAAGGTCGGTCAAACTACATTTTTTGAGGTATCTTATGGCAAACAACTTAGTGATTGTAGAGTCTCCTGCAAAAGTTAAAACCATTAAAAAATTCCTGGGCAGTACTTATGAGGTTACGGCAAGCCAAGGACATATTAGAGATCTTCCCAAGAGTACGCTTGGTGTAGATATTGAGAATGATTACGAACCTAAATATATTACTATTCGAGGAAAGGGCGATATTCTTGCTTCTCTTCGTAAGGAAGTAAAAAAAGCAGATAAGATTTATCTCGCAACTGACCCTGACCGCGAAGGTGAAGCCATCAGTTGGCATCTTTTGGAGGGATTAAAGCTCAAGGAGTCTGGCAAGAAAGTTTATCGTATTGCATTTAACGAGATTACCAAAGATGCGGTAAAAGAGTCCTTAAAAAATGCTAGAGAATTAGACATGGATTTGGTAGATGCGCAGCAGGCAAGAAGAATCCTTGATCGTATGGTGGGGTATCGTATTTCACCACTGCTTTGGGCGAAGGTTAAGAGAGGCCTTTCTGCAGGACGCGTACAGAGTGTTGCACTTCGTATTATTGCAGATAGAGAAGATGAGATTGCAGCATTCATTCCTAAGGAATATTGGACGGTAGACGCTCTTTTTGGCTCAGGAAAGAAGTCCTTTGTGGCACATTATATTTCTGATGAGGATGGTAAGAAGACCATTGATAGTGGTGCAGAAGCGGAAGCTATTGAGAATGCATTAAAGGCTGCATCCTACAAGATTAAAGAAGCAAAGCATGGAGAGAGATTGAAGAAACAGCCCTTACCTTTTACGACTTCAACCTTACAGCAGGAAGCCAGCAAGGTTTTGAATTTTTCTACAAGCAAAACCATGCGTATTGCGCAGCAGTTATATGAAGGTGTGGAAATCAAAGGACAGGGTACAGTGGGTGTAATTACCTACTTAAGAACGGATTCTACCCGTGTATCTGATGAGGCAGTACTTGCTGCTAAGAATTTTATTAATGAGCAGTACGGAAGCCAGTATAATGCAGAGGCAGTAGAGACAAAGAAGAGTGGTAAGAAGATTCAGGACGCTCACGAAGCGATTCGTCCCACGGATTTGTTACGTACGCCAGAGATGATGAAGGCGTCCCTAGAACGTGATCAGTTACGTTTATATACATTGATATATAAGCGCTTTTTGGCAAGTCGTATGGCGCCGGCCGTATATAATACGATTTCCCTAAAGATTGATGCAATTAGCGGAAGCAAGACCTATCATTTTACATCTTCGGGAAGCAACGTTAAGTTTGATGGTTTTATGAAGGTATATACCAATGATGATACCGAGAAGGCAGAGAATGCATTTTTGTTATCGGATGTGGATGAGAATACGAGTTTACAGTTTAATTCGTTAGAAAAGAAGCAGCATTTTACCCAGCCGCCGGCGCATTACACAGAGGCAAGCCTGGTACGTGCCTTGGAGGAGCTTGGCATTGGTCGTCCTTCAACATATGCACCTACTATCTCTGTAATCCTTGGACGTCGTTATATTATCAAGGAAAATAAGAATTTATATATTTCAGAGCTTGGTGAAGCAGTCAATGGAATTATGAAGGAACAATTCCCTTCTATCGTTGACGTGAATTTTACGGCTACCATGGAAAGCCTTTTAGATAAGGTGGAAGAAGGCGAAGTAAAGTGGAAGACCATTCTTCGTAATTTCTATCCGGATTTAGAAACTTCAGTGAAAGAGGCAGAGAAGAATCTGGAAAAGATTGAGATTCGTGATGAAGAGTCCGACGAGGATTGTGATGTATGCGGAAGACGTATGGTCATTAAGTATGGTCCTCACGGTAAGTTTTTGGCCTGCCCAGGATTCCCGGAATGCAGAAATACAAAACCTTATTTGGAGAAGATTGGTGTTGCCTGCCCTGTTTGTGGGAAGGATGTGATTGCCAGAAAGACCCAAAAGGGAAGAAGATATTTTGGATGTAGTGGTTATCCGGACTGTGATTTTATCTCCTGGTCTATGCCTTCTGAAGAAAAATGCCCCACCTGCGGACAGTATTTGGTAGTTAAGGGACAGAAGCTTGTCTGCAGTGACCAGCAGTGTGGTTTCACCAAGGAAAGAGCGCAGAAAGACGAATAGTATGAGCAGTGTTAAGCTTTTAGATAAAACAAGAAAAATTGGGAAATTGCTTCATAATAACTCCTCTACGAAGGTGGTGTTTAATGATATTTGTCACGTGATGACGGAGATTTTGTCTTCTAATGTTCTTGTGATTAGCAAGAAGGGAAAGATTCTCGGACTGTGTCAGGATCGTTTTGATAAGCTGGAGGGATTTCCTGTATCTGCAGTAGGACAGATGGCCTCACCGGAATTAAGTGACAGGTTGTTATCTATTCTTTCAACGAAAGAGAATGTTAATCTTGAAACTTTAGGCTTTGGAGAGGAAGAAGCAAAGAAGTATTGTACTGTGATTACACCGATTGATATTGCGGGGGAAAGACTCGGATCCCTTTTTGTATATCGTGAGAAAGATATGTATGATATTGATGATATTATTCTCTGCGAATATGGGGCAACGGTGGTCGGTCTGGAAATGATGCGTTCCGTAAACGAGGAGCAGGAAGAGGTCTTTCGTGAGGAACACATGGTTCGCTCTAGTTTGGAGACATTGTCTAAACTTGAAAAGAAGGCAGTTCATCTTGTGATGAATGAGCTTCCTGAGGGAGAAGGACTGCTAGTAGCATCGAAAATAGCGGATCGTGAAAAAATGACCCGTTCTGTGATTGTCAATGCACTTCGTAAGCTAGAAAGTGCAGGAATTATTGCCTGTCATTCTGCAGGAATGAAGGGGACTTATATTAAAGTTGTAAACGATATGTTCTATGAAGTGCTAAAGGATAGAACATAATTTGTCGATAATAAGTATGTAGTGGCAGGAAGCCATCTCTTGGAACGGACTCTTTGGGGAGTCCGTTTTTTGTTATTTTAACCCGAATTTACATAACTATGGGATGGATACTGTTGTAAATACCAAATATTGTGTTATAATGTTTCGTGGCACACAAAAAGGTGTGGTTTTCGAACGGAAAGGATTTTTATGGTAAATTCCCACGTATTTAGCTACATAAATGTGCTTGATAAAGCGGCAGATGCGGCTTGGCTTCGTAATGATGCTATTGCGAATAATATTGCAAATATTGATACTCCTGGATATAAAAGACAGGATGTAGCCTTTGAGAGTCAGTTAGAACGGGCTTTAGGGCACCTTGCTTATGAGAGTATGGATGATAAGGTTTATAACGTAAACCTCAATCAGTTGAACTCTCGTGTTTATACGGATGCCGCAGAATTCTCCTATCGTTTGGATCACAATAATGTTGATATCGATACAGAGAGTGTATATATGGCAGAAAACCAGATAAAGTATAATGCTATTTTGGATTCCATTCAGAAAGAATTTGCGAATCTGAAGGCCGTGATGAAGTAGTTTTGCATAAGGAGGTAGAAGAATATGAGTATGTTTACAGCATTTGATATATCTGCAACCGGACTTAGCGCAGAACGCTATCGTATGGACATAATTTCTGAGAATGTGGCCAATGCCAATACTACCCGTACGGCAGATGGTACACCCTATCGTCGAAAGGTGGTTACCTTTGAGACACAGGAGACGGATGCCAATAAGTCCTTTAGTCATGTATTAGATCACGCCATTGCCAATAATCATTTAGGGAAGGCAAGGACCCTTCGAATGAATGAAGATGCTATTGGATATGGTGTAAAGATTCCGCAGGTTTCGGAAGATTATACGACGGAGATGAACATGGTATATGATCCATCCCATCCTGATGCAGATGAGAATGGATATGTGACCTATCCGAATGTGAATACCATTACAGAAATGACCAACTTAATTGATGCTTCCAGAGCATATGAAGCAAATGCAACAGCGTTTAGTGCTAGCAAGAGTATTGCCATGAAGGGCTTGTCATTGCTGGAGTCCAATTAAGTAGGTAAATGAGGGGATAAAGTATGCAGAGTTTAGTACCATTACAGCTTAGAAGTGCGGCAGTAGCTCCCGGAGTTACAGAATCTGTCAAAAAAGGTTCTGCTACCGAGGATATGTTTGGCTCCATTTTTCAGTCTGTAGTTGATAATATTAATACAACAAATAAATATCTTTCTGACGCTGAAAACGAAGAGATTAAGCTTGCTCTTGGTCAGACGGAAAGTACCCATGATTTGGCGATTGCACTGCAGAAGGCTTCCACAATGCTGCAGTATACCGTTGCCATTCGAGATAAGTTTATGGAAGCATACAAAGAAATAATGAACATGCAGTTCTAAAGAGAGAGCATAATCCATGGTAGATAGAATTACCAACTGGTTCCGGACTTTACCGGAGCGATTTAAAAACTGGTGGGAAAAGTTTACAAGAAGACAGAAGATGACAATTGTTGGCCTGGTAATTGGGGTTATTATTGCCATCGCTATTTTGATTGCTGTAGTGAGTCGTCCTGACTATGTGAAGATTTATACGGCAAAGACACCCGCAGATGCCCAGACAGTTATTGATTTGTTGAATGGAGAGGGGATTGAGTATAAGACAGACAGAGAAGGTCTGGTGATTTCTGTTGATGAAAAGGATTATACGGCATGTAACCTTTTGCTTGGCTCTAACAACATTTATGCGGATGCGTTTAGTATTGATAATGTTGTAAGCGGCGGATTCTCTACCACGGAAGCTGATAAGAATAAAAAGTATGTTGTTTATTTGGAACAGAAGATAACTGACTGTTTGGAATACTATACTTTTGTAAAGCATGCAAAAGTATCCCTAAGTCTTCCTGAAGATAATGGAACACTTCTTGCCTCCAACAAAGAGGCGAGTGCAGCTATCGTTTTGGAACTTTCGGATATCTGTACGACATCCATGGCACAGGCAATGGGACGTACTGTAGCGACAGCACTGGGAGATTACTCAACTGAGAATATTGTCATTATGGACAATCGTGGCTCACTTCTATTCTCAGGATATTCAGACAACTCCACCTATGCCTCCGCTGCAGGTACTTTCTCTTTGCAGGAACAGAAAGAACTGGAAGTGGAGTCTAAGGTAAAGTCGCTTCTGATGGGTTCGAATGAATATAGCGTTATTGAGGTTGCATCGAATATCGTTTTGGATATTTCCAGTTCGCAGTATTCAGAACACCTTTACTGGGGTGATGGTGGTCAGGGAAGCGGAACCCAGGGCCCGCTAGTCGAGGAAGACCACTATAATAGTCAGTCACAGGGGGGCGTTGCTGGAAGACCTGGTACGGATTCCAATACTGAAACAGGCTATGACTATGAAGACTATCAGTCTAGCAGTACACAGAGTACAGAGGACCATCTAGAGTACGTTCCTAATGAGAGTACCCTTTACAGAGACACGCCTCCGGGAGGAATTGTTTATAATCAGTCCTCTCTTTCCGTTATTTTGTTGACCTACGATATCCTTAGAGAAGAGGATGCAAAGAAGCAGGGACTGCTTGATGGTATCACTTGGGATGAGTATAAGCTAAATAATGATAAGCGCGTATCAACTCCTGTAGATGAAGGTATTTTTACTGCTGTATCCAAAGCAACAGGTATTTCGGTTAATGATATCTCCATTCTGGCATACAGAGAACCTGTTTTCTATGATAAAGAGGGATTGGATATCGAAATCTCAGATATTCTTACTGTGCTTCTCATTGTACTAATTTTTGGTCTGTTAGTATTTGTCATTTTCCGAAGCATGAAGCAGCCCAAAGAAGAGGAAGAAGAGGAAGAGATTTCCATCGTGGATATTCTACAGTCTGCACCGGCTGAGGAGCAGTTAGAGGATATTGGTGTTGAGGATAAGTCAGAGGCTAGAAAGGCCGTTGAGAAATTTGTGGAGGACAATCCGGATGCAGTTGCAAATCTTCTTCGCAACTGGCTGGATGATGAGTGGAGCTAAAGGGTCATGGCAGCAACAGATAGTGAATTAACGGGATTACAAAAAGCGGCAATACTGCTTATCACTTTAGGGCCTGAGAAATCAGCCACGGTTTTTAAGCACTTAAAGGAAGAGGAAATCGAAGATCTTACTTTGGAGATTGCCAATACCAGAAGTATTTCACCTGCGGTAAAAGAACAGGTGATTAATGAATTTTATGAGATTTGTCTTGCACAGCAATATATTGCCGAAGGTGGTATTGGCTATGCGAAGGAACTTTTAGAGAAGGCTCTGGGTGCGGATAAAGCCAATGATGTTATTGGTAAGTTGACTGCATCTTTACAGGTGAAGCCTTTTGAATTTATGCGAAAGACGGATCCATCCCAGCTTCTTTCCTTTATTCAGGATGAGCATCCACAGACGATTGCTTTGATTCTGTCTTACCTTTCTGCGCAGCAGGCAGCACTTATTATTTCTTCTCTGCCATCGGAGGCACAGGCGGATGTCGCTAGACGTATTGCGCAGATGGATCGCACCAGCCCTGATGTTATCAAAGAAGTGGAAAGAGTTCTTGAGTCTAAACTGGCCAATCTTGTTAATCAGGATTACACCGTCATCGGTGGTGTGGATCAGGTTGTGGAAATCCTCAACTCTTCCGATCGTGGAACAGAAAAGCATATCATGGAGATTCTGGAAATCGAAGATCCTGCATTAGCAGACGAAATCCGCAAGAAGATGTTCGTATTCGAAGACGTATTGCTTCTTGACGATAGAGCAATTCAGCGTGTACTCCGTGATGTTGATAACTCTGATCTTGGTCTTGCACTGAAGGGTGCTAATGAAGAAGTACAGAATGCAATCTTTAAGAATCTATCTAAGCGTCTTGCTGAGATGATTAAGGAAGACATGGAATTCATGGGACCTGTTCGTATGAAGGATGTGGAAGAGGCGCAGCAGAAGATTGTAAATATTATCAGAAAACTAGAAGATTCTGGAGAAGTTGTTATTTCCCGTGGTGGAGGTGACGAGTTAGTTGTCTAGAAACTTTATTAAGGGCGGTTATGTGGTTATGCAAAAGACCGATGCCGTCTCCATTGACAATAACGAAGCATTTCAGAAACGTATCGAAGAGTTAATGGTGGCTCAGGAGACTACCTTTACGGAAGAAGATACGGAAGGTTTTTCAGAAGGTCTAGACGCACTGCAGGTGGCAGAGCTGGTTAGCGACGAAGATGGTGGTGGACTTTCCATTGCAGAGGCAGCTGCTGCAAAAGAGAGAGCTGAGACACTAGAAAAGGAAGCTAAAGAAAATAGCTCTCAAATGATAGATGATGCGAGGCAGCAGGCGCAGCGTATACTCAACGAGGCGAATGCGGAAGCAGACCAGATGCGTCAGGATGCGTTTCATAAAGGGCATGAGGAAGGCTCACAAAAAGGATATGAAGATGGCCTTCAGCGTGCTAAGGAAGCCTTTGCTGAAAAGGAAAGGGCTTTGGAAGAAGAACGAAATGCGCTGCATGCAGAATATGAGGCGAAGTGTCAGAATATAGAGATGACGCTTGTAGATACACTGACAGATATCTATAGCCATGTCCTTTCTGTTACTTTATCAGATGAAAAAGATCTGGTAGTAAAACTGTTGCACAAAACAATGCAGACATTAGATACAGGAAAGCACTATTTGATTCACGTGCCCAAAGCTTCGGTGGCTTCTGTTCGTGAAAAGAAAAGTGAGTTAAGTAAGCAGTCTGGTATTCCGGAGGAATCTATCGAGATTATTGAAGATAATACACTCCCGGAAAATGGATGTCTGATTGAAAGTGACAGTGGTATTTATGACTGCAGCTTAGGAACGCAGTTAGAACTATTGGGAAAACAATTAAAGCTAATTAGTTTTGAAAAGGAGGGGAACTAACACTTCCCCTGTCCTTTTTTAGAAGACAGTTTATGAATATAGAGAAATATCAGAAGGCCGAAGAAAAACTGTATTATAAAAAGCTTGGGAAGATTGTCAATGTTGTTGGATTAACCCTAGAGAGTGCGGGCCCTGATGCGAAAATGGGGGATGTTTGCAAGATTTATGTAAATTCTGCAAAAGGATCCATTATGGCTGAGGTGGTTGGTTTCCGTGACAATAAGACCTTGCTGATGCCCTATGAGGATACAGAAGGAATTGGCCTTGGCTGTATTGTAGAAAATGAGGAACATCCTTTGTCTGTACAGGTAGGGGATTTCTTATTGGGACAAATTCTGGATGGATTAGGAAGACCAATTAGTGAGTTTGATAATCGTTCAGATGTATCCTTCCCACTGGAGGCTGCTTCTCCAGAACCTATGAGCAGAGCCATAATTAATGAGGTGCTTCCGTTAGGTGTAAAGGCGGTAGATGGACTGATTACAGTTGCGAAGGGACAGCGTATTGGTATTTTCGCTGGTTCAGGTGTTGGTAAGTCTACGTTAATGGGTATGTTTGCCCGAAATACCAAAGCGGATATCAATGTGATTGCGTTAATCGGAGAGCGTGGTCGTGAGGTTAGAGAGTTCATTCAGAACGATCTTGGCGCGGAAGGTATGAAGCGTTCTGTAGTAGTGGTAGCGACTTCTGATAAACCAGCACTGGAACGAAAAAAAGCAGCACAGACAGCAACGGCTATTGCTGAATATTTTAGAAGTAAGGGCGGTGATGTCCTCCTGATGATGGATAATCTTACCCGATTTTCTATGGCACAGCGTGAGATCGGTCTAGCTACAGGAGAGCCACCTGTTACCAGAGGCTATCCGCCGTCGGTATATTCTGAAATGCCAAAGCTCTTGGAGCGAGCTGGGAAAGATGATAAAGGTTCGATTACAGGCCTTTATGCAGTTCTTGTAGATGGTGACGATTTTAACGAGCCAATTACGGATACTGCGAGAAGTATCTTGGATGGACATATTATGCTCTCCAGAAGTTTGGCCCATAAAAACCATTACCCAGCGGTAGATGTATTGCAGTCTATTAGCCGTTGTATGAGTATGGTTACCGATAAGGAACATAAGGCAGCTGCAGGAAAGTTAAAGAATGTTCTTGCAACCTATGCGGAGGCGGAAGATTTAATTAATATTGGTGCGTATAAAAAAGGAACCAATCCGAATATCGATTATGCAATCAGCAAAATTGATGCGGTTAATGAGTTCCTGTTGCAGGATGTAAATACCAAATATACTTTTGAAGAGTCTTTGGATATGATGAAAAAGCTCTTTGAATAAACGAATGGATGCATTATGGGGAAGTTCATATATAAAATGCAGAATATCCTGAAAATCAAAGAGAAGCTTGAGGATCAGGAGAAACAGAATTTTGCTATGATGCGTATTCGATTAACGGAAGAAGAAGAGAAACTAGCGCGAATTATGGAAAAGCGCGACCGTATTGTGGCAGAAGGAGAGAAGCTTCGCATTGGTGCGGTAGATGTTTTGAAAATTAAAGAAAATGAGCATGCCCAGCGAGATGCTGAAGCAGAAGTGAAAGCCCAGAGACTGCAGGTCACCATGGCAGAACGTAATTTGGAGGCAGCAAGAATCCGAATGCAGGAGGCTATGCAGGAACGAAAGATTCATGAAAAACTTAGGGAAAATGCCTTTGATAATTTCTTGAAGGAAGAGGCAGAGGCGGAAGCGAAGGAAATCGACCAGTTAACCAGCTATACCTATGGACGTAAGGCACAGACAGAGGAATAACTACTATGGCAGAAGATAAAAAAGAAGCCGAACTCAAAGCTGAAAAGAAAAAGATTCAGGCGGAAAAGAAAAAATTAAAGAATGATCAAAAGAGCCATCAAAAAGAAGCGAAAAAACGCGCAAAAGAATTGGCTGATCAGGAAGCAGAATTAGATGAGCAGTCCCGAAGTGGTGGATTTAGCGTTTTTGTTGTGACGCTGTTTATTATTTTGATTTGGATTGCTATTCTGTGCATCATTATTAAATTAGATGTTGGTGGTATTGGCAGCAATGTAATGGCACCATTATTAAAGAATGTGCCAGTTATTAATAAAATCTTACCGGCAGATGCTGTTACGGAAACAGATGATTTGGAAGCCTACTATGGTTACACATCCTTATCAGATGCAGTAGATCAGATTAAGGCACTAGAAATGGAACTGACCAATGCTAGAAATGCCAACACAACGAATATTAGTGAGATTGAGGCTCTGAAAGCAGAAGTAGAGCGTCTGAAAACTTTTGAGGAACAGCAGGTAGAATTCCAGCGAGTGAAGACAGAATTCTATGAAACTGTGGTTTATGCAGATAATGGGCCCGGTGCGGAAGAGTTTGTGAAGTACTATGAATCTATGGATCCGACTACAGCGGAGGAATTGTATAAGCAGGTAGTGAAGCAACAGCAGGTGGATGCTTCCTATGCGGATTATGCGGATGCTTATGCGCAAATGGAGCCGGCTAAAGCAGCTGCGATTTTCAATACGATGGATAATAATCTAAACCTTGTGGCCAACATATTAAATGCGATGAACGCAACCAATAGAGGAAAGATCTTGGCACAGATGGATCCAAACATTGCAGCGGCAGTTACAAAAATTATGGATCCAGAGAATTAAAACCCTAAGGTATGGATGGCTAACCACCGATATAAGAGTTGGTAAACATAATTTTAACCCAGTTGGAGGAAAAAGAATGATCGGTGCACCTATTAATGAACTGACGAGTACATATGCCAGCTTCATGGGGGCAGGGAAGCCAAATGGAAATGGAAAAGGCGAAGGGGATGGCTCTTTTGCTGATTTAATGAACTCTGTGTCGGAAGGCGTAGATGTTGTTAAAGAATTAACGCCTGTATCTAAGCAGGATGCGACGGGTATGGGAGCAGATACAAATAAAGAGAATGTAGACTATACTTCAGCGAAGAAGACGGAACTTAAGGAATCTAGCTCTAGAGAAACTACAGATGCGAAGTCTACAAAGACGGAAAATGTGAAAACGCAGTCTGAAAAAACGGTTGTAGACGAAAAAGAAACAGTTTCTGCAGATACTAAGGAGAATGCTTCAGAAGAAATTCCTTCAGAGACATTGGAAACAGTGATGTCTTCCATGGTAACCACGCTGATGGAGGTTCTTAACGTTTCGGAAGAAGAGATTCAGTCTGTTTTAGATGAGATGGATATTCAGGTTTCTGATTTGCTTAATCCAGAGACCCTGAAAGAGTTTGTGCTTGGACTTAAGGCAGATGGAGATGCTTCCGCATTGCTCACGGATGAAAATCTATTAGGTTCTTTAAAAGAATTAGAAGGTGACTTTCAGGATATTGTAGATACGGTTGCGAAGGAATTAGATCTTCCTGTTGAGGAGGTTAAGGCAGCTTTGGTTTCTGGGAAAGAGAAACCTATGGAGGACTTCGTAAATGTAGGTGAGACTGTCCCGGAAAATGTTACTAGCCAGAATGTGCCAGTCAAAGAAGCACGCCAGTTAGAAGATAACAAAGCGGCGGCCGTTGAAGAGAGTGAAATTACTTCGACAACTGAGAATCCTTCTTCCGTCACGCAGGTGCCAGTTAAGACGGAGGATGCCCCAAAGAAGGAAGATAGAGAATTTGATCATAAGCAGCAGAGTCAGGAAGGCATGCAGTTTACGCAGCAGACCGAAGTTTCTGCAGATTATAAATCAGAGGCAGTAGAAACGCCGGTTTCCTCCATGCTTTCTGAGAATGCAAGAGAGATTTTTGAACAGGTAAGAGACCAGATCCGTGCAAATACGAATGATGGATTAACGGAACTGCAGATGAAGCTTAATCCTGAAAACCTTGGAAATGTTCATTTGACACTGACTGCCAGAGAAGGTGCTGTGACGGCACACTTTGGTACAGAGAATGATGCAGTTCGCCAGGCATTAGAGATGCAGATTGCACAACTTAAGGAGAATCTCGAACACCAGGGTGTAAAGGTGGAAGCTGTTGAGGTTACCGTATCCTCTCATGGTTTTGAACAGAACCTTGAACAGGGAAATGAGCAGAATCTTACCGAAGAGAAGGAGCGAGAAGCGCTTCGAAAAGCCACCAGAAAGATTAATCTTTTAGGGGATGAAGAAGGCGTAGAAGAACTTGATGAAGCAGAGGCAGTGACCGTTGATATGATGAAGGCCGACGGAAACTCCATGGATTATAAAGCATAGTACATAGAGACTATACAGAAAGCGAGGATGGAATATGGGCGTAGATCTTGGATTAATAGCTCCTGTAAAAGATGGTGAAGTTGTTTCTAGTTCAGCTTCAACCAATTCCATTAGTAATTCACATAAACAGAAAAATGATTTAGTTTCTTCTGATACATTCCTGCAGCTTTTGGTTGCAGAAATGCAGAACCAGGATCCACTAGAGCCTACCAGTAATACGGATTGGATTGCTCAGTATGCAACCTTTACACAGGTTTCAGAAATTCAGGGTATTGGTAAGGATATGGAATCCATGTCTGCCCAGGGACTTGTTGGTAAAGAAGTAGTATTAAATGTGGAAGATGCCAAAGGTAATCGTGAAGAGGTTACGGGTGTCGTTGATTATGTGACTTATGAAGAGAATAAGGCATATTTAAGCATCGAAGGAAAGCTGTATTCAGCTTCTGATTTGGTAGCTGTTCTTGGGGAAGAGTATCAGGAAGCAAGAAGATTAGCACAGGATATTGCAGATGCTATGAAGGAACTTCCTGAGATTGAAGAACTGACCATTGCACATAAGAATGCGGTGGTGGCACTAAAGGCTGCGAAAGAAGGCATGACCCAGTACCAGGAGAAGTTTGCTGACGCAGAAATGCTGGCCAAGGTGGACAAATACTATAGCAAGATGGTGGATCTTGTAGAAGCATACAATGAAAAGCTAGCTGCAGCGGAAGCTATTGAAAAAGAAAATGCAGAAAAAGAGGCAGCAAATAACGTTTCTAGCACTGACAAGGATACAGAAACTGCAGGTGAGGAAAACGAAACGCCTCTGAATTAAGAAATCACTATGGGAATTTGCAGGAATGGGTTAAGAAACTGCAGATTTTACCGATATAACTATTGAGCGCAGGATGCGCGTATTACGAATAAAAAAAGATTTTAAGAAATGATCTTCCTGAGTGAATGGATGCGCAAAGGGGAGAGCGCGAACGCAGGAGGACAAAACTATGATGAGATCACTTTACTCTGGTGTTGCAGGTCTTCGTACCCACCAGACCAAGATGGACGTTATCGGTAACAATATTGCAAACGTAAATACAACCGCATTTAAGGCACAGTCCATCACTTTCTCTGAACTGATGTATCAGACCACTGCAAAAGCGTCTGCTCCCAATGATACGACTGGTACTGCTGGTACCAATGCTAAGCAGATTGGTCTTGGTGTTGCTTCCGCAGCAATTTCTTCATCCATCACAACCCAGGGTTCTACCCAAAATACAGGTAATGCCTTTGACTTATTAATCACAGGTCAGTCTTTCTTTGTTGTATCTGATGGATCTTCCAATTTCTTCACAAGAGATGGTTCTTTCTATGTAGACTCAGTTGGTAACCTTGCCATGAGTTCTACTGGATACAATGTTATGGGCTGGCTTCCTCAGACCGATGCAGAGACTGGCGAGGTTTCTATTAGACAGGATACTGTTAAGCCCTTAAAGATTATGAGTGCAGAAAATCTGACTGCGGCTCCTGCAGCAACCACTTCTGCAAGAATTACAGGTATTCTTGATAAGAATGATACCAATGTACAGGGTGATGGAAAGAAGATTTCCTTAAGCTTCTATGACAACCTTGGTTATTCCTACACTGCTAAGTTCTCCATTAAAGCAACAGATGGTGAAGGTGTATATTCCATGGAACTGGAAGATGTACTGGATGCAAACAACGATACGATTTTAGATCGTTTTGACGCAACCATCTTCACTGGTTCTAATGAAGATAGTGCAACTGCTACCTATTCTCAGAAGGATGCTTCCTACACTATGGTATCTGGATATACCTATGCAGACGGTGTTGTTTCTAAGACGATTGATGGAACACCCACCGCTTATGATCCGAAAGCGTTCTTAGATGATGGCTTTAAGATTAAGGATGATGAAGATTCTATTAAGGCGGCAACCGCTTATGCAGAAGCATTTGGCTTCGATGATCCTGAAGAGTTCTTCAACCTCACAGTTCTTGTTAATGAGAGAAGTGATGAATATAAGACGATTGGTGAAGTCCTGAAGAATGGTGGAAGCTATGAACAGGTTCTTGTGGATCCTAATGATCCTACCCAGGATTTGGCGCCTGCAAACAAGACTTTAGTTGATGGTTCCACTGGTTCCTATATCATGGCAGTTGATGGTTATTCTCTGCCCGCAGGTGATGGTGTTTCCATTTCCTACAATCAGGCGAATGGTTCCTTTACAGGTATCAATGGCGCTAACAATATTCAGGCATTTAACCTTGGATTAAAGCCTAAGAATGCTAACTCTGCAAATCCTTTCGAAGCAATTAAGATTGATATGAAGGATTCCCTTAACTACAATAACAACCAGACCTCTACTATGGCAGCAACTTCTGGTGATGAGAACAATGCTGGTGCAGGTTGTGCTGTAGGTAACATGACGGGTGTATCTATCCAGAACAATGGTATGATTTATGGTGCTTATGACAATGGTCAGACAAAACTTTTAGGACAGATTGCAGTAGCAAGTTTCAGTAATGCAATGGGTCTTGAAAGAAAGGGTGACAACTTATACCAGGCATCCATGAACTCTGGTGAGTTTGATGGTATTGGTGTAGATATTACCTCTGATGGTGGCTACATGTCCACCGGTGCTCTCGAAATGTCCAACGTAGACCTTTCCCAGCAGTTTACGGATATGATTACTACACAGCGTGGTTTCCAGGCGAACTCCAGAATCATTACCGTATCCGATACCCTTCTTGAGGAACTTGTAAACCTTAAGAGATAATGAATCGAATTTGTAGCAGCCCTCCGATTCGTCGGAGGGCTTTTGCATATGTCCAGGAATTGCTGTATAATGTTTACATAAGTGTATGGATTATGGCAACTTATGGAGCATAAAGAATGATCGAAGTGACAAAATTAAATGGTGTTCGAATCACGATTAATGCGGACCTGATTGAGACAGTGGAAGAGACGCCGGATACACTCATTTCCTTCACAACAGGGAAGAAGCTTATCGTAAAAGAAACTAGACAAGAGATACAAAAACTAGTAAAATTGTATAAGCGCGGACTATTTTTTCCGCAAGATATTGATGGAGATTAAATTTTGCAGGGAAGCTGATTTAGGCTTCTCTTTATGTAGTTTTAAGGGATTTGCTTCAGTATAAATATAAGAGAAAAGAGTAGAGAGAATGGATTTAGCTTCGTTACTGGGAATGGCCATATGTTTCTTTATGGTTGTTTTCGGTATGGTATATGGTAAAAATGGTGTTGACTTTGGTGCGATTAAGAACTTCTTAGACGCACAGTCTGCGATTATTACGTTTGGTGGTGCCTTTTGTGCGGTACTTATGATGAATACCGTAAAGGATTTCTTAGCTGGACTGAAGGCCATCAAGCTGATTTTTAAGGGTGCTTCCTTAGACACAGTATCCATTATTAAGAAGATTATTGATTTGTCCAATGTTGCGCGTAAAGAGGGTCTTCTTTCCCTGGAAGAGGCTGCGGGCGATATTGATGATGAATTCCTAAAAAAAGGTATTATGCTTGTCGTCGATGGTACGGATCCTGAACTTGTTCGTGCCATTATGGAGACAGAGCTTTCTTCTATTGAAGGAAGACATAAACAGAAGATTAAGTTTTGGCAAGACGTAGCATCCATGGGTCCTGCATGGGGTATGATCGGTACGCTGATCGGTCTGGTTAACATGCTTCAGAACATGTCTGATGCGGCTGCGATTGGTCCTGCAATGGCGGTAGCACTTATCACAACGTTGTATGGTTCCATGCTTGCAAACTGGATTGCAACGCCTACTTCAACGAAGCTCGGCGCATTAAATGATGCTGAGATGATGGTTAAAGAAATTATGGTTGAGGGACTTCTGTCTATTCAGGCTGGTGAGAACCCTCGTGTTATTGAAGAAAAGTTAAAATCCTTCTTAGCTCCCGCAGAGAGACCTAGCGGTGAAGAAGGTGGAGAATAAACATTGGCAAAGAAACAAAAACAGGAAGATGCACCCGCTGGATCCCCGGCGTGGATGGCCACCTTCTCGGACTTAATGAATCTACTCCTGTGTTTCTTCGTGCTTCTGTTCTCAATGTCAACGGTTGATGCGCAGAAGTTTGAAGAAGTTGCAGCTTCCTTTTCACAGACATTTTCCGTATTTACAGCAGGTGCGCTGTCAATCGGAGATGGCCTTCTTATTAGTAATGGCGTAAGCCAGCTGAATGAATTGGATGATTATATCAATTCTACTGGTAAGAGTGAAGAAGCAGATGATATGAGTAGTGTCGGTGCTGATGGAACAGAACTGGAAGAAGCGCAAGTTCTTGCCGAAGTGGAAGCCATGAAGATGGAGAAGTCTGAGGAAATGGCAGAGCTTGTTGAGGAAGCAATTGCCGAAGCAGGCATGGAAGACATGATTGAGATGGACTTTACGTCTCAGTATGTGCAGCTCACCCTAAATGGTTCCTTACTATTTGATTCTGGATCTGCAAAGTTATCTGCAAATGCGACTGCAGTTATGGATCAGGTTGGTATTATTCTGGAACGTTACGGGGAAAGTGTTATTGAGATTGAAGGTCATACAGACTCTGTACCTTTTGTTGGCGGAGCTTATGCAAGCAATAATGAACTTTCTTCTGCAAGAGCGTTGGCTGTGTTCTATTATTTGATAGATCACACAAATCTCGATCCTTCGCTGTTAAAGCATTCTGGTCGTGGTGAATATTGTCCTATTGCGGATAATAGCACACCTGAGGGAAGAGCATTAAATAGACGTGTAGAGATTAAAATTTACAACTCACTGAGTGATTATTAAAGGGAGACCACAATGAAGAAGAACCTTATATCTATGGTTATACTAGCACTTTTGATTGTGAATCTGGTGCTTACAACGGTGATGATGCTTAATGTCACAAAAACGAATGCAGCAACTGCAGCTATCGTTACGGATATTGCGTCTGTCTTACAGTTAGAGCTAGATAATGGTGATGGAGCATCTACAGGAAGTGTGTCTTTAGCAGACACCCAGACATATTCTATCAGCGATTCTATGACCATTCCTTTAAAGAAGGATGTAGAGGAAACGAAGGATCATTATGCTATCGTTTCTGTAACCATTTCCATGGATACAACGCATGAAGATTATGAGACCTATGGCCCTACCATTGACACAAGAGAAGCGTTAATTAAGTCAGAGATAGTATCTGTTATCTCTGGTTATACAATGACGGAAGCAAAGATTTCCCAGGAACAGATCTGTGATGAAATTCTTGAGAGATTGCAGGCATTATTTGGATCAACCTTTATTTACAAGGTATCCTTCAGTGAGATTATGTTCGGCTAAGTGCCATTTCTAAGGCTCCAAGGGGCTTACAATTTATGCAAATAAACTAAATAAAGCCTTACAGAGTAACCTAGGAAAGGGGGCACGCGTCTTGGGCGAGGTTTTATCGCAAAGCGAAATAGATAACCTCTTATCGGCGTTAACCAGTGGTGAGTTAGATGCCACGGAGCTAACAAACGCCAGTGAGAAGAGCGTAAAGAATTACGATTTTAAGAGACCTGCAAAGTTCTCGAAAGAACATTTACGTACCTTAGAGTTGATTTTTGAACATTATGGGCGATTGATTTCAACGAATCTCCCAGTGTACCTGCGCAAGAATATTCAGGTCAATGTAGCCAGCTCTGAGACGGTCACTTTCTCTGAGTTCAGCAACTCACTTAGTAACCCAGTAATACTTGGAATTATAAATTTTAGTCCGTTGCAGGGAAACATCATGCTGGAAATGACTGCCAATGTCGGTTATGCCATGATTGACCGAATGCTTGGTGGGCAGGGAGAAGGCATTGATAAGCTACGTGATTTCTCCGAGATAGAGATCGGTATTCTGGATAAGATTATGACAACGTGTACCCAACTTTTGAGGGAACCTTGGAAGAATGTACTGGATGTCAGACCGGTTCTGGAACGAGTGGAAACCAATACGCAGTTTGCACAGATTATAGCTCCGAGTGAAATGATCGCTATTGTTATGATGAACATCACGATTGGAGAAATCGAGGGATTCATCAATGTGTGTCTGCCATTCTTAACCATAGAGAGTATTGTAGATAACCTGAATACAAAGTTCTGGTTTACCAATATGATTCCTAAGGATGATGAGAGTCAGCAGCAGGCTATTGAAGCGATGCTTCACCATGTGGATGTGCCAGTGAAAGCAGTTCTGGGTAAGAGCCAGATTGCTGTAGGTGATTTCTTGGAATTACAGGTGGGCGATATCATCAGGCTGGATACAACCAAAGATAGCGAGATGGATGTATATGTTGGGCAGATTCGCAAGTTTGCTGCGATGCCTGGCAAAGAGAAGGATAAATACGCAGTACGAATTACGCAAGTATATAGAGAAGAGGAAGAGGAATAAGGCATGGATGGAATGCTTTCACAAGACGAAATTAATGCACTGCTTAGCGGCATGAGCCTCGATGATGGTCCGTCTGCCCCTGAATCTTCAGGAGATGTGGCTTCATCGGATATTCCGCCCGCGCCCGCACCTGCTGGTGGATTTGCAGATGTAGATGCTGGTATAGACCAGTCACTTCTTTCTGATATTGAAAGAGATGCTATTGGTGAGGTTGCCAATATCTCCATGGGAACCAGTGCAACAACATTGTTTAATCTGGTAAATCAGAAGGTGGACATTACAACTCCAGTCGTTACGTTAGCGAATTGGGAGACTGTTACAGTTGAGTATCCGAATCCTTGTGTATTCATTCAGATTAAGTATACAGAGGGCTTGAATGGCTCCAATATTTTAGTGCTTCAAGAGCGAGACGTTAAGGTTATTACCGACCTTATGATGGGCGGTGATGGCTCCAATACGGATGGGGAACTTGGAGAACTGCATCTTAGCGCCATTTCTGAGGCAATGAACCAGATGATGGGTTCCTCTGCAACCAGCCTTTCTACCATGCTTGGCAAGAAGATTGATATTTCTCCGCCGAATGCATCCCTAGTAAGTATTTCTGAAAGAAAAGAAGCTGGGGATATTGATTACTATATGGAAGGTACCTTTGTAAAGGTTGCATTTCATATGACGATTGGAACACTGGTTGATTCCAATATTATTCAGTTATATCCTCTTGACTTTGCGAAGTCATTATATGATGTGTTTATGTCTAACCAGATGGGTGGAGCCTCCAGTGCTCCTGCGCCGGCACCGGCACCGGCTAGTGCACCTAGTCCTTCACCTGCACCGCAGCCATTTACACCTCCACCGGCTCCCATGCCTATGGCGGCACCTATGCCTGCCCCTGGAGCTATGCCGATGATGCCGCAGCAGCCAATGATGGCAATGCCTCCCGTTATGGATCCTGTAAATGTACAACCTGCAACGTTCCAGCCGTTTGATAGGAACATGCTTGCAGCTGCCATTGGTCAGGAAAACATTGGCCTCATTATGGATGTTCCGCTGGAAGTTACAGTAGAGCTAGGACGTACTTCCAAGACCATTAAAGAGATTCTTGAGTTTGCACCCGGAACCATTATTGAGTTAGATAAGATTGCTGGTGAACCTATAGATGTCCTTGTAAATGGTAAATTTGTTGCAAAGGGTGAAGTTGTTGTCATTGAAGAAAGCTTCGGTATCCGTGTAACAGAATTGATTAAGGATTAATGCATGCCTACCTTTGTTTTACTTAACAATCAAACACCACAGTTTGCTGAATCTGCAACCTTACAGTCAGGAACAAATTCAGTACTTAGATTTGTTACACTGTTAATCATATTTGCTGCAGTGGTGGCGATTTGCTATTTTACGACCCGTTTTGTGGCTGGCAAAGAAAAGAACAAAATGGGAAGCAAAAATATGCTGGTTCTGGAGACTACAAGACTTGCGCCTAATAAATATATTGGTCTTGTAAAGGTGGGAGAACGTTATGTGGCAGTGGCTTATGGAAAAGATTCCATTGTGCCTATATGTGAGGTTCCAAAGGAAGAAATAACCATCGATCCAAACAGTGGACAGCCGACTTCCTTTGGAGACATATTCCGCAAGGTTTCCGGAAAGAAGAATGCTAGTGAGCCAGCTAAGAAAAGTTTGGCACAGCATGCGAATATCCTAAAGATGAGTGAGGACGAAGATGGTTTATATTCTGCAGCGGAAGATTCGGTTTTTGTAGCAGATACCACTGAAGAAAATAATGACTAGGAAACATTCTGTTTTCAAAAGAATATTTATGATTTTATGCCTGCTGGTAACAGTAGGCTGTTTGTGTTTTATTAGCAGCATAAAAGCATATGCAACGGATGGTGGTCCTGATGGTGGTCAGGATGAAAATTTGGATGAGAGAACCTATGAAAATGATCCGGGTACAAGCAATAATGCAGATGATAACTCAGATTTAAACATAGGTAATCGTTTTACTGTTACCGTAGATAACAATGGCAATGGATCTATTTCCGGAGCGCTGCAGATTCTATTAACATTAACACTAATCGCGCTGGCACCGATTTTGTTAATTATGCTGACCAGCTTTACGCGTATTATTATTGTGCTTCATTTTACGCGTACTGCCTTAAACACGCAGACAGCACCGCCGAACCAGGTGTTACTTGGACTAGCGCTATTTTTAACGGTATTTATTATGGCGCCAGTGTTTACGCAGGTGTACAACAATGCGATTGTGCCCTATAACAACGCACAGATTACGCAGGAGGAGGCGCTTGCCATCGGTACGGAGCCAATCCGTAATTTCATGATTGGCCAGACACAGAGAAAAGATGTTTCTGTCTTTATGGAGATTGCAGGACATACTGACTGGGATGGCCTAGCTGAGTCTGTACCGACTAGCGTTTTGATTCCGTCCTTTATTGTATCTGAGCTTCGTACGGCATTTATTATTGGTTTTGTAATTTATATTCCATTCCTTGTAATTGATATGGTTGTAGCCTCCGTACTGATGAGTATGGGTATGATGATGTTGCCGCCTACAACGATATCGATGCCCTTTAAGATTTTGTTGTTTGTACTTGCAGACGGATGGAATTTAATCATCGTTAATTTAGTCAGAACATTCTATTAGCGGTGATAGAATATTGCCTGCTGTGAGTAACCTATGAGGATAGATTTATGTCAGTTCAAACCGTAACTTCCTTAATTTCAGATGCGTTATTTATGATTATTAAGACGGCAGCACCGCCGCTTCTTGTGTCTTTGATTGTCGGTTTAAGTGTAAGTATTTTTCAGACAGTAACCAGTATTCAGGAACAGACCCTTACTTTCATTCCTAAGTTCCTGGGTATTTTTCTGGTGCTGATGATTGCTGGAGGCTGGATGCTTGAGAATATGAGTGGCCTCATGACTTCAATGTGGAATGATTTTGCCGTATACATTAGGTAAGTAGTATGAACATGGCGATGATTGATTATTCCTTTCCCTTGGAGGAACTGGAATATTATCTTCTCATCTTTACCAGAGTATCACTTTTTATTTTTACTGCACCCTTCTTTGGACAGAGTAATGTACCGAGAAGAGTGCGTGTTTTAATGAGCATTTTTATTGCTTTTCTGCTTTATGAAGTACTGACACCACATATATATATTGAGTATCAAACCATTTTAGGGTACACCACTTATGTTTTGAAGGAAGCCATTTGCGGTGCGCTTTTAGGCCTTGGGGCACAATTCTGTATGATGATTGTTTCCTTTGCGGGACATTTGGTAGATATGGAAATTGGTCTTTCCATGGTGTCGTTAATGGATCCAACGACTAAGCAGAATGTTACCATTACAGGAGCGATGTATACCTATGTGTTTACGCTTTTGTTCCTTGTATCGGGGATGTATAGATATTTGATACAGGTTCTGTGCGAGACCTTTACGCTGGTGCCGGTGGGTGAGGCGAGTTTTCAACTGGATGTTTTATATAATGGAATCCTAACCTTTCTGACAAGATATATCCTGCTAGGATTTCAGGTAATGATTCCAGTGTTTGTTACCATTTTACTGACCAATTGCCTCTTAGGTATTATGGCTAAAGTTTCACCGCAGATGAATATGTTTTCTGTCGGTATTCAGATTAAGTTAATGGCAGGTTTGGGAGTAATCTATTTTACGGTAACCATGTTGCCTCATGCAGCAGATTTAATTTTCAATGAAATGAAAGTTATGATTGTTACCATGGTGAAAGCTTTTGGTGGAGGGGCATAATGGAGTTAACAGAAACGCTTTATATGCCACTTGACCTGCAGTTCTTTGCAAAAGATGGACCTGGTGGCGAGAAAACAGAAGAGCCTACCTCGAAGCGACTTACAGATGCAAGAAAAGACGGAAAAGTTGCTAAAAGTAAAGAAGTAGCAACTTCACTTACGTTATTTTCCCTATTCATCGTTTTGAAAGTATATGTAGGGAACATGGGGAATCTACTGTCAGAGAATTTCCACATGGCGTATGGGAAAATCCCGGATTTAGTTACATTTACTGGCGGAAATATGGAAATAGGTGTTTTTTCCACCCTAGTAAAAGAGATGATGAAGCGGGTGCTATTGATTATCCTGCCATTTTTAGCGGTGGCTTTTGTGGTGAATTTTGTTGCAGACCTTGTGCAGGTAAAATGGAAGCCCACCAGGAAACCCTTAAAGCCTAAGTTTAATAAGCTTAACCCCGTGAATGGTATGAAGAAGCTTTTCTCCATCCATTCCGTAATTGAACTTCTAAAAAGCATTGCCAAAATAGGAGTGATGGCTTTAGTCATCTACAACTCACTAAAAAATGAACTGGTGACGCTGTTCAGTTTATATGATATTTCCGTATGGGCGACAGTATATTATGCAGGCAATCTGCTGATAGGTATTGGGCTGAAAATCGCAGCCATTTTCCTAATTATTGCAGCTCTTGATTATGCTTTCCAGAAGTGGAAATTCCATCAAGATATGAAGATGACCAAGCAGGAAGTCAAGGACGAATATAAGAATACCGAAGGAGATCCGCAGATTAAAGGTAAGATTCGTTCGAAGATGATGGAGGCTTCCCGCAGACGTATGATGCAGGAAGTTCCTAAGGCGGATGTGGTCATTACGAACCCGACGCATTTTGCAGTAGCAATAAGTTATGAACGTTCTAGGGAAGGCAGTGCGCCGGTAGTTATTGCCAAAGGTGCCGATTATCTTGCACAGAGAATTAAGGAAATTGCAAGAGAAAATCAGGTTGAGATTGTAGAGAATAAGCCCCTTGCCAGATCTCTTTATGCGGATGTGGAAGTGGGAGAGGAAATCCCGCCTGAACTATACCTGGCTGTAGCGGAAGTGCTTGCAGCAGTATATAAGAAAAAGGGACTGGTTTAGTCCATAGTTAAAAAGTACTCTTTGTAGAAAAATATAAGTATCTGGGAAAGGAGGAATCGTATGTTTAAGAAATTACCCAAAGCAGACATAGGTGTTGCTGGTTATCTTTTGGCTGCCATCGTTATGATGATTGTGCCGATTCCCTCCTGGCTATTAGATATTTTATTAGCAATCAATATTTCGGTTGCATTTACCGTACTTTTTGCCTGTCTTTTTGCAAAAGAAGTTTTGGATATGGCTAATTTCCCCACCATTCTTTTGTTTGCAACAATCTTTCGAATTGCACTGAATATTAGTTCAACAAGATTAATTCTGACAACGGGTGATCCCGGTAACGTTGTCACGACCTTCGGACAGTTCGTAGGTGGTGGCGATTTGGTTATGGGTGTAATCGTATTCGTTATTCTGCTTATTATTCAGTTCATGGTTATCAATAAAGGTTCTGAGCGAGTTGCAGAAGTAACGGCCAGATTTACCTTGGATGCGATGCCCGGTAAACAGATGGCGATTGATGCCGATTTGAACACTGGCGCTATTACGGATAAGGAAGCAAAGGAACAGCGAGACAAGATTCAGGCAGAAAGTGCTTTCTTCGGTTCCATGGATGGTGCGGTGAAGTATGTAAAGGGAGATGCAACGGCCGGTTTAATTATTACCGCCGTTAATATGATTGGTGGAATCATCATGGGTATGGTGCGTCGTGGACTAACTTTCCAGGATGCATTGCAGAACTTTACTATTCTAACCATCGGTGATGGATTGGTATCTCAGATTCCTTCTCTAATGATTTCTCTTGCAACTGGTATTCTGGTGACCAAGGGATCCAAGAATGCCGATTTCTCTGGAATCTTAGTTAGACAGCTATTTGGTGTTCCTAAAAACCTGTTTTTCGTAGGTGCAATTATCATTGGTCTTGGGTTAGTGACACCGTTAAATGATATTTTATTCATTATCGTTGGCGGCACCTTTATCATTGCCGGAAGAAGTATGAGTAAGGTGCTGAAGGAAGCAAAGGTAGAAACTGCTGCCCAGGAAGTGGAGGAAGAAGCAGAGGAGATTCGAAAGCCGGAGAATGTTACCAGCCTACTTTCCGTGGATCCTATCGAGCTGGAGTTTGGTTATGGCATTATTCCTCTGGCGGATGTGAGTCAGGGTGGTGACCTTCTGGACCGCGTGGTTATGATTCGTAGACAGATTGCATTAGAGCTTGGTACGGTTGTACCTATTATTCGACTGAGAGATAATATCCAGCTGAATCCAAATCAATATATCATTAAGATTAAAGGTATCCAGGTCAGCGAGGGAGAGATCCTCTTTGACCACTATATGGCCATGAATCCAGGATATGTGGAAGAGGAAATAACGGGTATTCCGACCATTGAACCGTCCTTCCATTTACCTGCTATCTGGATTACAGAGGGACAGCGTGAGAGAGCAGAATCTTTAGGATACACCGTCGTAGATCCGCCCTCCATTATTGCGACACATCTTACAGAGATTATTCGTAGACATATTGCTGAACTGCTCACTCGTCAGGATGTACAGAATCTTGTTAATAACCTTAATGAGTCCAATCCTTCCATTGTGGAGGAACTCATTCCCAAGTTACTTGGTCTTGGCGATATTCAGAAGGTTTTACAGAACTTATTGCGGGAAGAGATTTCCATCAGGGATTTGCTTACCATATTTGAATGTCTTGGAGACCATGCAACGGCAACGAGAGATACTGATTTACTGACAGAGTATGTGCGTCAGGCTTTAAAACGAGCCATTTCTAGTAAGTATTTCTCAGGTGTAGGAACAGTTTCCGTAGTGACCCTGGATCCAAAGATGGAGCAGGAAATTATGAATAGTGTAAAGCAGTCTGAGCAGGGTGCTTACCTAACGCTTCCACAGGAGCGAACGAAGGCGCTTATGGATAGTGTTAAGATAGAGACAGAAAAGTTAGAGAATGCAGGTAAGCCATCTATCGTATTAACAAGTCCGATTGTACGTATGTATTTTAAACGCCTTACGGAAGATTATTATCCGGATTTAACCGTTGTATCGTATAATGAAGTAGAGCCAGATGTGGAATTACAAAGCGTCGGTATGATTACAGCATAAATGGGTGGGAAGAATGACCATTAAGAAATTTCAAGGAAAAACAGAAGAGGAAGCTTTAGAGCAGGCCAAAGCAGAACTGGGGACAGATGTTGTTTTAATGAGCACCAAAGTTCTGAAAAAAGGTTTACTCTCCAGAAAGCCTAAGCTTGTAGAAGTCACGGTGGCCAAAGAGGAGGAACCCTCTGTAAAGCAGTCTCAGGAAGCAAAAAATATTGCGGAAGCCGTGGCTTCTATTGATAAATTGCGTAAAAAGGCAGAAGAGGAAGGCCCGAACCTTTCTGTTCTTCGTAATCCTAAAGAGGAAAAGCAGCTGACCCAGGTGCCAGAGAAGTTGGATAACATATTGCAGCTTCTGCAGGATTCTGTGAGTCGAAATGATGCAGTAACCAAAACAGTTGAGAAAGATTTCCCCCAAACAGAAGAGAAGAAGACAGCGGAGAAGAATGACGTAGTATCGACGGATGGAGATATCTCATCTTTCCTGAAGCTTTTGTATCGGACCATGATTGAACACGAAATTGCAGAGAATTATGCCAATCAGATGATTGAGGAAATTTCTGCAAACTATGATCCTAGTATGGATATGGAATACATCCTGTCTAACATCTATACCAAAATGATCATTAAGTTTGAGCGCCCACAGTGTATCACAGTTTCGAAGAAGGGACCGAAGGTAGTCTTCTTTATTGGACCTACAGGTGTCGGAAAGACAACAACACTGGCAAAGTTAGCTTCCCAGTTATGTCTTGTAGATAAAAAGAAAGTTGTTTTATTCACCCAGGATACCTATCGTATTGCTGCGGCAGATCAGTTAAATACCTACGCAAAATTATTAAATATTCCGTGTCATGCAATTTACAGCACGGATGACATGAAGCAGTTGTATACCCATTATAAACACAGTGATTTTATTCTTGTGGATACGGCAGGTCATGCGTATAACAACGAAGATGGTCAGAAGGAAGTAAATTCTTTCCTGCACGCATTGGATGGTAGTGCAGAGACAGAAATCTTTTTGGTTCTTTCTATTACAACAAAATATAAAGATCTACTGAAAATTACAGATATGTATAAGTCCATGGCAAACTATAAACTGGTATTCACCAAACTTGATGAGACCAATGCCTATGGCAATATGCTCAATATTAAGATGCATACGGGAGCACCCTTAAGTTACGTTACCTATGGTCAGGAGGTTCCCAAGGATATTTCGAAGTTCAGTCCCCAGGAAACAGTGAAGAAGCTTCTTTCTTTACAGAGTGAGTAGCCATATGGATCAGGCAAGCGGTTTACGCAGCATTATAAAACAAAGTGAATATGTTACCGTTGGCACCAAACCCATGGCTCGTGTTATTACGATTACCAGTGGAAAAGGTGGTGTTGGTAAGAGTAATACAGCCATTAATATAGCCCTTAATTTCCAAAAGATGGGAAAGAAGGTCATTATTTTAGATGCAGACTTTGGACTGGCGAATATTGAGATTATGTTCGGTACGGTACCGCAGCATAACTTAAGCGATCTGATTTATAAGGGTATGCATATTAAGGATGTTATTACCCAGGGACCTGGCGGGGTTGGATTTATATCTGGTGGTTCTGGAATCGCAGGTATGAGTAACTTAAGCCATGAATATTTGACCTATATTGTTCAGAATCTTGCTGAACTGGATTCTATTGCCGATGTGATTATTATTGATACGGGAGCCGGTATTTCGGAGGCCGTCTTAGAATTTTTGGTGGCCAGCGGAGAAATTATTTTAGTGACTACGCCGGAACCTACCAGTATTACGGATTCTTACTCCCTGCTGAAGGCATTAAACAGACATATCCGATTTAAAAGTGATAGTACAGATATTAAAGTGATTGCAAATCGAGTGCCCAATAAGGCGGATGGAGAGATTCTTTATAAAAAGCTTGCCGCCGTGGTGAACCGATATTTAGGATTAAAGATATCCTATCTTGGCGCGGTTGTGCAGGACCAGGCATTAAGCAATGCTGTTATGTTACAAAAGCCAGTTGCACTTGCTAATCCGAATTGCAAGAGCGCCCAGGCATTTGCTGAGATTACGGCAGGATTAAACAACAATGAAGGTGTTCAAAATATTAAGAAGAGGGGGATGGCTGCTTTCTTTTCGCATTTAGTAGCCAATAAAAAAGTCTAATGGCATTATATTTGGAAGATATTATCAGGCCCGGCGAGCGAGTTGACATTCAGGAACTGGAAGCGGATGATTACGGCGAAAAAAAATTATATATAACCAAGGTCTATGACATTGATAAGGATGAAGATATTTATCTGCAGATGCCCATGGATAAAACAAGACTGCATCTTCTTCCTACCGGTGGAGAGTATGAAGCTTTCTTTTATGCGAAAAAGGGCATCTATCGATGTGAGATTCGTATTGAAGAGAGACTAAAGGATAATAATATTTCCATTCTGCGTATCGCAGCTCTTACGAATCCAGAAAAACATCAGAGACGCGAATATTATCGATATGGCTGCATTATCGGTATGGCTTGCCAGATGCTAGATAAAGCAGCAGGCGATTTGTTTAGAGAGACCAGGAGACTGCCGGATGTTGAGCCTTCGGAAAAATGTGTTATTGTAGATATTTCCGGTGGCGGTTTACGTTTCGTAACAGCATCGAAGCTAACCAAGGGAGAGCTGTTGCATTGCCGCTATGTTCTTCCAATGGAAAGTGGTGGTGAGAAGTATGACCACGTAATTAAGATTCTTGCGGAGAAACCTGTATTAAATAATCCTAAGAATACAGAGTATCGTGGCGAGTTTGTGAACATAAGTAGTTTTGATCGCGAGCGAATTATTCATTATATTTTTGAAGAAGAAAGAAAGGTGCGCCAGCACAGATAGCCGACGTTGTATGAAACAATGAAAAAAATTTTAGTAGTTGATGACTCTGCACTCATGAGAAGGGTGAGTTGTGATATAATAAATTCTGATGAGAGACTGCATGTTGAGGATATTGCAACAGACGGTCTGAAAGCGTTGGAATTATGCAAAAAGAAAGACTATGACGCCATTGTTTTGGACATTAATATGCCTAACATGGATGGCATAGCATTTCTTAAGGAATTCAAGAAACTTCATAAGAATTCCTGCGTCATTATGAATTCTACACTAACCATGGATGGGGCGGCCATTACGATGGAGGCACTGAGCCTTGGTGCGGTGGACTTTGTTCATAAACCTGAGAGCTTAGCGACAGCTAAAGGGGAAGCACATAAACAAAGGCTGTTAAAGATTTTATGCGGCGCAATTTATGGCGTGGAAGAGCAGAAAGCTGCCAATGCGCCTGGAGCAAGGCAGGAAAAATTCCTGACCATGAGTAAAAAGCATGAAGGCCCCAGTGCAAAGAAGAAAATGGTTGCCATTGCTTCCTCTACCGGCGGTCCGAAAGCGTTGCAGCACGTAATCCCGCTGCTTCCGGCTGATTTAGATGCGCCTGTTTTACTGGTCCAGCACATGCCGGCCGGATTTACGGCGACTCTCGCGCAAAGACTGGATGAACTCAGTAAGGTTCATGTGAAAGAAGCTGAGGAAGGGGAGGAAGTTCGTCCCGGTACAGTGTATATATCAAGAGGCGGTCTGCATATGAATTATGTGGAACATCATGGCAAGGGATATATCCATTATTCAAATGAACCCAACAGGGAAGGGGTTAAGCCTTGTGCAAATTATATGTACGAGTCTCTGATTCAGAGTGATTATGATGAGATTACCTGCGTCGTACTTACCGGAATGGGAAAGGACGGTACAGAGGGAATCAAGAATCTTATGGCAAAGAAAAACACGTATATTATCGCCCAGGATGCGGCATCATCAACCGTTTATGGTATGCCCAAAGCGATTGCTGCTACCGGCTGGGTGAATGAAATTGTTACCTTAGATGAAATTGCAAAACAAATAATATTAAACGTGGGGGTAAAGCAAAATGGACGTTAGCCAGTATCTAGACATTTTCCTTGATGAATCCAAGGAGCATTTGCAGAATCTGAATACCCAGCTCTTAGAGCTTGAGCAGAATGCTGAAAACATGGATACCGTAAATGAGATTTTCCGTGCAGCACACTCTTTAAAGGGTATGGCAGGTACTATGGGATATAAGCGTATGCAGAGCTTAACCCATAACATGGAGAATGTATTCTCTGAAGTTCGTAATGGAACCATCAAGGTGAAAGCGGGGATGGTTGATACACTGTTCCAGTGCCTGGATGCATTAGAAGAATATGTTGCCAATATTCAGGAGTCTGCTGATGAGGGCGAGAATGATAATGCTCCCATCATTAAGGCATTAAATGATATTTTGAATTCTAAGGGTGAAGCACAGGAAGAACCTGCAGCGAAGGAAGAAGCGCCTGCAGAAGAACCAAGTGCACCTGCAGCAGCCCCTGCCCAGGCAGTTAGCTTTGAATTAAACGAGGAAGAAAAGAAGTCTGCATCAGATGCTGTAGCAACTGGCAAGAAATTATATCAGATTGACGTTAATGTAGAAGAGAACTGCATGTTAAAGGCAGCAAGATCATTCCTTGTTTTCAAAGCAGTGGAAGAACTTGGTGAAATTGTTACCACTCGTCCTTCCTCTCAGGATATTGAGGATGAGAATTTTGAACTTACTTTCTCTATGCTGGTAGCTTCTGAAGGGGAACTTGATCCCATTTTAGCTGCAGCAAAGAGTGTTTCTGAAATTGCGAATGCGACTGGCTCTGCATTTGCTATGGATGTACAGGAAGCAGCCACAGAAAAGGTTGCTACGCAGGAGGAAGAGAAGACTACGGAGGTTGCAGTAGCTGAAACTACAGCGCCTGCAAAGACCGAGAGTGCGCAGCCTGCAAAAGCAGCAGATAAAAAGGCGGCAGGAAAGCCTCAGGTAAGCAGAACCGTTCGTGTGGATATTGAGAAACTGGATTCCCTTATGAACCTGGTATCCGAGCTTATTATTGCGAAGAACTCATTGGTAAGCCGTGCTACGAATCAGACCCAGCAGTCCAGTACCGGTCTCAATGAGGAAATTGAATATCTGGAGAGTGTAACCACCAATCTTCATGAGTCTGTTATGAAGGTTCGAATGGTTCCTATTGAGAGCGTATTTAGTAAGTTCCCTCGTATGATTAGAGATCTTTCCAAGAAGCTTGGAAAGCCTATGGAACTATATATGTCTGGTGAGGAAACCGAGCTTGACCGTACCGTGGTAGATGAGATTGGTGATCCTTTACAGCATTTACTTCGTAACTCTGCTGATCATGGTCTTGAGTCTGCGGAAGTACGTGCACAGCGCGGAAAGCCGGAAACTGGTTCCATCTTCTTAGATGCTTATCAGGAAGGCAACAATGTTGTCATCGAAGTTCGTGATGATGGTAATGGTATCGATTGTAGTGTGGTTCGTGATAAGGCGGTAGAGCGTGGCATTATGACTAGAGAACAGGCTGATGCTACGGAAGATAAAGATATTGTTCAGCTTCTCTTCATGCCTTCTTTCTCTACGGCAAAGAAGGTTACGGATGTCTCTGGTAGAGGTGTTGGACTTGATGTAGTAAAGTCTAAGATTGAAGCACTTTCCGGTGAAGTAGAGGTTAAGACGGAACTTGGTGTTGGAACTACCTTTATTGTACGTCTACCTCTTACCCTTGCAATTATTCAGGCGTTGATGGTTGTGGTTGGAAATGAAAAGTATGCAATATCTCTTTCCAATATTCAGACCATTGAAAATATTGTTCCTAATGATATTAAAACGGTGCAGGGTAAGGAAGTTATTTATCTTCGTGGTACTGTTATTCCCATCATTCGATTGGACGAGGTGCTGGATTGTACTTCCACCAGAAATCCTGAAGACGACATGGTTATTGTCATTGTAAAGAAGGGTGATAAGCTTGCCGGACTTATGGTTGATGAGCTAATTGGCCAGCAGGAAATCGTTATTAAGTCTATGGGTACCTATATCAACAAGTGCAAGTTCATAAGCGGCGCAACCATCTTAGGCGATGGCGAAGTAGCGTTAATTGTTGATTCCAACACATTATTCTAAGAGAAGGTAGGAGGTAAATCATCATGGCAAATGAACTTAGCACAAATGTAGAAGAAGTTGTTCAGTATATTGTAATTAACAGTGGTGACGAACAGTTTGGTATTGATATCAAATATATTGATAATATTGTTCGTATGCAGCATATTACTAGAGTACCCAAGGTGCCTTGCTATTTTAAGGGCGTAATCAATCTTCGTGGTGAGGTACTTCCCGTAATGAGCCTTCGTATAAAAATGGGGGTTCCGGAAGGGGAAGAAAATAAGGATAACAGAATTATTATTATCAAGATGGATCAGCATGAAGCTATTGGTGTCATTGTTGACTCTGTAAAAGAAGTAGTAAATATTGATATGAGTACTGTAGAGAGAACTTCTGTAGAGAGCGGAACCCAGTTTGTTACTGGTGTTTCCAAGCAGAAGGATAGCTTGATTTCTCTGCTTGATTTACATGCTGTTATTTCAGAATAATTGGTAGGAGCCATTGGCTCCTGCTTTTTATGTTGAAATGGTTATGGTGCAAAGGAGAAGGTATTATGGCAGAAGAATTTGATTTAGAAAAAGTATCCCATGAATACTATGATGTATTAAAAGAAATTGGAAATATTGGTGCTGGTAATGCCACAACAGCATTGTCCCAGATGTTAAATACCAAAGTAGATATGAAGGTTCCTCAGGTTCGCATGATGGAATTTAAAGAAGTTGGAACCACCATGGGTGGGGAAGACATGATTGTGGCTGGTATTTATCTGGTAGTTGAGGGTGATATCACAGGAAGTATTATGTTTATGCAGAGGAAGGAATCTGCAAAGAACATGGTAAATAAGTTAATGATGGGCATGGCTTCTGAAGGAGATGATTTCTCAGAAATGGAATTAAGTGCGTTAAAGGAGATTGGTAATATTATTACTGGTGCATACTTAAATTCCTTGTCTACCTTGACGGGACTTACTATTTATCCTTCTGTGCCGGAGGTTTGTATTGATATGGCGGGATCATTGCTTTCTGTTCCTGCTGCAGAGTTCGGTGCAATTGGCGATGGGCTTTTACTGATTCAGACCGATTTTACTGATGATGATAGTATGAGCGGTTATTTTATTTTAGTTCCAGATGAGGACAGTTACGGCAAGATTTTACATTCTCTTGGATTTTAACTGTTTGAGGAAAGAGAGAAGATTTTATGGCGCAGTGCGTTAAAGTTGGTATTGCTGATATGAATATCGTATCCGGTGATGATTCTATAACCACCATTGGATTAGGATCTTGTGTTGGTATAGCCATAAGAGATACAGTAAAGAAAATTGGTGGGCTGGTTCACATTATGCTTCCGGATTCTAAAGCGGTACGCAGTAATGCCTCTATTGCAAAGTTTGCAGACACAGGGATTCCGGAATTGGTGAAGCAGTTAGAAGCAAAGGGCTGTGTTCGCCGTAATATGGAAGCGAAAATTGCTGGTGGTGCCCAGATGTTTGCCTTTCAGAATAAACAGGAACTGTTATCTGTAGGACAGCGTAATATTGATGCGACAAAGGCAGCACTTGCATCTCTGGGGATTCCGATTAAAGCAGAAGATTGCGGATTGAATCATGGACGAACCGTTGTCTTTTATCCCATTGATGGCAGATATGAAGTCAAGGCTGTAGGCCAGCCGGTAAAAACTATCTAATGAAAGAAAAGAATGGTAAGGTAAATAAATTACATACAAAATATATACCTGCTTTTCTGATGCTACTAGCAGCTGCGATTGCGATTGTGATTTGCTTAATTGGCGGATATGAGCTTCGTTATATGTTGATTTCGGTATTTGCCGCAATGCTGGTGTTTTTCTTTATTGGAATGGTAATCAAGTCGGTGGTTGACCGTTTCAATATGAAGGTACGTATGGAAGATTATTTTAAAAATCAAAAAGGGGATTCTGGCAGTCGATAGTCAGGATTCTATAACTCTGTTCCATGGAAGGAATGAGGAGGGTTACAATGGATGATAATGCAAGGAAGCGACTTTGGAGTGATTATAGTCGCCTCAAATCAAAAGATTTAAGAGATAAGTTGATTGTAGAATATCTGCCGCTTGTGAAACTTGTTGCAGGCAGATTAAATATGTATATGGGCAGCAATGTTGAATTTGATGACCTTTGCAGTTACGGTGCACTAGGTCTCATTGATGCTGTGGATAAGTTCGACCCCAGAAGGGAAGTTAAGTTTGAAACTTACGCATCTCTTCGTATTCGTGGTGCCATCATTGATCAGATTCGTAAGAATGACTGGATTCCCAGAACGATTCGTGATCGTCAGAAGCAGATTGATCTTGCAACATCTCAGGTTGAAAATATGAAAGGAAGCCAAGCGGAAGAGAGCGAAATAGCTCTTGCTCTTGGTATCTCTGAAGAGGAACTGCTTGAGTGGAGAACGTCCATGCAGGTAACTACCTTGGTGTCTTTAAACGAGTTTATGGATAACAATGGCGGTGAAGTAGCCGCGGATAATAGCTTTGGTAGTGGTATTGCGACACCGGAACAGTATGCTTCCAAGAGAGAACTAGAGAGGCTTCTTGATGAAGCAATGGAGAAACTTTCCGAAAAGGAACATGCGGTTATTAATTTCTATTATTTTGAAGAACTATCATTAAAAGAAATTGCGGCAATTTTGGAGGTTTCTGAGTCTCGTGTTTCTCAGCTTCATACAAAAGCGATTCAAAAGATGAGAACCATTATGGGAGATCAGATTGGTATATTTGCTGCTGCGATTTAAGCAAGCGATTTTGCATTAAAACTTGTAAGATGACATTGGGGGATGGTTATGAACGCATATTTTCAAGTGATTTATGAAGACACTGGAGCCTTTATAAAATTGTTTGCACCTACAGAAGGTGGAAGCTTATTAGAAGTGAAAGAGGTAACGACTTACCTTGATAAGGAAGGCGTTACTTATGATTTAAAGAGCTTGAATGATGAGATTTTATCTCTTTCTGTAGATAAAAAGGTAGCGTTACCGGCACAAAAGGCGCAGGCTATACCGGAACGTTTTTCTTCTAAATTTTCCCCTAACAATATGGAAGTTACGCTTCGTTTCTACCCCCCTTCAACGGGTGGTAGATCTTATACCATGGAAGATATTGAGTCGGAGCTTCGTGTTCAGAAAGTGCAGTTTGGTGTACAGGAAGATGTTCTTGATGCCTTTCTAAAAGAGAGAAAGTATTGTACAGATTATGTCGCAGTAAAAGGTCAGCCCATTGTGGAAGGCTCTGATGCTGTGATTACCTATCATTTCCCTACAGATACCAAGGTTCATCCTACATTAAATGAGGATGGATCTGTCGATTTCTTTAATCTAAATGTGCTTCATCAGGTTGGTGAAGGCGATTTGCTAGCAAGCCTTGAACCTGAAGTAAGAGGGCAGGAAGGAAAAGATGTATTAGGGAATATCCTTAAGCCTCGTGAAGTAAAAAGAGCAACCCTGCAGTATGGTCTGAATATTTCAATTAACGAGGAAAAGACTGCCATCTTTAGTCAGGTTAATGGTCATGTATCCTTATATAATGGGAAGGTTTTTGTAAGTAATGTTTATGAAGTAGAGAATGTAGATAACTCTACAGGTAACATCACTTATGAGGGCAGTGTGAGAGTGAATGGTAATGTTAACGCAAACTTTGTGATTAAAGCAAAGGGTGATGTTGAAGTTAAGGGTGTTGTAGAAGGCGCAACAATTATTGCTGGTGGCAACATCATTATACAAAAGGGAATCAAAGGTATGGGGCGCGGTAATATTGCTGCCAAAGGAAATATCATTGCAAAGTTTATTGAGAACTGTATGGTTGTTTCCGAAAGGTCCATCATTGTTGATTCCATAATGCATTCTACTGTTACTGCAGAAGATGAGATTATTGTTGAGAATAGTAAAGGATTTATCATCGGCGGAAAGACAACGGCAAGAAATCTCGTAAAGGTTAAGAACCTAGGCTCCACTATGGGAGCAGATACCAAGATTAATGTTGGCGTTAGTCCTGAGGTTTTCAAACGAGTAACACAACTGCAGGATAGGAGTGAGGCGCTGCAGAAAAGTATGGAAAAGGCGCAGCCCGCTATTGATGGAGTGAAAGAAAAAGTTAGTAAGGGTATGAAACTGCTTCCCGAGCAGATTGCTAAGTTCCAGGAACTTGTGGCTGGTGTGAAGGAACAGCAGGAAGAAATTAAGAAGAATGCGGAAGAGATTGAGTCCATCAAACGAATGGTTGAAGCAGCGACTAATTCCCAGGTGCAGGTTATGGGTACAGCAAATCCGGGCGTTATTATTCAGATTTCGGATGTTTCAATGCTCATTAAACAGCCATTTAAGTACTGTAAATTTGTCCGTGAAAGTGGCTCTGTAAAAATGCGCCCTCTATAAATTATCTCTTAAAATGAGCTTAAAACCTACGTGCCATGGAAAAACATGGCACGTTTTTTTTGAATAATGTATAATGTAATACAATGTCACTTAGTGACATTGTATTAACGAGCAACAAGCGAAGCGGTTGTGAGTATATATTAACGAACAACAAGCGAAGCGTTTGCGAGTATATCTTAACGAACAACAAGCTTCCCTTTATTTATAGCAAGGAGAATCTCCATGACAGCAATGGAAATAATTATTCTAGTACTTGGTATCCTGGCATTTATAGCTAGTTTTATTGTGAAAAGTAAAGATAATGCTGAGGATATGAAGTTAAGTGAAGAAGAAATTAAAAGACTGGTGGATAAAGAGTTTGAGAACACCAAGTATAAACTGAAGGAAGCTTCGGAAGAATCTGTTGCTGAAGCTATGGAGAAAGCAGAACGCAACCTGGAAAAGATTACCAATGAGAAGATGCTTGCGATGGGTGAATATTCAGACAACATCTTAAGCCAGATTAGTACGAATCATCAGGAAACTGTGTTTATGTATGACATGCTCACAAGAAATAAGGATGAGTTGACCGGATATCTTACGACCGTAAAAGAGAGCACAGAAGAAGTTAAAGACCTTGCAAAGCATGCTAAAGAGGATGCCGCAGAAGCAAAGGATATTTCAGCAGAGGCATTATTTGCCGCAAATGAAGCGATGCAGAAGAATGCTGTAGCAGAAGAAAGTATGCTGCTTGCAAGAGCTGCATTATCGAATGTTCCTAGCACGCCATTGGCGGAGCATTATAATGATACACCTGTCAATAACTATACTTATGCTCCTGCCGCAGAGGAAGAAGAATCAGCATTTTCATATGAGGAAGAGAATTCTTATAGTGAGGAAGAGACGGAAGTTGCTTCACTAGTCGATAAAACAGGGGAAGGACTTACCTTTGTTTCAGAGCCTTCAGAAGTAGTTCCTGAAATGTATGAAGAAGTTGTTTCTTATGATGAAGGGATGGTCGAGGAACATTATGCTCCGATCCAAAGCGGACTTGGTCTGGAAGAGGATTATAAGGCAGTAGGAGCATATTCAGAAAATATCGCGGAAGAGTACCAGACACTGGAATCAGATATAGATCCTGCACTGGTAAAGACAGAACCACTTATGGAAAAGCCTATTCCAGGAGAGCAGAGTGCATATGCACAGTTATATGATGTGCTCAAGGATGAAGAAGAGGAAGAAGAACAAGAAATTCTAGGCGGCAAACCACAGTCTATTAAGGACTTAATAAATAAAACCAATGCTGCACAGAAGAAAAGTAAAAATGTAAATGCAAATTCCATCAAGGCAGCGTTAAAGAAGCAGGCTGATCCTACCACCTTCCAGTTTGATGCGGGTGGAGAGGCTGATGATACGAATAAGAAAATCATTACTCTGCATAAAAGAGGAAAGTCCAATATGGCAATTGCGAAGGAACTTGGACTTGGTGTTGGAGAGGTAAATCTCGTGATTGGTCTATATGATCACTAGATAAAGGTTTGGTGAGTGAAATGCATTTGAAATCGTATTTGAGAGGCATTGGTCTCGGAATGATAGTGACAGCATGTGTGCTCCATTTTACCTTTGGGGCAAAAGCTGCAAAACCAATGACTGATGAACAAATTAAAGCAGAAGCAAGAAAACTGGGGATGATTGAAAATACTGTCCTTAGTGTGAATCCCGGAGAGATAGAGGATGCGTCCACGGAGGGGATAGAAACAGATTCACAGGTGGATGAGAAGGGTAATGTAGCGGGTGTTACCGAAGAACTTACCGTAGAGCCCACAACGGATTTGACAGAGAAACCTGAAGAAAATAGTGATGAAACGCCTTCTGATCAAGAGATAGCAGATGATGGAAAGGAAACACCTGCACCTACTAACGAAGATGCGGACAATGATGCCACTACAGGTTCCTCAGAAAATCAGAATCCTGAAGAGGGGAATACGGAGCAGAATCCTCCAGAAGATAATACAACTCCACCAGTGGAAGATGGAGACCGAACCAATCATGTGACGCCAAGTGGAAATACAGTAAAGATTCAGGTTGTAAAAGGGGATTCCTCTAATGCCGTTGCTGAAAAACTATTTGCAGCAGGGGTTATTGATAATGCCTACGATTTTGACAGATATCTTTGCGAAAATAAGCTGGATAAGAATATGATTGTCGGAGAATTTGAGGTTAAGATAGGGACTTCTTATAAGGATCTAGCTAGAATGTTAAGTTCGGCAACCATAAACGATTAAAAGAATCAAAACTCCTTGTCAAATGGCAGGAGAGATGATATAATTACAAAGTTGCAAATTTACACGCAAATGGAGCTTAGCCAGGTGCTCTTGCTCAGAGTCGGTAAGGTGTTGATATTTGCGGAAGAAAACAAACCAAATGGAGGTAAGAAAATGAGCGTTATTTCTATGAAGCAGTTACTTGAAGCAGGTGTACACTTTGGACACCAGACCAGAAGATGGAACCCTAAGATGGCTCCTTACATCTTCACTGAGAGAAATGGTATTCACATCATTGATCTTCAGAAGTCTGTTCCCCTTGTAGATGCTGCATACAATGCAATTTCTGACATTGTTGCACAGGGTGGCACCGTACTTTTCGTTGGTACTAAGAAGCAGGCACAGGAAGCTATCAAGGTTGAAGCTGAGCGTTGCGGTATGTACTTTGTAAATGAAAGATGGTTAGGTGGTATGCTGACCAACTTCAAGACCATCCAGTCCAGAATTAAGAGACTTAAAGAAATCGAAGCAATGAGCCAGGATGGTACTTTCGATGTTCTTCCTAAGAAGGAAGTTATCGAAATTAAGAAGGAGTGGGAGAAGCTCGAGAAGAACATCGGTGGTATTAAGGAAATGACTAGAATCCCTGATGCAATTTTCATCGTAGATCCTAAGAAGGAGCACATCTGCATCTCTGAGGCACATGCACTTGGAATTACCTTATTCGGTATTTCTGATACCAACTGTGATCCTGAAGAGCTTGATTATGTAATTCCTGGTAACGATGATGCTATCCGTGCTATCAAGTTAATCGTTTCCAAGATGGCTGACGCTATCATCGAAGCTAAGCAGGGCGAGGAAGTTGTTTCTGCAGAAGAAGCAGAGAGCGCTGCAGCAGACGCTGAATAATTGTTGTAAAGTTGTTGAGTCAGCGGCCGTATGACCGCTGATTCTTTATGAGAATAAGATGTATTTAGGAGGATAAAATCATGGCTATTACAGCTGCTATGGTAAAGGAATTAAGAGAAACATCCGGTGCTGGTATGATGGAGTGCAAGAAGGCACTTACCGAGACCGATGGAGATATGGAAGCTGCTATCGAAGTACTTAAGAAGAGCGGTGCTATGAAGGCAGTTAAGAAGGCAAGCCGTATTGCTGCTGAAGGTGTTGCTCGTGCAGCAATCTGTGGAAATACTGCTGCTGTTGTAGAAGTTAACTCTGAGACTGACTTCGTTGCAAAGAATGAGAAGTTCACGACTTTCGTTGAAGCAGTAGCAAATCAGGCATTAAACACTGCAGCTGCTGATATGGATGCATTCTTAGCAGAAGCTTGGGCTGCAGATACTTCTAAGACTGTTAACGATGTTCTTACTGAGCAGATTGCAGTAATCGGTGAGAAGCTTTCCATTCGTCGTTTTGAGAAGGTTTCTGGTGAAGTTGTTACTTCCTACATCCACGGTGGTGGAAAGATTGGTGTATTAGTTGCTGGTGAAGGCGCTAGCGATGATGCTGCAAAGGAAGCACTTACCAACGTTGCAATGCAGATCGCAGCAATGAGCCCTCAGTATGTTAGCCAGAATGACATCTCTGCAGATGAGCTTGCAAAGATGAAGGAAATCACCATTGATAGCGCACTTAATGATCCTGCATCTCTTCCTAAGCCTATCCTTATGGCACTCTTTGCTAAGGTAGAAGCTGATAAGTTATTCTCTGATGCAGATGCAGCTATCCTTGCTGAGAAGAAGAATGATAAGTATCTTTTCAACTTCCTTTCTGATGAAGCTAAGGCTAAGCTTGCTGAGCTTGCTATGGCTGATAAGGCTAAGTATGTTGAAGATAAGATTTTCGTAGGTCTTGTTGATGGTCGTATTAAGAAGCAGGTTAAGGAAATCTCCCTTCTTGAGCAGACCTATGTAAAGGCTGAAGATGGAAAGCAGACCGTTGCTCAGTATCTTGCAACCGTTAACAAAGCTCTTGTAATCACCAAGATGGTTCGTTTTGAAGTTGGTGAAGGTATGGAGAAGAAGAACGAGAACTTTGCAGAAGAAGTTGCAAAGCAAATGGGCAACTAATTATCGTTGGTTCAACCTTTTAAGAGGGCTGATTATGAGGTCAGCCCTCTTTTTGCACATTTATAACTAGGTATAGAATTGACTCACAGGAGATCAACACATTATGGAAGAAACAAAGAAGGAAAAGGCAGGTTTCTTTTATAAACTTGCGAATTTTGTGGTAAACAAACGAAAAGCAATTCTCATTCTTTTTATCATTTCCTGTATCGCGTCGGTATTTTGTAAAGATTTGGTTAAGGTAAACCAGGACATTACAAAGTATCTGCCCGACACTAGTGAAACGCACATTGGTTTAACAACCATGAATGAAGAATTTGTGACCTATGGCTCTATCAAGCTGATGCTTAGCAATGTGACCTTTAAGCAGGCAGAAGAACTTTCCAAGAAATTGGAAAATATTGATGGAGTAAAAGAGGTTACTTACGCTACTGATGAAGAACATTATAAAGGAACAGACTCTTTATTATCATTAACCATTTATGGTGGAGATGATGACGAGGCTTCTATTGACACACTGCAGGAAATCTCCGACCAGTTAAACGGCTATGATTACTATATTTCTACGTCCGTAGGAGCTACGCAGCGTGAGAGTGATGCATTAGATAAGGATATGATAGTTATTCTGTCGTTATCGGTGCTCATTATTGTAGCTGTTCTTTTTATATCCACAAAAGCTTATGCAGAGATTCCGGTTTTGCTCATCACATTTGGTGTTGCAGCTCTTCTTAACATGGGAACAAACTTCCTTCTAGGCGAGATTTCTTCCATTACCAATTCCATTGCTGTTGTTTTACAGCTTGCTTTAGCGATCGATTATGCGATTATTTTGTGTGACCGTTACATGGAGGAACACGAATATTTAGATTCTGTAGAAGCCTGCAAGGTAGCACTTAGTAAGGCCATTCCTGAAATTAGTTCCTCATCCCTAACCACCATATCCGGTATGGTAGCCCTTATGTTTATGCGCTTCCGCTTGGGCTATGATATGGGTATTGTTCTTGTAAAGGCAATTCTTTTATCCCTATTATCCGTATTCTTTTTGATGCCTAGTATTATCTTAATTTTTGCAAAGGCTATTGATAAGTCTCAGCATAAGTCCCATGTTCCTCATATTACTTTTGTTGGAAAGTTTGCTTCCGCGACAAAATATATTATTCCACCATTATTTGTTGCAGTGATTGTAGTAGCTTTTATTATCTCCTCAAAATGTACTTATCTTTATGACACGTCTTCGGTACCCAGCAATAAGATTACAGAGGATCAGGCAGCGAAGAATAAAATTAATGAAACCTTCGGTGCGGAAAATCAGTTAGTTGTTATGATTCCGAAGGGTGATTATGAGTCAGAAGCGATTCTCATTCATAATTTGGAAAAACTTCCCTACGTAAAGAGCGTGTTAGGATTAGCTAACCAGCAGATTAATGACCAGTATGTGGTTACTGATAAACTGACGCCTAGACAGTTCGCTGAACTTACTGATTTAGACATTGAAGTGGTGCAGCTCCTATATTCTGCCTATGCGTATAATGCAGGACAGTATGGTCCCATCGTAACCGGAATTACGGATTATGCTGTGCCGGTGGTAGATATGTTTATGTATCTCTATGATCAGTATGCAGAAGGCTACGTGAATTTATCGGAAGAATTGGATGATACACTTACCACGCTGCATGATAAGCTTGCCGATGGGCAACTGCAGTTAAAGGGAGAAAATTATACTAGACTAGTCCTGAATATAGATAAAGCTGTAGAAGGTGAGGAAACCTATGCAGCTATGGATGAAATCCGCGCAGAAGCGAATAAACTCTATGGTGATGATGTATTGCTCGTTGGTAATTCAACTTCTGCAAGAGACCTGGAAAGTTCCTTCGCGACGGATAACCTGATTATATCCATCCTAACGGCATTATTTGTAATGATCATTTTGTTCTTTACGTTCCAGTCAGCGGGGCTTCCTGTATTACTAGTATTAACCATACAGGGAAGTATTTGGATTAACTTTACGGTACCTTCATTGACAGGGCAGGGAATATATTTCATTGCATATTTGATTGTTTCAGCAATCCAAATGGGTGCAACCATTGATTATGCGATTGTTATTTCCAGCCGTTATATGGTGCTTAGAAAAGAAATGTCACTAAAGAATGCTATCGTTGAAACGATTGATAAGGCATTCCCTACAATATTTACCTCGGGAACAATATTAACCTGTGCGGGATTCTTGATTGGTAATATATCCTCCAATGCTTCCATAGCAGCTATTGGTATTGCTCTGGGACGCGGAACCTTAATATCCATTATTTTGGTTATTTTTGTTCTGCCGCAGATCTTAATGCTAGGTGATATTATTCTGGAAAAGACATCTTTAACCATGAATATTGCTGGCATAAAGAAGGAACAGAAGGGCAAGATGAGCGTAACAGGTCATCTGCGAGGCTATGTGAATGGTATGGTGGATGCAGATGTTGTTGGTACGGTACAAGGTGAAATGCAGGTATATGTGGACACCAGACTTCCCAGAGGGGCAGTCGAAATCACTGATTTAGAGAATCAGATTGAAGAAAAGCCTAGGCTTGCGATAGAAGATGCTTTGGAAGGAGGGGAAAGTAATGAATAAACGAATGAAATTACGGAGTAAAATTGCATCCCTTCTTTTGTGTTCCCTTTTGTTCGGAACTTTTGGGGCTATGCAGGTGCATGCGACAGAGGATGAAGAAGATGCTGTAAGTGTAGATGCGATTGTGGAAGAGGTGCGGTTGTATTCTGCGGATGATTTTATGGATTTCGCGAAAAACTGCGGATATGACGCATATTCCATGGGAAAAAGATTTATTTTGGAACGTGATATTGCGCTTCCGGATACATTTGATGGTGTTCCCTACTTTAGTGGCGTATTCGATGGACAAAATCATTCTATTTCCTATCAGATGAAGCACCAGGGTGCTGATTTTGGATTATTCAGATATGTTTCCTCATCAGCAACAGTGATGCACCTTTCTGTTAGCGGAAACCTTTCTGTGACAGGTACGAAAGAGAATATCGGTGGCGTTGTTGGTGTGAACTATGGAACTATTTTTGATGTTTCCATGGTTGGAACTGTAATTGGCGAAAAAGTTACCGGTGGTATCGTTGGCCTAAATAAGGAAACTGGTGTAATCAGAGATTGCCATAGTGATGTTAAGGTTCTTGGTACAGATGAAACTGGTGGAATTTGTGGTAAGAATCTGGGAGTAATCGTATCCTGCACGAATGCAGGGGAGATTAACACAGAACTTTTGGAAGCGACCATGGATATTGGAGATACCATTGATGTTGAGAATTTAAGCATCATGCAGACCGTTATTAGTAGGAATAATATGGGTGGTATCTCTGGTTTATCCCAGGGTGTCATTGAAAACTGCGATAATGAAGGCATGATTGGGTATGAGCATACTGGCTATAATGTTGGCGGAATTGTTGGCATGCAAAGCGGTATGGTTATGAACTGTAAGAATAATGCGCCTGTTTATGGACGAAAGGACGTAGGCGGCATTGTAGGGCAGGCAGAGCCCTTTGTGGAGGCAACCTATTTATCTGAACATATGGATTCAGTGCAGACGGATTTGGGCTCTCTGATGCATTCTGTGCAGGGAATATCATCCTCCATAGATACTTCCATTCAGCAGGGAATGAATATTACCCAGAGTATGGTAGATCAGTATCAGGCGGATGTTGCAACGGTATCAGCAAATATTACGGAGATTATCAGCAATGTCTCTGCGAATAATGCGGAGATGAACGATTATATTAAACGCATTCAGAAGGATTTGGATGATCTGAATAATGCAGACCTGAGCTCCTATGATACTTCTAACTTAGATTTGTCGGACCTCAAGTTGGAAATTGATAAAGATGATAGCCTTTCTGGTAATCTTGTAAACCCTGATAAGGTAACGGTTAGTGTCAATGCTACTTCAGACAATTATGAAGCCTGGAAGAAGGATGCTGATGCTACCAGTGCTCAGTTACAGTCGACCATGAATGATTTGCAGAAGAACATGTCCGGCTTGCAATCGCTGTATGAGGAGCAGAGTAAAGATGCAGGGAAAACGATAGAAGAACAGCAGGCCAGCCTGACAGATGCATTAACCAATGGACAGCAATATCAGAATGTTATGGCATTCCAGGACAATTTATCAAACGGAATGAGCCAGGTTCAGGCAGGCTTTGATGCACTGCATGCTGGTGAGAATAAATTAGTGGGGGATATTTACGATAATCTATCTGTTCTTCGAGGGGAAGATCAGTTTATTGCGGATATTACCAGCTATGAAACTGCGAAAGAGACCTACGGAACGATTGTTGGGTGCGTAAACATGGGAAAAATTACCTCCGACTTAAATGTAGGTGGTATTGTAGGCTCTATGAGTATTGAGTACGCCAGAGATCCCGAAGCAGACTTTGATTTTTCCAGTGCCAGTGTTGTGGTTCGAGCGACTGCTAGTGATGCGATTCTTGACTGCAAAAACTATGGTGTCATCTCCTTAAAGAGAATGAGTGCTGGTGGAATTTGTGGTGTCTCACAGCTTGGCATGATTTACAATTGTGAATCCTATAATACGTTGCTATCCGATAATGGAAGCCAAATGGGTGGTATTGCTGGCGAGTCCAACAGTGTTATCAGCCATTGCTATAGCTTTGTAACACTCATTGGCTCCAGTGCTTTAGGTGGTATTGCTGGACTTGGTACGGAAGTGACGGATTGTATTTCCATTACCCGTATTGAGGGCGAAGGAGAATATCACGGCGCTGTACTTGGACAGGCAAAAGATGAGGGATCTAGAAGCAATAATATCTTCGTTGCTTCCAATTTGGAAGGAATTGATGGCATTAGCTATATTGGCATTGCGGAGAGACGCACATACGAGGATATATTGAAGATTCCAGAACTTCCAGATGGTTATAAAAATGTTCGTATTTTGTTTATGGATAAAGATGTATTAATTGGCGATACTACAGTTGCCTATGGAAGTGTACTGCAGCCTGCGGATTTCCCGGCAGTAGAAGGTGAAGCGATGTCCTATGGTGATTTTGATTATGATGGGCAGCCTGTTTATGAGAACCTAATTTTAAGTATGGTTTATACTGCTTATGATCAAGCCATTGGTTGTACAGAAACATTGGATGATTATAAGATTATGCTGGTAGAAGGTACATTTTATCAGGGAACAGAACTTCAACTGAAAAAGAACGAAACCTACCCATGCAAAGATAAGGAAACATTGTTATATGCATATGATTGGAGTCTTTCCGGGGATTTGTCCTTAAATGCTGGAGAGAGTTATACTTGTCATTTGTATGCAGGAGATGCAAAGAGTATTCGTGTCTATGCATACCTGGATACGGAATGGAAGGCCATGGATTATGAGCGGGACGGCTCCTATGTTGTGGTGGATGTGCCTTATGGAAAAGGCATTGCAGTAGTTTCCTATTTGAGTAGTTTTGAACGGTTTAAGCCACTCATTATAGTCGCAGGTTCAGCAGCTATTCTTTGCTTTATTATTCTTGGCATTTATGCGTATAATAATAAAAAGAGCAATCTTTCCGAGGGTAAAAAGAAGAAAAAAGGATAGTAGTGATGGCGCTTACGCATAGGCAGGCATACCAGGTGCTGGGAGTTCCGTATTTAAGTGACCTACAGACCTGTAAAAGAGCATACCATAACCTTTGTAAGCAGATGCACCCAGATAATGTGACGGAAGCGTTTAGCGAAGCAGCTTCTAATCAAATTGCTTTAATAAACGAAGCGTATGATTTAATACAGAAGGAAAATGTGCAGTCTGGAAGGTTGTATGCTTCACAAACAGCTCCTGTATCAGGTAGAAGCGCCAAAGTTTTTGGGAATCCTGGAGCTGCCTCGGAGGCTGGGAAGTTAAAACGAGCGAATGAAGCCAGAAGGTCAGCCTTGGAGAAGCAGAAGTCTTTTGAAATAATGCAGGAAAAAAGCCGTGAACTTGCGCAAAGACAAAAGGAAGCAAAAATCTTAGAACAGATTCGTTGGATTCGACTATCAGACATTATTCGTAAGTCTATGGAAGAGGATGCTCGTAAGGAAGAACTAACTAGGAAGGCCCAAGAGGCAATCAGAAAAGCGAGAAAAGAATGATATTAACTGATAAATTATACAGAGTACCTCTAGCTTACATAAAAAAGGAGCGTTATACAGGTTCCTATCAGGGCATGCGATATATGCTTGAAAAAAAGACCTTTCCTGCGCCAGAAGAAGGAAGTGAGGAAAAGCCCAAGGATCCTGTTGTCTTAGCCTGCACGTGGCCGGAGCCCTTCGCTTATGAGAAGACTGCAGACGAGCAGAAGGAATATAATGAGTTTCCATTTACTGAAGATGGTGTGTTAGAAGCACTTGATTGGATTAGCAAACAGCAGGAGACAACGAAATATTCACAAAAATAGTGTAAAATAAATATATAATACACAGGAGTATATTATATTCATGTCCACAAATAGTTTTAAACAGGCCCAGAAGAATGCAGCACTGGTTCGTAAAGATAAAGTAGATAAATTAAATACCTATAAGAATATGCGTTCCAATTTCATTAAATGGTGGAATGTTAAGGTACAGAGTGATGAAGAGAGCACGAAAGAAGATGTGCCGGAAGATGTGAATTTAGCTACTGTGGATGTTTCAGCCATTGCAGATGACAGAGAACGTGATGCGATAGCAAATGCTTTGGCGCTGAGCAATCGAAGCAATATCTTTGCAGAACTTATGGATGCAGGGATTGCACCGGAAGTGGTGGAAGAGGATTCTGCAGAAGCGGATGCCCTTATGGAAGAGGCGAATGCTATTTTCGCAAGATTACAGGCAGAGGCTGCGGCTGATGAAGCTGCGAAGGCTGCTGAAATCGAAGCCTTAAAGTCATCTATGGGTGTATAAGTAAACATTCTATTTGTATACAAGCCCATATTCTTTTGATAATAAAAAATGCCCTTAAGGGCATTTTTTATTTGTTCTTTTCTTTCTCCAGATTCTTATTTGCTGTGGAGAGCATTAATTTTAATCGGTTCAGCTGATTAACCTCGGAAGCGCCAGGATCGAAGTCAATAGCAACGATGTTGGAATCTGGATAGTGTTTGCGGAGACTCTTGATGACACCCTTACCAACAATATGGTTAGGAAGACATCCAAAAGGCTGACAACATACGATATTAGGTGTGCCAGAGTGAATAAGCTCAACCATTTCACCAGTTAAGAACCAGCCTTCACCAGTCTGGTTTCCAATAGAAACAATGTCCTTTGCCATGTCTACAATCTTATAGATGGAAACAGAGGGCGTAAAATGCTTGGACTTCTTAAGCGCACGATTAGAGAAGGAACGTACAAAGTCCATAACACGAATACCGGCCTTTACTAATCTTGCTGTACGTTTGCTTGCACCAAACTGCTTCGCTTTATATATCTGGTTATAGAAGCAGTAGTACATAAAGTCGATTAAGTCAGGAACAACTGCTTCAGCCCCCTCCTTTTCAAGAAGTTCTACCAAACGATTATTTGCCTGGGGAGCAAATTTTACTAAAATTTCACCGACAATACCAACACGGGGCTTTCTTTCTTCAGAAATGGGAATCTTATCAAAGTCCCGAACCATTGCTTTGGTCATATGCTCGAATTCAATAAAGGTTGGATGCTTTTTCAGGATGAAAGCATTACATTTTGCGAGCCAGTACTGATGTACTTTTTCTACGCTTCCAGGTTCTAATTCATAGGGGCGCATACGATAGATACACTTCATGAAAATATCACCGAAGAGGGCGCCATAGAGGAAGCGAAGCATCAGCTTTTTATTCATGGTAAAGCCAGGATTGCTTTCCAGTCCGCCAAAGTTTAGAGAGAGAACAGGAATCTGTTCCATACCGGCTTTCTTTAAGGCTCTACGAATAAATGCAATGTAGTTAGTAGCACGGCATCCACCACCAGTCTGAGACATAATGACGGCAGTTTTGTTAAGATCATATTTGCCACTTTCTAGGGCATCCATAATCTGACCAACGGCACAAAGGGAAGGATAGCAAGCATCATTATTAACATACTTTAATCCGACATCAACAGCATGCTTGTTATCGTTATCAAGCATTACGAGATTATATCCCTGAGAAGCAAAGCAGGCCTCAAACATATCAAAGTGTAAGGGGCTAAGCTGAGGACAGATAATGGTATAGTTGGACTTCATTTCTTCCGTGAAGTAAGCTCGTTTATATTCTGTAGAACGAATGGTTCGTTTTTCGTTTTTCTTTTCACGTTCTTCAATTGCCGCAATGAGAGAGCGAATACGGATGCGCGCTGCGCCAAGGTTGTTAACTTCGTCAATCTTTAGGCAAGTGTAAATCTTATCAGAACCTGTTAAGATATCGGCTACCTGATCTGTTGTAACAGCATCAACACCACAACCAAAGGAATTTAACTGAATCATATCCAGGTCATCTCTGGTGCGAACGAAGGTAGCAGCTTTATATAGTCTTGTATGGTACATCCACTGGTCAGATACAATGAGAGGTCTTTCAGGCTTACCAAGATGTGCCACGGAGTCTTCTGTTAAAACGGCAATATCATAGGAGTTAATCATCTCAGGGATGCCGTGATTGATTTCAGGGTCCACATGATAAGGACGACCAGCAAGAACGATACCACGCTTATGGTTTTCTTCCATGTATTTAAGAACTTCCATACCCTTCTTTTCCATATCTTCATGGGCACTGGCAAGTTCATCCCAAGCACTAGCAGCAGCTTTTGCAACCAGTTCACTGGGAATTTCATCAAACTCATCCTGGAGAACAGGAATAATAACTTTTAAACTTTCGAAGTTTAAGAACGGCATGCGAAGACGCATTTTTCCCTCGGTAATTGCCTCTACATTGTTCTTGATATTCTCTGGATAGGAAGTAACAATGGGGCAGTTATAGTGGTTTCCAGCTTCCGGGGTTTCATTTCTCTCATAGAATAATGCTGGATAGAAGATGAAATCTACATTCTGGTGAATGAGCCATTCGATATGACCGTGTACCATTTTCGCAGGATAGCATGCAGACTCAGAGGGAATAGACTCAATACCTAATTCGTAGATTTTACGATTCGATAAAGGAGAAAGAACAACCTCAAAGCCAAGCTCCTTAAAGAAGGTAGCCCAGAAGGGGAAGTTCTCATACATATTTAATACTCTAGGAATACCAACCTTGCCGCGGATTGCATCTGCACCGGTTAAAGGCTCATAATCCATGAATCTGTGTAGCTTGTACTCAAATAAGTTGGGAAGCTTTCCGGCATTTTTTTGCTTACCGATACCTTTTTCGCAGCGGTTACCGGAAATATACTGTCGTCCACCGGAGAACTTATTGATGGTAAGACGACAGTTGTTGGTACAGCCCTGACATTTTGCCATGGTTGTAGAATATTCAAGTGCATTTAATTGCTCTAATGTGAGGAGATTCGTTTGATAGCCATCCTCATATTTTTCACGAGCAATCAGTGCAGCACCAAATGCACCCATGATACCCGCAATATCTGGACGAATGGCTTCGCACTTTGCAATACTTTCAAAGGAACGAAGAACGGCATCATTGTAGAAGGTACCACCCTGTACTACGATATTTTTTCCAAGTTCAGAAGCATCGGATACCTTGATAACCTTAAAGAGTGCATTTTTGATAACGGAGTAAGCAAGACCTGCAGAAATATCAGCAACAGAAGCACCTTCCTTTTGCGCTTGCTTTACTTTAGAGTTCATGAATACGGTACAGCGGGTTCCTAAATCGATAGGATGCTTTGCAAACAAAGCTGCTTTTGCAAAATCCTGAACAGAGTAGTTTAAGGACTTGGCAAATGTTTCAATAAAGGATCCGCAGCCAGAAGAACATGCCTCATTTAACTGAACAGAGTCAACGGCATGATTCTTGATTTTGATGCACTTCATATCCTGACCGCCAATATCAAGGATGCAGTCTACGTTAGGATTGAAGAATGCTGCTGCATAGTAGTGAGCAATGGTTTCTACTTGGCCATCGTCTAGTAAAAAAGCAGCCTTCATAAGCTGTTCACCGTATCCAGTGGAACATGCTCTGGCAATGCGCGCCCCTTCTGGAAGCTTTTCATAGATTTCCTGGAGAGAGCGGATAGCAGTCTCTAATGGAGAACCATTATTATTGGAATAGAAGGAGTACAGAAGACGTCCCTCTGTATCTACTAAAGCACACTTGGTTGTGGTAGAACCTGCATCAATACCAAGGAAGCAATCTCCTTTATAAGTAGATAATTCAGCAGTTTCTACGCAGTGGCTATTGTGTCTTTTCGTAAATGCCTCGTATGCTGCATCATCAGCAAAAAGAGGCTCCATACGCTCTACCTCAAACTCCATGTGGATTTCGCCATTTAACTTATCTACCATGGATTTCAGCGTAACAACAGGCTCCTTGGTTGCATTTAGTGCGGAACCAAGGGCAGCAAATAAATGAGAATTGTCAGTATCAATAATATGTTCGTCATCTAATTTTAAGGTGCGAACAAATGCCTTCTTTAATTCGGACAGGAAGTGTAGTGGTCCACCTAAGAAGGCTACATGGCCACGAATGGGCTTACCGCAGGCAAGACCAGATATGGTCTGGTTAACAACTGCCTGGAAAATGGAAGCGGAGAGATCCTCTCTGGTAGCACCGTCGTTGATTAAAGGCTGAATATCTGTCTTTGCAAATACACCACAGCGTGCTGCTATGGTATACATGGACTGATAATTCTTAGCATATTCATTGAGTCCGGCTGCATCTGTCTGTAAGAGAGAAGCCATCTGGTCAATAAAGGAACCAGTACCGCCGGCACAGATGCCGTTCATACGCTGCTCTACGTTACCGCCTTCAAAATAAATAATCTTGGCATCTTCACCACCAAGTTCAATGGCTACGTCTGTTTTGGGCGCAAATGTCTCTAAAGAGGTTGCTACCGCTAGAACTTCCTGGGTGAATCCAACTTCCAAATGCTTTGCTAGAGTGAGTCCGCCAGAACCCGTAATCATGGGCTGTAAATCACAGTCGCCAACCTTTGCATAGGCATCATTTAATAAATCCTGTAATGTTTCACGGATGTTTGCAAAATGTCTTTTATAGTCAGAGAATAGAATCTCATTCTTTTCATTAATTAAAGCTACCTTTACAGTGGTAGAACCAATATCAATTCCTAAACGATTTACTGCTTCGTTCATTTCAAAACCTCACATAGTTTTCATTACTACATACGAAGATAAATTATACTAAAATTAAGGAAAATTCGCAAATGAAGAGGGTAGTTTCACGAAGGTTTCACAAAGAAGAACATTTTGTGACAAATCCTGGTCCATAGGCTACAGTTAGTGGATTATGTTATAATATAAGTTAATGCCACGACAGTGGCATTAACTTAACGAGCAACAAGCGAAGCGGTTGCGAGTATATCTTAACGAGCAACAATTTCTTCCCTATAAGTAAGGTTAGGTGGTAAGTATGGGAAAATTAGCCAAATATTTGGAAAAGAAGTGCCATGGTAAAGGAATTCCCAATCTTCCTTTAATTATGATTGGCTGCTACATAATAGGTTATATCTTTGAATATGCATTAACAAACGCATTTAATGGGCTAGGGATTAGTGCTGTTCTTTCATTAAACCCTTATGCGATTCTGCATGGACAGGTTTGGAGACTGGTTACTTGGTTATTAATTCCACCACCAAGCTCAAACATTATCTATGTTGTTATTATGCTTTTATTCTATTATTCTATTTCCAGACAGCTAGTGCAGGCCTGGGGTGACTTTTATTTTACTTACTATATTTTCTCGGGTATTGTTTTCACTATTATCGGCTCTTTTGTAACATTTGGCCTTTGTGAACTTATCAAACCCATTCATAATTTTATTGCCATGACAGATTTGTTCTATTCTTCCATGTTTCGCGGTGCGGCGGGAGGAAGCTTTTTCTATTACATGGCGTCTCTGGCATTTACAACGTATTACATCAATATGTCCATATTCTTGGCATTTGCAGCAACCTTCCCCAACAACGTTGTTATGTTATACTTCCTAATTCCTATCAAGGTAAAATGGCTTGGTGTTGTTTATGCTGTGATGATGGGCTATGAAGTTGTTGATGCTGTTATTTCAGATAATTCATTACCTTACTGGTGGTTAGTGCTACTTATGGTTATTTTGTCTTCGCTGCTCAACTTCCTGGTGTTCTATCTTTCTAATTTAAATATCAGAGGGAAGGTTAAGCAGGCGCAAAGAAGAAGAGAGTATGCAAAAAAAGTGGAGCCCATGCAGTATTCCTACGCCTCCACCAGACATAAGTGTGCTATTTGTGGCCGGAATTCTGTAGAACATCCGTATTTACAGTTTAGATTCTGTTCCAAATGTGTAGGAAGCTATGAATACTGTAATGATCATTTGTTTACCCATACACATATTACAGAGTATGGAGCAAACCAGAACCATCCTATCGGTGGAATGTACTTTAACAACGATGATGAAGAATAGGTGAGTTATGAACGACGAAGAATTTATCAAAGAGATGATGCAGAATGAAAATGGAGATATCGACCCGGAAGAGGAAGGACATTTAGGGTTATATCTGCAGGAACTGGAAGAACTGCCGGTGTACGAAGGGGATGCCCTTAGAGTTCTTAAAATGAATGTTTTGGCTGGTCGTAATGAAGCAAAACGAAGTCTTACCGAGCATTATATGCATCATGTTGTACAGGTGGCTCGTCTTTATCTGTATCAGGGTGTAAAGTTTTCTGAATTAATCAGTGAAGGCAACATGGGCCTGTGGCATTTTATTAAGAATATTCCTGCAGAAACACCCATTGAATCGATGGATGAACTGGTGACGAAAGCCATTATGGAGAGCATGGAAGCTTATGTAGCAGAAGTGAAAGAGGCTTCCTTAACGGTGGAATATCGTCCTACGGAATTTGCTACGCCTGAGGACTTGCTGGCGGCAGCAAAACAGATGGAAGAGCCGGCTGATAAGAAGATTCGGTATGAAGGAAAGCGCTGATAAGTATGAGTTTTACGTTTGGAGAAAATGATTATAAGCATATTCTGACAGATTTTTCCTCACTAACGGTTGGTGGAAGATTAACCTATAAAGAGATTTTGGCACATGCCTATTGTCCGCAGAAGTTTCAGAATATTGTTCGAATTTATATATTAAAGGATGCTGAGCCAGACATGATGATTGGGCAGCATCTGTTAAATATTACGCAGGATGATTTGTGTTACGAGTTTTACAGACAGTTAAAGATTAAAGTGCATTTCTATGCGCCTCACCCTAAAGGGGGATATAAAGAAAAGACGCTGAAACTCAACGACTTCCTACAGTTTTGTGATGATCATGTAGGAGAAGAATTACTTGTGCAGGATATCATTATCAGTAATCTCGCACTTATGGGCTTTAGCGTATAGATTAAAGGAGTGAACATTCATGAATTTTGATAAATTATCTGCTTATGAACTTGTTGAGCAACATCATAGCAAAGATTTAGATAGTGAAGCATATTTATTAAGACACAAAAAGACGGGTGCCCGCGTGGCAGTTCTGGAAAATGAAGAAGAGAACAAGGTGTTCTACATCGGTTTTAGAACACCACCTAAGGACTCTACTGGTGTAGCACATATTGTGGAACATACTGTACTTTGTGGTTCTGATAAGTATCCCTGCAAAGATCCCTTTGTTGAGCTTTGTAAGAGTTCGCTGAATACCTTTTTAAATGCCATGACCTATCCGGATAAGACGGTATATCCTGTGGCATCCTGCAATGATAAGGATTTCCAGAACTTAATGGATGTTTATTTGGATGCAGTATTTCATCCAAACATTTATCATGAGGAAAAAATCTTCATGCAGGAAGGCTGGCATTATGAGATGGAGACAGAAGATAGCCCCCTTACTTATAATGGCGTTGTTTATAACGAAATGAAGGGTGCATTTTCCAATCCTGAAGATGTATTTGCCAGAGAAATCCTTAATTCTTTATATCCTGACACAGCATATGCGGTAGAATCCGGCGGAGATCCAGACGTTATTCCCGAACTGACCTATCAGGCATTTCTAGATTTTCATAGCAAATACTATCATCCTTCCAATGCGTACATTTATTTGTATGGCAATGGAGACATGGCTGAACGTTTAAAATGGATGGATGAAGAGTATTTATCGAAGTATGATGCCTTAAAGGTGGATTCTTATCCTGGCAAGCAAAGGCCCTTTGATGCGCCTTTATATTTGCAGAAAGAGTATCCGATTGCAGAGGATGAGAGCGAGGAAAATGCAACGTTCCTGTCCTACAATATGACACTTCCTGAAAATGATGACATGGAAATTTATATGGCTATGGACATCATTGACAGAGCACTCTGTGGAAATGGCGGAATCCTTCGTAAGACCCTTACAGAAAAAGGAATCGGTACGGAAGTGGATGCTTGTCTTGACCAGTGTCTGCTGGAGCCATACTACTCTGTAAGTACGAAAAATGCTAATGCAAGCGATGAAAAAATGTTTGTGGAAACTATTGAAGAGGTGCTTACAAACGTTGTAAAGGAAGGCTTTGATAAGGAAGCTCTATATGCTGCTATTAACAGGAATGCTTTTAAACTGCGAGAAGCAGACTTTGGGCATTACCCTAAGGGATTGATTTATGGGTTAAATGCATTGGAATCCTGGCTCTACGATGATAATAAGCCTTTTGCATCCTTAGAGATGATTACCGTTCTTGAAAAGCTAGAGAAGAAGGTAGAAGAAGGATATTTTGAAAAATTGGTAGAGGACCTTCTTTTAAAGAATAATCACAAGACTATTCTAACGCTTGTTCCAAAGAAAGGACTGCAGGCGAAACGTGACCAGGCGCTTTCAGAAAAATTAGAAGCTTATAAGCAGAGTCTAACGACGGAAGAAAAGCAGAAGATTATAGAAAGTACGAAGGCCTTAAAGGAATATCAGCTGGAAGAGGATACGCCAGAGCAGAAGGCGACGCTTCCTTCACTATCTAGAGAAGATTTAAAGAGAGAGGGACGACAGCTTCATAGCGAAGAAATGCTGCTAGATGGTTATAAGGCAATTTACCATGAATATGCAACTGGCGGCATTATTTATGTACAGATGCTGTTTGATTATACAGATTTGCCGGTACAGTATCTCCCCTATGTAACATTATTGTTTGATATTCTGGGAAATATTAATACGACAAATTATACCTATGACAAGTTAAACTATGCTATTGGTAGAAAAACAGGTGGTTTAGGCTTTGCCAGCCATATTATTGAGAATCGTAAAACACATGATATAACGCTGTATGCTGGAACGAAGTGCAAGTGCCTCGTTGGACAACTTTCCGATGCTGCGCAACTGATGGAAGAAGTGGTATTTAATGCAAATCTTCAGGATGAAACCAGATTGAAGGAAATCATAGCAGAGTCCAGAAGCAGTATGGAAGGCCTGTTTATGGGCAGCGGACATACTTTTGCTTACAATTATGCGCTGTCTATGGTTTCAAAACATGCTGCATACGGAGAGGCGAAGTCTGGTTATGGTTACTATCAGTTCTTAATTGATTTAGATGAACACTTTGATGAAAGAAAAGAAGAGTTTATAAAGACTTTGCAGCTTGTTAAGGATTTCCTCTTTAGAAAAGACAGACTTCTTTTTGATATTGGTTGTGAACGCCAGCAGATAAAGGCTCTTACAGGGGTATTTGCGACCGTGATTGGACGATTAACTAAAGATGCTGTAGGGCTTTCAGGGGATACAGAGATTGCTCTGACACCGAAGAAGAAAACTGCATTTACATTTTCTGGCCAGGTGCAGTATGTATGCCGAGCTGGTGATTATGAAAAGGCAGGACTTTCCTTCCATGGCTCGCTTCATGTATTAAAAACAATTCTTGGCTATGACTACTTGTGGCAGAATGTTCGTGTTATGGGTGGTGCTTATGGGTGTATGAGCAGATTCAGCCCCACCGGAAATGCTTATTTTGTTTCTTACAGAGATCCTCATTTAACGGAAACTAATGCTATCTTTGAAGCATGTCCTCAGTATATTGCCCAGATGGAATTAGAGGATGAGGAACTTCTGAATTATATTATTTCCACCATAGGAGCCAATGATACGCCGGTTTCTGTACCTACGCTCATTGATCGTGACAGGACTTATTACTTATCCGGAGAAGGTCAGGATGTTATCCAGAGAATAAGAAATGAAGTTCTGGATACCACTTTAGAGGATATTCATACTACTGCAAAATATTTAGTGGCATTTTTGAATAATGATGTACTCGTGGTTGTAGGCGGCGAAGAAATGATTAAAAAGAATGCAGATTTGTTTGAAGAAATAAAGCCTCTTGTAATATCCAAGAAGTAGGCAGGAGATTTGTGATGGAAGAAAAGAAATCTGGCTTTTGCGCCATTATTGGAAGACCCAACGTTGGTAAGTCAACATTAATGAATAAAATCATTGGGCAGAAGATTGCAATTACATCCAATAAGCCACAAACCACAAGAAATCGCATCCAGACGGTATTTACTGATGAGAGAGGACAGATTGTCTTTGTAGATACCCCAGGAATTCATAAAGCAAAGAATAAACTTGGGGATTATATGGTTGGTGTAGCAAAGCAGTCCATGAAGGATGTGGATGCTGTGCTCTGGCTTGTAGAACCAACCAATTATATTGGTGAAGGGGAGAGGCATATTATCGAGATGCTGAAAAATGCAAAATCCCCCGTGATTCTTGTAATTAACAAGATTGATACAGTAAAACCAGCAGAACTACTAACCTATATTGATACCTATCGCAAAGAAATGGATTTTGCAGAGATTATTCCTGTTAGTGCATTAAAGGGAAATGGTGTTGATGAACTGTTAGAGAATATCTTTAAGTATTTGGAGGTTGGCCCCTTCTTCTATGATGAAGATACCGTGACGGATCAGCCGATGCGTCAAATTACTGCGGAACTCATTCGAGAGAAAGCACTTCGTAGTTTAGACAAGGAAATTCCACACGGTATTGCGGTTGCTATCGATCAGATGGTTTATCGTGAAACTGCGCGCGGGGGCATCTATGATATTGATGCAACCATCATTTGCGAAAGAGATTCCCATAAAGGAATCATCATTGGTAAGGGTGGCAATATGTTAAAGAAGATTGGCTCCCTGGCCCGGGTAGAAATTGAAGATATGTTAGAATGCAGAGCGAATCTGAAACTGTTTGTTAAGGTGAAAAAAGATTGGCGTGAGTCAGACTTCTTAATTAAGAACTTTGGATACAATAAGGACGAGGAGAAAAAATAACCTTGGATCATATTGTTCTGACAAAAGGAATGGTCCTAAAGCAGACCCCTATAGGGGAGTTTGACAGGCGGGTGGAAATATTAACCGTGGATCGGGGACGGATTACTGCCTTTGCGAGAGGTGCAAGACGGCAGGGCGGAAAACTGACTGCCACGACGGATTTCTTTTGTTTTGGTGATTTTAAACTGTATCCCGGCAGAGAAGCTTATACCCTTTCCGATGCCAATATTACAGACTTCTTTATTGAACTTAGGAATGATTTTGAGGCGACTTTGTATGGCATGTATTTTCTGGAAGTAGCGCAGTTCAATACCAGAGAAAATATTCCGGAGAAAGAACTGCTGAAGACATTATATCTAGCATTAAAAAAATGTACGTCAGGGCAGATGGAAAAAAGTCTTATTAAACTCGTGTACGAACTGAAGGTGATGGGACTTATGGGAGAGTACAAGAAATCAGAGAGAATAGATTTACTTCCAGCAACAAAGTACGCAGAACAGTTTATATTGGCCACAGAACCGGAAAAATTGTTTTCTTTCACTCTGGTACCTGAGGCAAAGCATCAGCTGAAACTGATTATCGACCGTGAGAAGGCAAGACTCTGGCAGCATACCTTTAAAAGTGAAGAAATGCTGGAACCATTTTTATAAAGGGTTTTGCTTGTCAATTTTTCTTGCTTGTTTTATGATATGTTAGTTGAAATAAAGCGTTTTTCCGCGCTTTAAATAAATATGGAATACTCCTCACAACGGCGGGGGCAAGGGTTCCGAAAAGGAGAGTACTTATTATGGAAAAAACAATGGACAAAATCGTAGCACTTGCAAAAGGACGTGGATTTGTTTATGCAGGTTCTGAGATTTATGGTGGTCTTGCAAATACTTGGGACTACGGTAACCTCGGTGTTGAACTGAAGAACAATGTTAAGCGTGCTTGGTGGCAGAAGTTTGTACAGGAGAATCCCTACAACGTAGGTGTTGACTGTGCAATTTTAATGAATCCTCAGACTTGGGTTGCATCTGGTCACCTTGGTGGATTTTCTGATCCTCTTATGGACTGTCGTGAATGCCACGAAAGATTCCGTGCTGATAATGTAATTGAAGATTTCTGTAAGGAAAACGGCATCGAATTAGAAACTTCTGTAGATGCATGGAGTCCTGAAGAAATGATGAATTTTATCAAGGAGAAGTCAATTCCTTGCCCTACCTGCGGTAAGCATAACTTCACTGATATTCGTCAGTTTAACTTAATGTTTAAGACCTTCCAGGGTGTAACGGAAGATGCAAAGAGCACCGTATACCTTCGTCCCGAAACAGCGCAGGGTATCTTTGTAAACTTTAAGAACGTACAGCGTACTAGTAGAAAGAAACTTCCTTTTGGTATCGGCCAGATTGGTAAGTCCTTCCGTAACGAAGTAACTCCCGGAAACTTTACCTTCCGTACCAGAGAGTTTGAGCAGATGGAGCTTGAATTCTTCTGCGAGCCTGGAACTGATTTAGAGTGGTTCCAGTACTGGAGAGGCTTCTGCCGTGACTGGTTACTTTCCCTTGGTATTAAGGAAGATGAGATAAGACTGCGTGACCATAGTCCTGAAGAGCTTTGCTTCTATTCTAAGGGTACAACGGATATTGAGTTCTTATTCCCCTTCGGTTGGGGTGAGCTTTGGGGTATCGCAGATAGAACTGACTACGATTTAACCCAGCATCAGAATGTAAGTAAGCAGGATATGACTTACTATGATGATGAGAAGAATGAGAAATATGTTCCTTATGTAGTTGAGCCTTCCCTTGGTTGTGATCGTGTAGTACTTGCATTTATGTGTGCAGCATATGATGAAGAAGATCTTGGCGATGGTGATATGCGTACCGTAATGCGTTTCCATCCTGCCCTTGCACCTGTGAAGATTGGTGTACTTCCTTTATCCAAGAAGTTAAACGAAGGTGCTGAGAAGATCTTCCAGAAGTTATCTAAGAAATATTACTGCGAATTTGATGATCGTGGAAATATCGGTAAGAGATATCGTCGTCAGGATGAAATCGGTACTCCTTTCTGCATCACTTATGACTTTGATTCTGAGACAGATAACTGTGTTACTATTCGTATGCGTGACTCTATGGAACAGGTTCGTGTTTCCATTGATGAGTTAGATGCATGGTTTGCAGATAAGTTCACATTCTAAAAAACTTGGTAACAGGATCCCCACCTTTTCGGGTGGGGATTTTTTGGTGAAGAATTGTCGGTTTGTTTTTGTGCAAAATTCACAGAAAAATTATAAAAATCACAAAATATATCGTGCATATCAATAAAAAGTGTGTTAGAATAGAAAAATAGTGGGGCATTATAGGTATTTCTGCCCGAAATTCTTAAAAAGGAGAAAGATAATGGCAAAAAAATGGGTGTATTTGTTCAGTGAAGGCGAAGCAAGCATGCGCGAACTTCTCGGGGGTAAGGGTGCAAACCTTGCAGAAATGACTAATCTTGGTCTTCCTGTACCACAGGGTTTCACCATTACAACAGAAGCTTGTACCCAGTATTATGAAGATGGTCGTCAGATTAATGCTGAGATTCAGGCACAGATTATGGAATATATTGAAAAAATGGAAGAGATTACCGGTAAGAAATTCGGTGATCAGGAGAATCCTCTTCTTGTATCTGTACGAAGCGGTGCAAGAGCTTCCATGCCTGGTATGATGGATACTATCTTAAACCTTGGTCTGAATGAAGATGTAGTAGAAGTTCTTTCTAAGAAGTCTGGTAATCCTCGTTGGGCTTATGACTGCTACAGAAGATTCATCCAGATGTACTCTGACGTAGTTATGGAAGTTGGTAAGAAGTATTTTGAAGAACTTATCGACGAGATGAAGAAAAAGAAGGGCGTAACCCTTGACGTAGAGTTGACTGCAGAAGATCTTAAGGAACTTGCAAATCAGTTCAAGGCAGAGTATAAGAGCAAGATTGGTGAAGATTTCCCGGCTGATCCTAAGGAACAGCTTATGGGTGCTATCAAGGCTGTATTTAGATCTTGGGATAATCCTCGTGCAAATGTATATCGTCGTGATAATGATATCCCTTATTCCTGGGGTACCGCTGTAAACGTACAGTCCATGGCATTTGGTAACATGGGTGATGATTGCGGTACTGGTGTTGCCTTTACCAGAAACCCTGCAACCGGTGAAAAGGGACTCTTTGGTGAATTCTTAACCAACGCACAGGGTGAGGACGTAGTAGCAGGTGTTCGTACACCTATGAAGATTGCTGAGATGGAAGAGAAGTTCCCTGAAGCATTTAAGCAGTTCCAGGATGTATGTGCGAATCTCGAAAAGCATTATCGTGATATGCAGGATATGGAGTTTACTGTTGAGCACGGAAAGCTTTATATGTTACAGACCAGAAATGGTAAGAGAACCGCACAGGCAGCTCTTAAGATTGCCTGCGATCTTGTAGATGAAGGTATGAGATCTGAGGAAGAAGCAGTAGCAATGATTGATCCTCGTAACTTGGATACCTTATTACATCCTCAGTTTGACAAGAATGCACTTGCTAGAGCAACCGTTATTGGTAAAGCACTTGGTGCAGCACCTGGTGCAGCTTGCGGTAAGATTGTATTTACTGCAGAAGATGCAAAAGAGTGGTCCCAGAGAGGTGAGAAGGTTGTTCTTGTAAGACTTGAAACTTCTCCTGAAGATATTGAAGGTATGAAGTGCGCACAGGGTATCTTAACTGCTCGTGGTGGTATGACTTCTCATGCAGCCGTAGTTGCTCGTGGTATGGGTTCCTGCTGCGTATCCGGATGCTCTGAAATGCAGATGAATGAAGCTAAGAAGGAATTCAAGCTTGGTGGTAAGGTATATCACGAAGGTGATGTTATTTCCTTCGATGGTACTTCCGGTAATATCTATGATGGAGCTATCAGAACTGTTGAAGCTACCATCGCAGGTGAGTTCGGTAGAATCATGGCTTGGGCTGATAAGTTCAGAAGATTAAAGGTTCGTACGAATGCAGATACACCTCATGATGCAAAGAAGGCTAGAGAACTCGGTGCAGAAGGTATTGGTCTTTGCCGTACAGAGCACATGTTCTTCGAAGGCAATCGTATCGATGCATTCCGTGAGATGATTTGCTCTGATACCGTTGAAGAAAGAGAAGAAGCACTTGCAAAGATTCTTCCTCTTCAGCAGAATGACTTTGAACAGCTTTATCTTGCAATGGAGGGTAACCCTGTTACCATTCGTTTCCTTGATCCTCCGTTACATGAGTTCGTTCCTACTGATCCAGCAGATATCGAAAAGCTTGCTAGAGTAAAAGGAAAGACTGTAGAAGAAATCGAAGCTATTATCGAGAACTTAAAAGAGTTCAACCCTATGATGGGTCACAGAGGATGCCGTCTGACTGTTACCTATCCTGAAATCGCTGTAATGCAGGCTAGAGCGATTATCCGTGCAGCAATCAAGGTACAGAAGGAGCATATTGATTGGGAAGTTAAGCCTGAAATCATGATTCCTCTTACTGGTGATGTTAAAGAGTTCAAGTTTGTTAAGAATATCGTTATGGAGACCGCTGCTGCAGAAGTAGTAGCTGCTGGTGTTAATCTTAAGTACGAAATCGGTACCATGATTGAGATTCCTCGTGCAGCACTTACTGCTGATGAGATTGCAAAGGAAGCTGAGTTCTTCTGCTTCGGTACCAACGATTTAACACAGATGACCTATGGATTCTCCCGTGATGATGCTGGTAAGTTCTTAGAAGCATACTACAAGGCAAAGATTTTCGAAAACGATCCATTTGCTAAGCTTGATCAGTCTGGTGTAGGTCAGCTTATGGAAATCGCAATCGAAAAGGGTAAGGGCATTCGTCCTGCTCTGCACTGCGGTATCTGTGGCGAGCATGGTGGAGATCCTTCTTCCGTTGAGTTCTGCCATAAGATTGGTCTTGATTATGTATCTTGCTCACCTTATCGTGTACCGATCGCTAGACTTGCTGCAGCCCAGGCTGCTATCGCTAATAAGTAATGCTATCCTTGGCATAAAAGTTGCGAAACTAATATGAATTATGGGAACTCTGTTTTAACCATAATGGTTGGAACAGAGTTCTTTTTTTGAGTGAACAATCTTTAGAAGATATGTGGAAAATGGAAAAAACTATCGTAAGCTGTAAATTATGATTCTTACTATTGACATATGCATTGCATAAGAATACAATGCAGGTATGCAATGCATAAACAAATAAGAGGAGGATATTATAATGAGTGAACAGGAAAAAATCCAATTATTTGAAAATCAAAAGATTAGAACAGCGTGGGATAGAGAGAAAGAAGAGTGGTATTTTTCAATAATTGACGTAATAGCTGTATTGGTAGAAGCACAAGATTATGACGCAGCTCGTAATTATTGGAAGGTTACGAAATTGAGAATGGTCGAAGAAGGAAATCAGTTGGTTACAAATTGTAACCAACTGAAATTAAAGTCACCAAAAGATGGTAAAAAATATGCTACTGATGTTGCAACAACAGAGGAACTTCTTCGTATTATCCAATCTATTCCATCTAAGAAAGCTGAACCAATTAAACTTTGGTTAGCAGAAGTTGGTCGTGAGAGAATTGATGAGACTTTAGATCCTGAGCTTATTGCTGAACGATTGATAGCTACATATGAGAGGCAAGGATACTCTAGAGAATGGATTAATCAGCGTTTACAATCAATTAGTGTTCGTAAGGAATTGACGGATGAGTGGAGAGCAAGAGGTATTGAAAAGGGAACTGAGTATGCTATTTTAACAGATGAACTTACCAAAGCATGGAGTGGGATGACTACTAGACAATATAAAGAATTAAAAGGACTTAAAAAGGAAAGTCTTAGGGATAATATGAGCACATTAGAGCTTGCACTGAATATGGTGGCTGAGGCGGCGACTACTGAGATTTCAAAACAACAGAAGCCAATTGGATTCGAGGAAAGTAAACAGGTTACACATGCTGGTGGTGCTGCTGCAAAGGCGGCAAAGGACAGTATCGAAGCTACAACAGGAGTTTCGGTGATAACATCAAAGAAAGCTTCAGAACTAAACCATTTAGTAACAGATATGATAGAAACCAGTGCTCGCATGGTAGAGGAAAAGAAAGAGGACTAGTTATGGAACGTGATGAGAAAAGAGATTATCTAGTTAGTCTTCGTGAAAGTACAGGAATGACCAGAAAGGATTTTGCAATTGAATATGAGATACCCTATCCGACGATTACAGATTGGGAGTTAGGCCATAGAAGAATTCCAGAGTATTTCTTGCGCCTTTTAGCATATCAAATAGGATTACGTAGCAAGGACTGCTGCTTTGTAAGTGGAAAAAATTGGTTTCGATATCGTGCTGGGGCAATCATTGCAGAAGAAGGAAAAGTTTTGTTTATTACTGATGATACCATAGATTATTTTTATACAGTCGGCGGTGGCGTGCATTTGGGTGAATCATCAGAGGAGTGTATTAAAAGAGAAGTATACGAAGAAACTGGTGTGCCGTATGAAGTGGACCATTTAGCTGTTATTGTAGAAAATTTCTTTGATGGTCATGGTGGAAATATAGATGGACTGAATTGCCATTGTATTGAATTTTACTATGTAATGAAAAGTAAAGGAAATACAAGTCTTAACAGTAATTCAATCAATTCTATGGGAGCTGCAGAGCGGATGAAGTGGATTCCACTTGAGAATATCGACCAATATAATATAAAACCATCATTTTTGAAAGAAAGATTAGCGGAGATAGTTGATAGTGACAGGGTGTTACATATTGTGTCGGACATAAATAAGAATTAGTGTATATTTGCAGAATAAGTGGCTTTATTAAGTCTATTCTTGCCATATTCTTTATGGATTTCATAGTAAAACAACCATAGTTATTCCAACGATAGCCACTCCCTCTTTGGAGCACTCCACAGGCTGCCATTGCCAATAAATAGGCATCATAAAAGAGAAATATACTTTGTCATAAATTATTAAATTAAAGAGTCCTTATCATTTATATTGAGGAATGTTTAAGATGCTACGGTGAAAAGAGAGGATACAAGATGAACGAGATTTTAGTAAAACAATTGGCAATAGATTT
>JAKSRR010000016.1 GCA_024403455.1 Lachnospiraceae bacterium | reverse complement strand
AAAACCTGCAAGAAAATCAATTTAGTACTTGATTTTTCTTAGCAGGTTTTTATGCCTTGCGGCGAATATTACGGAAATGAATTACTTGGTTTCCTCAGAGAGCTTTACAAGTTCATCTAAAAGTTCAGGAACCTTGGTAGGCATATCATCGTTAGAGAACTGGCAGGTTCCTACGGCTTTGTGTCCACCGCCGCCATACTTCAGCATGAGAGAACCAACATTGACATTGGAGGTTCTGTTAAGGATGCTGTATCCAACAGCGCAGGCACAACCCTGACCACCCTTACCAGCGGTAATCCATACAGAAATGTTCTGCTCAGGATATAAACTGTAAATTAAGAAACGGTTAGAGGAATAGATAGGATCTACGCCACGAAGATCAGTGATGATAACATCGCCACGGATCTCGGTGTGAGCCTTAACCATCTCCTTGAACATTGCATCCTGCTCTCTGTATACTTCCATACGCTCTACAACATCAGGAAGGGCAAGGATTTCATCGGTGTTCATGGTGCGGATCGCCTGCATTAGGTTCTCCATCAACTTATAGTTGGGAATGGTGAAGTTACGCCATCTTCCCAAACCGGTTCTGGGATCCATTAAGAAGCCAACCAGAATCCATCCTTCGGGATTTAAAATCTCGTCTAAGGTAAGGTTTCCAGAGTCAACCTTATCTACAGCTACCATCATATCGTCGAAATGAGAAAATCTTTCCTTGCCACCATAGTACTCATAAATAATACGTGCACAGGAAGGGGTGATACGGCTTTCGCCCTTATACTTACCAGCAAGTTCCTGACGCTCGTGCTCGGAAGAGTGATGATCGAACCAGAGACCGCAGCCAGGTACATAAGGTACATTGGCAAGACAGTCATTCTCGGTGATTTCAATCAGACCATCCTGTAAATCCTTGGGATGACAGAACTTCCAGCTATCGATAATCCCCGCCTCGAGAAGAAGAGTACCGCATGCAAGACCGTCAAAATCAGAACGTGTAATTAATCTCATTGATGATTTCTCCTTCAGTTATTCTATGAGGTTAGTACCTCAAAAAAATTCCACTTCTATTATATTGGAAAAGCCCGTTTCTTGCAAGGAAAAAGGGGCTCTGAAACATGGTAAAAGGTGGAGAGGAGCAGGCAAATGTGATATAATGCAGAAGACGTTTATTTCATTTAGGAGTGTACAAACATGAGTGAAGAAATTAAAGTAACCGAAACGGAAGAAACTGCAGAAAAGGTTTCTAAAAACTTTATTGAACAGGCCATTGATAAGGATTTGGCAGAAGGTGTATATACTACGGTACATACCCGCTTTCCTCCGGAACCCAATGGATATTTACATATCGGACATGCAAAAAGTATTTTATTGAATTATGGACTTGCCAAGAAGTATGGCGGTAAGTTTAACATGCGATTTGATGATACAAACCCCATGAAAGAACGTACAGAGTTTGTAAAAGCGATTGAAGCAGATATTGCCTGGCTTGGTGCAGATTGGGAAGATAGACTGTATTTTGCTTCCGATTATTTCGGAAAGATGTATGAGGGTGCCATTAAGTTAATTAAAAAAGGCAAGGCATATGTTTCAGACCTTTCCGCAGAAGAAATCAGAGAGTATCGTGGTACCTTGACGGAGCCTGGTAAGGAAGATCCCTCCGCTAATCGTTCCATTGAAGAGAACCTTGCACTATTTGAGTCAATGAAGAATGGCGAGTTTGAGGACGGAACCAAAGTACTTCGTGCACGCATTGATATGAGCAGCCCTAACATCAACATGCGTGATCCGGTTATTTATCGTGTGGCGCATATGACCCATCACAATACAGGCGATAAGTGGTGCATCTATCCTATGTATGATTTTGCGCATCCCATCGAAGATGCGGAGGAAGGAATTACCCATTCCATCTGTACACTGGAGTTTGAAGCACATAGGCCTTTGTACGATTGGGTAGTAAGAGAGTTAGAGTATCCCAATCCTCCCAGACAGATTGAATTTGCAAAAATGTATCTGACCAATGTGGTCACAGGAAAGAGATATATCAAGAAATTGGTTGAAGATGGCGTAGTTGATGGCTGGGATGATCCTAGATTGGTTACTATTGCAGCGCTTCGTAGACGTGGATTTACTCCCGGCTCTATTCAGAAGTTTGTTGAACTTTGCGGCGTAAGTAAGGCTGATTCCTCCGTGGATTATGCAATGCTCGAGTATTGTATCCGTGAAGATTTAAAGTTGTCTCGTCCTCGTATGATGGCATGTTTAGATCCTATTAAACTTGTAATTGATAACTATCCAGAAGGACAGACGGAAGAACTGGAGATTCCGAATAATTTAGAAAATGAATCCTTAGGAAGTCGTAAAGTACCTTTTGGAAAGGAACTTTACATTGATAGAGATGACTTTATGATTGAACCCCCGAAGAAGTATTTTAGACTTTATCCAGGCAATGAAGTTCGTCTCATGAGCGCATATTTTGTAACTGCTACTTCTTACGAGACAGATGCAGATGGAAAGGTCACTGTAGTACATTGTACTTACGATCCTGCAACCAAGCAGGGACCGGGATGCACCTGTGATCGTAAGGTAAAGGGAACCATTCATTGGGTACCTGCGCAGGGGGCAGTAGATGCAGAAGTTCGTCTCTATGAGAATCTGGTGGATGAAGAAAAGGGCGTATATAACGAAGAAGATGGAAGTATGAATCTTAACCCGAATTCCATCACTGTATTAAAGAATTGCAAGCTAGAGCCTGCACTGAGAGATGTTAAGGCATACGACAGCTTCCAGTTTGTTCGTCAGGGATTTTTCTGCGTAGATGCAAAGGATTCTAAGGAAGATGCATTAGTGTTTAACCGTGTTGTAGGATTGAAGAGCAGCTTTACCCTGCAGAAGTAGGATTTCGATAGGGTTTTGGAGGTTACAGAGTGAAACTATCTGTAGATTTAAATGATTTAGGTCTGCCGGAGTACAAGGTAGAGGAATTGTATCCCCTTGGGGAAATGACCTACTACGATATTGAGGAACCGGTAAAACGAAGTGAAGAGGGTGGAGAGCCAGAGGATAGTTTTATCTATGTAAAAGAATTTGACTGCCCCTTGTGTGGTAAGAAAGCTGCAAATCCGATAGCCAAGATTGCAAAGTTAAGACCTCTTGGTACAGAAAAAGACCTTCGTACAAGATACAAGTATTTTGAACCATTGAAATATGATGTTCTTTGCTGTGAGGGTTGTGGTTATGCAGCCATTCAGACGAATTTTAAGCCGTTGGCTAAACCGCATAAACTACTGTTGGATGAAAAAATCAGAAGACCATTTCAACCTGGCATACTGAAAACTGGAGTATTGCATTTTGAGGATGCAATTCTGCGCTATAAGAGAGCAATCACCTGTTCCAAGGTTCGCCTTGGTAAAAATGGAGAGATTGCCAGCCTGTGTCTTAGAATGGCATGGCTCCTTCGCAGTTACAGTGAGTGGGTGACAGAAGAATCACTTGTCCAAGAAATCAAGCAGGAAGAGATTAAATATCTGGCAGCAGCAAGGGAAGGGCTAGTACTTGCTAGGCAGAAAGAAGGAAGTGTGCCCGGAATGCCAGATCTAACGGTGGATTATCTGATTGGGATATTATCTATGAAACTAGGATATTTCCAGGATGCGCAGAAGTTATTTATGGCGGTGATTGGTAATGGTATGGCCGCTGCTTCCCAGAAGGATAAAGCAAGGGATCGCTTAGCAGAAGTAAAAGAAATGTTGAAGAACAGTCTTTAGAAGTTTCTTTATAAATTGTACGGAATAGGTTACAATAGAACAAAGATGATGGGCAGAAGGTCCTATTAATAAAAAAGAAAAGTGAGGATGAAGACATGGCAAAGAAGTTTGGAAAAGTGCTTGTATTTACCGCAATCGCCGGAGCTACTGCAGCTGGTGTATATCATTATCTCCAGACCAAGAAGGCAAAAGAGGCGATGGATGATTTAGATGATTTCGATCTTTTTGATGAGGACGAAGCGCCTGCAGCAAAGCGTAAGTATGTATCTTTGGATGGCGTAAAGAACTTCGCTTCTACCGCAGCTGGTAAGGTGAAAGATGCAGCTACCAAGGTGAAGGATAAGTTCACAAAGAAGGACGCAGAAGATGCGGCTGATGAAGTTGCAGAGACTGCTGCCGAGGAAGTAAAGGAAGCTGTTTCCGAGGAAGAATTCTTTGATGACGAAGTTTAGTTTTGGGGTATGCGTAAAGCAGGGTCTGTCTGTTTGACAGACCCTTTTTCATTGCTATGGAGTATTGCGATATGATAAAATATGATACAAGGATCTAAGGCCTTGAAGACGGATTTATATCGATGATATCAAATGGTATAAGGACTAAAAGTCTGCAAAATAGAGTAAAGGAAGGAAACGAGCATGGAACAGTATAAGCAGGAGTTTATTGAGTTTATGGTAGAAAGCCAGGTACTTAAATTTGGAGATTTTACCTTAAAAAGTGGAAGAAAGAGTCCTTTCTTTATGAATGCGGGAGCATATGTGACGGGATCGCAGTTATCTCGTCTTGGAGAGTATTATGCAAAGGCGATTCATGCATCCTACGGGGATGATTTTGATGTGCTTTTTGGACCTGCATATAAGGGTATTCCCTTAGCAGTAGTAACTGCAGAGGCATATTCAAGATTGTATGGAAAAGAGATTAAATATTGCTGTGACCGTAAGGAAGAAAAGGATCACGGCGCAGATAAAGGTGGTCTTTTAGGCTATAAGCCGGTGGATGGCGACCGTGTGGTTATGATTGAGGATGTAACGACCTCCGGTAAATCTATGGAGGAAACCGTTCCTAAGGTAAGAGCAGCAGCCGATGTTACCATTGTAGGTTTGATGGTTTCTTTAAATCGTCAGGAAGTAGGTCTTTCTGGAGATAAGAGTAAGACGGCACTCGATGAAGTGGCAGATACCTATGGATTCCCTACCAACGCCATTGTTTCCATGGAGGAAGTAACGGAGCACCTTTACAATAAAGAGTGCCAGGGACAGATTGTTATTAACGATGAAATGAAGGCACGCATTGATGCTTATTATGCAACTTATGGTTGCCAGTAAAAAGTGAGGGAGATAGGGTTATGCGTAAAGCAAAAAAGATGGAAGCGAAGGAGAACTATCAAGTGGAAGAAAGAACTTTTAAAACCATGCGCAGTGGCGGTGCACTCAGCATCTCTTTTGGCGTAGTAAATGTGGTCGTTGGTGTAGTCAGCGGTATTATCTTGATTGTATCCGGTGCAAAATTATTAAGCGCAAAGCGTCGCATTATGTTCTAATATGAGATCCATTTTTGGACGATACAAGTTTACTGATAAGAAGCACCCGCTAACGGGAATTTTGTCTGTAGTGCTTTCTGTGATTAGTATAGCAGGACTCATTGCAGCAATTGTTACCACCTATCATTTAGGCGGGGATGCTCCTTTTCGTATGGGCGTAGTTTGTTTTCTGTCATTGCTGATGGCGGTGGCGGGGATTGTACTTGGGATTATCGGTCTTCGTAAGTACAACAGTTTTCACATTTTCCCTATTGCAGGACTGGTGCTGAATGTAGGGATTATACTTAATATTATTCGCATTGTATATGCGGGAGTAACAGTAGTATGAGTATCTTTGAGACAGAGGATTATCAGGAACGATATGCGCTTGCAAAAGAGCGGATTTCAGAAATTGCAGACCAGAATGAAATGGATGCAGTATGGGGGGACTATTTCCTTAGAAACGGTTCCCTTCTTTTGCGTTTGTGCCAAATCTATGAAGGCGTAAAAGCGGAATGTATTTCTGATGGGGAGTACAGACTGCTGAACCAGAAGGTCTATGAAGACATTCTACCAGAAAATTATGAGCACAGTTTTTGTAATCCCACATACTGTGTACAGAAATTTGCAGGCCTCTTAGTTGAAAAGCCGGATGAAGCCAATGTGGGCGGTCAGCTGCTGGCAGCCTATAGCGCAGAGTTTCGTGGAGCGATTGGAGCATCCTATAGAGGTGAGTTGCTACCACTACTCATTCGTATGGAGTTGTTTTTAGGACTTTTCAGTTTGGTGCGGGATGCACTAACGGAAAATAGACAACCAGAGGTTACTTATCTGCGTGAGCAGCTCTACTGGTATGTGAGTGATTATGCAGAGGATATGTCAGAGATTCGTGTTGCGGAAATGGTAGATCCCGCACTAGATTTTGCAAGCAAGATTATTGAGGGTAATGATCTATCCAAAACGGATTATTTATATAAATACGGTGCTTACATTACTAGAACAGAAGAAGAAATTGCGACTTTTATTGCTAGCATGGAAGAGGAAAAGGTAGAGTGTATTGCTTCTACATTTTCGGAAGGCTATCGTATTGGATTCGAACTAACAGGAAAAGATCTCTCAAAGAAGACGACGGTGAATGTTCGCTATCCGCTTGGCTTTGAGCGAATCATCAAGGCTTCCATGAAAAAGTTTGAGGACATGGGGCTGAAGAATGTCCTATATGCCTCAGAGCACAGTTTGTTCAGAAAATATATGGCTAGTCCAGTAGGATATTTTGGCGCTATTCCCAATAAGCAGTTTATCGATGATCATAAGGAAGATGATGCACTGCTGTTGGATGGACAGTTGGTTACTAGGAAACTGGAGTGTCTGGAAAAGGCATTTGAGACCTATAAAGAGCAGGCAAGAGGGCATGCAGGTCCTGCAGTTATGGAACTCTTTGGTGAGGAACCATTTTCTCCTATTACTTGTCAGGAAAAGCCTGCGTATTCTGATGAGCAGCAGAAACTGACGGTGCGACTTGCTGGAAAGAGTGGGCAGTTAACCAATACCTATATTCCTGGTGAGGAAAGAAGCTTCACAATTATTGCATTTCCGAGTCCGGCTATTGGAAAAGATTTCGCAGAAATTTTTGCGGAAACTGTGAAGATTAATACGCTGGATTATATGAAATATAGGCAGATTCAGCAGACGATGATTGATGCGCTAGATGCGGCTGCGGCGGTACATTTAAAAGGTGCTGATGGCAATGACACAGACATCACGGTATCTTTGATAGAAACAAAAGATGCTGCCAAGGAAACCAAGTTTGAAAACTGTGTGGCGGATGTGAATATTCCGGTGGGAGAAGTATTTACTTCGCCGGTGTTAAAAGGAACCACGGGAACCATTCATGTCAGTCGTGTTTTCTTGAATGAATTGGAATATAAGAATCTGCACGTACATTTAGTAGATGGTTTTGTATCATCGTATGCATTATCCAATTTTGACGATGAGGCAGTTTGTCAGAAGTATTTTAAAGACAATGTGCTGTATCATCATGATACTCTTCCGGTGGGTGAGTTTGCCATTGGAACGAATACGGCCGCCTATGTAATGGCGCGGAAGTATGGCATAGAATCCCGCTTGCCGATTCTGATTGCAGAAAAAACTGGACCGCATTTTGCGCTAGGAGATACCTGTTACTCTCATGCAGAAGATGTGAAGGTGTATAATCCTGATGGAAAGGAAATCATTGCCAGAGATAACGAGGTAAGCAGCAGACGAAAGGATGATCCAGAAAATGCTTACTATAACTGTCATACGGATATTACCATTCCCTATGACGAATTGGCTTACATTGATGCTGTCCATGCGGATGGATCCAGCGTAAGGATTTTAGAAAATGGTCGGTTTGTGCTTCCAGGAACAGAGGCGCTGAATGATGCATTTAATGAAGAATGAAATAATGAAGAATAAAGGAGAATTACTATGGCACAGGTTGGTATTGTAATGGGATCTGATTCAGATATGCCCATCATGAAGAAAGCAGCAGATATTTTAGCAGAACTTGGTATTACATTTGATATGCATATCATTTCTGCACACAGAGAACCAGAGGAGTTCTTTAACTATGCAAAGAGTGCAGAAGAGAGAGGTTATAAAGTAATTATTGCGGGTGCAGGTATGGCAGCACACCTTCCTGGTATGTGTGCAGCGATTTTCCCTCTTCCGGTTATTGGTATTCCTATGCACACCACAAGCCTTGGCGGAAAAGACTCTCTTTACTCCATCGTACAGATGCCCAGTGGTATTCCAGTTGCAACAGTTGCTATCAATGGTGGTGCTAATGCGGGACTTCTTGCAGCAAAGATTTTAGCAACTTCTGATAGTGCGTTGTTAGATAAGTTAAAAGCATACTCTGCTGGATTAAAAGATCAGGTAGTGGCAAAGGACGAGAAACTCCAGGAAGTAGGTTATCAGAATTACTAATGTAGTGTGGGTACTGCGTTTTTAAGGCTTTTGTCCCTTGTGTATCATATATTTTTTATGTAAACACTACATTTAGGGAGAATATGCATAATTATACATATTGTGGTATAATGTATTCGGCTTTTGTTTACTAAAGCGAGTTAGAGAGGATATGACTATGGATTATAAGAAAGCTGGCGTTGATATTGAAGCAGGATATCAGTCCGTTGAATTAATGAAAAAATATGTAAAGGAAACCTTCCGTCCCGAAGTTCTGGGAGGTCTTGGTGGTTTCTCAGGTGCCTTTGATTTGAGCAAGATTAAAGATATGGAAAAGCCCATTCTTTTATCAGGTACAGATGGTTGTGGTACCAAAGTTAAGCTTGCTTTCTTAATGGATAAGCACGATACCATCGGTATTGACTGCGTAGCGATGTGTGTAAACGATGTTGCTTGTGCAGGTGGTGAGCCGCTGTTCTTCTTGGACTATATTGCTTGTGGAAAGAACTATCCTGAAAAGATTGCAACTATCGTTAGTGGTGTTGCAGAAGGATGTAAGCAGGCTGGTTGCGCTTTGATTGGTGGTGAGACGGCAGAGCACCCAGGTCTTATGCCTCTTGATGAATATGACCTTGCTGGTTTTGCGGTTGGCCTTGTAGATGAAAAGAAAATGATTACAGGAAAGACAATTGCTGCTGGAGATACCTTGATTGGTATTGCATCTTCCGGTGTTCATAGCAATGGTTTCTCTTTGGTACGTAAGGTATTCCCCATGACTGAGGTTGCACTTTCCAGATATTGTGATGAACTTGGAATGACTCTTGGAGATGCGCTTATTGCACCTACTAAGATTTACGTAAAGGCTATGAAGAGTGTGCAGGATGCAGGCGTAACCATCAAAGGATGTAGCCATATTACTGGCGGTGGTTTCTATGAGAATATTCCTAGAATGCTTCCGGAAGGCGTTAATGCGAAGGTGCTCCTAAATAGCTATGAAGTACCTCCTATCTTTAAGCTTCTGCAGAAGACGGGATCTATTGAAGATCAGATGATGTATAACACCTATAATATGGGACTTGGTATGGTTCTTGCAGTAGATAGCGCTGATGCAGATAAGACTGTTAAGGCTATTGAAGCTGCTGGTGAGAAGGCATTTATTGTTGGTGAAGTTGTTGCTGGCGAGAAGGGTGTAACCTTATGCTAAGAGTTCTTGTATGTGTGTCCGGTGGCGGCACCAATTTACAGGCAATATTAGATAGAGTAGCAGATGGCACGATTCGCAATGCCGAAGTAGTTCGTGTCATTAGTAATAATCCTGGTGTATATGCTTTGGAACGAGCAAAGAATGCTGGTGTTGAAGGTGTGTGTGTATCTCCCAAAGAGTATGCAGACAGAGACGCATTTAATGAAGCGCTACTGGATGCGGTAGATGCAGCACAGCCTGACTTGATTGTTTTGGCAGGATTTTTGGTTGTTATTCCGCCCAAGATGATTCAGAAGTATGCCGGAAAGATAATTAATATTCATCCATCTCTCATTCCCTCTTTCTGTGGTACTGGTTACTACGGATTAAAGGTTCATGAGGCAGCGTTGGCTCGCGGTGTAAAGGTATCTGGAGCAACGGTACATTATGTGGATGAAGGCACTGACACAGGACCGATTATTCTTCAGAAGGCTGTGGAAGTGAAAGCAGGGGATACCCCAAAAGATTTACAGCAGAGAATTATGGAAGAGGCAGAGTGGGTTCTTCTTCCAAAGGCAATTGATATGATTGCCAATAATGAAATATAAAGTGAGCGGAGGCGTTTCGTGAAGGTATTAATCGTAGGTAGTGGTGGCAGAGAACATGCGATTGCCATGAGCGTAAAAAAGAGTAGCCAGGTTGAGAAGATTTACTGCGCTCCTGGAAATGCAGGTATTGGTGAGATTGCAACCTGTGTTCCCATTGGTGCCATGGAATTTGAAAAAATCAGAGACTTCGCAAAGGAAGAGGGCATTGATTTTGTTATTGTCGGAATGGATGATCCTCTGGTAGGCGGTCTTGTGGATGTGCTAGAAGCGGCTGGAATCAAGACCTTTGGTCCGAGAAAGAATGCGGCAATCTTGGAAGGAAGTAAGGCCTTTTCTAAAGACCTTATGAAAAAGTATGGCATTCCGACGGCAGCGTATGAGAACTTTGATGATGCAAAGAAAGCAGCTGCATATTTAGAAACAGCCAAGTATCCTATTGTATTAAAGGCAGATGGACTTGCTCTTGGAAAGGGTGTACTTATTTGCAACACCAAGGAAGAGGCACTGGAAGGTGTAAAGTCCATTATGGAAGATAAGAAGTTCGGTAGTGCCGGCAATAACATGGTTATTGAAGAATTCATGACCGGACGTGAAGTTTCAGTACTTTCTTACTGTGATGGTAAGACTATTAAGACCATGACCTCTGCCCAGGATCATAAGCGTGCGAAGGATGGAGACCAGGGATTGAATACTGGTGGTATGGGAACCTTTTCTCCAAGTCCTTTCTATACAGAAGAGGTGGATGCATTCTGCAAGGCGAACATTTATCAGAAGACGGTAGATGCTATGGCAGCAGAGGGGAGAACCTTTAAGGGAATTATCTTCTTTGGTTTGATGCTGACACCGGATGGTCCTAAGGTATTAGAGTACAATGCCAGATTTGGTGATCCGGAAGCACAGGTTGTACTTCCACGTATGAAAAATGATATAATAGAAGTAATGCAGGCCTGTGTAGATGGAACCCTGGATCAGGTAGATTTACAGTTTGAGGACAATGCTGCAGTATGTGTCATTCTTGCAAGCGATGGATATCCTGAACACTATGAGAAAGGAAAAGCCATCAGCGGATTAGAAGCATTTGATGATAAGGATGATTATTTCTGCTTCCATGCAGGAACCAAGAAAGAGGATGGTATCTTCTATACAAATGGCGGACGTGTCCTTGGTGTTACGGCAAAAGGTGCGGACCTAAAGGAAGCAAGAAAGAAAGCTTACGAAGCAACCGAGTGGATTTCTTTTGAGAATAAGTACAAGAGAAATGATATCGGTAAGGCAATCGACGAAGCATAGCAAAGATAACTGAATCTTGTAGATAGACTGATAAAACAGGACAAAGGAGAAATAAGTTAAAATGAAGACAAAGACAAGTCGCGTAACAAGAATACTTGGCGTAGTCATGATGCTCGTGTTAACCTTAGGGCTTTCCATGATAGCTTATGCAACCGCAAAAGAAGGCGATACGGTGCGTGTAAAGGGTGATGCAGCAAACGTTCGTTCCGATGCTGGTACCAATTATGCTATTGTTTGTGAAATTAACAATACTGTAGACCTGAAAGTTACTGGAAGTAAACAGGGGGCAGATGGAAGTACCTGGTATGCTATTTCGTTTGAGGTTGGTGGTGAAGCTAAGACAGGTTACATCCGATCTGACTTAGTTACAGTAACTGCAAGTGGTGCTGTAGAAGAACCAGAACCAGAAGAGCCGGAGCCCCAGGAACCTCAGGATACCGGAGCAGCTGGATCTGATTACTCATTCTCAACAATCAACCCTATGATGACAGATGAAGTTCCTAGTGCTATCCCTGCAGGATTTTCGGAAATTAAGATTTCTGCAAATGGTCAGGAAACACCTGCATGGACGGATGGTGAATTTTTCTTGATGTATGCTACTTCCCCTACAGGATCTGTTGGTTGGTATATTTGGGATGAAAAGGAAAACAGTTACATGCGCTATGCATCCTTTATGCAGCCTGTAACCGTTTCTTCTGATAATGCAAATGCTGAAACAACGGCTGATACAAAAACCGAAGGTATTGCAAAGCCGATTTTCTTTATCTTTGTAGGAATTACGGTGGTATTAATTGTAATTACTGCGATTATGGGATTCAAGTTACTCAACCGTGGTTCTTCTTACGACGACGATGATGACGATGAAGATGAAGACGACGATGACGATGATGAAGACGAAGAGGATGAAAGACCTCGCAGAAGAAGTGTTTTTGCATCTCGCCGCAATGATGACGATGACGACGATGAAGATGAAGACGACGATGACGATGATGAGGACGATGAACCAGTAGTGGCTCCTAAGAGAACGCCTGCTGCAGGTAACCTCCCTGCTGGTGCGAAGGTAGTTGGTCACACATCGGATGGTCGTGAGATTATCCGTATGGCAGATGGCAGACAGGTAGTTCGTGCAACTTCCTCTCAGGCTGGTCAGAAGATTATTGGCAGAACTGCTGATGGTAGGGATATTATTCAGCTTCCTGATGGACGTAAAGTAGTACGTACTCCACGTGTAAAGAAGCCTGAGGAATAAAATAAACGGTATCGGGATTCGATATGTAAAGAAAGTAGACAGCCCCAGGATTATCCTGAGGCTGTTTTTGAAAGAGAACAGAGGCTAATCAATGATATTCGAAGCAGATTTTACAAATAAAGCAAAGACTGCCTTAGCGCTGGCAGAAAAGGCTGCAAAGAGCCTTCATGCAGGCTATATAGGATCAGAACACATCCTTCTTGGACTCATTAGAGAGCAGACCGGTGTAGCGGCCATGGTGCTTCGTGATTTCCATGCTGAAGAGGATCGTATTATTGAACTCATCAGCGAAACCGTAACAGGGCAGGATGGTCTTCTTTTGAAAGAGAGAAGCGGTTATTCTCCCAGAGCACAGCATGTTCTGGAAGATAGTCACAGACTGGCAAAGAAACTATCACCTGGTGCAGCTACGGGTACAGAGCATCTTCTTCTTGCAATTTTAAATGAAGGGGATGGCGTAGGGGCCAGACTATTGGCTGCTATGGGAATATCTATTCCTAAAATGTATGCACATATTCTTATGGTAATGGGACTTTCGGATGAGGTAAGAGCGGAAGAACTTAATGAACGTAAGACTAAGAAAAAAGCAGGTACAGGAACGCTAGATCAATACAGCAGGGATCTTACAGCGCTTGCGAAAGAGGGAAAACTGGATCCAGTTGTTGGAAGAGAAGAGGAAATTAGAAGAGTTATTCAGATTATTTCCAGACGAACAAAGAATAATCCTTGTCTAGTGGGCGAACCTGGTGTTGGAAAGACTGCCATTGTGGAAGGACTTGCCAATCGTATTGTTAGTGGTGACGTGCCGGATACAATCAAGAATAAACGGGTGGTAACGCTAGATCTTTCGGGAATGGTAGCTGGAAGTAAGTATCGTGGTGAGTTTGAAGATCGTATTAAAAAAGTAATGAATGAAGTCATCAGGGATGGCAACATTATTTTGTTTTTAGACGAGATTCATACCATTATTGGTGCCGGTGGTGCTGAGGGAGCAATCGATGCTTCCAATATTTTAAAGCCCTCCTTAGCTCGTGGTGAGATTCAGCTTATTGGTGCAACCACCATCGGAGAGTATAGAAAGTATTTCGAAAAGGATGCAGCGCTGGAAAGAAGATTCCAGCCAGTTACAGTGGAAGTTCCTTCCGTTGAGGAGACCATACGAATCCTACAGGGGATTGTCCATAAGTATGAGCAGCACCATGGAATTACCATTCTTCCGGAAGCTTTAGAGGCTGCAGCACGTCTTTCAGAGCGTTATATTTCCGATAGAAATCTTCCGGACAAAGCCATTGATTTAATTGATGAAGCAGCATCTGCGGCAAAGTTAAAGGGAATGGTTGTGCCGCCAGTACTAAAAGAGTTAGAGGAAGAAATCGCTAAAAAGAATGATCAGATAGAACGTTCTATTAAGATTGAAGCCTTTATGCAAGCCGGAGAGTTACGGGCTGAGCAGGCAAAACTTCGTAAGAAACTGGAGAAGCAGCAGGCTATCTATGAGAAGAAGCTTGCAGGGAAGGCTTATCAGGTGGATGAAAATGCCATTGCCGAAGTGGTAAGTATTTGGACGAAGATTCCAGTGAAACGATTGGCCGAAAAAGAAAGTGCTCGTCTGATGAAGTTAGAAGATAATCTTCATAAGCGAGTGATAGGACAGGAAGAAGCAGTGAATGCTGTGGCCAGAGCAATTCGCAGAGGCAGAGTAGGACTGCAGGATCCCAAACGCCCGCTTGGTTCTTTTCTGTTTTTAGGACCTACCGGTGTAGGTAAGACGGAACTTAGTAAAGCGTTAGCAGAGCTTGTCTTTGGGGATGAGAATGCTATGATTCGAGTAGATATGAGTGAGTACATGGAAGCTCATTCTGTCGCGAAGATGATAGGTTCTCCTCCAGGATATGTGGGACATGAAGAAGGGGGACAGTTATCTGAAAAGGTACGCCGTAATCCCTATAGTGTTGTCCTATTTGATGAAATCGAGAAGGCACATCCTGACGTGTTTAATATGCTTCTGCAGGTGCTGGACGACGGACAGATTACGGACTCTAAGGGACGAAAGGTGTCCTTTAGAAATACGATTTTGATTATGACCAGTAATGCTGGTGCGAAGCAGATCGTAGAACCAAAGAATTTGGGATTTACTGCTAAGAAGGATGAGGAAGCCGATTATAAAAAGATGAAGAGTGGTGTTATGGAGGAAGTGAAACGTCTCTTTAAGCCAGAGTTCATCAACCGAATTGATGAAATGATTGTATTCCATCCGCTAACGAAGAAGGATATGGATCGTATCATTTCCTTGCAGGTTAAGATATTAGCAGATCGTTGCAAGTCTCAAATGGAGATCAGTTTGTCAGTTGCAAAGAACGTAAAGGATTATATTGTGGAAAAGCACACCGATTTAAAAATGGGTGCAAGACCACTAAAGAGAGCAATTCAGACCTGCTTGGAAGATAAACTGGCGGATGAATTACTATCAGGAAATATCCATCCTGGGGATAAGGTAAACTGCTCTTTGAAGGATGACAAGATTATTTTCAAAACTGTGCAGTAGTATAAGTTCTATATTGAGAAATAGCAGGCAAAATGGTACAATAAAGGCAACGTGAACACAATTTATTCACAAACATTTTTTTTAAAAACGAAAGGGGATTAATGTTATGACATGTCCAGTATGTGGAACGAACGTACCTGATGGTGTACAGTTCTGTCCAGGATGCGGTACTCCTGTGCAGCAGCAGGGAATGCCTAACCAGCAGCAGATGAATTATGGTCAGCAGGGAATGCCTAACCAGCAGATGAACAACGGCCAGCCGATGAACGGTTTCCAGGCTTTTGGTCAGCAGATTTTCGCACAGCCTACCAATCAGGTATATGATATGCCTATGAACTGGTATAAGTTCCTGATTTTCTTTGCACTTTTCTTCAGTGCAGTAATGAACATCATCAATGGTATTTCTACCATGGCAGGTGCACAGTATGGCGGCGCTTTTGGTGCAAGTTTTGTATATGCCGTATTCCCTGGTATGCGTGTATTAGATATCTTATTTGGTATTTGCTGCTTTGGTGTATCAGCACTTGATATCGTTACCAGAATGAAGCTTGCAGCATTTAAGAAAGATGGTCCTAAGTTTATTACTTTCATCTATCTTGTAAATATGGCACTTACCATTTTATATGTGCTGATTGCTTCCATCGTTATTAAGACTTTTGCAGGTTCTGCAAATCTGATTATTAACATTGCAGTTTCCATCGGTATGATTATTGCAAACAAGATTTACTTTGATAAGAGAGCACATATGTTTGTTAACTAGTTCAGCTTTTTGAACTTAAGAAAGGGGTAGCGCTGCTACCCCTTTTTTAGATTCCTTTTTCCAAAGCATGCATTCTAGACTGGTTCGTATTCATTTTATAAGTCAGTTGCTTAATTATATCTGCATAAACCTCATTTTGAAACCGGAGCGTTTGAAACTCTTTTTCAGCCTGCTTAGCTTTTTGTTTTTGTATGCATTCTATTTCTTCTTTGGTAATTATATGTCCAGGTATGCCATCTTCATATGGTTCACAAAGAAGCTCCTCTGGTGTTGGAATGCGTATGTCGGCGCTGTTTAATAGTTCATCAGCTGTTCTCTCGTCTTTAGGAATGGTTAGATGGAATTTGATATCACGTTCTATAACATATTTTTTATTATTACGTATTCTTACCAAACATAATCGAATGATGTCATCACACCTTCCGGGCAATTCCCAACCGCTGTTATTCCACCAGCCAGACAGTACTCCTGCAAGCGTCTGAATATCTTCGATATAGTAGAGCTCTTCTGGCAGACTCGAACATTTCACCCACAGATAGGGTGCATCTAACAAGCAGAGCTTATGATAGACTTCTACCAGGGGCAAAGATGAAAAGGTACACTGATTAATTTTTGAATTGTGTTTATTATCTTTGAGCATAGGCATTTCCTCCTTAGCAAATATGTGCTTATACAGCAAAACCGATGTGTGGTTTTGTATGAGCGGTTTGATTGTAATCAGGGATATCTACTACTTCTATTGTTGTAAGTTTTTTCTTGCTTAATTTGGTAGTAGGAAGAGTAATTATTCGCTCTGCAAGATTCATGGAAGCTTCCTCCAGAATCTGTCTTACAAAGCGTCCATTACCGAAGGCTGTATCCTTAGGGACTGCGTCATAAATGCTGCTAAGCTTTTCTAAGGCAGCATCGGTCGCTTTCATGTGCTTGTCAGTAAGCATGAGCTTTGTGATGCTAACAAGCTCATCAGCAGAATAATCCTCAAAGTTAACATGAAAAGCAATACGGGATCGCATGCCAGGGTTCCGATCAAGAAACTGATTCATCTCATCAGGATAACCAGCAAAGATTACGACCACATCTTCACGATGATTTTCCATCTCCTGCACAATGGTATTAATTGCTTCATCACCATAGCCATTATAGGAATCAAATAAAGAATAGGCTTCATCAATGAATAAGACACCACCTCGCGCTTTTTTAAACTGTTCTTTTACAAGGGGTGCAGTTTGTCCAACAAATGTGCCGATGAGATCGGCACGGCCTGCTTCCACAAAGGCTCCAGAGGAAAGAATATTTTCATCCTTAAGAATCTGTGCAATCAGTCTTGCAGTAGTCGTCTTGGCAGTACCAGGGTTACCGGTGAAAACCATGTGCATGGTTGGTTTATCAAAGGTTAGTCCGCGTTCGTTATATATTTTTCTCATTTTAAAACTAGCAATCGCTTTATGGAGAACCTTCTTGGCGGATGTAAGTCCAATCATGGAATCCAGCTTTTCCTTGGCTGTTTTTCCAGACGGATCCACAGGAACTTCATAGGCGGGATTAAAATCTCTGGCTTCTAAGGTGAATAAAGATTTATCGGAAACATTTTCCACAGCCTTTCTTCCAGCGTATAATCTAGTAGATTGCTTCTTGATTGTGTCCTCAAGATAATTTCGTACATAGCGGCCATTTCCAAAATTCTCAAGTACAATAGCTTTGTCAAAATCATAGTAAGCAGCTTTTAAACCTTCCGGTGTGGCTTCAAAACCTCTGTCTTTAAGCATGAGTTTTAAAATATCTACGAGTTCATCCACTGTATAGTCTGGAAAATCAATCCAGTATGGAATGCGGCTTTTTAATCCATCATTTCGCTTTAAGAAAGCTTTCATACTGTTATTGTATCCAGCCAAAATTGTAACCACTTCATCACGGTGATTCTCCATCTCCTGAATCAGAGATGTGATAGCCTGCGAGGTTGGGATGGCATAGGCTTCATCAATAAAGAGGATGCCCCCTTTGGCTTCTTCGAAAATACTGGCGATACTATTTTCACCATTACTAAACAGGTTGGTGCCGGATTTTTCAACAAAGACACCGCTTTTGAGTAGATGGTTTTCCTTTGCAATTTGACCAAACAGTTTTGCAACAGTGGTTTTGGCGGTACCAGGATTTCCAGCGAAAATCATATGCATAGCTCTGGCTTCATATGTAGAACCGCGTCTTTGACGTCTTTCGCGGTCAACAATGTTGGCAGCAATAATCTCACGAATTTGCTCTTTTACATTCTGAAGACCAATCATTTCTTCTAACCTTTGACTGGGCGATGAAACATATTTTTCGTGTCCTAGTAAAAGCTCGCCTACATTTCTAAAACTATAGGCGCCAGAAGCATCCTGATTTACTGCCCATGTTTCAAACTGATCCATAGCTTCTAAAATGTCGCTTTGAGAAAATGAGACGGCTTTCTGGCTATTCATAAATGCATTCACTTTATCTGCATGTGCAGAAAAAGCAGATGCTTCCACTAATGCACGAAGGTAGTCCTCAGCAGCCCTACGATCTCCATAGCCTTCTTTGATTGGCAATAAGTTCAAACTGCGCTCGATTCTTGAAAGAATCTGATAGGCAAAGGATGGTGCACCCAAGCGGTTTGCAAAGATAAAGAGACACTCGTTCTTATTCTTTTTAATAATGTCTGCGATATATTCGCAGGACTGCAAATAGGCAGATGGACTTTCGCCAAGCTTAGCAGATGTATCGATGATGACAGCACCGCCATGGGAATCATCCACGATAGATTCAAAGTGTTTTTTCTTATATAGGGAGGTGCTGATTTCACTGACTATTTCAATTCTCTTTGATGAGAGTCGTCCACAATCATATAGTCTGTGCGTAAGTATAGTTGCGATATCTTCTATAGCCATTTGGCTTTTTGCAGATATAATGTAATGAACAAGAATGACATCGCTGTGGATAGAGTCTTTATGCGCAGAGATGTTATCTAGTTCCATTTTGAGGCTTTGATCATAAATCTCATGAATGGCAGGTGTGGCTTCAGGAATCAGCTGTTCCTGAAAGTTAAAGAAGAAGCGACGATCTTCATCATATTCCAGCATGTCCAGCTTGGAAAAATCAATCATTTTGTGACGAGTAACTGTATACTCTTTTCTGCGGGCTTCGTTCATGTTGTCTCGAAACTGAAATCTTGTGATCTCGGTAAAAGGTTCAGCCATTACGAAGCTGGAATCCAGTTCACTCAGAAGGGCATTCATACTGTCTGAGACAGTACTAAGAGAAACTTGCCTTTCATCAAAGCATACAGCAATTCCTACTAAAGAATTGTCTTTGCTATAGGCAAAGGCATACATGTTTTGAATGGCATGCTTGTAGAGAAACTGATTCAAGCCAGAAAGCGTGTTTTCTGCATATCCAACCTCTCTTTTGGTGGATCTTAATACGGCGTCTTCGTTAATTTTTATAGAAAATTCGTAATATCTCATAGATGCTCCTTTCGATAATAGTGGCTGTTTTACATGTAATATTGAAGTTCGTCTTCACAGATCTTCGTTAACTTGTCATAGTACTTTTTAAATAGAACATCATAGAAGTCATTGATTGCCTGGTCGTCATCCATTAAGTCACCTAGTTCATCCAGAGGACGGGTGTTGATATATTCCAGCACTAGCTCCAAAATGGCAGCAGAGGGATAGGAGAGTGCGCAGTGATATAAATAGTCATCATAGTGCTTGCGAAAATAGTCTAAGAAATCTTCTTCTGTAATGCCGCCAGTGTAGGTGGAGTTCATAACTTTTTTAGATACAGTAGTCATATTTTTATTCTCCTTTTTTGGTGGGTATTTTGTGTCTCCGATTTAAGTATGAGAGCATTATAGAAAATAGACGTGTGATACGTGTTGAAAATATTCGAACTAACAAGGTAGGAATTTACGGCTTTACATAAACAGTAAACGACAGTAAAATATAACCAAAACAGTAAACGACAGTAAAAATAGTTAAAAACAGTAAAGGACAGTAAATGAGAAAAAAAGCAAACCCTTATACGCTTACGTTTGGGAAAGAACCAACGCAGCAGATATCCAGATTGTTGCAGACGGATGCAATTATTGAAGCCTTTGAAGAGGATCTACCATCAAACCAGGTATTTATATTTACCGGTGTGCGTGGATCGGGCAAGACAGTACTGATGTCTTCTATCAAGAATAGGCTGGAGGAAGAAGAGGATTGGATTACCGTAGAGCTTAACTCTTCTACGGATATGCTTCAAAGTTTAGGCGCGAAACTATATAGCAATAATGCGGTCAGTGAATTTTTTAAATCACTAGATATTAGTCTTTCTTTATTTGGAATTGATGTGAAAGTTAAGAAAACCGCGAAAATCGTTGATATGGAAACAGCCATTACTGCGATGCTTAAGTCGTTAAAGAAGCATAAGAAGAAACTTTTAATTACCGTTGATGAAGCGGTGAATAATGAATATATGAGGGCGTTTGCTGGGGCGTTTCAAATATTTGTTAGACAGGATGCGCCAATCTATCTCTTGATGACAGGCCTATACGAGAATATCAGTGAACTACAGGACGAAAAAAATTTAACATTTCTCTATAGGGCGCCTAAGTCACCGATGAAGCCGCTAAATATGAGCGCGATTGCAAGCAACTATCAGAAGGTCTTAGAGGTTTCAAAAGAGGATGCGCATGAAATGGCGAAGTTAACCTGTGGCTATTCTTACGCATTCCAGGTGCTTGGATATCTAACCTATGCTAATGGTGGTGACTATAAAAATGTTATAGATGATTACAGACAGTATCTGTCGGAATATGTATATGAAAAGATATGGTCTGAGCTGTCATCGAAAGATAGAGAACTTGCCTTAGCAGTAGCAGAAGTGGAATCGGGAAAAGTGCAGGATATCAGAGAAGTGCTAGGCTGGGAAACAAATGAGTTTAATCCCTATAGAAACAGACTTATTAAGAAGGGGATTGTGAGCGGAGAACTAAGAGGATATGTTAAATTCACATTGCCACTGTTTGCGGAGTTTGTAAGGGAAGCGTAGAAAGGAAAAAATTATGCAGTTACTTGAAGAATATAAAAATCAGATAAAGGAAAATAAAAAGGATAGACAATAGTTCTCAAAATATTTTTAAGATTTTGAGACAGGAGGCGATGGAAAATAAACACTCGATTTTTTTGAGCTGGTTATTAAATCCTCTGGCAAGTCATGGTTTCGAAGAAAAATTTGCACAACGGTTTTTTGATAAGGCATTTGAAGATAAAGATCATATTCCAGATGCAGGGAAAATAGAACGTATTATCCTTGAACAGAGAATTAATGGCGAAAAGCAGAGGGAAGATGGGATTGATAGACGCAGAATAGATATATTAATCATTGGAGAAGATTTTACTTGTACAATAGAGAATAAGTATGGATCAGAAGCGCATGGTGGCCAATGTGAAGATTATAGGAATTATGTGGAGGGAGAATATGGTGAAAGAAAGGCAAATAATAGGTTTATATTTCTTGATATAGATAAACCTAAAGACTTTGATTACATGCATAAAAGTAGGTATGCGGAATTTGATTTTATTTCTTATGAAACTATAAGAGATATTCTGGGTGATATAATATCAACTGAAAAAGAAAGAAAAACAGACAATAAATTAACAATTAGTTTAATCACAAGAAAGGATATGATTAAAAGAAATGATAGAAAAGGAAAAAAATGCAATTAGAATTTTGGAAGATATTACTTATGTGGATCATTTTAACCCTTTTAAGGTGATGAGAAATGGAGATCATGAAATTCGACATTCCAATACGCTTGCGTGGTTATTCGATAAAAGAGAAATACATGGCTTAAAGTCAGATTTTGCTATTGCTTTTTTTAAAAGTATTTTTGTGAATGTTGATTGGAACAAAAAACTTGAAAATTGGGTAACAATTGAGACAGAGGTTGCAGCAGATCCAGTTTTTTTTGATCACTATATGAAAGATATTAAAAATAAAAAGCTATTTGATGACAATAAAAAATTGGAAAAAGAAATTAGTAACAGAAGAAAAACTAAGACAAATGTTGCTGAAGAAGAGACTGAAAATAAATCGAACAAGAATAAGAAGATAGATATTTTTATTGAAGGTAACGATTTCACAATTACAATAGAAAATAAGTTTGGTTCTGGAGAACATGATTGGCAATGTCAAAGATATAGACATTATATAAATGCCAAGTATCCGTATCCGGAATATGACAATTACTTTGTTTTTCTTGATATAAATGAACCTGCTAATTGGTGGTTAGGAGAGCAAAAGGATATAAAGAATCTTAGATATGAAGGTTATGAGTTAATTGATTATGAAAAGGTAAGGAACATACTGGAGACTTTAATCAAAGATAAAGAAGACAACGAAGCCATCACATATATTAGAAAATACATTGAAATATTGGACGAAACATATGATAAGTTTAATTCGGATGTAGAGAAGGTTATCATCGAAAATATAGAATATGGGGAAGACATACATTTACTAAAGAATTTGAATGCTAAACTTATGGAGGGTAAGAGAATATTTGAAACATATACAAGAAATTTACAAGTTGAACATAACGAGGAGATTGTTAAGAATGTGTTAGAAACTGTGGTGAATAAAGAAAAATATCAACACGAACCTGTTATTAGAGATTTGAAATCAAGTATTAATGATAATCTGATACAATACCATTTTGGTAAAGCGGGTGTTTCTGATCCATATGGATATAAATTAGCAATCAAAGATTTTTTGGATTTTTCTAAACGTAGTAAGGATTATGAAATTATTAAAAAAGTTAAGCAGTATTTAAATGAAATAGACTATACTGCTAAATATGGAGATTATAAGGTACTTATTTATTGTGGGTCCCAAACAGATTTGGCAAGAAATTGGTGCGAATGGGCTTATGATAATTTTGAATATTTTAGTGAATGCTTAGACAAAGAGTATAAAAAAGGTTGTAAAATCTGGATAGAGTATAATATGCTGGATGGTCATGCTCAAGGTAGTGGAGCGACGATAAAGAATTTTATATTTGATTATTCTAAAGATAATATTAAAAAATTAAAAAAGTATTGGGAGGAAGATTACAGAAAGAAAACAATTGGTAGAATATATGCGCCTAAATTAATAGATAATGAGTCCGATGTTCTAAAAATGATTCGTGAAATTTATCCTGGTGTAGATGGGAAAGAATCTAAAGAATACGTTGAAGTAAAAAAAGATATTAAAGAGTACTTTTCCAAATCTAATAATAAAGCCATGACATTTCGTTGGACGTTGGCGTTAGAATACAAGATTAATAGTAAGTCAGTGATTACACAGCGAGACAGAGATGATTTAATATCTGATTTTTCTAGTGATTTAATTGAAGTGACAAGAAACGGCTTGAATCTTTTTAAACTGGGAGATGCCTTCGTGAAAGATGTTTTTGAAAGATGATTATTCGGAGCGGTAAAAAAGCATCTAAAAGTGATTAGTTTTCGTAATATGATATCACGAAATTGTTTACCCCGTAATATTCCATATGTTATAATGCCTTTCTAACATAAACTAAGAAAGGTGGGGATGTGGTATGTATAAAACAAATATCAATGGTATTATCGAAATCTTATTTATCTTATCTATACTAGTATCTATAAAATACCCAGTGGCACTATTTTTCAGCCTACTAGTTGCGGTGGTCGCAATCATTGTAAATGTGAAAAGGCTGGTGGAAGAAAAAGTGAAATAATGAAAATAGGGCAGACCAGTTGGTCTGCCCATCTTATAGGTACGCCTTGCGGCACACGTTTCTACCGTAATGTCTTGAGAAAACGCTGCACTGCGTCCGATTCATATTGTGTATTCTGGTAATTCGCGCACATGAATCGAATTTTCTTGTAAGCATCTTCGTTCAGTAGTTCTTTCTCAAACACATTCTTAATATTTTCATTGAGAAAATCTCTCATAGCGTAGCACATGCCCTGAACCATTTTAAGCTCTGGTTCATTATATCCTGCAAAGGCAAGATAGGCTCTGGAGCCATGAAAACTGTTGCAGCGGAAGATATAGGGAAACTTGAAGGTTACCCAGGCATAGGGATCAATATGCTTAAAGCGTAGTTTATCAAAGATAGATTCTTTCAGACTAATAAGATGTTCATCGTTTGCATCCAAAGTTTTTAAAGAATGCAGCATGTCCTCCCATTGCTGCCATTCACAGAACCAGGTGGACATGGTAATAATAATGAAATTTTCATCGGAACGTCTGTCTTTTACCGCATTAGGATCAAAGTTCCTAAGCATGGTTGGTCTAGCTTTTTTTATTGTTGTGTCACGAGAGTAAAGAAGAGACAGGGCGTGCATGTTTTTCTCGTCACCACCCAGCGACAGAATTCTTTTGATGGTTTTCTGATCATTTTCGTCCAAAAGCTGATAAGTGGCATCTGCATCTAGGCCAACACCTAGCTTCGTATTATATTCTTTTGCTATTAAATTGTAGTAGGCGTTAATTGCTGTCCAGAAATATATGAACTGATCATTATAATGTTCTTTTCCGAGACCACCGAGGAAAGCATATAGGCAGGCATATTCATCTTTTTTAAACTGCATGGATTTACTTTCCTTAATAATTTTCAGAATCAGTTCTTCTGCAAAGGAGGTGAGATGAAAATCTGATGGGACACGAAGCATGGAAAACATAAATGGAAAATTCGACGTTGTGTCGTCATAAATATACTCCTGACCATCGATGCGAAGTGTCATTTTTGCAGGAGTCAGTTCTTTACCAAAATGAAGTAGGTGATACAGATACGTTTTTCGAAGGGTATCTCGGATTTCATCTGCAGAGAAATCTAGAATTCTTTCAGTAGGAGCATCACTGTCAGTAACACATATGTAAGCCCTATTTTCAGAAACTATAAAGGATACGGGAATGTAAACAAAATGCTCACCAGGTTTATGCTTATATTTTCCTTCGTAAGAGGGTATGCCCATATCGCTAGATGCATCGTTGATTATGATTTCATAGTTATTTTTATTAGTCATTGTGTTGTATCTCCATTTTAAGCAGAAAACTATTTCGAAATCTTGAGGTTAAAAGAATGTAGCTTCACATTTAGTTAAGTTGCGAGTCGTACCACAAATCTTCAACATCCATATACCAGCCAGTTTTTCCACCATAGTTCATGAGTACCTTTTCTTCGTCATGCATATTACAATCTTCGCCGAGTATAAAACTTAAATTTCTAAGGGCCTTATATAGCTGGTATTCTTCAGCTGGTAAGTATAGAATTCGATGATTTTTACCAGAATACAAATTGGAAAGAATGCTCATTTTGGGCATATCTCTGAGGAATATGCTTGTTTTAAAGCCACTTCGGCTAAAGAGTCGTCTTCCAATATTGTTGGGGAGTGCTTTAAAATCCTTTCGAATTTGTGCTGCAGGGAGTCCTGTATTCTGGGATATATAATCAACCTTATAGGGCGAATCCGTAATAGAGGTAAATGCGACCAGGGTGCTGATTCTGTCGTAGACACTTTTGATTTTCGGATTTTGGCAACGGGCATAGGGATTGCTATCAGAAAGATCACTATTGGGATAAGCGATAAACAGTTTCTTTCGCAGGCTCTGGACATGGGGATTGTTCTGATCCAATTCATTTAGCGCAAACAATATTCTGGATACTAAGCTCTCTTTGATAATAACCAAAGTGGGAGTATCCTTCTGACGAAAGACGAATTTTTCTTTGAAAAGCTGATTAGTATCACAGGATAACTCACCATCTCTGCAGAGCTCTCTGACATCACGGTGGAAGGTGTTTAATGTGTAGGTAAGCTTCTTGGGATCATCTGGTTTATAGATGTGACTATATAGTTTGCAAAGACTGTCATAAACTTTTTTCTGACCAATGTGATCATCCATGTTGTAGTATAAATCCGTATGCATTTCACCACATATGGAAACCCAGGCAAGTAAAAACCATTTGCGAAGTACGGAAGTGGTAATAGGTTCATAAATATTAGCGCCAGGATCTTGCACAGTAAGTAGTGAAATGTACTTTGGTCTAGCGCTATCAAACTGATAGCCATTTACTTGCAAAGCCTTTAAGTCTTCACATAATCTATTTTCACTAATTCCGAAGTGCGTCCATAATTCTTCCCTTTCCACACAACCATGTTCACTAAGATATTCAATGATTCCAGAACGTCTGACAGATACTTTACCCATAAATCACCTTATAAAATGTGTGACTGCAACATATGCAGTAATCTCAAATTACAGAACATTAAACTTACACAGATTATATAATCTGGTTCGAAAAAATTCAACACAGCAAAATATAAGAAGTTGTATGATTTCTATCACAATTCAAAATTAAGTAGAAAGGATGTACATCAGATGGAAAATGAACAGATTCTAAAGCCACATGAAACCATAGCAAGAATAGTACTTAAAGATTACGCTGACAGAATTATCCCAGAGAGACATGAGCGCATTGTTTCGGAAGTGGATAAGCTCTTGGCCTTGCTTTCAGCAGAGCAGAAAATTGTTATTGAATACCTATATGGATTTCATGGAAAGAAATATTCCATGCCGCAAGTTGGAAAGATGCTTTCGAAAAAACTAAATGATATTCATTGCATAAAAGAGGATGCGATTCGCTGGATGAGTCATCCAAACCAATCTTTCGGTTTGTATATGGCTCTGCACGATGACCAATTATAGTCTTTAGAAAAGGAGGACAGTCATGTGTGATAAAGAACGAGATATTATGGAGCAGTTTCTTGCCAGCATAAAAAAGTTAGAAAGAATCGTTGAAACGGGGGTTGATAAACTTGACTCTCAAATAGGTGGTGGACTAAGGCGAGGTTGCCTTTATTTAGTGGCCGGAAGACCGACGATGGGAAAATCGACGCTTGCATTAGAGATTTGCAGCGGAATTATGAATCACTATGAGAACAAAACAGTGTTCTGCAGTCTTAAAATGAGCGCTTCCCAAGTTATGGAGAAAATAAGATGTTCGCAAACCGAAGAATCTCTGAAAAAGCTGGTGGTGATAGAAGACAATACCATTCCTCCAATAAAAGCGAAGATTAAGAAACTGATGAAGAATCCTTATACAAAAGTGAAGGCTCTTATTGTGGATTATCTTCAACTTTTATCTTCGACAGAAAATGAGGCGGAGGACACCTTTAGTAGAAATAGAGTGAAAAATACCTATAAGCAGCTGAAGAAAATCGCAGAGGAGTTTGATATTCCGGTACTCGTGACAGCACAGCTTCGAAGACAACCAGATTACCGAGAGGATCACAGACCACGATTATCGGATACCGGTGCATGGGAGGAGATTAAGGATTATGTAGATACTGCAATCTTATTGTATAAGGAAAGTTTTTATTTAGGTGAGGATGGGAATTCAAACACAGAGCTTATTATTGCAAAAGATAACAGGGAGGTAGAAAACGATGGTTATTAATCCAATTGTTTATGAAAAAGATGGCAGAGGCAAGGATATATTTTCTTGTAACCTTGAAAGCAGAATTATTCACTTAGTGGGTGAAGTAAATGAAGAGATGGCAGTATCTATCGTGGCGCAGCTATTATATTTGGACTCGATCAATCACGATGATATTTTCCTTTATATTAATAGTCCTGGTGGATCAGTAACGGCAGGCATGTCTATCTATGATACTATGCAGTACCTAAAATCGGATGTAGTAACTATCTGTACAGGGATGGCTGCCAGCATGGGTGCTGTGATTTTATCGGGAGGCGCAAAAGGGAAAAGAATGGTTCTTCCTCATGCAGAGGTGATGATTCATCAGCCCCTTGGAAGCTCCCAGGGGCAGGCGACAGATATGATTATTGCTGCTAAACATATCACGGAGACAAAACGGATGCTTCATGAGATTCTGGCAATCAATACAGGAAAGGATATTGCCGAAATTGCGAATGACACAGAACGTGACAATTTTATGAAAGCGCCAGATGCAGTTAGCTACGGTTTGGCAGATAAAATCTGCGCCTAACTTCGGTTCGAAAATATTGCACACGTATCGACTATGGGTATGATATTCTCAAATTATCAAAACAAAGAAAACAAAGGAGACACAATATGAATTTATCTAAGTCTAAATATACTCGCGCGGTGCAGTGCAATAAGATGCTTTGGATGGATGCTCATAAGCCGGAGGAGGCTGATACATCTTGCATTAATGAATCTGTTTTAGAAAATGGAAATGTGGTTGGGGATTTGGCTATGAGCTATTTTGGTGACTTCGTGGAAGTGCCTTATGAAGTTGACAAGTCCATAATGCTACAGAAAACCCAGGAATTACTGGCAGCTGGTGTAGAAAATATATGTGAAGCATCCTTTGCATATGATGGAAACTTCTGTAGTGTAGACATTCTGAGAGTATCCTCCGATGGCGTAGAGATTGTAGAAGTAAAGAGCTCCACAAAACTTCATGATATTTATGTTGATGATATGGCATATCAGATGTATGTTCTTACTGGCTGTGGGCTAAATGTAAAGAAAGTCTACAATATGCATATTAATAATAAATATGTGCGCCATGGAGAATTAGAGCTTAAAAAGTTATTTGTGCTGGAAGACTGCACAGAACTTTGCAGGGCAAAGCAGGAAGAAGTACAGGCTAAAATTGCAGAGATAAAAGACTATATGAACAGTACAGAAGAACCAGCAAGGGATATCTGTATGAACTGCATGCAACCCTATGAATGCGTGTATTTTAAGTACTGTTCAAAGCATATACAGAGTCCCAGTGTATTCGATATTAGCGGAATGACTGACAAGCGAAAGTTTGAATTATATAAGCAAGGTGTGGTGACATTTCAGGACGTTATTAAGAAAAATGTAACCATCACAGAGAAGCAAAAATGTCAGGTAGAGACGGAGTATTACAATCTTCCTGCTAAAGTTGATAAAGCCGAGATAAAGAACTTTGTGGATTCGCTTACATATCCTTTATATTTTCTGGATTTTGAAACTTTCCAACAGGCTATTCCTGAATATGATGGAGTATCACCCTATAACCAGATTCCCTTTCAGTACTCCCTTCATGTTATGTCCAAGGAAGAAGGTGAACTGGAACACTATGAATTCTTGGCAAAGGAAGGCACCGACCCGAGACGTGCGTTAGCGGAGCAGTTGGTACGAGATATTCCTATGGATGTGTGTACGCTGGCCTACAACATGGGCTTTGAAAAAGGTGTGATTGCGAAGCTTGCTGCGCTATATCCTGATCTTTCTGACCATCTTATGAATATTCATAAGAACATTAAGGATTTAATGACGCCTTTTTCCTGTCAGGCATATTACTGCAAGGAATTTGCAGGTTCCTATTCTATTAAATATGTACTTCCGGCATTATGTTCTGGTGACCCGGAGCTTGACTATCATAGTCTTGAGGGCGTGCATAATGGGATGGAAGCAATGAATGCATTTGCTGATTTGCCGAATCATTCCCAGGAAGAAATTGCTATAATACGTAAGAATCTTCTTGCGTACTGCCGGTTGGATACGCTTGCTATGGTAAAGGTACTTGAGGTATTAAAAGCGATGCTATAATCAAAAATCTTTGCCTTTTGCTATCCACAAAAATGCTTATTTTTAGTATAATAATAGTAGGTCTAGAGGACCGCATGGGTTACTACTACAGAGTATTTTGGAGGATCACTAGAATGGCTGTTGTAAAGGAATTATTAAGAGCAGAAGCAAATGGCAGTGTTAGCTTTGGAGATTACACATTAGCAACAAAGTCTAAAGTAGAAGATTTTAAACATGGTGAAGACGTACTGAAGGTAAAGACCTTTCAGGAAATCACCAGATTAGAGAAGAATGGTATGGTACTGTATGAGTCTGTACCTGGTACTTCTGTAACAGACTTCACAGAGTTAGACAATGGAATGAAGTTTAAAGTAGAAGGTCCAACCGATGCATCTATTACATTAGGACTTGCTGATGATACCGAATATAAGGTTTCCGTGAATGGCGTATCTACTGGTAGCGTTACCTCTAAGATGGGTGGAAAGGTAAGTCTTTCCGTAGAATTAGCTGGTGCGGGCGAAGTAGAAGTTATGGTTAAGAAAGCATAATTAAATCTTGGCAAAGAGGCCCCACAGGTAACTGTGGGGCTTTTTTAAGGATGTTGCTGGAGCAATGATGTTATAGAGACGCAGGGGAGTGTCTCTGTATTATGCTTGGGCAAGATTTAGAAATCGTGAGGAGAAAAAATCTAGATGAAGAAAAGGAACAAGACAACGGATGGCTTTGCCGCAATGAAGAGAGCTGGAAGGATTCTGATAGCATTCGCTGTTGTTATCACTGGATTATATTTGTATGGAACCAGCGAGGCAAAGGCTGCTAGTACAGTAACCGTAGCAGGACATGTGGTAGCAGAGGATATGCAGTTGCTTAATTTGGCTGGTGCACAGATTGCTGATTTAAATCAGTTTATCTTGGAACTAGCAGCGCTTCCGAATCTCGCCTATGTGGATTTAAGCAATAGTAACCTATCCAATGAGCAGATGGAGGTGTTGCAGAACATTTTCCCACAGGTAAAGTTTGTCTGGGTAGTACATATGAAGAAGTGGAGTCTGCGTACAGATACCATTGCATTCTCTACACTACAGTGTTCTTATCCTGCCATAGCATTAGATAATGAAGATATTCAGGTATTAAAGTATTGTAAAGATTTAGTAGGCTTAGATGTAGGACATAATAAAATAACAGATATCTCTGTACTGCGAAATTGTCCGAATCTTCGCGTACTTATTATGTCGTCCAATAACTGGTTGACCGATATTCGTCCTGTAGCAGATCTTCCGAACTTAATGTATTTTGAAGTGTTCTGTACCAGAGTCAGCGATTTGACACCTCTTGCGTACTGTGAAAATATTGTAGATTTAAATGTAAGCGTTATCTTTAGTGGAATTAACAGCATTGATCCATTACTTCATTTTCCGAAATTACAGAGACTTTGGTTTACCAGATCTGGCGTAAGTGATGAAGATAGAATGCGTCTGCAGGCAACCTATCCCAATGTTGCTATGAACTGGACAACTATGTATTCCATTGAAGCTGGTTGGCGTACGCACCCTAGATATTATGCAATGCGTGCAATGTGGAGAAACAATTCTGTAGAAGGTGATTATGCAACCACAGTGAACGATTATAATGTAACACTGATGCGTATGTATCGTGATCTTGTATTTGATCCCGTATACTACGTACAGATGAATCCGGATGTGGCAGCTACTGTAGGAACTGATCCAGAGAAACTATTTGATCACTACATGGTTTATGGTATGTGGGCATTTAGGCCAGCACACCCTGATTTCGATTTGGCATCCTTTATTATTTCTCATCCAGGGTGTTTGGAACAATACGGTACCTATATTCCTAGATACTTGGGTGCATATATCAAAGAAGTGCTCGGAATTTAGGGAAATTAGACAGTCCTTTGAGACAGATGAGATCGATTCTGTGACAAGGGACTGTCATTGTTTTTGGTAAGGAATAAGAAATAATGAGTAACCAAAATGAACAAGTAAAAATGCCTATGAAGGATGCAAAGCGAAAGAAGGATAAACTTCCTTTTTTTATTGTTGGTGGCGTTCTACTGGTAGGAATCATTTCATTTATTTTCTTTATGGTGGCAAATGCAACTCCCGAAGCAAAGGCGAAGAAGGAGTTAGCAATGGCTAGACAGTATTTGGATGAAATGGAGTATGAAATGGCCATTGCATCCTATACAAGGGTTATTGAGATTACACCGAAGAATGTTGCAGCTTATGAAGGTTTGGCGAATACTTATGTAGCAATGGCAGAGGAGGCAATTGTCACAGGAGATATTGTCGCCGCGAGAGAATATTTTGATAAGGCTATAGAGGCATTAGAACAAGGTATAGCTGAAACAGGAGAACAGTATTTGGTGGAGCTTCAGATCACCATCGAAGAGAAAAAGAAGGAAGAAACAGGTCTTGTTTGCATGTCTGTTGAAGAAATTTTAAATGCAAATGTGTGGGACGAGGTGACCTATGGAACTTATGGTTTTACAAGGAGAGAGTATGGCTGGAAGGATGGAAAAGCCTATCCGGCAGTGAAAAATAGTGAACCAGAAGAGCCTATCGAGTGGATTGTACTTTTTAATGATGGAAATACAGTAACGTTATTGAGTAAGTACATATTAGATAATTGGGCTTATAACTATGAAAACAGGACTGTGGTATGGGAGAATAGTGACATAAGAATGTGGTTAAATAATGAGTTTTATAGTGCTGCATTTTCTGATGAACAAAAATCATATATTCAAACAACAACTTGTACGAATGAAGATAATCCGTATTTTGGAGCACCAGGAGGACATGGCTATAATAAGCCAGGAACAGAAGAATATCCAGCAGGGGGAGGAAATACGCAGGATAAGGTATATCTGTTGTCATTAGCGGAAGTTGAGCAGTACTTTGGTGTGACTATGGAAGACTGGGGAAAGCATAATGATGGAAATATGGATGAAAGTAGTTACGCAGAATTGTGTAATGAAAAGTCTAATGGTATTCTTACTACGAATAGCCCGGCTGGTGGTGGCGGCTGGTGGTGGTTGCGTTCACCAGGATTTAGCAGCTACCTTGCAGCAAATGTAGATTTTAAAGGTATGGTCTATGTCATTGGCAGTGCTACGAATAATCTTCAAGGTGTGCGTCCTGTGATAAGAGTAGGAATGTAGTTCGTTGGGAATTATAGGAACAAAACGAACGCATAAAAAAGTACCGGCATCAGCCGGTACTTTTAAGTTTCAAAGAAATTATTTGTTCATGCAGCACTTCTTGTACTTCTTGCCGCTTCCACAGGGGCAGGGATCATTAGGATATACTTTCTTCTCTTCGTTCTTCACGGTAGTAGAAAGCTTCTGCTCTCTGTATAACTGCTTGCGCTTTGCTTCTTCGAAGATGTTATTCCATTCAGGAAGGTTGTAAAGCCAATCAGCCTCGTTGTATACCATGTTCTTATAAAGTGTTTCCTTATCGAAACCGAGCTGTACGGTGGTGTTCTCATCCATGGTCTCAATGGGGTTGGGCTCTTTCAAACTGTCGTTGATACCATCTAAGAAAGCGACCATGAATTCTACAGTAAGAGAGAACTTTTCAGCAAGTTCCTTTACAGTACCGGAAACAACTTCATCGGGAGTTGCTAAAAGAATCTTATATACGCGCTTCTCTTCATTGAAATAGTTTGTCCAAAGCTTTTTGATTGCCCCTCTGTCACCATTCTGATCGTAGGCTTTGTTTCTCCACTGTTCTAAAAGTGTCATGGAAAATCTCCTTTATTTGTTATCTTAATATTGTGGCCCAATAATGGGCTCAAATATTTTGTAACTATTCAGCCTCATTCGCAAAATCGCAGCTTCGCCGCTTTCCTTTTGCTCATGTGGTTACTTTGCCAAATAAATTCCCAAAAACTTGCTCACTCATGCAAGCATGATTCGCAAATTTTTGAGAATTTGCTTGGCTCTGAATAGTTACAAACATTATAACGAAATCCTACGAAAAGTGCAATAAAATAGGAATGCAGATTGTTGAACAAAGGTTCGATTCTTGCTAAAATTAGTAGTGAGTGAAACCCGGAAATAAGGATAAAAGGGTGAGGTAAAATGGCAGCAAAGCAGACAAAAGTCAAGACGGTGTTTTTTTGTAAAGAATGTGGAGCGGATAGTCCTACTTGGTATGGAAAGTGTCCTGCCTGTGGTGCATGGAATACCATGACAGAAGAAGTTGTCTCTAAAAGTAAGGTGCAGAGTGCAGTATTTGCAGAACGCTCTGGTGTAGGACGGGCTAAACCAGTATATTTGGATGAAGTAACCCTAAAGGAAGAAGATAGATTATCTTCGGGGATTGCAGAACTAGATCGCGTACTGGGCGGAGGAATCGTTCCTGGGTCCTTAACGTTAGTTGGCGGTGATCCAGGGATTGGAAAGTCAACGTTACTTTTGCAGATGTGCAGACTTCTATCATTGCAGGCAACAAAAGTACTTTATGTATCTGGCGAGGAAAGCTTGAAGCAGATTAAGATGCGTGCAGAACGCATTGGAACTTTTGGTACTTCCTTAAAATTACTATGTGAGACAAATCTTACCTATATTGCAGATGCAGTTAGGGAGGAAAAGCCGGATGTTATGATTATCGACTCCATCCAGACGATGTACAATGAAGAAATATCCGGATCCCCGGGATCGGTATCCCAGGTGAGAGAATCGACTGCTGTGCTATTGCAGATTTCCAAGAGCCTTGGCGTTTCGGTATTTATTGTAGGACATGTCACAAAGGAAGGCACGGTAGCAGGACCTCGCGTATTAGAGCATATGGTAGACACAGTTCTCTATTTTGAGGGAGACAGGCACGCTTCCTATAGGCTGCTTCGCGGAGTGAAGAATCGTTTCGGATCTACCAATGAGATTGGCGTATTTGAAATGCGAGAGGAAGGTCTGGTGGAAGTGGAAAATCCGTCGGAGTTTATGCTGAATGGGCGTGCTGTGGATGCAGCTGGCAGTGTAACTACCTGCTCTATGGAAGGAACTAGACCGCTGCTTCTAGAACTGCAGGCACTAGTGTGCGGAACCAATTTTGGAATCCCCAGAAGACAGACCATTGGTGCAGATTTAGGACGTGTGAACTTATTGATGGCAGTGATTGAAAAGAGACTGCATCATTCCATGGGGAATTGCGATGCTTATGTAAATATTGCCGGTGGATTAAAGATAACGGAGCCGGCACTGGATCTTGCAATTGTGGTTGCCATATTGTCTAGTGATAAAGAACTCCCAGTGGATAAGGAAATGATGGTCTTTGGTGAAGTTGGTCTATCGGGAGAAGTTCGCGCTGTTTCGCAGGCCGAGACCAGAGTGGCAGAGGCTGTAAAGCTGGGGTTTACCAGAATTATGTTTCCGAAGGTATGTGAAGACCGTATCAAAAAGATGAAAGGGATTGAATACATTCCGGTGGAAACAGTGAAGGATGCAGAACGTTATCTGTTTAAAAAGTAAGAGGGACTATGCAAAAAGACAGAAAAAAATATGGATTAATTTTTGGAATACTCGGACTCTTTCTGTGTATTGTGGATATTAGGATTCCCACCGGTATATACTATCCGGCCTTTGAATCCTTTAAGAATCAGGCACCAGAAACGGTAGCAATGGTTATTGAACAAGTAAGAGGTGATGTATGGCAGCTGGATCTTTTTCCAGATCTTTTGGGATACCTTAGTCTCATCGTTTCCTGCTGCTTCTTTTGGAATGTTAAGGGGCAGAAAAAGAGCGCAAGGAAGATTTTTAGACGTCCTGTGCCCTATTTGTGTGTGGCGTTTGGAATTGATTTGTTCTATGAATTGATTCCATTCCTGCTGAATGGGAACTACCGATATAGACTGACCTATGGGATTTATTTCGTTGCTCTTATTTTCCACACGCTAGCAGTGTTTGAATATGCCATGTGTTTTGGACATGCATCGGAGAACGTACACAATCATCAAGACAATAACGTAACAATTATCATCATGATGTTCGGCTTTTTAGCAATGGTCATCAAGGAAGTGGTATGGTTCTATCAAATTCTCTGGGGAGCAGCTATATATTATGCAGTGGCACTCATTTTGTTGGAGATTGCGGCAGGACGCTTTTATAGGGAACGAAGCTATATGGTTCTAGATGCAGAGGTAACGGAGGAATAATGCAGGACTACCTTTTACAAAATGGAACAGTTTTTGTGAATGGAACCTTTATAAAGGCAGATGTACTTGTTGCAGAAGGCAGAATTAGCGCAGTCTTTCCTAAATCGAATCGTGGGGATTATATCGGTGAAGTGGAAAGACTGCCGAAAGAGTGTGTGCTGGATGTGGAAGGGAAATATATCATTCCAGGACTGGTAGACACACATTTTCATGGCGGTGCTGGTGCTGACTTTTCTGATGGGGAACAGGAGGCGCTTTCTAGGATTGAAGAAGTAGAACGAAAAGAAGGTTCGCTGTATCTTTGTCCAGCTACTATGACTTTGCCCAAGGAGCAGATACTAAAGGCTACAAAGACGCTTGTAAAATATAAGTCCCGATATAATGGCACCTTTTGTGGTTTTTATTTGGAAGGGCCATTTTTTCATCCCGAGAAAATTGGGGCACAGAATCCAGACTACCTGAAGCTTCCAGATGCTACCTTTTTGGATGCGGTATTAAACGAAGCGAAAGGATTATGCAAGGTTGTATCGTTGGCACCAGAGTTGCCAGGGGCACTAGCATTGGTAGCAAAATTTCGAAATGAGGTTCGTTTCTCATTGGGACATACTACTGCCGATGGAGAACAGGCAAGAAGGGCTTTTGCGGAGGGAGTACGGAGAATTACTCACTTGTATAATGCCATGCCAAACTATGAAGAGATTTTAGATGCAGCCGCCGAGGATGGTGACGTTTATGCGGAACTGATCTGTGATGGCGTGCACAATAATAGTGAGCGAGTGCTTAAGGCCTTTTCAAGTTTAGGACCTGAGCATGTGATTTTAATTAGTGACAGCATGCGTGCTATGGGGATGCCGGATGGCATCTATGATCTTGGTGGACAGAAAATTAGCGTGCAAGGGAAGCTGGCATTAACAAAGAGCGGGGCAAAAGCCGGCAGTGTAACAAGCCTGCTAGGATGTGTGCAGGAAGCAATTGCAATGGGTGTACCAGCGAAGGATGCGGTACTAGCGGCAACGAGAACGCCGGCGAGAGCGTTAGAAATGGCAGAAGACTGCGGTGAAATTAAGGTAGGAGGACGAGCAAAACTTCTTGTATTAGATGACGCTTTTAAGTTGCAAAGAGTTCTTTAGGAACTGCGGTATTGGTGCTATACCAGTGTTAATTATGGTATAATTAAACTGTTGTGAAAGTACTTATATTATTGATGTTTTTGGATGTAAATAAAACTTATTTGGTAAAGGAGAATTATTATGGAAGAAGAAAAGAAAAAAGGTATTCCCGCCCCTATGATGACGAGTATTGCACTCATTCTTTGCGGTCTGATTCTTGTAATCTGGCCTCGCAAGGTGCAGGAGTTCATTATGACGGTTGTGGCAGCAGCAATCATGATGATTGGTATTTTCTATATTATTCAGTATCTTCGTAAGGATGTACGTAAAGATTTCTACCGCAAGGATTTAACGACTGGTATCTTTGCAATTATCCTGGGTGTTCTTGCATTTATCAGAGGCGATATGATTGCGGCAGTTGTGCCTACTGTACTTGGCATTGTTGTTTTATATAGTGGTGTTGCCAAACTGCAGAATGCATTTGACCTCCTGCGTATGAATGCCAATACCTGGATTCCTGTCATGGTGAGTGCCGGTATCAATATCGTTTTTGCAGTATTAATGATTATTAAGCCGGAGATGTTTAATGACATGTTATTCATGTTCTTAGGCATTGGTCTTCTCTTTGGTGGTATTACGGACTTATTATCTATGTTGTTCTTTAATAAGCAGACAAAGGATCTTGTAAAGGCTGATCAGAGCAAAGAAGTATAGTTGTTAGAAAGAAGGAACGAAAGACAATGACAAAGATTGATATTATTTCCGGATTTTTAGGTGCTGGAAAGACAACCCTGATTAAGAAACTTTTAGGGGAGGCGTTTAAGGACGAGCAGGTAGTTCTGATTGAGAACGAGTTCGGTGAAATCGGTATCGATGGTGGATTTTTAGAAGAAGCAGGTATTGAAATTAAAGAGATGAACAGCGGATGTATCTGCTGCTCTTTAGTAGGAGATTTTGGAACTTCCTTAAAAGAGGTATTAGACAAGTATACGCCGGATCGTATCATCATCGAACCTTCTGGTGTAGGTAAGCTTTCTGATGTTATGAAGGCAGTGAATGATGCAGCATTAGGAGATGGCGTGGTATTAAATAGTGCTATCGCAGTTGTGGATGCATCTAAAGCCAAAATGTATGTTAAAAACTTTGGTGAGTTTTTTGTGAACCAGGTTGAACATGCTGGCGCTATTATTTTAAGTCGTACTTCTGGCATGAATGATGAGAAGCTACAGATGGTGGATGCACTGTTAAAGGAGCATAATGCAAAGGCAACCATCGTAACTACGCCTTGGGAAGACATTACGGGAGCCCAGTTGTTAGAAGCTATAGAAGGTGGAAAGAGTCTTGCTGACGAGATGTTAGCAGAAGTACTTGCGCACAGAGAACATGAGCATGAACATCACCACCATGATCATGACCACGATCACGAACATGAGCATCATCACCACGATGGTGAGTGCGGTTGTGGACATCACCATGATGAAGAAGAGCACGAACACCATCATCACGACCACGATCACGAGCATGAACATCACCATCATGATCACGACCATGAGCATCATCACCACGATGGTGAGTGTAGCTGTGGACATCATCATGACGAAGAAGAGCACGAACACCATCATCACGACCATGATCACGAACATCATCATGATCACGGTCCGGACTGTACCTGTGGTTGTCACGATCATCACCATCATCATGCTGATGAGGTATTTACTTCTTGGGGCAAGGAAACCCCTCAGAAGTACAGCAAGGAAGAAATTGAGACAATACTTAGCAAGCTGGATAGCGGTGACTATGGTACCATCCTGCGAGCAAAGGGTATGGTTCCTTCTGAACAGGGTGGTTGGATCTTCTTTGATTATGTACCTGAGGAACGTTCTGTCAGAGATGGCGTTGCACAGACAACAGGTAAGCTTTGTGTAATCGGTGCAGAACTTAAGGAGGACGCGATTGACGCGTTATTTAGTAAATAATGGGATTGTTTAAGCGGGAGGCAAAAATGAAACCGGTCTATTTTATCAATGGCTTTCTGGAAAGTGGAAAGACCCAGTTTTTAAAGTACACCCTAGCACAGCAGTATTTTCAGATTAAAGGGACTACTTTACTGATTCTCTGTGAAGAAGGTGAAGAAGAGTATGATGACCAGGTTCTTAAAAATGCCAAGGTGATTGTAGAAAAGATTGAAAATCAGGAAGACTTTACTGTTGAAAAGCTGACACAGTTAGAGAAAGATTGGAAGCCAGAGCGTATCGTTGTGGAGTATAACGGTATGTGGAACAACAAGGATTTGCAGCTTCCTGCGAACTGGACAGTGGAGCAGCAGATTACTTGTATTGATGCATCAACTTTCCCAACCTACTATAACAACATGAAATCTTTAGTGGCAGAGATGGTTAGAAAATCCGAGCTGATTATTTTTAACCGCTGTGATAGTGTGATGGAGAATCTGGCAACCTACAGACGAAACATCAAAGCAGTTAATGCTACGGCAGATGTTGTATTTGAAAACAAAGAGGGAGAGATTAATGAGATTTTTGAAGAAGATCTTCCTTACGATTTAAAGGATAATCCGTTGGTTCTTACGGATGAGACCTTTGGTATTTGGTATATGGATACCATGGATCATCCGGAACGCTACATGAATAAAGAAATTGAATTTGTGGGACAGGTTATGAAGCCGCCTGTATTTGATGGAGAACATTTTGTACCAGGTCGTATGGCGATGACTTGCTGCGCAGACGATATGACATTCCTTGGCTATGCATGCAAATGGGATAAGGTAGCGCATCTAAAAGAAAAGGATTGGGTTAAGGTAAAGGCAGAGCTGAAGGTGGAATATTTTGCACCTTATAAGGGCGAAGGTCCTATGCTTTATGCAAAGAAAGTTGAGAAAACAACAAAACCGAAGCAGGAGATTATTGGCTTCTAAAATGGTCAAAGGAGAGCCTGCACACAGGTAGGAAGAATTATGCAAGAAAACAACTTGGAACAAATGATAGGATACTGTGAAGATATCTGCACAATCCTAAAGGATTATGAGGTATCGGATCTAGATGCAGATAGCCATATTAACGAGACTTTTCGTTACGGATTGATTAAATTCGGAGTATATCTTTCTGATGCTGACGGGGATATTAGTCAGAATGAAAGAGACTGCATTGCAAAGTGCTTAGGTGCTTGTCCGGCAGTGGAAGAACTGAAGGCTGTAAAGTATAGGGAAAAGATTACGCCACAGGAATATGGAAAGCAGATTCCTCGCGTATTAAAGTATTGCGTTCTTGCGGATGCAAAGAAGTTAGTACCTAATGATAAGTATAAGCACCAGAAGGCGCAAATCATTGTAGATACTTACAAGATGTTTGGACAGGCTATGATGGCTGCGCAAACAGACCCTTCGGAAGCAGGTGCTAGAAAATTAACAGTTTATACCAGAAAGTTGGACGAGTTCTTAAAAGAATTTGGTGTAGGCGTTCCAACAATCAATAAAGCATTTGCTCCGGAAATGATCGCCGAAACGGGAGAAAAAGTGGAAGCGGATCCCCAGAAACTAGAGAAACTGTTAGAAGACTTCAATAACATGGTGGGACTCACTGCTGTTAAGGAAGAGATTAACAGCCTAGTGAATTTGTTAAAGGTTCAGAAGCTTCGTCAGGCCCAGGATATGAAAATGTCTGGGGTTAGCAAGCATATGGTATTTTCTGGAAATCCAGGTACTGGTAAGACCACTGTTGCCAGAATCCTTGCAGATATCTATAAGAATATGGGAATCTTAAAGGGCGGTCAGCTGGTGGAAGTGGATCGTTCTGGTCTTGTAAAGGGATACATCGGACAGACGGCAATTCAGACACAGGAAGTGATTTCTTCTGCCCTTGGCGGTATTCTCTTTATCGATGAGGCATACACCTTAAATGTTGGTAAGGGTGAGGGCGATTTTGGCCAGGAAGCGGTAGATACCTTATTAAAAGCGATGGAGGATCATAGAGATGATCTTATTGTCATCGTTGCAGGCTATCCGGATTTGATGGAGTCCTTCATTAATTCCAACCCTGGACTGAAGAGCCGTTTCAATAAGTACATTATGTTCGAGGACTATACGCCGGAAGAGCAGTTCAAGATTCTGCAGATGAACTGTAAGAAGCAGGACTATAAGCTTTCGGAAGAAGCAGAGAAGGTGGCGCTGGATTTCTTTACAAAGCGTTTTGAGGTTCGCCCAGAGAATTTTGCAAATGCTCGTGATGTGCGTAACTACTTAGAAAAGGCCATTACCAATCACGCAACCAGAGTAGTGACTTTGTCAGAACCTACAAAGGAACAGTTATCTACATTAGAAGCAGAGGATCTTGAAAAGATTAGTATTTAGTGTTTATGCGGGTACCGAGCCAGGTGCCCGTTTTTTTGTGCCCGAATCTTGACTTTTATGCATTAGGTATTGAAGAATATGCAAAGAGTTATTATGATGGGATGAAAAGAAATGGAAGAGGAGAATATTATGAAGAAAAGAGTATTAGCGCTGTTTTTAGGAATGGTCATGACTTCTGCAACCGTTCTTTCTGGCTGCGGTGCCAGTGACGATGATTGGGATGATGATGACTTCGACTGGGAAGATGATTGGGACGACTGGGATGAAGATGACGAAGAGGATGACAACCAGGGTGGAAGCAATAGCGGTACACCTGATGTACAGACTCGTACAGACGCCAGCGTTCGTATGTCGGTAGAGAATACAGGTAACCTAAATATTGTTCGAAATAACGGAAAAATGAGCCAGAATGTTCCTATGGGTGAGGATGGAACCTGGACTATCTTTGTGTATCTTTGTGGTTCTGACTTAGAGAGTGAGAATGGTATGGGTTCCATGGATATGGAAGAAATGCAGTCCGCATCCACCACACAGGACGTGAAGTTTGTTGTGCAGACGGGTGGCGCCTACAGTTGGGAGAATGATGTTGATGCCAACAAGACAGAACGCTATGTCATTTGCGACGGTGATATTGAACTTGTGGATCAGAAGAGCGATGCAAATATGTCAGATAGTGCGACCCTAGCAGATTTCGTTAGTTGGGGTGTTGCAAATTATCCTGCTGGCAATATGGGCCTTGTTTTCTGGAACCATGGTGGCGGAAGTGTCAGTGGTGTATGCTTTGATGAAAGAAAGGATGGAGATTCTCTTAGCCTTCGAGAAATCGATGCGGCCCTTCTTGGCGTTAGCGATAAGATGACTGAAAAGTTTGAATTTATCGGTTTTGATGCCTGCCTGATGGCGACTTTGGAAACCGCTAATGTGGTTGCAACCTATGCAAACTATATGTACGCGTCCGAGGAAACAGAGCCTGGTTATGGATGGGATTACACGGCTATTGGAAATTATTTAGGAAGCAACAGTTATGCCGATGGTGCAGATCTTGGTATTACGGTAGCAAAGAGCTTTTATGACTGCTGCAAACAGATTGATGAGGAATCTGGTGCCACCTTCTCTATTACGGACCTTTCCAAGATTGATACTTTGTTAGTTGCATTCAACAACTTCAGCCAGGGATTGCATGAAGTTGCAAACACGGACACTGGACTGAATGAAATCGTAAGAAACTGCAGAAATGTAGACAATTTCGGAGGCAACAATAAGGCCGAAGGTTATACGAACATGATTGACCTTGGCGGCTTTGTAAATGCATGTGCAGGACAGGCAGCAGGCGCAAGCACGGTTACGGATGCATTAAAGGATGCGATGGTCTATGTTGTTAATGGCTCAGATCATAGTGGCGCTTCTGGACTTTCCATGTATTATCCTATTATGATTCAGGGTTCTCAGGAACTTTCTGCATTCCGTGAGATTTCTACCAGCCCTTATTACCTTGGTATTGTAGATCTTGTTGCTTATGGTGCTGCTAATGCGGGTGATATTTCAAACTATAGTGAAGCAGATTATGATGACTGGGGTGATTACAGTTATACCGAAGATGAAGATGGCAACTATGCTTATAGTGATGATGACGATGACTATTATGACTACTATAGTGATGTTGAGCAGTCCGGTAACAGTTCTTTAATTACCTTTGCACAGAAGCCTGCACTAGATGAGGATGGTAGCTATGTATTTGTGCTGGATGATAATGGATTAAATAATGCAGTATCGGTACAATGTTTTGTATATCAGCTTAGCAGTGATGGGGAAGATTTGATTAGTCTTGGTGTTACCACAGACTGCTTGCAGGTGGATTGGAGTACTGGTGAGGTTTATGACTTATTTGATGGCTACTGGTTCTCTTTACCGGATGGACAGAATCTCTGTGCTTACATTGTAGATGAGCAGGAAGATTATGGTATTTATACTTCTCCTGTAAGAATTAATGGAAAGGATACCAATCTTCGTTTTACTGTAAACTATAGCACTGGTGATATCACTATTGATGGCGCTTGGGATGGTGTGGATTCCAATGGTATGGCTGCAAGAGATGTATACAAACTGCAGAATGGGGATGTGATTGTTCCTGTATATGATGCAATCTCTGCATCTGGTGATTCCGATGAAGAGTTCGTTTATCTTGGTTATGAATATACCTACAGCAAGGGTGATGTGATTAGCTATGGTATCATGGAGGATGCAGATTATGCATACGGTTACTATATTGATGATACCTATGGAGATTACTACACAACGGAATATGTATGGTTTAATGTAGAAGATGGTGAAGTGTACTTCTACGTAGAAGACTAAGTATTCGGCCATTGTAGAAGATGGTCTAGAAATTTATGCTGATATGTACCTTCTTTGCTGGACAAAGTTAAGTTCAGCAAAGAAGGTATTTTTATATTTGGGGAAATAGGAAAGATTCATTATAATAGTAAAAGGTAACATAATACCAATCGTGTTACTTTGGGAGGAAGAACTGATGAAAAGAAAAGCATTGCTTTGTACGATGGCTCTCGTTTTGCTGACAGCCTGCGGAAACAAGAATAATGGTGAGGAACCTACGCCAGAAGAAGTACTGGTAGAAGAGGATAAAGAGGATATTACAGAACAAGAGAATGTAGCCGTACTCGAAGAAGAGGCTAATCAGGATGAAATTGAGACAACAACGCCGGAGGGAAATGATTCTGGAGAGGATGATAGTAGTGTAGAGAACCAAGGATTCACGGCAGTAGATACACTTTCTTCGGGGGATGTAGATGCCTATGTGGCTGCATTAACCTATCAGGGAGTTTATGATTTTGCTACCAATGCCGAAGGAACCTGGAATCGTACCAATACGCATTCTGGTTATTATGGTGTGATTACCATCAGTGATGTGACAGCGGATTCTTTTGAAGTAGTGGCAGAGATGACGTATTTTTCACATTCTGGACTTTACGAAGGAACGGCGAAGTTCGTGAATGATTATGTTGCTATCGCAGAGTATGATTATGGTGATGAGCCAGAATATATTGCCTTTATATTTGAGGATGATATGATGGAGGTGTGCGCCACTGGCAGTTCTTCCGATCTTGGGTTTGGTATGAATGTGTCTATTGACGGTGAATTTACGAAAGACGCACCGGCATATACCAATGATGGTATTTTGCAGGCTACTTATAGTGAGCAGCAGCTTGCTGACTTGCAGAGAGTATTAAGTCCTGAAAAGTATGAGGATTTTATCTTTGCAACAGAAAATGGTGTTTTGACAGTGACAGAGGATGAGCAGGGGACGAAGGTGGAGTTATTCATGCCCACCATGGCATATTATAGTTATGAATATGAGTATTCCCCAGCTGGCGGATATGCCAGAATTTGTTTTGGCGAAGAAGAGTGTTACCAGATTATATTAGAGTAATGAAGGAGAGAAAAAATGAACCAGCATACTAGATTTAATTTGCCTTTGTGCCTTGTTGTAGAAGAGGGTGTTTTTGAACATGTGGATGAAACGGTAGCGAAGTATCTCCCGGAAATTAAAGGACAGAAAAGCTTAATAGTTACAGAAGAATTTCTGCACAATTTATATGCGGACAAGGTGGCAGAGATTCAGAAGGATTTTGGCGGCGCAGAGATTTATGATATTGGTATTGCGGATTATGATCAGGCTGTCTCTATTGCAAAGAAAGTATGCATCGAAGATGTTAAGGTGATTATTGGATTTGGTGGAGGCCGTGTCTTGGATGTTGCAAAGTATGTTGCATTTGTTAGTAAAGCGGTGTATATCTGCCTTCCAACCACATTAAGTAATGATTCCTTGGCTTCGCCATTTTCTGTACTTGGTACAGAGGGGGCACATCGTAAGACGTTACCTTGTAAGATTCCGACTGCGATTTTGGTAGATACAGATATGATTATCAACGCACCCAAAGGACAGACATTGTCCGGCATTGGTGACACCATTAGTAAGCATACGGCATTGTTTGATTGGAAGATGGCAGCAGAAAAGGCTGGAAAGCCAGTGGATGACTTTGCCTACGCCATTGCCCGTATGGCTTTTGATAGTGTCTATCACTGTGATGATAAAAATTTATGTAGCAAAACATTTATTAGAATCTTATCCAGAAGTTTAGTAATGGGTGGTCTCGCTATGGAAATCGCAGGATCTTCCAGACCCTGTAGTGGTAGTGAGCATCTCTTTGCCCATGCGGTAGAAGAGTACTATCCTGAAATTAAATTATCCCATGGACAGGCGGTTGCACTGGGTAGTGTGGGGGCATGTGTATTCCAGGGAAGAGATGAAGAACCATTATTAAAGGTTTGCAAGGAATACGGTCTAGATATGAATCCTGGCAGCTATGGTATGACCAAGGACATTTTTGCAGATTGTTGGATGAAGGCAGCAGGTACCAGACCAGGAAGAATTTCTATCCTAGATAGCACTGATTTAAATAGAGAGTGGCTTGATCAAATATATGATCGCATGGCAGAGTAACATTGGGGACGTGTCCTTAGGGTCAACGAAGACGTTGACCCGGGCACAAGAGCGTCCCTCTGGGACAAGAGTGTCCCTGTGAATTGATGGTAGATGGAAGGCCTTATAAACGGCCTTTTCTCTATATTTAGCGTAGGAGTGGGAGCAGGAGTTATGAAATCAACATTAATCAAAGATACGACAAAAGAAGAAAGAATTGAACTCATAAAAACTTGGATTCCAGCAGACGAAGGAATGGAAGATTGTGATATGGATTTGTGGGAAATTTACGCAGACTATATCAACGGGAAACGAGAAATCGCAGAGATTAATGCATCCACAGTTACTAGTTATTATGTAGAGGAGTAGTGGTTATATGAAGATTTCAGTGAATTCTGATGAACAGATTGCAAATGTTGTAAAAGAAGGGCTGAAAAGAACGGGCGGATATTGTCCTTGCCGAGTGGAGAGGACGGAAGATACAAAATGTATGTGTAAAGAGTTCAGGGAACAGATTGCGGATCCTGAATTTGAAGGCTTTTGCCACTGTATGTTGTATTACAAAGAAAAGTAAGATGATGAAAGAGAAGAGGTTCTGCTTCCTAATTGAAACGTCCTCTGAAAGGAGATAGTATGGCTGAAATAAAGATTACAAAAGATAATTTTGAGAAGGAAGTGAAGGCATCGGAGATACCGGTATTGATTGATTTTTGGGCAACCTGGTGCGGACCATGCCAGATGCTTGGACCTGTGATTGCGGAACTTGCTGAGGAACTGGATGGAAAGGTAAAAGTTTGCAAAGTGAATGTAGATGAAGAACCAGAACTGGCCGCACGCTTTAGTGTATCCAGCATCCCCATGCTTGCTGTAGTGAAAGATGGAAAACTGGTAAAGACATCTGTTGGATACCAGCCAAAAGAATCCGTGCTGAAATTGCTAGACTAAAGAAAAAATGATTTTGGAAGTGAGTGCGTGAACAGCGCACTCACTTTTTGGGTGTGCCTTGCGGCGCACTGACCTGCATGATGAAAAGGCTTTTTGCAGAGAGGAAAGGCAAAACAGTGCAAACAAGAGAAGAAGTTGTAAATTATGGAGTGTCTTTTCCAGGGACATTTTTAGATATGCCATTTAAAGATCCAAACTGGCAGGTGATCAGGATAAAAGAAACAAAGAAGGTATTTTTGTGGATTTATGAGAGAAATGGCTATGTGAATATTAATGTTAAGCCTGATCCTGCTTGGCGTGATTTTTGGCGGTCACAGTATCCTTCCGTACAGGCGGGGTGGCATCTAAATAAGGAACACTGGAACACAATCATTTTGGATGGGACCGTACCGACAGAAGAAATCAAGAGAATGATTGCGGAAAGCTATGATCTTGTTTCTGATAGCCCGACAAAAAGGATATATGAGGCGGTAAAGAAGATTCCCAAAGGGAAAGTTGCGACCTATGGACAGGTGGCTGAAATGGCTGGAGATAAAAAGATGGCTAGGGCTGTGGGAAATGCACTTCACAAGAACAAGGATCCAGAACACATTCCTTGCTATCGTGTGGTGAATGGAAAGGGCGAGCTGGCTGGAGAGTTTGCGTTTGGCGGTGCTGGTGCACAAGCCAAATTATTAGAAGCGGATGGCATTGTTGTAGTTGGCGGAAAAGTGGATTTGAAGAAATATGGAATGGTGGAGTCATAAAAGAAGGTTTATCGGCATGGTAGGAACGCTGCTTCTGTGCAGCGGTATGTTTTTAGGATGTGCTACAAAAGAAAAAAGTGCAGATGATAACTTAGCGAATGGGGAAGAGATAGAAAATAGCTGGTTAGAACAGGACCAAGATACGGAAGAAAGTATCTGGGAGCAGACGAATAGACTGGCTCTAGAATGTATAGATGATAAAGAACGTGGAAATCTCCATTATGTTGCATTGCTGCAGCAGTTGCAGACGGTGGATGCAGATATGGCGGAAAGGATAGATAGAATTTTTGCCTTTTGGGATCATAGCAATCAGGAAAACTATGTGCAGGATGTCAGCACAGTGAAGGTTATGGAGGATAGCGAAAACTGCTGTATTGTGGTTCTGGGATTTCAGTTAGAAGCGGATGGAACCATGAAAGAAGAACTGGTAGGACGCTTACAAACTGCTCTAGAATGTGCAAATGCCCTTCCCTCGGCCAAAGTGTTAGTAACTGGTGGAGGAACAGCGATGAATAATCCGCTGGCAACGGAGGCGGGCTGTATGGCGGCATGGCTTTTAGACCATGGTATAGAGGAAGATAGAATTATTATCGAAAATAACTCAAGAACAACGGTGGAGAATGCACTTTTCTCCTGTGACATTTTGCAGGAAGACTATCCAGAGGTAAAAGAATTAATAATGGTTAGTAGTGACTATCATGTTTCTTTGGGAGCAATATTATTTGCAGCTGATGCGATTTTAGATGGTAAATCAGATCTGTCTGTGGTTGGAAGTGTTGGATATGATGCCGGACGAAATAGCAGATATTCCAGACAGACGGAAGGGGAACAACTCAAAGAACTATACAATAGAAAGCAGGGCAGAAGATAGTGAGGATATTAGTAATTAGCGATACCCATCGGTATTTGGGCAATCTGTATGAGGTCATGGAGCGAGAGAAAGATTTGGATGCCGTCATTCACTGCGGGGATATCTGTTGTATTCCGGAAGACGTGGAGAGTATTACGGGTCTGCCGCTTTATGTGGTGGCAGGGAATTGTGATTATGATGGTACTCTGCGAGATGAAATTATGCCTGTTTTTCAGGGGAGAAAGTTTTTTGTAAGTCATGGGCATGTGTATGGTGTTAATGCCGGTACTAACCTGATTAAAAGTATTGCCATAGATCATGGGGCAACCGTTGTGTGCTTCGGACATACGCATGTGCCATTATGCAAAGAGGAAGATGGTATTTTGATTGTTAATCCAGGAAGTCTATCTAGCCCCAGACAGTCCAATCGAAAACCCTCCTATGCAGTACTGACTTTGTTGGACAATGGCGAAGTGACTTGCCAGCACTACTACTTATAACGGGAAAATCATCAGAACCGAGAACATAAGGTGTATAATGTATGATAATGTCACTTGGTGACATTATCATACAAAAGGAAGATACATGAGATTTCTTCGTGCGTTGCACTCTCGAAATCTCTAAAAACATTCGAATTCCGCACATTTTCTTGCGAAAATGGCTACATTCTCATGTTTTTGAGGGTCATAAAGCCGTTTTCAGACTCTTATGAGCAAGCTCGTCGAGTCTTCAAGGCTTTTGCCCTATGTATCTTAACATAATGAGCGACAAGCGAAGCGGTCGCGAATCTAACATAAAGCGTCCTTAAAATCGCTGTGGCGTATGTAGGTGGAGCTATGAAATCAATTAAACAAAGAATACATAGACTATTTGGTATCAGTATTGCTGTGTTATCAGTAGTTATGATTCTTGTGAATATATTTATAACCAATAATTATTCCAGAAAGAATGCAGAGCGTCTTTTAGGTGAGGCTTGCCGAGCGCAGTCGCAAAAAATCAATGGACAGCTTTCGCTCATTGAACTGGCAGTGCAGAACATGTATGTTCTGGCAGAAAAAATGAGACCTTCCTATGAGGAACTGGCGGATTCGGAAAAGTGTGATGCATTTATCAGTGAATATAAACGTTTGGCAGCAGAAATTGCTGATAAAACTGCTGGTAGTATGACGGTATACTATCGCCTCAATCCAGAACTTACAGGCAACGGTGTGACGGGCTTTTTTAATGTCCGTGCTGGCCATGGCAAAATGGAAGAGCATGAGATCACAGATTTATATGATTTTGATCCTAGTGAGGCAGAGTACGTAGGATGGTATTACATTCCGGTCGAGGCAGGAGAGCCGATGTGGATGGACACTTACTATAATGGTAATCTTGAAGCGAACATGATTTCATATGTATTGCCTATGTATGATAATGGTCGATTGCTAGGTGTCGTAGGTATGGACGTTGACTTCGAGAGACTTATTGAGCTTGTGGAAGAGGTTGATTTGTACGAAGATGACGGCGCATGTCTTTACAGCACAGGTGTAGATGCTCTTTACTATAAAGAATGTGATGCTCTGCGTGATAGTATTACGGATGATTTCCGTGAAAAACTGGTGGCAGAGGAAACATCTCAGGAGTTGATTAGTTGTAAGACAGGTGGACATGATCTGCGCCTTACCTATGCAACTTTACAAAATGGAATGAAGCTGATCGTCTATGCGGACAGTAGAGAAATTTATAAGCAGAGAAATCTTATTATTATCCTAGGTGTCATTATCATCGTCGTTGCGCTAGTTCTCACCTATATGGTTGTTGCCCGTATTTCTAATCGAATCACGAATCCTATTGCGGATTTAACAGCGGTAACAAGACGTTATGCGGATGGAGACTGGGATGCCAGTGCCACATGTGATTCCCAGGACGAACTACAGGTACTTACTGAAAATGTTTCCTTAATGGCAGAGAATACAAGAAAATATCTCAGCTACATCAATAACATGGCGCAGAAGGATGGCCTAACGGGATTTTATAACAAGGCATTTTATCTGCAGTATGTGGAGCAATTACAGGAAGAGTATAAAAAGACGCAGACACCGTATGCTGTGGTTGTTTTGGATGTTAATAATCTGAAGTATATCAATGATAAGTATGGTCACGAAAAGGGGGATGAACTTCTTCTGGCAGCAGCGAATTTAATTTGGAAGGAATTCCCGAACAATAGTTACTTCCGTATCGGTGGTGATGAGTTTGCAATCATTATCGAAGGCGCTAGTTATGCAAAGCGCACAAAGTATCTGGAAGACTTCCAGTCGCATATGCGTCAGCCTCTTGATAAGGATGATGTCTCACAGGTGTGCGTAGCCAGCGGATTTGCAGATTGTCCGGCGGATGGAGAAGATTATGATGCTCTGTTTAAACTGGCAGATGAGCGAATGTATGAGAATAAAAGGGAATTAAAGGGTGGGGAATTACCCCGGTAGAAAGAAGACTTCCGCGGGGAAGTCTTTTTTATGATTTTGTGAAAGAAAAGAGTGAAGATATGTTTTGTGAACATTGTGGAAAACAGATTGATAATGATTCCAAATTTTGCGTCAGCTGTGGGCAAGCAGTGCAGCCATTAGTTTCGGCGAATAAAATGGAAACGTCAATGATTTTAACGGGGGCGTCTAGTTCTCAGAAATCAAAGAAAAAGAAGTGGTGGATTATACCGGTCATTGTGTCGGTGATTCTTTGTGCAGGAATCGTTCTAGGAATCCTACTTTACAATAGACCTGAGGCAAAGACAAAGCGATACATGAAAGATGCCAGAGCATATCTGGATGAAATGGACTATGCGCAGGCTATAGCGACCTATGAAAAAATCATCGAAATTGATCCAAAGAATGTGGATGCTTACATTGGCCTCGCAGAGGCAAATGCAGGAATAGGCCTCATAGATAAGGCCATAGAGATTCTGGCAGTAGGTTATGAGCAGACAGAAGCTGCGGCAATCATTCAGGTGGCAGAAGATTATGTGCAGCAATTGGTGGAAACGAGTCCAGAACTGATGGAAGATATTAAACTCAAAATATCGCCAGGTGTAATTCCATTTTTCTTTGATGATACACCTCACGAAATAGAACTGCCTGTGTGGGAAGATGAAAATATGCCAATGGCTCCAGAACCAGAAATGATACCAGAGCAGGTGGATTATAGCTATTTAAAGGCTTATGCAGATTACCTGAGGAATAATAGAGATTCACAGTGGGATTGTTTTAATTCTGCATCAGGATCCGTTATGTATGGAGCGGAGTTTGCTTTATGGGATGTGGACCTGGATGGGGATCTTGATTTAATCATTTATGGCTTTTTAGGACTGCGCTGTAAAATGCTTTCGGAAATTTGTATTTGGAACGGCACGGGATTTGATGCCTATGGTTTTGATGGCCAGCCAACCATGATTAAAGATAATGTAATCTGGTTTGATGACCCGGACTATGAAGGTGCTGGTGAGGTTCAGTGGACGGGGGAGAGTGCAGTAAGGTGCCTGCCTGGTGGACAGTTTGAGTGGATACAAAGTCACTATATGTCAGTCAAATTTTATGATTATGAAACCGGTGAATATATGGGAGATGATGGTGTCGTAGACTTTAATGATTATGTTCTCTATGGGCAAGCTGTATCTTCTGCCGAATATGATGCAGCTGCTACAACAAATCAGTCGGGAGCAGTAACCATTTCATACACCAGTGTCACACCTGAAGCGGTGGATGCATACTTCGCAAATTTCTATTAAGAGGGAATGGATGCTGCTTGACGAAAGTATATAGGAGTATATAAAATAAAACAAAGTATATAGGAGTATATAAAATAAAACAAAGTATATAGGAGTATATAAATGAAAAACCCCTTCGCAATTAACTTTGGGATTGTTCCTTATCAGTATATCGAAAGACAATTGATTATAGAAGAAATCGTTGATGAGATGAACGCAGATATTGTTCAGAACTCTTGTTTTATGCTGACTGGCATAAGAGGGTCAGGAAAGACTGTTACGATGACAGCCATAGAAAAACAGCTGAAAGAAGACAAAAAGTGGATTGTCGTTGACCTGAGTACAGAACGGGATATGTTACAGAGTTTGGTGGCAAAGCTATATGATAGAGATGAATTTGTTAGGAAATTTGCACAGGCGAATTTGAATCTTACGGGATTTGGGATAGGAGTGGCAGTAGAAAAGAAGCCTCCTATAGCAGATATTGAGTCAGCTTTGGAAATTATATTGAAAGAGGTTAAGAAAAGTAATAGAAAGTTATTGGTTTCTGTAGATGAGGTTACAAATAATAACTACATGAAACAGCTTGTTAGTACCTTTCAAATAATGATAAGACAGGAACTACCAATATATCTCTTAATGGCCGGATTATACGAAAATGTTCATAATCTTGAAAATGAGGAAACACTGACTTTTTTATATAGGGCGCCTAAATATGAGATGGAACCATTGAATATCACTCTTGTAAAAATGAATTATAAAAAAATATTCAATATTTCAGATGATGATGCTATGGAACTTGCATTAGCTACAAAGGGTTATCCGTTTGCGTATCAAGTACTTGGGAAATATGTATGGGAGAGCGATGAGAAGAAACTAACCGAAGAAGTTATTGCGCAGTATGATATGGCGTTGGCTAAATATGTCTATGACAAAATCTGGTCAGAATTATCCAAAACGGATCAGTGGTATTTATCACTTATGGCGAATCGGAGCTCGATGGATGTCAGTGAGTTATTAGAAAAAAGTAAGAAAAAGAAAAATGAGTTTTCTCAGTATAGAAGTAGGCTTAGAGATAAAGGCATCCTTGATGTTTCTACGCGTGGCGTTTTGCGAATGCGCTTACCGAGATTTGAAAACTACGTACAGTATCAGGTGGAAAGATGAGTAGAAATTATTGCTCATGGATTAGTGAAGTCACAGCCTTATCTATGGAGAAAATGAATGTCAATATATTCATCGGTTAAGGGAACGGTTGGGGAAATAAGAATATCGGGACTCTTAAAACAGTTAGATAAAGAGCGTTATGTTCTTATCAATGATGTGTTGATTTTGACACCAAAGAAGTCTGTGCAAATAGATCATGTTCTTGTTTCTATTTATGGAATTTTTGTTATTGAAGCTAAGAATTATAAAGGAATAATTATTGGAGATGAACAGCGCGAGGAGTGGTGTCAAAGTATATATGGTAAAAAATACTTTTTCAAGAATCCACATAGGCAGAACTTTGGTCATATTGTGACGTTACAGGAACTACTGAAACTTCCCAACGACAGATTTATCTCTATGGTGGTTTTTATAGGAACACAGGCGACGAATATCACGGCAACGCAGCCGACAATACGTATTGAACAATTACTCTCAACTATTAGGAAGTACCAAAAGGAAGTATTTACAATCGATCAGGTGCATGAGATTGTGAATACAATTACTGCGGGAAAACAAAAAAGTAATCTAGTAAACAAAGTAAAACATGTAGAACTAGTAAAGAGTGAGAAAATATTAAAAGAATTTAAAGTAAGGGAAGGGATATGCCCTGAATGTAGTGGGAAATTGATTGAAAGGCAGGGACCCTACGGAAAGTTTCGAGGATGTAGTAACTACCCCAAATGCAAGTTTACTATGAAGTGAAGAGTTAGGTCTATGATGTACGGCTCATAAAGCACCTGTTTAGGTGCTTTTGCATTTTAATAACAGCGTATGATTGCGAAAGAGAAATTAGTTATGCCAGTATTTCAATTGGAAAAAGATAAAATTTATTTTCCTAATCCATCTCTTGCCGAAGAGGATGGCCTTCTTGCTATCGGTGGTGATTTATCGGTGGAAAGATTATTTCTTGCATACACAAATGGTATTTTTCCTTGGTTTAATCCAGGGGAACCCTATCTTTGGTGGTGTCCGAAGGAAAGATTTATCATAAGACCAGAGAACATTCATGTATCGCATTCTTTAAAGAAGTTTATGCGTAAACATGACATTGCTATCAAATATAATAGGGATTTTAAGGACACGATGCATCGGTGCCGGGTACTGCGAGAACAGGAAGGTACCTGGATTACGGATGAGATGGAGGAAGCCTATTATCATTTCCACAAGGAACAGTTAGCTGTATCGGTGGAGGCATATGTGGATCAGGAACTGGCTGGCGGGCTCTATGGTGTATCTATTGGAAAGTGTTTTTTCGGAGAGAGTATGTTTACGCTTAAGGAGAATGGTTCCAAGATTGCGCTGGTTCTATTAGCAGAATTTTTGCAAGAGCAGAACTTCGTATTCATTGACTGTCAATTTCATACGGAACATTTGGAAAGTATGGGTGGTGAACATATTTCCTACGCAGAATATATGGAAATGATTCATAAGGGAATGGGAAGGTAAATAGCTGTTTTTATGGACGGACAAGGTATTATCGGGGAACAAGTGGTAAAATTTAATTGAGAAGTGACTGAAAAACAAATCCGTAAAAGCGCTGAGATGCTGCTTTCATAGCATTTGAGGTATCTTGCGAGAAAAGGATTGGAGAGAGGATGATATATTTCTTAATCGGAGCAGAATTGCTGCTAGGAGTTGGATGTACTATTTCCATCTGCAGAAAAAAGGAAAAATATGGCAAGCACATGGGGATATTTTTGAGCGTAGTTATCCCTTTTATTATCCTTCCCGTTCTTTCCATCATCGGTCTTGTGATTGATAATGCCCATCTGATGATGTTAGTTGTAACGGTTCCATTTGGTCTTGTATATCCGATTTTGCTAGTGGCGTATATATCTGGGAAAAAACAGGCTGTCTGCGTAGGCTATGACTATATGCCAGGAAAAGAGGATCCCAATGTGATTGAATGTGCAGTTCCCATTTATAACGTAAACATAAATGGTGAAGCTGTACAGTTTAAGTTTCCACCAGAAAAAGTGGCAGACTGCGCGGTGAAGCATCCACTTGGTCAGGTGCAGTATTTGCATTCTCCTATAGGAAATCCAAGGGCATTATCAACCAACCAAGGGATAAAGAAACTGCTGACGTTTGGACTAATAGTTACAATCATTGATGTGATTGTTGCTATTGCTATTCACAGTTCTATTGCACATGCGCATATTTCTTAATAGTTATTGGTCTGTATATTGGGAGACAAAAATGAGTAAAAGATTAATTTGCAGCGTACAAAATGATACAGAAGGATATCATATTGAAGTATTTGAGAATGATGGTTCCCAGGGATATGTGGCTGAGATTGTTACATGGGAAGAAGATTGGGGAACCGGAAATCGACTGGGAGTTACATCACACAGTACACAAGAAGTGTCAGAAACAAATGCGTATCGAATGCTTTCAAGATTGAATTCGGAGGTTAAATTAAGCGGAAGAGATTACGACCAATTATGGAATGCGCTACAAGTTAAATTGATGTGAAGCTAGCAGATTCTAGCGTAGTGGTAATGTGATTGTGATATGGTATTCTGTGAGGTGATATTTTGGATAATATTAATTTTACTGCCGACCGATTTGTTGAGCCAGACTATTCAGTTACGATCTCGTTAAATGAGATAGATATTATCGTAAATGGAAAGAACGAAGAAGATGCAAGACAGCAGTTGGCAAATTCAATTTTAGAATATGCACAGGAGTTCTACGACAATTATTCGTATTATAGCAGTGCGCCTAATCGAAAATCTCATATTCCGTATGTGTTTAAGGTACTCATAAATGACGATATTGTGAGTTTGGGAGAGGGGATTGTATGCCGAGATGGAAATAACTAAAGGATGGATGAAGGAACCTTAAAATCAACCACAGGGTCAATGTGGAAACTGATTCTGAAGAGACAATTGCAGGTATCGTGGGAGTATTTTAATAGCGTAGTCTAGAAGGTCCTAAAAGGGACCTTCTTTTTTAGAAAATGCTTTGTTATGGAAAGATAGCAAATGAGTGTCATAAAGAACCCTCAAAAATGAAGACGGTTTGATATAATAAATTAATTTAAAACAGCTGATAAAGAATGCGCTGGAAACTGATGAGCAGCCGTGGGCATAAGCGGTTTATGGTATAATCACTAATATTAGGAGTGAGGGTTGCGATGGATAAAATGAGAACATATTCTGTGATTGTTATGAAGACCTTTAGAAATAACTAAGGGGCTTTTTTATGTGTATTTCGAAGAAAAGTGCAGCTATGTTGGGAGAAAAGAGTCATGTCAATGGGGGGATGCATTGGCGAGATGAAAAAGGGTAATTTAATTGATATCTTTAGAAAATAGTACTTATTAGAAGGAATTATAGGACAAATGCCTTTAGGATGGATTGATTTTTCGAAAACAGAAAGAAGTAAGGTTTTGGATGTACTAAGTTTACTTTCAGAGCCAGGAGTACTTGATGAATTAGGAATAGCTTCGGTAAGAGACGGCTTTGCTAACATCTTTTTTCCTGGCACGTCTACTATCCAGACAAGAGCAAAGTATTTTTTTGTTGTGTCATATATATTTAAGGATTTTGAAAGAAGTAAGGAAGTTAATCCTTATGAAATGAAAAAAGCGCTGGATAAGGCGGAAAAAGATTGTGGAGAACATTTTATTGCTGAAAACGCGAGTGAAGAAGGTGTTATTGGTAAAAGATCCCTTAGTGGTGGAAGCTGGGTAAAAAGACCACCCTCAGAGGTTTACTGGGCGGGACTTAGACAGTACGGCATTTTTAAAAAAAGTAATCTCTCTATTTCTGAATATATTAAGGTACTTTGCGCCGAAAAACAGACAAAAGAAAGAATAAATGTTGGCAATATAAAAGATGATAGCAGAAAAAAGGAGTCTCAAGCCGCTAAAGAATATGATGATGCTGGAGCAGGGGATATTAGAAGACGTTCTTACTGGAAAGTGCCCACATATAGGACTGACTGGCGTAATGACTATCATATGAAACTTACGAAAGAAGAAGGGGAATTTCTAAAAGAATGCATATGTACTGCATTTCCAGATTCTATGCTTTCGTATATTTTAAGGAATAACCTTAGAAATATTCTTAAAGTGAAAGATTTTCAAGAGTTGGAAGGAGCAATCAAACTTTTTCCAGATGAAATACAAAGAGACTATTGTCTCGCAGCCGATTTCTCTGATTTTTCATATGCTCTTAGGGTGATTTATAACCTGATTGTTTCAAACGGCAAGAATAAGAAGGCTAATAAAGAAATGGAAAACATTAGACCCTCTTTTGCAAAACTTTCGAAAGTGGATATGATGGCTATTCTTAGTAGGGTTTCTGTTGGTAAGGACTCGAGCCTAGCCGACTTTTTATTTGACTGTCAAAAGTGCATGGCAAAAGATGATTTAGAAGGATTAAAGGATAGTATTTGCAAAAGAGAATACAGTCTTAAAAAGTATAAGAGTGTGAAAACGGCACACCCAGGTGAATTTGACGTAAATAAGTGGTTTGCAGGAACTTATTTGGAGTACAGATTTGGTAATGCAAAAGTCATCATAAAGGATATTTTTGAAAGCGGGGTAGGTGAGTATGCTTAATCCTAGTAATGAAAGACTTGACTATGGTGAAATACTATCCCCACCTGTAGGGTATGACTTTAATTTTGCAGTTGCGACAACCTATTCCCTTGATTTTGATGCGCTAGTAGGCGCATGTCTTGCTCTTGGTTTATCAGCGGAAACAGATAGTGAACTTCTTAATAATCCAGTATGTCTTTTAGAAGCTCTTAGGACAACAGGGGATAAGATAGCACTCTTTTGCGAAAACGGACAGATTCATATGCCTGGAAAGGTTTCGCCGCTTTATATTTTATTAGAACAGATGGTATATCAAGTTTCTAATGTTAAGGCTAGAAAAAATACGTCCTATTCATCGTTTCATCCGAAATTCTGGATTATTAGGTATGTAGATGAAAAGGATATGCCTTTATATAGAATTATCATTCTTAGTCGTAATCTTACCTTCGATAGAAGCTGGGATGTTTCCTTTTATCTTGACGGAATAAAAGAAGAAAATCCCATATACACAGAGAAGAATATTCCTATCTGTGACTTTTTAGTATTTCTGTCTAAAAATCTTGGAAACACGCCCCTGGAGAAAGAAAAAATAAGGAAGATAAAGAAGATAATTGAAGAATTACCCTATATTCATTTTAGGGTGGCAGATAAAGAATTTTCTGATTTTGAATTTATTCCAACAGGTATTCCCAAAAGTAGCGGCGGGGAGTACTCCATAACAGATTATCCATTGTTTAGTGGCTATGAGGGAAACATAAAGGGAACTAGTCAGCATGAAATCTTTATTATGTCTCCGTTTTTGAGCGGTGATGTTATTCGATTTTTTAATAATAAAAAGGGGACTGTTCGCAATAGCGACTATATATTAGTTACCAGAAGAGAGTCCCTAAGTAAGTTAAAGAAAGAAGATGCAGATAACTTCAAGATATTTGTGATGAAAGACGATGTCATAGATGGTGAAAGTGCCTGTGAGTTTAGTAGACAAGAGGAGAAATTATCGGAAAGTACGCTAAATGGATTAGAAAATCAGGTCGTGTTTAAGCAACAGGATGTCCATGCGAAAGTTTTTGCGTATGAGAAGAATCTGTATTTAGGATCTTTAAATGCGTCTCATAACGCAGTATGCGGAAATATTGAATTTATGATCAAATTGGAGGGGGATAAAAATAGCTTAAGAGCAGAAAAACTTTTTAGTGAAATTTGCGGTGGAGAGTTAGGAGGACTGGAATGTCCGTTTGAACCAGCTTCTCTGGAAAATATCCAGGATAATAGTAAAGAAGAAAATAATATATTAGATTCGGAGATAAAAAGACTTTGTAGACTTAACCCATCCGGTAAGGTTGTGGAAAAAGATAAGAATTATGAAATTTATTTGGAAATGGAAGATTTTGAATCTGACTACCAGATGTCTATTAAGCCACTTTTATCTGAAAACGAGGATAACAACGTAGTTTTAGCTAAAGAGATGGTTTTTAAGAATTTATGCAAGGAACAACTTTCAGAGTTTTTTGTTATATCCGTTAGAGATGACAAAAAGATGGTTCAAAGGGTAGTTAAGTTCTGCTTAGGAAATTTACCTGAAGACAGGGAGAAAGCGGTTATATCTTCTGTCATTAAAGACGATGTCTGTTTTTTTAGATATGTATCCTTTCTTCTTGGTGAGAATATGATACTAAGTGCGTTAGAGTCTTCTGAAGGCGACGTATCTGTTTATGGTGAGGATGGAAAGAAGAAGGTGGAAATGCTCACCCCTTTATATGAAAAAATGCTTAAAACAGCTCTTGTAGCACCTAGAAAACTTAAAGAGATTGATGCACTTATGGATGCGATATCAGAGGATGGTATTATTCCTGATGGATTTAAGGAACTATACGCTACCTTTAGAGAGGCGGTGAAAGAAAATGGCTAGAGTTGAGGATATGTTAGATGATATTGAAAACATGGTTATATCCGGACTTAAAGATTTTCAGAAAGCTACCGTTGAGCGAATTGATTATCTGTTCCGTAGCGGAAAGAAGAGAGTGCTTGTTTCTGATGAGGTAGGTCTTGGAAAAACTCTTATTGCTAGAGGAACGGTTGCAAAATTTGCGAAACTTAGAAAAGAAGAAGGGGATGATCTAGTTAAGGTTGTCTATATCTGTTCTAATAGTGCTATCGCCGATCAGAATTTAAATAAATTACGAATAACAAGGGATATTAAGAGTGAGGATGCGTCCTATTCCCGTCTTTCTATGCAGCATCTTAATATATTTAAGCAGGAGAAGGATGTGGAACTAAGAAATGGTTATATCCAGCTTATTCCGCTTACCCCTGATACTTCTTTTAGACTTACTTCAGGCACTGGTACTGCAAGAGAGCGAGCATTAATGTTTGCTATATTAAAGCGGCTTCCAGAGATAAAAAAGTATGAATCAGCTTTAGAAGAGATGATGATTGATAATGCAAACAAAGCCTGGCCTTATAGGAAAGACTATTACGAGAGAGAAGTGGCACTTGTTAATAATCATACCGGCGGAAAATACCTTAAATATATGATTCATCAATTAAGCGGCGAACTGCAGAAGGTATATAAAGAGGGAAAGAGTTTTTTAAGTACTTTGTTAAGTGGTCTTAAGGGCATAAAGAAAAATAAAGATAATCCAAAGGATTATAGAGATATTGTGATGGCGCTTAGGCTTATTTTTGCAAAGATTACACTTGATAGATTAGAACCGGATCTAGTTATTATGGATGAATTTCAGCGTTTTAAGTACTTATTAAATGCTGAAATTGATTCTGAGGTTGGAATGCTTGCTGATAAGTTTTTTAATGCGAAAAAGCCACCTCGTATGCTTTTATTATCAGCTACGCCTTATAAGATGTATTCAACCCTAGAAGAAATTGATGAAACGAATAATGACGAGCATTTTAACGAATTTCTATCGGTGATGGATTTTTTAAGACACTATGAGAAAGGTAGTAATTTTGAAGAAGTATGGAATAACTATTCAGTAAAACTTAAGGAATTTACAAGTGGAGATGAGGCTTTTCTTTCAGTAAAGAATGAAGCTGAAGAAGCTATGTATGAAAATGTTTGTCGTACAGAGAGAATATCGGAAAAAGAAAATGCTGATATCATAGATTCTTCAGATGCAAAAGAGCCGCTTAAGGTACTTAAGGAGGACATTATTAGTTATTTAGATGCCCAGAAAGTATTAGATGGTATGGGAAAGGCTATAAATGTTCCTATTGACTATGTGAAATCTTCACCATACCTTTTTTCGTTTATGAAGGAATATAAACTTAAAAAGGTGGTAGAAGAGTATTTCGCAAATCATCCATATGAACTTGGGAAAATAGATAAAAAATCTCTTTGGATTTCCAAGAAGGCGATTGATAATTATGAGAAACTTCCATTAAATAATGCTCGTTTGGCGCGAGTAATGAAGTGCGTATTTAAGAATAGCGCAGAGCTTCTTTTATGGATTCCCCCGTGCGTTCCCTACTATGAGCCTAAGGGTGTATATGAGAATACGACAGGATTTTCCAAAACACTTATTTTTTCTTCTTGGGAGATGGTTCCTAGAATGATATCTTCTTTCATATCTTATGAATCAGAGAGAAGAACAATAGGTGCACTCAAGGAAAACGAAAAGCAGATTGAAGTAAAGTATTTCACGGATGGAGATAAAAGATATCCGTCTCAGCGATTAAATTTTTCAGTTAAGGATTCAGCGCTTAGCGGAATGAGTTTATTTACACTTTTATATCCGTCTAAAACGCTTGCCGGATGTTATGACCCAATTAAGTGTTTTAACAAAAAAATGTCACTTAGTGAAATTGAAAAAGAAGTATCCAACAAAATCGAAAAACTCGTAAGTAGATTTGAGGGAAAGAATGCAGGTTTAGCAGATAATAGATGGTACTACATGGTTCCGATACTTTTGGATGATGAAGATTACGTTACAAACTGGCTAAACCATACCGTAGAAATCGCTTCCTATGGTAAAGGTGAGGAAAAAGAGAGCCGCACAAAGGGGTTCATGGCACATATTAGTCAAGTTAGAAAGTTCTATGAAGAGTATACAAGTGAAGGAACATTAAACCTAGGGAAAAAGCCGGATGATCTGGTGGAAGTTCTTACGGATATGGCACTTGCTTCCCCTAGTATATGCGTGCTTCGAACATATAATCATTATGCAGGGGACGAAGTTTTTAATAAGAACTATTTAACAAGTCAAATAGGGCGAATGTTTATCAATCGAATGAATACGCCGGAATCTACTGCCGTTATAGAAATTGCTTGTGGAAAGCAAAGTGAAGATGCGCATTGGAAGAATGTATTAAACTATTGTAAGTGTGGTAATTTCCAGGCTATGTATGATGAATATGCCCATTTGCTAACAAATGGCATTGATGATAACGAGAATTTGTTAGAATCTCTTCATCAGATGGTAAAAGAGTCTATGGACTTTAGAACAAGTGTATATGAAGCAGATACTTTTGACTCGTTTTCACATAAAGTAAAACATAGCACTAAGGATAAAGAGGAAAAGGTGCCTCCTAAATATAAGTCTGCCAATATGAGGAGCCATTTTGCAACGGCTTTTACAAGGGGGGATAATGAAGAAAAAGATGGAGATAGAAAAAAGGCTGTTAGAAATGCTTTTAATTCGCCATTTAGACCTTTTGTTTTAGCTTCCACATCTATAGGACAGGAGGGGCTTGATTTTCACAATTATTGTAGACGTATAGTACACTGGAATATTCCGTCAAACCCTATAGATTTAGAACAAAGAGAAGGTAGAATTAATAGATTTGAGTGTTTGGTCATCAGGCAAAATGTGGCAAAACGATATGGAAGCAGTTCTGTAAAAGACGATATATGGAAAGATTTATTTGAAAAGGCAAAAAAGAAGGAGAAGAAGGGAACATCTTCTGATCTAATACCATACTGGGGACTTAGAGAGTCGGAGGATATGATAAAGATAGAAAGAATTGTTCCTTTATATCCTTTTAGTAGGGATACACTTTCTTATAGGAGATTAATAAAGATACTTTCTTTATATAGACTTACCCTAGGTCAGGCTCGTCAGGAAGAGTTATTAGAATACCTATTTGAAAATAGTAAGAAATTAGATAATTTGCAAAGCTTTTTCATAAACTTAAGTCCTTTTTATAAGAAATAGAGGAATAAATGAAGAACTCAGAATTAAGAAAACTCTCTTTAGCGCAGTTAAGAGAAAAGTATAGAGAATATTAAAGAAAACCGACTTTATGCCGACAACAATACAAACTTCCTGCCAGGATGGCTTTTTCTTGTATAGTAAGGTATCAAGTGAGGTATTTTGGAAGGCTATTGAGTGTGAAGATGGTGAGTTTGAAACCTATGCTAGAAGAGAGATATCAGAAGTATTAGTAAAAAGTTCAAAAGATAATGTTCTAGCACGTACTTCAGGGTATATGTCGCATCTAAGAAAAGTAAGAGAATTTTTTCGTACGTTTGTACCGACGCCATCTATAGAACTGGTGGAATATTATCTTAATAATTGGGAAAAACTTGAGAACTATAGATTGCAGGAAGATGCCTTAAATAGATTGTTTTATGAATTGTGTCCCAATAATATAAATATTTCAGATGTCTTATTAAAAGTTGCTACATTAAACGACTTTTATAGTACCAACATTTTTTCTGTATACCCAGTTGCTAAGCATATTTTAGAACTAAATATCGATAATCGGCTAGAGAATGGTGATGAGGCGCTTATTGATGATATTAAGGCTGTTGTAATAGGGGATAAAGAAAAAACTTCTACTCCTTTGCAACAAAGTACTGTAGCCATCATAAACCGCTTGATTATCCGATTTATGATAGCTATGTTGAGAAAGTACTCATGTATTATAAGAAAAAGGATGGATTTTCATTATTCTCATTGCCAGATTTAAAGAATTATAAAAGGTTTAAGAACATTTTATTAGAGTTTAGAGGATTCTATGGACTTCAAAAATATAATATAAAGGAAATAGATAAGTATTTATGGCAGTTGGGAAAAGAATATTTTCCTAAGAATTTTTAGCGGTATAGGTATGGATTATTTAGCCGCTTTAGATTCTACCACTAGGGAATTATATTTGGTGGAGAAACCACGGATTATACAATAAAACTGTTATAAAGGAGATTAGTTAATATGCATATGATATAATTTATTCATCCAGGAGATATCTGTTTTCGTCATTACAGGAAGGAGATAGATATTGAAAACATTTGAAGAACTAAGTTTTGTAGACGACTTTATGTTCTGTAAAGTCCTGGAAGACAATGAGGATCTGTGTAAAGAACTCCTCGAACTCATTTTGGAAAAACCGATTCATAGGATTCAGTTAAGAACAAAGCAAAAGAACATAGATGTAGCTTATGAAGGAAAAGGAATAAGGCTAGATGTCTATGTAGAAGATGGAGAAAATACTGTATACGATATTGAGATGCAGGCAGCTCCGGTTCTAGAACTTCCCAAGCGAACAAGATACTATCAGGGAATGATTGATCTTGATCTGATTGAGAAGGGCGCAGCGTATCAGAAACTGAAGAAATCATACGTTATTTTTATTTGTAGTAAGAACCCAATTAAAGGCGGTAAACTTCACAAGTATAGCTTTGAAAATGTGTGTTTGGAAGACAAGACGATTCTATTAGGAGACGAAGCTGTCAAAGTCTTTTTAACGCCAGATGGGGAAGCGGATGATATCTCGCCGAAGATGAAGGAGTTTTTAAATTTCATCAGCAGTGGGAAGCCAAATGACGATTTTACTAGAAGATTAGACGAGGCAGTAGCAAAGCAGAAGGTATCCAAAGAAAGGAAGAAAGAGTTTATGAAATTCGAGATACTGATGCAGGAAGAGTATGCAAAGGGGCATGAAAGTGGCCTCGCAGAAGGCCGTGCAGAGGGGCATGCATCTGGAATGGAAGAAGGAAAACTTTTTGCCTTGACGGGATTAATGAAAAACATGAATTGCAGTGCAGAAAAAGCATTGCAGCTCATGGATGTACCTGAGAACGAATGGGAGACTTATCTTGAACTGCTAAACAAGAAAGAACAGTAAGACAAGTTTCTAGCAAGAGTGTAGTTGGTTGTGTATTTTTAGTGCACGTAAATGAACACAAAGGAAACAGATTCTCCTGGAGATGAAGGAACAGAGTGACAAGGGGGCAGTCTGTTCCTTTTTTCCTAGCAGAATTATGAAGAAATTTTGCGTAAGGAGAAGTTACCAAAGGAACGAAAAGATCAGGGTGTTTTATTAAATTATGAAAGGCGGCGTGGGAGATGCCATTTCAGATTATACGAAATGATATTACAAAGGTGAAAGCGGATGTCATAGTTAATACTGCTAATCCTAAGCCTGTTATTGGTGGCGGGACAGACAGCGCTATATATAAGGCTGCAGGTGAAGAGAAACTTCTTTCGGAGCGACAGAAGATAGGTCATATTGCCAGAGGTGAGATAGCAGTTACTCCGGCATTTGATTTGAATGCAAAATATATTATTCATACAGTTGGTCCTATATGGGAAGGTGGTAATAAGGACGAATTTGATATATTAAGAAGTTGTTATCGAAAACCACTAGAAAAGGCGGCAGAACTTGACTGTGAGAGTGTTGTATTCCCTCTTATTGCTACAGGAGTGTATGGCTTCCCAAAAGATAAAGCTCTTCAAATTGCTATGAGCGAGATTAGTTCATTTCTTATGCAGGATGGCATAGAAATGACGGTAAAGTTGGTTGTGTTTGATGATAAAGCGTTTAGGTTATCAAGAAATCTGTTCTTCCAAGTGGAGTCATTTATTACAGATGAAGAAGTTATAAAAGCCCATTTGGATGAGTATGGTATCGAGCGGGAAGAATTTGATCATATCAAAGGTAGGTTCTGTAGAGAACGAGAGTATGAGCGATACTATTCAGCAAACAGACCGACAGGAGTTCTGGATTTTTCTGATGAATGTGAATTGCCAGAAACAGTAGTTGTTTATAAAAATCCATTTGATGAGCATTCATTTGACAAGAGTTTGTATATGAATGACGGCAAGGAAGAGTTACCTTTTCAAAAGCATTTACTAAAACTGATCATTGATAGGGATCTTGATAATACAACTGTTTATAAAAGTTCCAATGTTACAAAGGGAGCTTTTTCAAAGATTATGTGTGGTGATACGAAGATTCCTAAGAAAAAGGCGGTACTTGGCTTTTGCATTGGACTGAAGCTTTCACTAGAAGAGGCAGAAGAACTTTTAGCAAGTGCGGATATGGCATTTAATCCCTATGATAAAAGAGATAAGCTGGTTATACAGTGTTTGCAGAGAGGCCAGTACAATATTGATGAAGTGAATTCGATGCTTTATATTTGCCATCAACCGTTGCTAGGGAATTGATATTAAGGCTGGAGACTTATGTGTTTCCGGTCTTTTTAATTGTCTCCTACTGGGAGACCCTGGGATCGCCTTGGTGATGTATTCTTATATCAGATCAAGGAAAACAACAGTAGTTGGTTGAAGAAAGTGAGGTTTTGAGATATGTACGGAGCAATTTTAGGTGATGTAGTAGGAAGCAGATTTGAGTTTGATAGAGGTCCTTGGACAAAGGATTTTGAATTCGTCACAAACAGATGCAATTGGACAGATGATTCTGTTATGACAGTAGCTATTGCTGAAGCTCTTATGAATGCTGGCAAGGATGCTGATGTAGAAGTAATCAGAAAAGAATGCATCAAGTCTATGAAGAAGTGGGGACAGAAATATCCTGATGCAGGATACGGTGCAAGATTTATTCACTGGGTACTTACAGATGAGCCTACACCTTATAACAGTCTTGGTAATGGTTCTGCTATGAGAGTATCCGCTGCAGGCTGGTTATATGATTCACTTGAAAGAACCAGAGAGGTGGCAAAGGCTACAGCAGAAGTTAGCCACAACCATCCAGAGGGAATCAAAGGAGCTGAGTGTACAGCTGCAGTTATGTTCCTTGCTAGAACTGGTGCAAATAAGGATGAAATCAAGGAATATATTACAAAAGAATTTGGTTATGATATCTCAAAGAGTGTAGATGAAATGAGAGCACTTCACAGACATGATGAGACATGCATGGATTCTCTTCCCAAAGCGCTTATTTCCTTCTTTGAAGGTGAATCCTATGAGGATGTTGTAAGAAATGCAGTTTCTCTTGGTGGAGATACAGACACTATAGCAGCAATTGCAGGTGCAATGGCAGAATGCTTCTTTGGTATGCCACTTATTAGAAGAGCAGAATGTAGGACTGTAGTCGAAGCTGATATGGCAGAGGTTATGGATAGATTTGATCTTTTTCTAGCAGAATTATGAAGAAATATTGGGTAGAATTGAATGAAAATATGGTGAATGTTAATATGTAATAAAAGAGAGTAAGGTGTGAAAAAATGCAAAAAGTTACTATAGTAAAAGGCGATATTACAAGACTAAAAGTGGATGCTGTAGTGAATGCTGCAAACAGCAGGCTACAAGCTGGCGGCGGTGTATGTGGTGCTATTTTTAGAGCGGCAGGTTATGGTGAATTACAAGATGCCTGTGATAAGATTGGTGTTTGCCCTACTGGAAGCGCAGTCATTACAGAAGCATTTCACTTGGATGCAAAATATATTATTCATGCAGTAGGACCAATATATCAAGGCGGCAAGCATGGCGAAAAAGTGGCGTTATATGGAGCCTATAAAAAAGCACTTCAGCTTGCGTTGGAGAATCATTGTGCATCTATAGCATTTCCGCTTATTTCCGCAGGAATTTATGGATATCCCAAAGAGGAAGCCTGGGAAGTGGCTAAAAAGGCATGCGAAGATTTTTTACAGGAAAATGTTATGGCAGAATTAGCGATTACATTTGCGGTCCTGGATGATGATATTTTAAATATGGGAATGCGGATTTTTAGAAACGAAAGTTTATAACAATTTAGAGGCAAAGGAGAGGCACCATGAATGAAGCCGATAGACTGGAAAAACAGATGAATTTTTGCCGTGAACTAGATACGGAAAAATTTATTAAAAGAATGACATATCTCCATGATGGTATAAGGCGTGAAAATGATGCAGAGCATGCATGGCATATGGCGGTTATGGCAATCGTGTTAAGCGAGTATTCTAATGAACCGATTGATTTGCTGAAAACTCTCAAAATGATTCTTATGCATGATGTTGTGGAAATTGATGCAGGGGATACCTATGCGTATGATGAAAAAGGCAAGGAAACTCAGGCGGAAAGAGAGAAAGCTGCTGCGGAAAGACTGTATGGATTGCTGCCTGATAAACAGGGAGATGAGTACAGAAGTTTATTCGAGGAGTTTGAGGCTGGAGAGACAGCGGAAGCAAGATTTGCAAGAACCATGGATAACATGCAGCCTCTTATGCTGCAGGGAATGACGAATGGGAAAGCTTGGGAAGAAAATGGTGTAAAACTTAGTCAGGTTCTAAAACGAAATGAGCGTTCAAAGCTTGGCGCGGAGAAACTGTGGGAGTATACCTATGAAAACATCATTAAAAAAGGTGTTGCAAATGGGAAACTGATTGATGATGTGAATGACCGGTTCAATTAGAGGGGACATTTATACTGTTGCTATAAAGAAGGGGTGTGCACAATACATGTCAGATGATATATAATTAAGCTAGTATCTTTCCTCCAGGTATCAGAATGGAGGTTTATGGGAAAGAAGGATTCGGCAACGAAAGTGCTACTGCGAAAACCAGAGAATTTCGCAGATGCCTTCAACCAATTTCTATATCACGGTAAGCAGGTAATTCATCCTGAGGATTTACAGGAAAGAGATCCAGAGGAAATTGTCTTGCCTTTCGGGACAGCCCGTGGCAAAACAGTGGATGTAACTAAACTTCGTGATATATTAAAACTTTGTACAGTAAAGACAGACGGGAAACTGAATTACTGTATACTGGGAATAGAATCCCAAGCAGATGTGCATTATGCAATGCCTGTTAGAAATGCGCTTTATGATATGATGAATCTGTCATCACAGGTATCAAAGAGAGCAAAGGAAACCAGGGCAGACAAGCAGATAACATCAGGAGAATTTCTGAGCGGATTTACAAAGGAAGATAGACTTCTTCCGGTAATTACTCTTGTGTTTTATTTTGGAGAGGCCCCTTGGGATGGACCAAGAACTCTTCGGGAGATGTATGAGGGTGTGGATGAGATAGTATTATCTCATGCCATAGACTACAAGTTAAATCTCATCTCCCCGAGGGAAATGAATGAAGAGGAATTAGACCAGTTCCACTCAGAGTTAAGACAGGTGGTAACATTTCTAAAGTACACAGAAGACACCGAGATGATTAAACAAAATATTATGAAACAGGAACTGTTTCAGTATGCGTCGGAGGATGTCATCAGAGTAGTAGAACTGTTTACCAGTTACAGATTCCCAAGAGAAGAAAAGGAGGATGTGAACATGTGTAAAGGATTGGAAGGCTTACGCGCTGAGGGCGTAGCAGAAGGTCTTGAGCGGGGAAAACAAGAATCTCGTTTAACGACACTTCGTAACATGTTAAAGCGCGAATTCTCAGATGAACTAGTCATGGATGTTTTGGAGTGCTCGGCTGAGGAACTCGAGGAACTAAAGAAACAACTGTAAAAATTAATTTGTATAGATACCAGGGAAAGATAACTATTAGGCCGGAGAGAAAATGTTTCGCTTCGGCCTTTTTTGTTGCCAATTTTGCAATATTCGTTCCAATTTTGCAATATGGTTTATCTATAAAGAAGATGTACCGATAAAAAATAAAAGGATTCGTGTCCTTAATTTTATATTGGGGTTATGAGTTTATGGTTAAAATCGCGATATGTGAAGATGATAAATTTTATATAGAAAAAGAAAAGCAATTAATAGAATCATTCTTTGAAAAGAAGGATATCAATTATGCGTTATACCTCTTTAAATCAGGTGTAGAACTATTAAAAGATTATAGAATCAATTACGATATTATCTTTCTTGATATTAGCATGGATGAGATGAATGGTTTGGAAGTTGCTAATCTGCTGCGAAAAAAAGGAATCAATGCTTGTATTGTATTCCTGACAGCCTGCGCAGAATATTCTATGGAAGGCTATAAAGTTGATGCTCATAGATACTTGCTTAAAAATGCAGAAGATATAGAGGATGCATTGTATGAGTGCTTAAGTAGCGCATTAGATAAGATGCAAATAAGAGAAAATAGGATTGATTTTGATGTTCAGGGTGGTGTGCTTACAATCTCGCCATCAAAGATCGTTTATGCTGAAAGCAAGGCACATAGGGTTGTTCTTTATGTCTTGGAAAATACTGGATATTTGAAAGAATACTATATGTATGATCGTCTGGATCATGTTCAAGAGAAGTTAGAAAGTTTTGGCTTTATGAGAATACATCAAAGTTATCTCATAAATAAAGAATATATGAAGAGTGTGTGCAGATATAATACGGAGCTTATACCAGGAATTACGCTAGCAGTTTCTAAAAAATATTACAAGGAGTTAGAAGATTATTATATTCGAATGAGGGGGGAGTTTTGACAGTAGTACTGCTAAAAAGAATATGAGACGGATTTCCAATTTTGCAATATGGTTTCTATTTTTGAAGAGACAGTTAATATTGCATTTGCTATATGGGATAATATTAAAAGATTCCAAAGGATTCCTTTTTAGCAGGAATGATTGGTATTCTTAAGAAAGATTATGCTTTGGTGGTTTTCTTGGTGGACTTTTGAATATGTTCTTTTAACACCATATTAATATACTGGCTAAAGGAACGATCATCAGCTTCTGCTAAATCTTTGATTTTGGTAACTATATCACTATCTATTGTTATACTGATTTTATCTTTAAGCGGTCGCATATTTTGCCTCCAATATTTGTTTAATGATAGCAATAAGTGAGATGCAATATTGAAAAGTAGGATAAAGTAGTATAAAATAAGATAAAACACTAAAGTCGCAGATGATAGAACCGATACAAATATTAGAAGAATCTGTAACAGTGGCAATATATGGCAGAAATGGATTTCGGCTATGCAAATCTCAAGGATTGAGGCAACATGATATGGAAGGCTTTCTTTCCATCGTCTTTCCCATATGTCTTTTCTGACAGGATACCCGGAATTCATAATAAAAGATCACGATAAAACTATGTGTAATGTACTACCACATATTTTTATAATGGGGGGTCTGCATTTTGGGGACCTCCCAGTAAAGAAAAAACAGAGAAAACAAAGGAGGTAAATATGGGTGATATGAGTGTAAATGGTGCATCTAATGTAAATGCAACCTATGCAACAGATGCTACAAAGAAGACTGAAAATACTCCAAAGACGGAGGAATTAAAGAAGGAAGAAACAGTAGCGGCTGTATATGAAAAATCTTCTGAAGCAGGTAAGAAACCAACCTATTCTATTCAAAAAATGAGCGCAGAAGACAGAGCGGCTCTGGTTGAAAAGATGAAACTGGATATGGTTAATCAGAAGAATCAGCTATCAAGTATTGTTAGTCAGATGCTTTCAAAACAGGGGAACGTGAGTAATCTATCTCAAATGTTTTCTCCTGAAAACCTTAAGAATGTTACTGCGGAAGATATTGCTAAGGCAAAACAGGATATTTCAGAAGATGGTTATTGGGGTGTAAAGCAGACTTCGCAGAGACTGTTTGATTTTGCATCCGCTCTGGCCGGAGATGATGTTGAAAAAATGAAAGAAATGCAGGCTGCCATGGAGAAGGGATTTAAGAAAGCAACGAAAGCATGGGGTGGAAAACTTCCTGATATTTGCCAAGAAACTATCAATGAAGCCAATAAGATGTTTGATGAGTATTATGCATCAAAGAAAAGCGTAGAATCTTAGGAGCGTGCCTATGAGACGATTTAACTTTAATATATCTTCCTTATTTGGAACCAACTCAATGAATTCCTTGTATGGTGATTTTGCTACAAGGAAGAATGGAAGCTATAGAAAACTAATGAAGTCTTATTATTCTGAACAGAAAAAGATGGCTTCTGATATTAAGAAAGCAAAAGATGAATTGTCTGCATTAAAAGCGCAGAGGGATGATAAGACAACTTATGAGAAAGTAAATCCGGCGCTTGATTCTATGAAGAAAGAGTCTGATGGTCTTAAAGCGGCAGCAGAGGCATTAGGTAAGGAAGATTTGTGGGAAACAAAAGATGGCGAGTATGATACCACGAAAATAGTTGATGCTATAAAGTCTTTTGCAAATGAATATAATGATGTGATCGATCAGGCATCTAAAGTTACATCAAAGGACATTTCGAAAACTGCTAGCTACATGAAAAGTCTTACAAATATTATGTCACGAGCATTAGCTAAAGTTGGTGTTAATGTAGATAAGGATGGAAAAATATCTGTGGATGAGGATGCACTGAAAAAGGTAGATGGTAAAACACTAAAATCCATTTTTGGTGGGAAAGCATCTTATGGTTCTCAGATAGCGGAAAAAGCACAAGAAATCTCTAAAGACACAGTATTGGATTCTGGAATGTATTCAAAGAATGGGTATATACAGAATGCAGGATGGGGCATGTTTAGTAAATGGATTTAACTAAATAGTAAAACAGAAGCCAAGGAGGGCGAAGATATGAGCATGAATATTAATACAAATGCATATGGCGGTTATTATTCTAGTAGTGATTTTTATCAGCAAAAGGCAGAGGTTGGCAAGAACCCTGATACAGCATCTTCAATAGGCAATAAGGAGATGGAGGCTGTATTAAAGGAAAAGGATCCAGAACTGTT
>JAKSRR010000015.1 GCA_024403455.1 Lachnospiraceae bacterium | reverse complement strand
CCCATAAGTACGTTAAATACAGCCTGGGTACCAACGATCTGAGAAGAAGGAGTAACCAGAGGGGGTTCACCAAGATCCTTACGAACTCTGGGGATTTCCTCTAATACATCACGATACTTATCTTCTGCGTTCTGCTCTTTCAACTGGCTAACCATGTTGGAAAGCATACCACCAGGTACCTGATAAAGAAGAGTCTTAATGTTAACGCCAAGTACCTTAGGGCTAAGAAGACCACTCTTTAAGCACTCATCTCTGTAGGGTGCAAAGTAGTCAGCGATTTCGGCAAGAAGATCCTGATCATAGCCACAGTCATATTCAGTACCACGGAAGGTCTCAACCATAACTTCAGTAGCAGGCTGTGAAGTACCCATAGCAAAAGGAGACATTGCACAGTCGATTACGTCTACGCCAGCTTCTACTGCCTTTAAGTAGGTCATGGAAGCTACACCAGAAGTATAGTGAGTATGTAACTGGATAGGAAGCTTGGTGTTTTCCTTCATAGCCTTTACAAGTTCAGTAGCCTTGTAAGGAACAAGAAGACCAGCCATATCCTTGATACAGATGGAATCTGCACCCATTTCTTCAATCTTCTTTGCCATGTCTGCCCAATACTCTAAGGTGTAAGCATCACCTAAAGTATAAGAAAGAGCTACTTGTGCATGGCCTCTACCTTCACGCTTCTTGATAGCGTTGGTAGCATTAACAGCCTGCTGTAAGTTAGGCATGTAGTTCAAGCAGTCGAAGATACGGATGATATCCATACCATTTGCAACAGACTTCTCAACGAAAGCAGTTACAACGTCGTCTGCGTAAGGACGATATCCTAAAATGTTCTGTCCACGGAAAAGCATCTGAAGCTTAGTGTTCTTGAAACCATCGCGAAGTTTGCGAAGTCTCTCCCATGGATCTTCCTTTAAGAAACGAAGAGATGCATCGAAAGTTGCACCACCCCAGCACTCTACGGAATGATAACCAACCTTATCCATCTTCTCAACGATAGGAAGCATGAATTCGGTAGGCATTCTGGTTGCAATAAGGGACTGATGAGCGTCACGAAGGACGGTCTCAGTAATCTTAATAGGCTTTTTTTCTGCCATTTGACTTTACCTTTCCTTTCTAGAAATGTAATTTCCTCAGTATTGCTCCGAAATACACAATTTTTTCCCTCGACGTAAACTTAACCTCGTGAAAAAATGTGTATTTCTTCGCTTAATAATCTCACACAATTGGAACAATCATTTTTCATTCAATTTCTGTACTTCGCAAAGCGAAATACCATTATGGAATGTTTAGAATACTCCAAATACTGCCATGAAGGTACCTGCTGCAACGGCGGTACCGATAACACCTGCAACGTTCGGTCCCATAGCATGCATGAGAAGGAAGTTGGTAGGATCAGCTTCTGCACCAACCTTCTGGGATACACGCGCTGCCATAGGCACCGCGGATACACCGGCAGAACCAATCAGAGGGTTAATCTTTCCATGGGTCAAAGCACACATGAGTTTACCAAATAGTACGCCGGCGGCGGTACCAAAGGCAAATGCGATCAGACCAAGTACTACGATGAATAAGGTCTCCTTGTTCAGGAATGCTTCTGCGGAAGTAGTAGCACCTACGGAAGTACCAAGGATGATAACTACGATGTACATAAGTGCATTACTTGCAGTATCGGAAAGCTGACGGGTAACGCCAGACTCTCTGAATAAGTTACCAAGCATAAGCATACCAACCAGAGGAGCGGTGGTAGGAAGAACAAGACAAACAACTAAGGTGATAACAACTGGGAAGAGAATCTTCTCAAGTTTGCTTACAGGGCGAAGCTGTTCCATCTTAATTGCTCTTTCCTTCTTGGTGGTAAGAGCCTTCATAATGGGAGGCTGAATAACGGGTACTAAGGACATATAGGAATATGCTGCTACCGCGATGGGTCCTAAGTACTTTGTCTGTCCAAGCTTACCAGCAAGGAAGATAGAGGTAGGACCATCTGCACCACCGATGATGGAGATAGCTGCAGCTGCCTTATCATTGAAGTCAGCCCATCCCATAGCACCTGCTAAAAGTGCACCGAAGTATGCTGCAAAGATACCGAACTGTGCAGCTGCACCTAAGAGGAAGCTCTTAGGATTTGCAATAAGGGGACCGAAGTCCGTCAGGGCACCTACACCCAAGAAAATGAGGGAAGGTAAGATTGCCCACTCGTCAAGCAGATAGAAGTAGTAAAGTAATCCGCCGACGCCATTAGGAGAATCCTCCACACTGAGCATGATATCCGGATAGATGTTAACAAGTAACATACCAAAGGAAATCGGCACAAGTAATAGAGGTTCAAAACCTTTTCCGATAGCCAGGTATAAGAATACCAAAGCTACAACGATCATGATTACATTCTTATAACCAAAGCCGGTTGTATTGAATGCCATCTGACCGAGCAGATTGTTCAAAATTTCCATTGTTTTAACCTCCTGTTAGATGACCCGTCAGAATTAGTTTAAGGTTGCAAGTAAGCCGCCTGCTTCAACGGGATCACCAACAGCACAGTCGATGCTAGCAACAGTACCATCCTGAGGAGCAACTACAGGGATTTCCATCTTCATTGCTTCAAGGATAACAACAGTGTCGCCCTTCTTTACAGCCTGACCAACACTAGCTTCTACCTTGAATACCTTACCAGCTGCACCAGCTTCTACACGAACGGAACCTGCGCCGCCTGCTGCCTTAGGTGCTGCTGCGGGAGCTGCCTTGGGAGCTGCCTTAGGTGCTGCCTTCTTTGCAACAGGAGCTGCACCAGTAGATGCACCTTCTTCTACAGTAACAGCATATTCTACGCCATTAACGGTAATTGTATACTCTTTCATTTTCAAATCCTCCTGAATTATTTAATTCTCTTAATACTACGTACTACAAAGCCATCAGTAGAGCTGCTACCTTCGAAAGCTGCGATTGCTGCTGCAATAACAGCTACAAGTTCAGTATCATCTTCTTCTGCTTCTTCATTTGCTTCAATGGTCTTTACTGCATTATCAACGCCAGTAGACGCTGCTGCCTTCTTCTTTTCAGCCTTCTTTTTGGAAGCTCCACTGAATACACCGAAAAGAGAAATAATTAATGCGATAAGGATTAACATTACGAATACGGTACCCATACCGAAAGCAGTGTTGATACCTGCCTTACCCATAAGTTCACCAGTACTATAAATAACGTTAACATTCGCGCTTGTGATGTGATAGTTCTTGTCAAAGATTACTTCGTACTTAACATCATGCTTATCTGCAGAAGTGGTAGGAATGTACATTGTAACAACGACTTCCTTCTTCTTAGCATCGATGTCAACATAGAGAGTATCTGCACTCATCTCTTCCTTTGCAGGGAAACCTTCACCATTCTCTCTGTCAAGGACATATCTGGTATATCCCAATAATGACTCATAAGAAACAAGAGTTCCGATTTCATCTTTTCCTGGCTGATCAGGATCGGTGGTTACACCAGCTGCCTTCGCGTAGGACTGGGTAGCTGCAATAACAACGCTACCTTCTGTCTTTACTCTGCTGCTGAGAATCTCTGCTAACTCATCAAGTTCATCTTCATTAAGATTTTCGCATGATTTCAGATAATCAACATCATAAGCGGTTGCCTGTGATAAGCCATAAACTGCAAGAGACTGACTAATTACGCTTTCAGTATTAGGCTCCATCATCTTGATAGGTTCAGCGCAACCAGTTAAACCAAGAACTAAGGTAAGCACGAGTACGATACTAAAAATTTTCTTTTTCATGAATCGTCTTCCTTTCCTTTACTTTATGCGTAGAGCATTTCAAACGCATATACAAGGTGCTTTCTGGTATCTTCAGGTGCAATTACGTTATCTACATAACCACGTCTTGCTGCGCTCTCAGCGCTGTTCTGAAGTGCTGCATATTCCTTAGCCTTTGCTTCGATAACTTCACCGCCCTGTCCTTCGTACATAAGCTTAGCTGCCATCTTAGCATCCATGGTACCGATTTCAGCGCCTTCCCAAGCGAAGGTGAGATCACAGCCCATAGCCTTAGAGTTCATGGTTACATAAGCAGAACCAAGAGCCTTACCAGTGATTAAGTTCACTCTGGGAACATCGCAGTTTGCAAAAGTATTCATAAGATTTGCTGCTGCCTTTGCAATCTTCTTCTCAGAGCAGATGGTTGCTTCATAACCCTTAACATTAGTAATGGTTAATACAGGAATACCAAAGCTATCGCAGAAATCTACGAAGTCTGCTGCCTTTGCACATCCCTTTGCAGAAAGAACAGCATCAAACTTCTCAGCTGCCTTGCCGTCATCGCCAATCACTTCAGTTCTGTTTGCTACGCAACCTACAGTAAGTCCATCTAAACGGATGAATCCAGTTACCATATCCTTTGCGTAGTCTGCCTTAACTTCAACAAAGTTATTATCATCGGCAATATTAGAAAGTAAGATGGAGGTATCTCCGATGCATGCTGCTGCATCAGCTACTTTTCTATTAAGGTCATCTTCAGAATCTACAACTGCCATATCCTCATTGTTCTGAGGGATCATGGAGATAAGTTCTCTGATCTGTGCCATAATGGAAGCTTCATCGCCAACGAAATCAACATTACCTGCTTCAGAAGCCTGGAAAGCTGCTGCTGCAGTATCATTCTTCTCTGCACTATTACCATCTAAGGTGTTAGGTGCATTTACAAAAAGTTTTGCATTCTTCTCTTCCATGAAAGTGAAATCAGTCATAGAAGGAATCATAGCAAGACCGCCACCGCAGTTACCAAAGATTGCAGTAATCTGAGGAATCAGTCCCTTTGCCATAGCCTGCTTGTAGAATACTTCACCAAGGCTATTTAATGCATCAGTAGCCTCCTGCAGTCTTACTCCAGTAGAGTCGATAAGACCAATGACAGGGGTACCTGTCTTGATTGCAAGATCATAAAGATTCACAATCTTCTTTGCATGCATTTCACCAATACTTCCGCCAAGAACAGCTGCATCCTGGCTATACACGTACACGCGATTGCCATCGATGGTACCGTAGCCGGTTACAACACCGTCGGAAGGAGTATCAGTCTGCTTCAGTTCAAAATCAGTGCTTCTTGCAGTTACCTTAGCACCGATCTCGACGAAACTCTTTTCGTCCAGCAGAGCATCAATACGCTTTGCTGCCGATCCGTTAGTACTACTCATTTCATTACCTCCATATTAAAATATTTTCATATCAAAGTAAGCGTTGGCATAATCAGCCACTCGCAACGCGGATTATTATACCATACAAACGGGATAAAAAAAAGACAGAATGCACGATATCTCTGTGCTTTTCTGTCTATTTTTTATAAAATCCTGTAAAATGCTTACACCAAATTCTAGATATCCATATTCATTGGATTTTCTTCCGTAGCCCCCACTTCTGATGCACCAGCAATTTCACTCTCTGCCTGCATCTTCATCTCTTCCATAAGTTCGGGAGAAATCTCTGGAAGTTCCGTAAGATTCTTTACACCGAAGGAACGAAGAAACTGCTCCGTGGTACCAAAAAGAATAGGGCGACCAGGCGCATCCAAGCGGCCAATTTCTTCAATCAAGTCATATTCCATTAGCTTATTCATAGCATGGTCACAACTTACACCACGAATCTTCTCAATCTCGCCACGGGTAATGGGCTGCTTATAAGCAATGATAGAAAGAGTCTCCAGTACGGAATCTGTCAGAACGAATTTCTGCGGATTCTTTACTACTCTCACCAGATATTCATATTCACTTTGCTTGGTGCAGAGCTGCACGGCACCATCTAACTCCGTGATTTCTATCCCACGCCCCTTCTTTGCGTAATCCTTCACAAGGGCATCTAGCACTTCCTGCACTTCCCAAGCCTTGATTTCCAGTACTTCAGAAAGTCTCTCGATAGAAACCGAGCTTCCAAGGGCGAACAGGATTGCTTCCACAGCAGCCTTCATCTTGTTAATTTCATAGCCTTCGGAGTAAACCTTTTCCTCTGTATTCTCCGCAGAAGGCTCGTTCTCCACAGAAGGCTCGCTTCCTGCACTAACTTCTTCCTGAGCCGGCTCCTGCATTTGCTCGCTTTCACCCATTACATCTATTTTGTTTTCATTTATGTTTTCATTCATGTCTTCGTTTTGCATCTTATACCTCAGACTATTTCATCCGCTTTGAACGTTGCCAAACACTCTCTCACCTATACAATGGAGAAATCATCCGACAATGCGACATTCTCCTCACTATTAGCTCTGGTGATATTGATATCCGAAAAGGTTTCATCCTGTTCCACTAGAATAGAGCCAATCTTCATTAGTTCCAAAATTACCAAAAAGGTAACAATACGTTCCAGCTTACTATGTTGTTTTTCCAGAAGTTCCCGGAAGGAACATTTTTCATGAGAATTCAGATAATCGATAATATAATTCGTCTTACCCTCTAATTGAATCTCATCCTTTTCTACATTTCCAAACTTACTACGAATCGGATCTATGCGGTCTTCCGTTCGCTTCATGATTTCCTGAAAAATAGAATTCAGTTTCTTTAATGTCATGTCCCCCATGAGCTTCTCATAGTTCACAGGTTCCTTATACTCCAATATTTCCTTTGGAATGGTCGCCTTCTCCTTATAGAAGTTATGCTCCGCATCCATCTGGCGATCTTTTAGCTCATAGGCCATGTACTTAGCCATCTTGTACTGCAGGAGCTGTTCCACCAGTTCCGCTCTGGGATCAATCTCTTCCCCTTCTTCCGTTTTTTCTCTAGGAAGAAGCATGCGGCTCTTAATATCAAGAAGCGTTGCAGCCATTACCAGGAACTCACTCATAATGTTCATATCCTGTTGCTGCATCTGTCTGATATATTCCAGATACTGCTCTGTAATCTCCGATATCTTTATATCGAAGATGTCCATCTTATTCTTTTCTATTAGGTGGAGGAGAAGATCTAAAGGTCCCTCGAAGGTCTCCAGTTTGAAAACTAATTCCATAATATTTCCATCATCTATTAAAAATACGAACTTCTATATTCTACCACAAGTCGCACCATTGTACCTTAACGTTTCTTTTCCACTTGTCGAACATCCACTATCATCAGTTCCCCTGGATTAAAAACACGCAGGGGTATGGTATGACTCCCCAGGCCTCTGCTCACCAGCATCTGGTAGCCATTTTTGCTAAACTTTCCATAGGTATAGGGTGGAAACAGCACATACTTTGGACTAATAACACCCCCCACCTTCGGAAGCCGCACAATGCCGCCATGGAGATGGCCTGAAATCGTCAGGTCCGCGCCATAATCCGCATAGGAGTCAAAGTATTCTGGATTGTGCGCCGACAGAAGTGTGAATCGCTCTTCTCGGATTTTTCCCACGTAGCTATGCAAATCCTGCTGTCTCAGCGAAATATCCATTTCTTTTCTGAAGTAGGACTCCGGAAGTGTTAGTCCTTTTATTTCCATGTTGTACTGGGGCAAGAAAAGCGTTTCATTATCTAGGACAGTTGCCCCAGCATCCTGAATTCTTTCCAAAAGTTCCTTGTAGGTATAGGAAAATCTGGAAGACATCCACTTTACTTTACATTCATGATTTCCCGGAGACATATATACCGGACAAATCATAGAAAGTTTCTTTACCAAAGCAAGCATTTGAACAACTTCAAAAGTACCCTCTCCAGTAATTAAATCCCCAGGAATAAGAATCAGATCTGGGCGGGAACGTTTCACCGCATCAATTAGTTTTTTATTATCTTTCCCATATACATTTCCATGCAAATCAGAAAGCACTGCCATTCGGAAGTCCTTTGCTAACTTTTCACTGTAAATTGTATAATGGCTCTTTACGAATCTATGATTGTCCGAATAGGACACCCCTAGAAAAAACGTAGCCAAAAAGGTCATACATTCTAAAAACATAGGGTGATTGTACCATACTTCCCGAAATTCGCAAAAAAACAGGCGATCCTAATGGACCGCCTAGAATTTCTTAATACTTGCGCTTTCTAGCAGCTTCAGACTTCTTCTTACGCTTTACGCTGGGCTTCTCATAATGCTCGCGCTTACGAATTTCCTGCTGAATACCTGCCTTTGCACAACTTCTCTTAAAACGACGAAGAGCGCTATCTAAGTCTTCATTGGGCTTAACTTCGATTCTGGACACTATTCTCAACCTCCTCTTCAGCCCTAAAATCGTGCGCCGACTGATCATAATAAATACGCACAATGGCTATTATACCATATTGGAAAGATTCGTCAAATACTTATTTCTTCATCCTGCTGTCTTAAAATCGGATTCCGCAAGCAGCCAATCACTAATGGAATCACCATAACGACCCAGCTGATAGGTTCAGCAATCATAACTCCAAAGTATCCTAAGCCGGGAGCCATGACAAAAGCTGCAATCATCTTCATCGCAAACTCAAGCACGCTAGAAATCACCGGTGTCCGGCTATCCCCAAAGCCCTGCATACTATTTCTCGTCAAACAGATTACTGCACACACATAATATAAAATCGTATTAATTTTCAGATACTTGGTAGAAGTTTCTAAAATATATGGATCCTCTACCGACGTAATAAGCTTAACTAGCTGCGGTGCGACGGTATAAGCCACAATAATGACCCCTGTACACCACACAAAAGTAGCAAACAACGTGTCCCGCATCCCCGTGCGGATTCGATTATACTTCCCGGCACCCAAATTTTGTCCGCAGTAGGTTGCCAGTGCTGTTCCCAGAATACCGAAGGGCATCATAAAAATACTGGACACTTTCCTGGATGCCATATGCGAAACAATAATATCATCCGAGAAGGTGTTAATCGCCGTTTGCAGCGCCAGCGTTCCAAGATTTACAAAGGATACCATGAAGGCCATGGATAAGCCTGTAGGTAACAGTCTTCGCAAGATCATTCTATCCATCACCCTGTCTTCACTTCCGATACGAAGCGCAGGATATTTGATGAACATATACGCTAGACAGGTTACTGCAGCAACGCCCTGCGAAATGACAGTTGATAGTGCTGCTCCTTTCACGCCCATATGAAATACACGAACAAACAAAAGGTCTCCGCCGATATTTAGCAAGGACGCAACAATCAGGAAAATCAATGGTGTAAAGGAATCCCCAACTGCACGCAGCGTAGATGCTCCCACATTGTACATAGTATTCAAAGAGAGTCCGATTAATATGATGCCAATATATTCCTTCGCCATAGGTACCATGGCCTTATCCACACGAAGAAGTCCCATCAGCTGATCTAAAAACGTAATACACAGAATGCTGATAAGCAGAGAACTTCCACCGCCAATCACAATGGAGCCAAAGGATGCACGTTTCATGTTCTTCTCATCCTTAGCGCCAAAAAAGGTTGCAATAACAATCGCAAAGCCATTGGTCATACCAAATAAAAGGCCATTTAGGAAATCACTTAATGTAGTGGTTGCGCCCACTGCTGCTAACGCCGGCTTTCCTAAATATTCCCCCACAATACGGGTATCCACCAAGGAATAAAAAAGTTGGAAAAGCTGCCCTATAAACATAGGGATAGCGAAAAGAAGTATGACTTTTAATGGTTTGCCTTCAGTAAGTTTTTTCATAGTTTTTGTAAGATAGCACGAAAAAGAAAGATTTGCAACGATTGTTCATACAAAAAGGGGAGGCTAATGCGCTCTCCCCCTTAGCATCGCTTAAACTTTAATTCTATCTGTATTATACGATTCCATTCCCCTCGCTAGGTATGGCCCTTAGTTTTTAAAGCTATGTACCGGTGCCGGAATTCTTCCCTGACGATTAACAAATGCATCACAGGAGAACTGGTTCACTGGCATAACCGGTGCATGACCTAAAAGGCCGCCAAATTCTACTGTCTCACCAACACCCTTTCCAATGACAGGAATCAATCTGACCGCTGTGGTCTTCTGGTTAATCATACCAATCGCCATTTCATCCGCAATGATACCAGAAATGGTAGTTGCCTTGGTATCACCAGGAATAGCAATCATATCAAGACCTACAGAGCATACGCAGGTCATAGCCTCTAGCTTCTCTAAAGTAAGAGCTCCTGCCTCTACGGCATCAATCATACCCTGATCTTCTGATACAGGAATAAAGGCACCAGACAATCCGCCTACATAGGAAGACGCCATAATACCGCCCTTCTTCACCTGATCATTTAAAAGAGCAAGGGCTGCGGTCGTACCCGGAGCACCCGCATGCTCCAAACCGATCTCACAAAGAATATCTGCAACAGAGTCACCTACAGCAGGCGTAGGAGCTAAAGATAAATCAATAATTCCAAAAGGAACACCAAGCATTTTGGATGCTTCCTTTGCTACCAACTGACCCACACGAGTTACTTTGAACGCGGTTTTCTTAATGGTTTCACAAAGTACTTCGAAAGACTCGCCTCTTACCTTTTCCAGGGCGGTCTTTACTACACCAGGACCAGATACACCAACATTAATAATCGTATCCGCTTCTGTAACACCATGGAAAGCTCCTGCCATAAACGGATTATCATCTGGAGCATTGCAGAATACTACTAGCTTTGCGCAGCCTAAAGAATCCTTTTCCTTGGTCAGTTCCGCTGTTTCTTTTATCACTTCACCCATCAAACGAACAGCATCCATGTTAAGACCAGTCTTGGTAGAGCCAAGATTTACAGAACTGCACACCAACTCTGTGGTAGATAAAGCTAACGGAATGGAACGAATGAGCAGCTCATCCGCAGTCGTCATCCCCTTACTTACTAGCGCTGAATAACCACCGATAAAGTTAACACCAACTTCATGGGCTGCCTTATCTAGCGTCTTAGCAATCTGAGCAAAATCTTCCGGTGTTTTGCAAGCTGCACCACCAACCAATGCTGCAGGCGTAATGGAGATTCGCTTATTGACAATGGGAATAGCATACTTCTTTTCAATTTCCTGACCGGTATGCACCAAATCCTTTGCAACCGTTGTAATCTTCTTATAGATGTTGTCACACAGCTCATCAAGATTCGAAGAAATGCAGTCTAACAGACTGATACCCATGGTAATAGTACGCACATCTAAATTTTCTTTCTCTATCATCTGGTTGGTTTCCACAACCTCATGAATATTAATCATGATAATTCTCCTTTATTTAGGGCTTTTTACGCACACAGCATGTGTTAGATTCTATGCATGGAAGCAAAGATCTCTTCTCTCTGGCACTTAACAATAACGCCAATCTCAGAACCAATCTTTTCCAGCTCGTCAGCAACCGTATCAAATGCCTTATCAGCATTATGCATATCAACGATCATCATCATATTAAAGAATTCATCTACGATGGTCTGTGAAATATCTAAGATATTAATATGATTATCTGCAAGATATGTACATACCTTTGCAATAATACCAACTGTGTCTTTTCCTACTACCGTAATAATTGTCTTTTTCATGGAGTCTCCATTCTGCTTTCGCTATATATTATTTATATTTTATCTTACCACTCTACCACATCTCCTGGGATATGACGACTTGCTACGGAGATATCAAAGTCATCTCCCCTGTATGGTGCCGGTCCCATCGTAATTTCCATCCGCACTGCCTCGTAAGCAAGATCCGGAAGATTATTTTCCCCGGAAAGATGGCCTAAGAAGATTTTCTTAATATCATCATGCAGAAGTTCTGATAACAGTCTCCCGCTAGATTCATTCGATAAATGGCCATGATCACTGAGAATACGTTGCTTTAAAGGATAGGTATAAGGTCCCATCTGAAGCATACGCACATCATGATTGGATTCCAGCAGGAGGACATCTAGTCCCTGCAGTGCCTTCACCGTGTAGTCTGTATAAGTTCCTAAATCAGTACACACCGCACACTTCTTCGTACCCTGATAAAATCTATACGCAACAGGATCTGCTGCATCATGAGAAATCTTCATAGGGTTTACTTCAATATCGCCAATCACAAAGCTATGATCTGCACGTACTTCCTGAAATAAATCCCAGTCAACTTTCCCCAGATAATTCCCCGCCGCCATCGTATCAATGGTTTTTCGCGTCGCATACATAGGAATATGATGTTTCCTTGCCATGACACCAATAGACTTTATATGATCAGAATGTTCGTGGGTAATTAGAATTCCATCTAAGTCTGCCCCCGTTAATGCTGCTAGGTGTAAACCTTCTTCTATTCTTTTTCCACTGATTCCTGCATCCACCAATAGATGGGTACGTTCACTCCCAACATAAATTGCATTTCCGGAGGAACCACTGGCAATACTGAGCATTCGCATAATTATTTTTCCCAGTAAATATCGATTACACTACCTTCTGACAGAGCATCCAAGTAACCTGCATTCTGTCCATTCTGCTGGGTCACCAGACGCGTTCCCTGCACCACCGTAGTATCAAAATCAATATAGTCAAATACGTCTACAAAGACATATTCACTTTTTCCCTTCATAGTAATCGGACGGCCATTTACAATGACTGACATCGGGATAGGAAGCTTCTTTACCTCTACCGGAGCTGTATCTTCTACAACCTCTTCCTGCACTGCTTCAGCCTTTTCTTCTAAAGGATTTCTTCCCGGTCGTAAGTTTTCCGGGGTTTTCTTATAGGTTACTTCCTCGTCATCCTCTTCCGGAAGTTCTTCCTCCGCAGGAAGCCCTGCCTTACGTTCTGGATTCTTCGCCGCCGTGACCTCGCTCTTTAGCGCCCACCGAATTACAAACTGCTCATAGACCTTCGTCTCATCCGTCGCTTCTTCATTGTTTACAATCACCGTCATACTATCATCGAGTACAACATCCATAAACTCTCTTACCTGTGCGACTGTATAATAATCGAGAATCTCTATGTCATCTCCATCCTGCACATCATAGTAGGAAGTCTGGAGTTTGCCATTTACCATAGCATAGGCAGGCAAAAGAATCTTTGAACCATTCACGGTAACAGAGATCTTTTTCTTTGCCTCCGGAAGTTTTCCAAGGGTTAACTTTGCCGGTGCACCAGCGGTAGAAGCCTGTACCATAATGACATCATTCTGTCTGACTTCATGATACAAATCGGTCTCTTCTCCATTTACATGGATGACAGCCGCCTCACCAAGATCGCCTCGACATATTTTCTTAGCACCACCCAGGGTATAATTAATTTCTTTTCCACGACGTGGGAACAAACTCTCACTGGCATAGTCTGCTGCCATAGCGGCATCCACCACTGCCAGATGACCATTATCATATAGTTTTACCCGATTCTCATTAAAGGTAACATAGATAAAACTATTGCTCTGTTCGTAATAATTCAAGCAGATTCCAATCGGTGTAACCATTAAGGAATCCTTGCGTGCTTCACTCTTGAATTTAATCTTCTGCATGACTTCTTCGCCACGAAGTGCAACACGTTCCTTAATAATCCCCAAGTGCTCTGCCAGTTTCTCTGTATAACCAGCAATCTTTCCGCCACCGCCAACAACAAATACCGCGCTCACAGCCTTTCCACCATTTAATTCCATGATTCGTTTTGCAACCTGCTCTGTCATAGAATTGATGTTTGGCTCTAACTGAGTAAGCACGTCTTCCCTAGTAATCTTTTGCGGAAGTAGCATAATGTCTTTATATTCCACAGCATCTTCTGTTTCGATGCCACGTTTAATCTCTTCTGCTGTATTAAAATCTACCAGACAATTTCTGGCAATCACTTCTGTCAGAGAATCTCCCGCAACAGGAATCATACCATAAGCAATGATACATCCATCCTTGGTGATGCAGATATCAGATGTACCTGCGCCAACATCTACCAATGCGATATTCAGCATACGATACATTTCCGGAATCGCAACGGCAATAGCTGCAATCGGCTCCAATGTCATATTCACAACAGAAAGTCCTGCAAGCTCTACTGCCTTATACAGGCCATCCACCACATCATCCGGCAGAAATGTCGCAATGATATCTGCGCCAATGCTTTTGGCCTTATGATTCTCCAAATTAGAAATTTGGTTTCCATTCAAATAGTAACGAATTACTGAATTACCGACACAATAGAACTTCTCTTCATCCTCATGTCGATCCTGAAACTCTTCATATGCTTTCTCAATTCCAAGACTGGTAAGAGAAACAATTTCTTCCTTGGTAATTACCGTTTCCTGTGGAAGCTCCCAGGTAACCGAAGTCTCTATGGTACGAAGAACGCGACCTGCAGCAGCGATGCACACATCTGTCAGCTTCACACCCAGTTTCTTCTCCAGGTTCATCTTCACTTCAGTGATTGTATTCCCAACCTGTCCAATATCATGAATCTGACCATCTAACATGGCTCTAGTTTCATGCTCTTTAATATCCTGCGCAACAACTAAAAACTGATCGCCCTCCCTGTAACCTACAGTACCGACGATACTTCTTGTTCCGATATCCAAGCCAAAAACCAAATCGCCCTGGGGCTTAAGTGCTTTCTCAGCCATGCGTAATCAAATTCCTTTTACTATCTATAATCCAAAATTTGTCTGCATATATGTGGCAATCTGTTTGGTGGCAACATCCTTCTCTGCCCCGTTATCAATCACCAATCTGCATTTACTCCGAAAAATCTCATCTGACAGCTGGCTCTTAAAGATGCCATCCACCTTTTCATCCGAGTATCCACGGGATGCCTTTAACCGTACTCTTCGGATCTCTTCTGACGCATAAATATACCAGAGTTCATCCAGTATTTTGTCGTAACCACACTCAATAAGAAGGGCCGCTTCTAGGAATACAACCGGTGTTCCCTTCTTTTGTTCTTCCTCTATGGCTTCCAGAATATACTTTTTTACTTCCGGATGAACAATCTCATTGACAATTTGTCTGTTCTCTTCACTGGCAAACAGCACCTGTGCAAAGGCTTTTTTGTCGATTTCACCATCTGCTGCCAGAATCCCATTTCCAAAAGCCATAACTAATTTATTATAACAAGACTGCCCTTTTCCTTCAAGAAAATGGGCAATCTCATCCGCTACCAAAACGCGACAGGAATAGTTCTTTTTTAGAAACTCCAGAATCGTTGTTTTCCCTGCACCAACGCCGCCTGTAATACCAATCGTAACCATTCTCTACTTCGCCTCGTACAAGTCTCTGCCTGCATGCGCCTCCGCCTCCAGCTTTACGGACAGACTTGCTGCTGCCTCCATCTGCTGCCGCAGTAACGTAAGCACTTTTTCTTTCTCTTCTTCTGGTGTTTCTACCACCAGTTCATCGTGCACCTGCAAAACAATCTTAGCTTGCAGTCCTTCTGTCAGAAGGGCATCATATACCTTTACGGTTGCAATTTTCATGATATCTGCCGCCGTTCCTTGGATGGGTGCATTCATTGCTACTCTCTCTCCAAAAGAGCGTACTGCAAAATTTGAGTTCTTCAGTTCCGGAATCGGTCTCTTTCTGCCAAAGTATGTCTCCGAATAGCCACTTTCCTTCGCATCCTTTTTCGCATTCTCTAAGAAAGCATGAATCCCCGGATAAGTTTCAAAATAGGAGGAGATATATCCTTTTGCCTCTTCTCTAGATATCTTTAGATCCTTTGCAAGTCCAAAAGCACTGATTCCATAAACAATACCAAAATTCACAGCCTTTGCATTTCTTCGCTGCAAATCCGTAACTTCCTCAAAGGGTGTGTGGAATACCAGAGAAGCGGTACTCCTATGAATATCCTGTCCATTCTGGAATGCCTGCTTTAAATTATCATCCTCTGATAAGGCTGCCAAAATACGAAGTTCTATCTGAGAATAGTCGGCATCACAGAAAACTTTCCCCTCTCCTGCACAAAATGCCTTTCGAAGCAGTCTTCCCTCTGGAGAACGCATGGGAATATTCTGCAGGTTCGGCTCTGTAGAAGAAATACGTCCTGTAGCCGTAACCGTTTGGTTAAAATGTGTGTGAATCCTTCCATCGCTGCCAATGTAGTCCTTCAGCCCCTCTGCATAGGTACTTCGCAGTTTTGTCATCATACGATACTCTAGTATGTCCTGTACAAAGGGAACATCAGCAGACAATTCCTCTAACACTTCTGCAGATGTAGAGTATCCCGTTTTTGTTTTCTTTCCCCCGGGAAGTCCCATTTTATCAAAAAGAAGTTCCCCTAACTGTTTGGGAGAGTTGATATTAAAAGTACAGCCCGCTGCTTCATAAATCTTTTCTTCCAGTTTTCCAATGCGTGCTTCCAGTTCCACCGAAATCTCATCCAGCACTGCTTTGTCCGTCTGTACTCCTTCCATCTCCATACGATAGAGTACAAAAGAAAGGGGCATTTCGATTTCCCTATATAACTTATCCATTCCCTGCGCGGAAAGTTTCTTAGCAAGTTCTGTCTGTGCTGCATAAGCCGTATATGCCCCATAACAGGCATAACTAGTCACATCCTCCGCCTGCATGACAAGAGCCATGTCTAGGTCCATTTTCCCCAGACTGTCCTTCAGAGGCGAAAATACAACCTGCAGCTGATCTCTCGCAATATCCGAAAGATCCATCTCACTGCGATTGGGATCCAGTAGATACGCCATAATATGAATATCATCCATTTTTTCAGTGGCCATCAGACTAGACTGATCTGCAAGGCCAATGGTTTGGTAGAACTGCTTCACATCAAAACAGGATATTCCTACTTTCTTGTCCTCATACAACTTACGAAGAAGGGCTATTGCCTCTGCCGCATCTGCATTCCATAAAATAGCGCATGCTGTTTTCTCCTTGCCTGCTACCGCTAACACCAGACCTTCCTGATGAGAAGAAAAACAATATACACCTATACGCTCTTCCTTTGACAATTCCTGTAAATGCGACTTCATCTCTTTTAAAGAATCACAGATATGAAAACTATCCTTAGGATCTGTCTTCTTGACCAAAGTTGTCTGATCCTCAGAGAAATTAGACAGCAGATTCTTGAATGATAACTCTACAAATATCGCATAAGCGGCCTCCGTATAAAGATTACCTAGGCGCATCGCTTCTCTGTCAAAAGGAATATCTGCTGTGATATTAATGGTTGCCAAAACCTTACTAAGATCTGCAAGGTCTTTATTCGCAATTAAACTCGCCCTAATGGCCTTCTTAGTAATTTCTTCTACATGCTCGTAGATAGCATCTAGTGACCCATAGGTTACCATGAGTTCTTCTGCGGTTTTGGCCCCCACCTTGGGAACACCCGGAATATTATCCGCCGTATCTCCCATAAGCGCTTTTAAATCAATAAATCCCTGGGGCGAAACCTTATATGCTTCTAAAACATCCTTTGCGTAGTAATCTTCCACTTCCGTTTTTCCCATTTTGGTCTTAGGAATACGAATCTTTATGGTTTCATCTGCAATCTGTAGTAAATCCCTGTCCCCGCTGATTAGGGTGACATCCATCCCACTGGCCGCTGCTGTTTTAGCCAGTGTTCCCAGAATATCATCGGCCTCCAGGCCTTCCTTTTCCATAATGCAGACGCCCATAGCTTTTAATACATCATGCATTAATGGAACCTGCGTTCTCAGTTCCTCAGGCATCGGCTTACGAGTTCCCTTATACTCCTTATAGATTTCGTGACGGAAGGTTGGTGCATGCATATCAAAAGCCACTACAAAATAATCAGGATTCTCTTCCTTTAAAAATCGGAGCATCATGGTTAAAAAACCATAAACTGCTCCTGTATGCTTTCCCTCTGCATTTGTTAAATCCGGCATTCCATAAAACGCCCTGTTTAAAATGCTGTGGCCATCCATCAGCATTAGTTTTTCTGCCATCTTCTATTCCTCTATCTTCTGCCAGTCTTTACCTAAAGACCATCGTTACCAATAAAAACAGTATCGCTGCGGTCACTAAGACGCCATCTAACACATACCCTGCTCGTCGAAACCAGATGAGTGCTCTGCTATGTCTTCTAGTCTCATAGAGCTGTCCCTCAAAATCCTTTTCCAGATTAAAGTTTCCACCGGTCTCCAGACGCTTTAGGCCTTCCCGCACAAGGAACTGAATTTTCAATTCCTCCTTGCACTCTTTGCAGACCTCTGTATGCTTAATGAGCCGCATGCTTTCAATATCAGATAAATTTTTCTTCACAAAGGGAACCATGCATTTTCGGTACTCTCTGCAGTTTTTATTTTCACTCATTTTGCTTTCATTTGCCCTCCGGACATCCCCTATATTTTACTAAATATATATCTCTTATGCAAAATCAACTTGCGGCTAAGACAGTTTTGTGATACTATAGCAAAAGCGCCGGCGTGTCGGAATGGCAGACGAGGCAGACTCAAAATCTGTTGTAGGTGACTACGTGCGGGTTCAAGTCCCGCTGCCGGCAGTAAACTCCCATAAATTGGGAGTTTTTTTATTACTAAAAAAGGTCCCCACAATCGTGGAGACCCTTTCATTTTCTCAAATCTTCTTACAGTTTGCTGTAGTAGTTATCATTTACATGACGTAATACTTTTTCAATCAGCACAGCATCATCAATGATAGCTCTATCGTAGTTTGCAAGGAATTCCTCGTTAGATGTATACCCAAAGTCTTTTGCCATGGCTTCAATATCCTTATCATCCACTTTCAGATTTTCCTTTTCTGCAATCGCACGGAAAATAGCGCCATTATAGGAAGAGTCTGCTGCTGTAGCCATGATTTCATCGAGAAGCGTAGACACCTCATCACCATAGATATCAGTAAGTGCCATACCATAATACATACTGTACATATAGCAGTAATAGTCAAGATTGTAATCATAATAGAGAAGCACATTCTCTTCATTAAGAGCACTCTCATATACCTTTTCAGAGAATGCAGCATACAGTTCATTTAAAATATACTGCTCACGGAAGAAAGCGATACATTCTTCACTGGTATGTATATCCTGGGTTTCTCCAAAATATTCCTCTACCAGTTCATCACTAAGCTCCGGATAAACCTCTTCCATAATGCAGTTAATGGATACCGTGAATACAACATCCTTTCCTGCTAAATCCTCATAGTAATTTTCCGGGAAGGTAAGTGGAAGTTCTACGACATCACCTACTTTATGGCCAATCAAGCCTTCCTCAAATCCCTCTATAAATCTGCCGCTTCCCAGTTCTAAGTTGCATCCCTGATCAGTACCGCCATCAAAGGCAACACCATCTAATGTGCCAAGATAGTCAATGTTTACAACATCACCCTCTTCACAATCGGTCTTATCGGATGCCTGCATCTCAGAAATCTGGCTTAAAAACTGCTCGTTAATATATTCCATCACGGTATCGTCATCACACTCTACCATGGATGCCAAGACCTCTGGATTCTCATAGTTAGGAACATAAATATTCTCACCAGTAGCTAATGTAAGCTTCAGCATCGTTCCATCGCTTACCTCTGCATCTGCTTCTGCCAAAGTCATTTTATTTAACGAATCAGCCTTTGTAACCGCAGGACGCATTTCCTCAAGCGCTGAGTTATCTATCGTCGGCATTTCCTCTACACCAGGAACATTGGCCGTTTGTCCACTGGTTGTATTCTCTGAAACTACATTTTCAGATACGACATTCTCGTTATTCTCTTTATTTTTCTTTCCTATACTGCTACCTACCGCAAAGCCAATAAATCCAATGGCAGCAACAGCAATAATGCCTTCCGCAATAAGGATGCCTAAATTACTCTTATGGGGCTTTTCTGCCGGAACGTCGTCTTCCACTGCCTCTTCGTCAGCATCATCCGTAGCAGCGCTGTCTTCGTCTTCAGCAATCTCTTCTTCCTCTGCTTCAACCTCTTCCTGCTCCTGGCTGACCGTTTCCTCTGCCTTTTCGTCTACCTCATCAAAAATCGCGGTAGTCTTTTCTTCCTTTTTCAAATCACACCTCCTATGTTTTCGGAGAAACCCAACGCACTTTTGCGTTTTCCCTCACATGGCGAGGAGAGGTTAACCTCCTATGTTTTCGAAGAAAACCCTTACTTGGTTTTCTGTATATCCACAACAAAAATCGTCACAAAAGACAGTATACCACAAAGCCTTCCAAAAATTATGAATACTTTGTTTCCTATACCATCATCTTCTGTTTTTCCTGATCTGCTTTTTCCTTTAATTCTGCAGCATTTTCTAGTACCGTATCCGATACTGTATCCGCTGCCAATACCCTGGCAATCTCTGCAACCATTTCTTCCTGTGATAGGCTGCGAATATTTGTTACGGTCATGGCATCCTCTTCATTTTTCTCAATCACAAAATGTCGGTCGCCAAAAGCTGCAATTTGTGGCAAATGTGTAATAGCAATTACCTGGTGATTTCTGGACAGATATCCCATCCTGGTTGCAACCTTCCATGCCGTCTTTCCGCTGATTCCTGTATCAATCTCATCAAATACCAGCGTACTAATAGCATCTTTCCTTGCAAATACACACTTTAACGCAAGCATAATACGGGAAAGCTCACCGCCACTGGCCACCTGCGCAATAGGACGCATTGGTTCCCCAGGATTCATGCTGATTAGATAGGAAACACTATCATAACCATCACTACCAAAATCCTTTTCACCTTCAACCGCAATCCGGAAGGATACTTTTAGGAAATTCAAATCCAAAAGCACTTCTGTAATCTCTTTCGAAAGAACCTCTGCTGCCTGTTCCCTCTCTACATGTGCTTTCTCACAGAGCATCTGCAGTTTCTTCCCTGCCTGTTCTTTTTCTTTAGACAGCTTTTCCAGGGTTGCTGATAAATCCTTTAAATTCTCCGCTTCTTCTCTTTTCTGCTGTCCATAAGAAAGAACTGCTTCCTCATCCTTTCCATACTTCATGGTAAGGTGGTCAATCACAGCTAACCTCTCTGACTTTTCTACGAAGGTCTCTTCATCAAAAGAAAGGCTTTCTAAGTAATCCTTTAAGTCTCTAGAAAGACCGCGAACAATATCTTCTGCCTCATATATCTGATTAATCATGGACTGCAGGGAAGCATCCCCACCGCCGAGAATATTTAACTCTCTGGCTGCATAACCAATCTGGTCCAGAGCATTGCCATCATTCTCTGCAAGAAAAGAGTATGCCTTTCCTACGCCCTCGGATATTTTCTGTCCATTCTGCATTTTACGAAGAAGACTGCGAATTTCCTCACCTTCTCCTATCGTCAGATCTGCTCTTTCAATTTCTTCTGCCTCAAATAATGCTAAACTGAGTGCTCTTTCCCGCTGACCTTCTTCCATAGAGAGGCTTTCCATTTTGGCTTGCAATTCCTTATACTGTTTGTATACCTCTGCAATTTCTTTCTTTAGTGAAACAAGAGTTTCTCCTGCATAGTCATCTAGCAACGCCTTTTGTTTGCTTTCTTTCATAAGGCTCTCGTGTTCATGCTGTCCATGCATGTCTATGAGAAGTTCTGCCAGTTCCTTCACCTGCTTGGCGGTAACGGTCTCTCCGTTGATTTTATAGATACTTCTTGTCGGTTGTAATTTTCTGGATAAAATAATGGTCCCGTCCTCTTCCTCTGGCAGTTCCATTTCCTTAAGCAGATCCTTCACTTCCTGTCTTTCTTCCGAAAACACCAATTCCACAAGTGCATATTCCTGTCCACTTCGAATCATATCCTTATCCGCTTTAGCTCCTAAAGCCAAAGCAATCGATCCAATAATGATGGACTTTCCTGCACCAGTTTCTCCAGTAAGTACATTCAGTTGTTCTGAAAGATTAATCTCTGCTTCCTTTACTAGGACAAGATTTTTTACGTGTAAATAATTTAACATGAGCGCTCCTTAAAATGCGGCTCCGGGCGCAAAACACATCGCAACCATTCGTAATGCCAAGACATTATCGTGTATTAATTATGATCCATTTTCTGGTGCAGCGTATCGAGAAATCCTGTATCGTTTAATTTTACGATTCTCGTCACCTCATTGGCTGCACAGATACTCACTTTCTCCCCTTCTCCTAGGGTGATGGCTTTCTTTCCGTCAAAGGACAAACCTACCTCCAAGAACTTATCGCCTCTAGCCGGCAGTATCTCAATGGTTATTTGATCCTGCGGAGAAAGAACAATACTTCTTGATTGTAGTGTATGCGGACATACTGGCGTAAGTACCATCAGTCTAGCTGAAGGTTCAACTATGGGACCTCCTGCTGACAGATTATATCCCGTTGATCCTGTAGGGGTGGATACAATCATACCGTCTGCATAAAAATCATACAGATGTCTTTCATTAACCGATACCCGGTATCCCACAAGCTGCATATCACCGCGTCTGGAGAGAACAACATCATTTAATGCGCTTTCCTGCTTTTCCCCTACGGCTCCGGAAAGCATCATACGTTCTTCTACCTGCAATTTATCCTCGCAAAGTGCTTTCAAGCTTTCCGTCAAGGACGTCTCTTCTACTTCCGACAAGTACCCAATGTGACCTAAGTTCACTCCGATAATAGGAATCCTTGTGCCCATAACCTTTTGGGCAGCAAGAAGCATCGTTCCATCGCCACCTAAGGCAATCAAACACTCGGTTTCTTTGGGAAAGACTGGCGATTCCACATCCCCGGAAACAATGGTCACGGATACATCACTGCGAATCGCTAACAGTTCATCCTCTACCTTTTTTGCAACAATCCCTGCGGCATCTTTCACAGGATTGGTTAATAACACAAAGTTTTTCATGAAGGTTCCTTCTCTAACGTCTTATGTGCTTCCTGCACCGTTTCTTTGATGATACTTTCATCAATCGCATCCGCTGCGTCTGTTTTGGCAATATATACCAAATACTCAATATTTCCCTCTGGTCCACGAACAGGTGAATACGTCAGTCCCAAAAGTTTAAAACCAGTCTCTCTGATATATCCAAATACATTCTCAATCACTTCTTCATGTACTTCTGGTTCACGTACAACGCCTTTTTTCCCAACTTTATCTCGACCAGCTTCAAACTGTGGCTTAATCAGGCACACCATTTGACCACCATCGCGCAAAATAGGATACGCTGCAGGCAAAATCTTTGACAGAGAAATAAAGGATACATCTACAGAAGCAAAATCTACTTCCTCGCCAATATCCTTAGGCTCCACATAACGAAAATTTGTCTTTTCCATGCAGACAACCCGCTCGTCATTACGAAGCTTCCAGGCAAGCTGACCATGTCCTACATCAATGGCAAATACTTTTTTTGCTCCGTTCTGCAGCATACAATCTGTGAATCCACCAGTGGAAGCACCAATATCCATACAAACGGCATCTTCTAGTGTTACCGGGAACTGTGCCATAGCCTTTTCTAATTTTAGTCCACCGCGGCTAACATACTTTAATGTACTTCCACGCACTTCCAGGGTGCTGGTTTCTTCTTCAAAAGTACTTCCTGCTTTATCCTCTTTCTGTCCATTCACATAGACGATTCCTGACATAATGAGTGCTTTGGCTTTTTCTCTGGACTCCGCAAGATTCTGTTTTACTAACAGCACATCTAATCTTTCTTTCAAATTGATTCCTCCAAGCATCTGTGAATGCGCTCCACAATCCCCACAGGATGCATATTAAGGTGTTCTTTTAATAGTTCTGGACTACCATGCTCCACAAAGGTGTCGGGAACAGCAATCGGTAAAAACTTCCCACTATATCCGTGGTCCCAAAGAATCTGTCTTACTTTCTCTCCCAAACCACCGGCAGCGACATTCTCCTCCATAGTGACAATGAGCTGATGTTTTTCCATCGCTTTCAGAATGGCATCCTCATCGATTGGTTTCACAAAACGGGCATTGATTAAGCTGCAGGATTTTCCTTCCTCCTTCAGAAGTTCTCTCACCTTTTCACCAGTTGCAACCATGGATCCCAGCGCAAAAATCGCAATATCTTTTTCATCATAAATCATTTCTGATTTACCCATGGTGATTTCCTGCCGGTACTCTGCCAGTCCATCATAAGCTTCCCCCCTAGGATAACGAAGGGCAATAGGACATCCAGCCTGTACCGCAAAGAGTAGCATATCTGCTAATTCCCACTTATTCTTCGGAGCCATAATATGCATTCCCGGAATGCTAGAAAGGAAGGAGATATCAAAAACACCCTGGTGCGTTTCTCCATCACTTCCTACAAGTCCTGCTCTATCAACAGCAAATACCACTGGAAGTTCCTGCAAACATACATCATGGAGAATCTGATCATAGGCACGCTGCAGGAAAGACGAATATATCGCCACAATAGGAACATATCCTCCTGCAGATAGTCCTGCTGCAAAGGTCACCGCATGCTCTTCTGCGATACCCACATCAAAGAAACGCTCCGGAAAGGCTTTCGCAAATCTCTTTAGTCCCGTTCCGTCCGGCATCGCTGCAGTAATCGCAACCACATTCGGATACCCGGGACCTATTTCACGCTTCATTACCGTGGAGAATACCTCTGTATAACTGTCCCTGCTGCGCTCCTTTTTCGGAATTCCTGTTTCCACATAGAACGGCTCCGCACCGTGGAATCTGGCAGGATGTCGCATCGCAGGCGTATACCCCATACCTTTTCTTGTCTTCACATGCAAAATAACAGGTCCGTTGACATGCTTTGCCGAACGCAAAAGTTTAAGTACAGCAGATGTGTTGTGTCCATCCACCGGTCCAAGATACTTAATTCCCAATTCTTCAAAATAGGTACCTGCTGGAAGTACTAGGGAACGTAGCGATCCCTTTGCTCTCTGCAGACCGCCAATCACACTCTTTCCTGCTTCAGAACGATTCAATCGGTTAAATACGCTGTCCTTTAAATCAAGATAGCCTTCCTTCGCTCGCAGTCTCTGCAAATAGTTACTAAAGCCGCCCACATTCTTTGCTATGGACATCTCATTATCATTGAGAATCATAATGTAATTGGTCTTTAGTTTTGACGCATTATTTAGTGCCTCAAATGCCATTCCGCCAGTCATGGCTCCGTCTCCAATAACGGCCACAACATTATGCTTTTTACCTGCAAGATCTCTCGCTTTCACAAGTCCAAGTCCTGCGGAGAGAGACGTAGAACTATGCCCCGTGTCAAAAGCATCACAATCGCTTTCCCGGCGTTTAGGAAATCCACTCATCCCGCCAAACTTTCGTAGAGTATCAAATCCCTCCCGACGTCCCGTCAGTAGTTTATGTGTATAGGACTGATGTCCAACATCCCAAATTAGCCTGTCTTCCGGAAAACGCATAAAAAGATGGAGTGCCATGGTTAATTCCACAGCCCCAAGATTCGATGCCAAATGTCCTCCCGTCTCACTGATATGACAAAGCAAAAAATCCCTGATTTCTGCCGCTAACGCTTCATAATTTTCTGGAGATATCCTCTTAATATCATTTGCCTTTTTGATCTGATCCAATATTGGATACTTCTTCTCTTCCATAGTTTCACCCTGGTTTATTTTCTTCTCATCACCAGTTCCTGTATCAAAGAAACCAAAAACAAATCTTCTTTTCCCATCTTTGCATAAAGAGACTTCATATACTCTGCCGCTTCCTTAGAAAGTGCTTTCTGTCGTTTATCAGTTTCCTCTTTTCCCTTTAGTGCAAGATACGTTCTCTTTCCATTTCGCTCATCACTGCCGACTGGTTTTCCTAACTCCTCCGTGGTACTCTCCACATCCAGTAAATCGTCCTGCAGCTGAAATGCGATTCCTAAATCATATCCGATGGTCTCTAGTATCTGTACTTCTTCGGATTTTGCACCAGCCAGAATACCGCCAATCATAAAAGCTGCTTCTAAAAGCGCTGCCGTCTTGTGTGCATTTATAAAATCAATGGCTTCTTCAGATAATGCAAGTTCTTTTTCATCCGCTTCCACATCCAGCGTCTGACCACCAATCATGCCATAGATTCCTGCTTTTTTGGACAAAATCTTTAATGCTTCAATACACCACAGACGTTCTTCTTCCTCTGCTACATCAAAAGCAGAAATTGCCGTCTCAAACGCATAATTTAACAGACCATCTCCAGCAAGAACCGCCATCCCAGGTCCATACACTGCATGGGTTGTCGGCTTTCCCCTTCGGAGTAAATCATTGTCCATCTCCGGCAAATCATCATGAACCAGCGAATAATTATGAATCATCTCTAAGGCAGCCATAAATGGTTCTATCACTTTTCCCTTACCGCCAAAAAGACGATATGTCTCGAGCATAATTAACGGTCGCAGGCGCTTGCCTCCGGCCTGAAAGCTGTAGTTCATAGCTTCTAAGACCGTCTTTTGATAGCCTTCCTCTTTCGGCAGAAACGAAGACACAATGGATAATGTTTCCTCTGTTTTCGATGCTAATAAATCACTGTAACTCACCGATTGTTTCTCCCTGCTCATTTAATATCTGCACCTGTTTTTCTACATAATCAATCTCTGCATTACAATCCTTTAACAAGTTCATCCCCTTCTGATACAAAGAAAAGGAATCCTCTAGAGACACATCCTCTGCCTCCAGCCCTTTGATTGTTTCCTCTAGTGCCCCCAGCTTTTCTTCCAACGTAAGTTTCTTTTCTTCTTTCTTTGCCATACTCTTCCTCTGCATCCTTATTCAAACTGCATGGACTTTGTGCCTACTACCGTTGCCTGGATACATCCATCCTGCACAAAGATTTGTAATGCATCATCCTTCTGCACATCTTTAATGTGCTTTACACTCTTCCCTTCCGCCTTCTCCACATGTCCATAACCCTTGGACAATTTTTCTAACGGCGATAAGCCTTTCAGCCTTTCTGCGTAAATGGATATACTATGTCGTCTGTGCAGGATATTCTCCTGCATACCACGAACTAGCCTCTCTTCTAGCTGCATCAGGCGCATACGTTTTTCACTCAGTCTATTCTCCGGCGAGAGGCGTTCCAATTGCATCTTTGCTACTTCCAGCTGCCGTCTGGCATTTCGAAGTACCCCCTCCATCGCCCTATCTAACCTTCTTCGGCTTTGTTGCACCGTATCATATAAAAACGACACATCATCCACCGCCAGTTCCGCTGCCGCAGAAGGTGTTGCTGCTCGCAAATCAGATACAAAATCAATGATTGTGAAATCTGTCTCATGTCCCACTGCGGAAATGATCGGTATAGGGCAGTCAAATACAGCTCTGGCCACCATCTCTGCATTGAATCCATTCAGATCTTCGAAGGATCCGCCACCACGGCCTACAATCATCGTATCTACTTTTGCTTTTGTTAGGGCTTCAATCCCTTTCACAATACTGGTAGGCGCTTCCTCTCCCTGCACAATAGCCGGGTAAAGCAAAATCTGGATAGCCGGATTTCTTCGCTTGGAAACGGTAATGATATCTCTAATTCCCGCTCCGGTGGAAGCAGTCACTACTCCCAGTCTCTTAATATAATGCGGGATAGGCTGTTTATATTCCGGTGCAAACAGCCCTTCCTCTTCTAACTGCTCTTTGAGTCTCTCAAAGGCTTCAAAGAGTTTTCCTTTGCTTTCTTCTTCCGCATCAATAGACGCCGCATACAACTGGTAGGAACCATACGCCGGATACACCTCTATCTTGCCCCTTACAACAACCTCCATACCATCCTTTAGTCTGGTTTTCAGTCGCTGGGCACTACTCTTCCACATCGCACCCGTAATCTGGGTAGTTCCTTCTTTCAGCGTAAAATAAACATGTCCGGAGCTGTGATACTTAACATTAGAAAGTTCACCCCGGACAGAAACATTCCCCAGGAAGGGCTCCTGAGAAAACATATTTGCAATGTAATTGGTTACCTGCGTAACCGTATAGACATTTTTATTCATTAGCCTGCAATCTTTGCAAGAACTCCATTTACGAAAGAATAAGACTCTTCTGCTCCGTACTCTTTTGCGATTTCCACCGCTTCATTAATGGAAACTGCAGTATCAATACTATCGTCATAAAGAATCTCATAGGTTGCAAGACGAAGAATGGTTAACTCCACTTTACCCATACGATCCAGGTCCCATCCATCTGTCTTCTCAGAAAGAACGCGATCGATTTCCGGAAGCAGTTCCATAATGCTAGAAACTCTTTGCAGAGTCTCGTCCTGGCTTTCCTTATCTTTCTCAATCAGTTCCTTCTCTCTGTCATAGCAGTCATCCAAAAGTGCTCTAACACCTTTGGTTCCTCTCTGCTTTTCCAGACGATAGATTTCCCGACGCACTTCTTCTAATTCATCAGAAACTCCAACCGTATCAAAGAACAGTTCACACTGTCTTTCCATATCCGGAATCTCATGAAACTCTGTCTCAAACAGGACTTTAAAAACCTGTACTCGTTTACTGTGTGCTGTCATTATGCATTCCCCTTCCCAACACGAACGTTGGCAATGCGAATATTCACATCTGTCACATCTAATCCCGTCATATTCTCAATAGCAGTCTTAACTTTTTCCTGTACCTTACTGCAAACGGAAGGGATATTATAACCAAAACCTACAACAATGGTAAGACGGATAGCTACCTGATTTTCCTGAATATCCACCTTCACACCCTTGGTAAGTTTCTTCATACCAACCTTGCTCATTAATTCGTTCGTAATATTACCAACGAGCGCACTAACACCTTCTACCTCAGTAGCAGCAAGAGAAGCAATCATTGCAACCACATCATCTGCAATCGCAATGGTACCACGAACATCTTTAGACTGAATCTTTCTCTTATTATCCATAAAATTCTCCTTTGGTTTTCGAAGAAAAATATTATAAATTATTATATCATTTCTGCCATTTTTTTCCTACAACCAAAATGTCAGCGTAAGGTTGATTGGATTCTCCATATAAGTCACAGTATCACGGCCACGCAAATATCCAAAAATCGCCTGTCTCTCCAAAAGTTCATAGCGCATAGACTCATAAACACTGGCATCGGAAGCCTTCAGTGTAATGTATTTCTCACGCCTGTTGTAGGCATTTTCAAAAGCCATATTAATGGCAGCACCGCTGTAGGATGTAAAATACAGTCCCTCTTTGACGTAATAGTTGCTTTCCATGGCAACACACATAGGTAGCGGCACAATGGCATTAATATTATGATTAATTCCCAGTTCCTGGGTAGTGATATTCAGATAATCATAATTAATAGACGGCTGGTTGGAGCCAAAGATACGATTGCTCCCATAGCTGGCATCCCCCCAGGTGGCATCAATGTAATAGTAACTGCCATCTACGCAGGCTAGATTCCATGCATGTCCTTCTCCATCCCCATTGGTACCAATCACCATCGTAGTCGGCACATCCAAATAATTTAACAGATATTGCACCGTTTTGGCATATCCCTGACAAACACTCTCTCCATAAAGCATTGTCGAAAGGATCGTCTGATTATCTTTAGAAGATAGTTTATATTCCGTATGGGTAATCACGTATTCGTATACATGTTTTACCTTCTCATAATCGGAAGCCAGCTGCAATCCTACCGTTGCCCGGGATACATAATTGCTAATTTGAAACTGAAAGGATGCAACCTCCGTCAAATCGTAGATATAATTTCCTGTGAATGCAAAATCAAACTCCCGACTCCCATGCGTCCTTCGAATATACTTATAGCCATCAATCCAAAAGATTTCCGGATGGTCATTATAGACGCACTGAAAGGCATAGGAAAGCTCATCTGCCGAATGCGTAGAAATAATCACCTTCTCACCCTGGTTCATAAGAATCAAATATATCTCAGCGTACAATCTGTGCAAAGAAGGCTGCATCTTGTCAAAATGATAACGGCCCTCCTGCTGTGTCATCGCATCCAAAATAGCGTCTTCTGTATACCAGGACGGCGCAGTCTCCGACTCTTTCTCCGACGTTTCCACAGATTCTTTCTCGACCGATGGGGCCGCATATCCTGTCACATAGGAAGAAGATACATAGGTGTCCTCTGTCGGCAGATTTTCTACCTGCGCTCTCTCTGCTTTTCCCCCACAAGCGGTTAATACCAGCGTAAGAAGTACGCAGGGAAAGATATATTTCTTTTCCATTCTGGGATGTTTTTTCATAGGTGACTAATTATTTCTTCCAAACTCCGAAAGCACAAGGCCTGGGTTTCTCTCTACCGTCATGCCCACACTCCAAGCATTGACAAAGAGAAGCAGAGGATTTCCCTTAAGATCCTGTACCTTCTTCATATCTGAGGTTCCGGACAATTTCTTAATATCTACCTCATCCTTATTCTCAATCCATCGAATATGTTCGTAAGGAAGAGGCTCCATACGAATTTCAACGTTGTATTCATTTTCCAGACGATAGCGAAGCACATCAAACTGCAGTACACCTACAACGCCTACAATGATTTCTTCCATACCAGAAGCAACTTCCTGGAAGATCTGAATCGCACCTTCCTGAGCGATCTGATTGATACCTTTTACAAACTGCTTACGCTTCATGGTATCTACCTGACGCACTCTTGCAAAATGCTCCGGAGCGAAGGTCGGAATGCCTTCGTATACCATTTTTTCAGATGGTGCACAAATGGTATCGCCAATCGAGAAGATGCCCGGATCAAATACACCAATGATATCCCCGGCATATGCCTCCTCTAGCACTTTTCGCTCATTCGCCATAATCTGCTGTGGCTGCAATAGTCGCATGGTTTTATTTCCCTGTACATGCTTTACTTCCTTGGTTGCATCAAAATGTCCAGAGCAGATACGCATAAATGCGATACGATCTCGATGCGCCTTATTCATATTTGCCTGAATTTTAAACACAAATGCCGAGAAAGGATTGTCAACAGGATCGATAATTCCCTGATCTGATTTTCTAGGAAGTGGTGTTGTCGTCATTTCCAGGAAATGCTGTAAGAAAACTTCCACGCCAAAGTTAGTTAACGCCGAGCCAAAGAATACAGGCGTTAATTTTCCGGCTTGCACATCCTTAATATCAAACTCAGCACCCGCTTCTAATAATTCCAGTTCTTCCTCTAACTTGTCCTTGGCGTCCTGCCCAATGGCAGCAAGTACCGCTGCATCATCTGACATTGGAATCTCATGACGTTCGCCTTCTTTGGTACCCTTTTCTGTATCTTCGAAGGTAATGATGCAATCATTCTTTCGGCTATATACACCTTTAAATTTTTTACCAGAACCAATGGGCCAGTTTACTGGACAGGTTTCAATCCCCAGTTCCTTCTCAATCTCATCCAGCAAATCAAAAGTATCGTTGGCATCACGGTCCATCTTGTTGATGAATGTAAAAATGGGAATTCCACGCATACCACAAACTTTAAATAACTTTCTAGTCTGCGCCTCCACACCTTTACTAGCATCAATTACCATGACTGCAGAGTCCGCTGCCATCAGTGTACGATAGGTATCCTCAGAGAAATCCTGGTGTCCAGGGGTGTCCAAAATATTAATGCAGAATCCATCATACTCAAACTGTAAAACAGAACTGGTTACGGAAATACCACGCTCCTTCTCGATTTCCATCCAGTCAGAAACAGCATGTCTCGCTGTCGCTTTTCCTTTTACCGAACCGGCCAGATTGATAGCTCCACCGTATAATAAGAATTTTTCCGTTAGTGTTGTTTTACCAGCATCTGGGTGAGAGATGATGGCAAAGGTTCTGCGGCGGTTGATTTCTTCTGCTAAATTCACTGTTACTTTCCTCGTTTCATTTATTATCTAAGTTCGTATTTCTATCTCTAGAGAAGGCTAGTGCCCGTAATCTGGCTTTCAATGCCAAGATATTTTAGTACAGTGGCTCCAATATCTCCAAAACCATTTCTTGTTCCGTAGTTTACCGGCGTCACGTTCTTTCCCGTCATCACCAGGGGAATATATTCGCGGGTGTGATCCGTTGTTGCCGTATAGGCTGGGTCACATCCATGATCGGCTGTAATCATGAGAATGTCGTCCTCACGAAGTTTTCCTAAAATTTCAGGCAATCTGTCATCAAAATATCGAAGCGCCTTTGCATAACCTTCTACATCACGACGATGGCCATACAGCATATCGTAATCTACCAGGTTAATAAAACATAGTCCTTCAAAGTCCCTATCCATATACTCTAAGGTCTTATTAATTCCATCTTCATTTCCAGTTGTGTACACATAATCTGTAATACCTCGTCCCACAAAGATATCTTTAATCTTACCGACAGAAAGGACTTCCATCCCAGCCTCTTTCACCTGGTCAAGAATCGTTGTACCTGGACACTCTAAAGAGAAATCATGTCTATTCGATGTACGCGTATAGTTGCCATTCCCAGAACCTACAAAAGGTCTGGCAATCACTCTTCCTACACCATGCTCCCCTACCAGAATCTTTCTGGCAATACGGCAGTACTCATATAATGTTTCTAAAGGAACCACCTCTTCGTGGGCAGCAATCTGAAATACAGAATCAGCGGAAGTATAAACAATAAGGTCCCCTGTCTTAACGTGCTCATCACCAAATTCATTAATGACCACCGTTCCAGAGTATGGTTTATTACAAATAACGCCTCGGCCGGTTGCCTTTGAAAACGCATCCAGCACTTCCTTCGGAAATCCTTCAGGGTAGGTCGGAAGCGGTCTTTCGGATACATAGCCAGCAATTTCCCAATGCCCTACTGTGGTATCCTTTCCCATGGACTTCTCCTGCAATCTAGCAATACTTGCGGACGGACTTTCTACAGTTTCTGCCCAATCCTTCACTCCATCAATATTAAACAGACCTAATTTCTGCATATTAGGCATAGCAAAATGCGCGCTGGTAGAACAACTCTTCAGGGTATTGGTTCCCTCATCCCCAAACTCCTTCGCATCTGGTTCTGCACCAATGCCAACACTATCTAGAACCATTAAAAAGACTCTTTTTCCCATATATGACCCCCTTCTAGGAATGCACAAAAATCCATGATTATTATACTATATCTCCCTATAAACAACAAACGGAGCCACGCACTAGGCGTGGCTCCAAAAAAAGGAAATTCTGGAAATTTCTTTATATTAGTTATTCTTTAAGAAGGAGGGAATGCTATAGGTCTTGTCTTCCGGCTTCTTAGGTGCAAAAGTAGTAGGTGCTACTCTAGGAATATTGGTTGTTCCTGTAGTCATGGGACGAGACTGCTGTGTCATACCACCCATGGTATTCATCTGAGGCATCTGAGGCTGTGGTCTGTATCCAGGAGCCATACCAGGCGCACCTGCCTGCATCGTAGAACCAGCTGCTACTAAAGGACGTCCGCCGGCTGCATCTGCATTCTGTCTGCTACGCATATTGTGAAGCGTAGATGCAGGGCTAAGCTTTACAGATCCCGTTACAGGCTGCTCGATACCAGTAGCAATAATGGTAACCACACAGGTATCCGTCATAGTTTCATCCGTTCTTGCACCGAAGATAACGAATGCATTATCTCCGGTAATATCCTTAATGTACTCTGCTGCAACTGCAGGATCATACATGCAAAGATCACCAGTAATGTTAAGAAGCACATGGGAAGCTTCGGTAATAGAGGTTTCCAGTAACGGGCTTTCTACAGCGGCCTTAACAGCTTCTAACGCCTTGTCATCGCCCTTACCAACACCGATACCAACGTGAGCTACACCCTTATCCTTCATAACAGTCTTAACATCAGCGAAGTCAAGGTTAATGTCTGCAGGAACATTAATCAAGTCTGTTACACCCTGTACTGCCTGCTGCAGAACTTCGTCTGCCTTCTTGAAGCCTTCCTTAAAGGAAATGCGACGATCTAAAATTTCAAGAAGCTTCTCGTTAGGGATAACAACCAAGGTATCAACATTGCCACGAAGGCTTTCAATACCCATCATTGCATATTCCATACGACGCTTCTGCTCAAATACGAAAGGAGTAGTAACAACAGCTACGGTTAAGATACCCATCTCCTTTGCAGTTCTAGCAATAACTGCAGCTGCACCAGTTCCGGTACCGCCACCCATACCTGCGGTAACGAATACCATATCTGCGCCGTCCATTACATCTGCTAATGTATCAACGCTCTCTTCTGCTGCTTTCATACCAACTTCAGGAATGGAACCTGCGCCCAGACCCTTGGTAAGTTTCTCACCAATTTGAATTAAGGTAGGAGCCTTGCAAAGCTGGAGTGCCTGCTTATCGGTATTTACTCCAATGTATTCAACACCCTGAATATTCTCATCAATCATTCTGTTGACCGCATTGTTACCTGCGCCACCAACACCAATAACTAGAATTCTTGCGCCTGATTCGGCTTCCCTGCTTGTAATCTCTAACAAGACTTTTCCCTCCTTGCACTATGCTTTAAACTGTGTCTCAACACATTATTTCACAAAAGTTACATAATCTATCCTACATAATAGGGCTTTTTCTGAAAGAATGCAATATGTTTTGTCAAATTTTTGCAACATTTTTATAGGTCGTTGACCGCCTTAGTCATTCCCTATTATGGTTAACTAACCTTTTTAGTCAACCACGAATTTTAAGTCCTCATCACCGGTTTGGTACGTCTTCATATTCAGCACACCCTGCTTTCCTTTTAATAAAGGAAGAATCGCAGAGAGCCGTTGAATCTTCTCTTCAATCAGTCGATCATCACCTAATGCCACTCTGACCTTACCAAAGTACAATGTCATCTCATAGTGGCTATCAAAATAGATTCTATCTGTTACAATCTCATACTTATTCAAAAGCTGGGTTACAGAAAGGATGGTTTGAAATATCTTTTCATTTTCTACCGGAAGAGGTTCATTCATTAAGAAATGATCAAAGGATAGGCCCGTGACCAGTGGGATTCCCGGTGTCTTCAGAGAAGAACTCTCTACGACGATTCCCTCTCTGTCAAAATACATATACTTATCAAGATATTCTACATAACCGGCCAGCGCCTTTTCATACACCGTAATCTTAATGGTATTTTTGTCCCACACATCTACATCCATCTTCTCAATAAAGGGGATGTCCGTAATACTTTTGTTTCTATACTTCATGGAAAGGTAAATCGAATTGTCTCCAAACTTTCCTGTTTCCACAAAGGATCGAATCTGGGCTGCTGTGTAGTGTTCGTTTCCTTCTACATATACAGTGGTAATCCTGTATTTTTCCAAAAGTACGTTGATGATAATTACCGCTGCTAGCAAAAGTCCCAGGGCAATACAAATGGCTATTTTTTTATGAATACTTTTCTGCAATGCAAAGTCGGTCTTCATACGCACCTTTATGCTTCTTCTGCCTCTTCGGCTTCCATACGCTTTCTCATTCTAATGTCTTCCTCGTAGGCATTTTCACGCTGTACCGCGAGGACTAGTCCAATCTCCGCCAGAAGAATCGTAACAGAGGAACCACCATAACTAATGAACGGAAGGCTAACGCCGGTATTGGGAATCGTGTTGGTAACCACCGCCACATTTAATAGCACCTGAATGGTAATCTGCATCATAACGCCCACCACAAGCAACGACTTATATAAATCTCTGGTGCTTCTGGCAATTAGATACATGCGACCAATTAAGCCTATATACATAAGGAAGACAATAATTGCTCCTACCAGACCAAGTTCCTCACAGATAATAGAGAAAATCATATCATTCTGCGCTTCTGGTATGAAGTTCATCTTCTGCACGCTCTGCCCTAATCCCTTTCCGGTTAAACCACCGGATCCAATGGCATACAGAGACTGCATGGTCTGATAACCAAGGTCGTCAGACTGTGCTTCCGGATTTACCCAAGCAATCAAGCGCTCCCCTCTAAAGTCCACCTTCTTATCGCCACTATATTCTACTTTTGATAAAGCAAAGTAAATAATGACTGCGACAATCAGAATTCCTAAAACCCCCAGCGCATACTTCTTATAATCATAAGAAGCAATGAATACCATTCCTAGACCAATCAGGAAAATAATCAAACCACTGGAAAGGTTGTTTGAAAACACACGAACAAAAAGGAGTCCAACAATGGGAACTATCAGAGAATACAAAAACCCCTTCCATGTATGCAATGTATGCATATATTTTGTTAAAAATGTAGCTTCAAAAATAATGATAGCCACCTTCACAATTTCTGCCGGCTGAATGGATAAGGGGCCAAGACGAATCCATCTGGTTGCACCATGGGAGGCATGTCCAATGACAGGAAGCAGCATCACAAGTCCAAATGCAACAAACATGATAGGTAGTAAAACACGTTCCGGCAATCTCGACGGCATGAATAACCCAATACCTACCATTGCAAATAAACCAAGAATTACCGCAAATGCCTGCTTTTTAAAGTAATATGCACTATCTCCCCAGTCCAGATTTGCTTCATAAGAACTAGCAGAGTAAATCATTAACAGCCCAAACACAAGAAGAAGGCAGGTCATCAGAATCAAAGAAACATCCAGGCTATTGCCTACCCTTCTGAGCTTTGTCCTTTTTCTGCCTTCCGCAGTATTCTTTTTTGTTCCTAAAGATTTAATTGCATCTACAAATGACATTTCTTACCACACACCAAGCCAAGCAATCATACAGAATAAAATTGTTACAATACTAAAGATGGTTACTACCATCGTTTCTGACCACCCACACTTTTCAAAATGATGATGAATGGGCGCCATCTTAAAGATTCTTTTACCATGTGTAATTTTAAAGAAGGAAACCTGTAACATTACAGATAATACTTCTATCAAGTAAATCACACCTACAATCAGAATGAATAACGGCATTTGCAGTGCATAGGCCGTACCAGCAACAAAACCACCCAGCGCAAGCGCACCGGTATCTCCCATAAATACCTTGGCAGGATGCGCATTGAATAATAAGAACCCGAAGAGGCCACCTAACACTGCTCCGCAAATAGGTGCCACAGGATTATTAAAGCGAATCGCAGCTAATGCAAAGAAGGCTGCAATCACTGCCGTAACGGAGCTTGCCAATCCATCCAACCCATCGGTAAAGTTGGTTCCCGTATCTGTTCCCAAAATAACCAGAAACATCATCGGAATGGTAGCCCATTTGAAATCAATTACGACTCCATTGGCAAAGGGAACCTTCATCGCAAGATCCCAGTTCTGCACCTTCATGGTATAAAAGCAAAAGGCTCCAGTAATTAGGAACTGCATTCCCATCTTCTGCCAGGAACGAAGTCCCATGGATCTTTTCTTTACTACCTTAATATAATCGTCCAAAAATCCAACTAGTCCAAATCCAACGGTAAGGAATAAAATAGGATAGGTCGTAGGATAATTTCTGACGAAAATCAAAGAACTTACTAGTACAGCGATGATAATCATGATACCACCCATGGTGGGAGTACCATTCTTTTTATAGTGACTTTCTAATCCCTCTTCGCGAACTGTCTGACCAATCTTTAGTTTTCTCAAAAACGGAATGGTTACCGGTCCAAGAATTGCTGCAATTGCAAAGGCAATGATTGTCGCAAAAATCATATCTTTTACCATCGATCTAACTCCTCTTATCTCACCTTTTTTAGAAGGGACTATTATCATCTACTGGAACACCACCAGGGGTGACGTTAACATTGTTTCCATTCTCATCTTGAATAATACCAGACGTTCCATTAATGGGTCTGCCCGTATCAGGATCCAGATATTCTCCTGTAGAAGGATCAATTGCATATCCAGTGTTCTTATCAATAATAACGTTCAGTTCCAGTTCATATACAGGCACGTCAGAGGTGTCGGTACTTTCCTCTGTATCCGTCTCTTCAGGCACCACTTCTGGAATTGCAACAGCGTTACCATGCGCTGTACCTTCCTGCAGTCTCTTCTGCTCTTCACTGGTTAATACTTCTGTCATGAAAATATGCTTATAAGGAAGAACATCCTGCAAAATCTCTCTGCACAGTAAACATGCATATCTTGTAGCCGTATCCTGGCTGGCAACGTTCGGTCTATCAATAACAACATATATTGCAATCTGCGGATCATTCGCCGGTGCAAATCCCATGAATGAAATAACGTAGTCTGTCTTTCCTTCACCAGAGTGTTCTGCCGTACCGGTCTTTCCACCAATTCTGTATCCTGCCGGTCTTGCATATTTACCAGTACCATTCTCTACAACGCCGATGAGATACTGACGCATTAATTCAGAGGTAGATTCCGAAATCGGCTGTCTCAGGAGCACTGGATCAATATTCTGTACAGTAGCTCCATCCTCGTCAACAATCTTGGAGACCATATGTGGCTGGCGATAATATCCGCCATTAACCACAGAACAGAATGCTGATATTTCTTCAATCATCGTAACATTGAAACCTTGTCCAAAGGATGCCGTTGCTAGCTCCGAGTAACGCATGGTGTCCTCATTAAATACTAGTCCTGCAGTACGCATCTCTCCTGCCAAATCAATGTTTGTCTTTAAGCCAAAATTAAAATTCTTGAAGTACTCTAGGAATCGCTTCTTTCCAATCTTGTTATTCATCATAACAAGACTTACGTTACAAGACTGCTCCAATGCACTCTGGGTAGTTAATGCACCTTCACCATATCGATTATGACAGTGAATGGTAACACCAGTACCCTCGCCCAGACTTATATAACCCGGACAATAATATTCATCCCCATCATGCAGTGCTCCACAGTCGATACCACCAGCAATGGTAAACGTCTTACTTACGGAACCTGGCTCGTAGGACTGGCTAATACAGAAGTTCTTCCAAACCTCGTTACGCGCCTCCATCAGCGTTCCTTCTGTTTCCATTAATGCTAAGTCTTCCTGTGTATAGATATGGGATAAATCATAGGGATCATTTAGGTTATAGAAGGGATAGCTGGCCATAGCCAAAACTTCCCCCGTATTTACATCCATAATGATGACAGCACTATTATTCGCACCATCTTCTCCCTCACGGTACTCACCGCGATGCGCCTCGTTGAACGCGACTAAATTCTCTTCGCAAATCTGCTGGATATGTGCATCAATGGTGGACACGATAGAATATCCATTTTCCGCCGGAATAATGGTTCTTTCTAACGCATTATCACCAGAAAGATAGCCATATTCACGTCCGTTATTTCCCGCAAGAACATCATTGTAGTATTCTTCCAAACCATACTGACCAATACCATCTCTGGTAGTAAATCCAATCACATCTGCCGCTAAGGAACCATTGGGATAAAATCGCTTAAATTCACTTTCAAACCAAATACCATTCCTTGTAATCTGGCTTTCTTCTGCATCACGAAGCAGTTCGTAGGAATCCTTAACATCCTGGGTCACACGCTTCTTTAAAATGTGATATTTAGAATCAGGATTATTTACAATGAAATTACGAACATCTGCGATATCCAGTCCAAAACAATCACGAAGTGCTGCCAGCGTGGGTTCCAGTTCTTCCTGGCCCTTTTCACTTTTAAACATGGAACTATCCAGAATGATATTGTATACCTGCTCACTGTAGGCAAGCAGTGTACCATTACGATCTAATATGGAACCGCGCTGATAAGGAATGATTTTGCTGTCATATTTTTGCTGCGACAACACCTGCTTTTTATACTGCTCACCTTTTTCCGAAGTTATTTTTAAAAGGCGTGCCGTCAAAACAACAAAAAGAATCAAAACTACGATGGCAAAAACATTCAGTTTCATGACCATGTAGTTTTGCAAACGCTCACTATATTTAATTCTAACCTTCGGTTTCTTCTTTTTGGGAGTTTCTTCCGAATTCTTCTTAAATGGGAATGGAAATTTCAATGTCTTTGTTCCTTAGTTTCCAGGAAGATTTTCATACTGTTTCACATAATCTTCCATATCGCTGTCGTAGAACTCGATCTGACCCGCACCTGCTAAAGTCATTCCCAGCTCTGTCATTGCAATCTGTTCAATATTTGCAAGGTTAATGTTGCTCTCAATACGCTTCTCGTAGAGATCATTCTCCAGCTTCTTAGCTTCGTATTGCGCATTGACTCTTGCTAAATCCTCTCTAAGATTGGTTACATCAGACTGCGCTTTAATAAAACGCGCAAAACCAACGATTGCCACTGCCGTCATAATAAGAAGTGCCACACCGCCAACAAAAGATACAGCACTCTTCCTTTTGGTAGATGCTTTCTTTACACTATGAAGATTTCTGGTAGATTCCTCTTCTTTACGCACTACACTACCATCAATTCTATAAATTCCTGCCACGTTATCTTCCTCTATTCTTTACATTTTTCAAAAACTCGTAGTTTTGCACTCTTGGCACGAGAGTTTGCATTTAACTCTTCTTCTCCCGAGATAATCGGTTTATGATTCACTAGCCTGCCCTTTGACTTTTTACCGCATACACATACTGGAAAACTCGGCGGACATGTGCAGGGATTTACCGTATCGCGAAAGGCATTCTTTACAATACGATCTTCCAAAGATTGGAACGTTATGATTGCAAATCGTCCACCAGGACGCAAGAAATCAATCATCTCTGTCAGTGCATCCGTCAATACTTCCAGTTCCTTGTTGCACTCAATGCGAATCGCCTGAAAGGTTCTTTTACTGGGATGTCCACCTTCCGCTCGCATCTTCGCCGGAATAGCCGCCTTTATAATTTCATTTAATTCAAAGGTCGTTTCAATCGGCTTCTCTGCCCTTGCTTTCACAATATGTTTAGCAATATTCTTTGCGAATTTATCTTCACCATAGTCCCTAATGATACGGAATAACTGCATCTCGTCATAACCATTGACTACTTCTGCGGCAGACAACGGATTTCTTTGATCCATGCGCATATCTAATGGTGCATCATGCTGATAAGAAAAACCTCTTTCCGGCGTATCTAACTGATAAGAGGAAACGCCCAAATCCAGAAGAATCCCATCCACTCCCGTCACACCTTCGCTCTTTAAAATGCTGACTGCATCTCTATAATTAGAACGATGGATAGAAATCTTTTCGCCAAACTTTTCCAGGCGTCTTGTTGAAACTTCGATGGCTGTAGCATCCTGGTCAAATCCATATAGCTTGCCGCCTTCCCCTAACCTGGCAGCAATCTCTGAAGAATGTCCTGCGCCCCCTAATGTTCCATCCATGTAGGAGCCATTTTCTTTAATGTCTAATCCTTCCAGAACCTCTTCCAAAAGTACTGGGGCATGGTTGAACGTAATCTCTTCTGCCATGTTATAACCTGATACCCATCTCACTCAGTTTTTCAGCAACAGCATCCATAGATGTATCATCTAACACTGCTGCATCCGCATACTTCTCTTTGTTCCAGATTTCCACTTTATTACCTACGCCAGCAAATACTACATCCTCACCAGCGTTCAAGCATCCATGATCTCGTAGTGCCTGAGACAAAAGCACACGCCCCTGCTTATCCATTTCTCCATCAATGGCACCAGCCATTAAAAAACGTACCAGGGTTCGTGCTTCCTTCACCGTAAACGGAAGTGCATTCAGAGCGTCTACAATACGCTGCCACTCAGCCTCTTCCAAGAGCCATAAGCAGTTATCTAAGCCCTTGCACACAACAAAAGAACCGGTAAGCTGTTCTCTTAGCTTCGCCGGAATAATAATTCTTCCTTTTGCATCCATTGCGTGTGTAAATTCGCCTTTAAACACCACTTTTCACCCTTTTGTGACATTTTTCACCACTTTTATGATTATTTTACACATTTTTAGTGGAAAAAGCAACAAAATAAAGGGCATTTCAAAAACATTTTGGTGTTGCGAACAGTCATTTCCGCATCAAAAAAAGGAGCCCTTAGGCTCCTTTCTGCATGATTTTGTTCTTTTTCCCTATACTTCTTCTGAAGTCGCTTTCACAGTTTCCGTTTCCTCTGCTGCTTCTGTTACAAGCTCCTGCTCATCCGCTTTCGTAATACCTTTTTTCTTCATAAGAATGCGAACCACCACATCGATAATTAGCGCAGCCGCAAACAGCACAATCCCTAATAGCTGGGATACGGCGATATTCGTATGTCCGATAAGCAAACGGTCTGTTCGAATGCCTTCAATCACAAAACGTCCAATACCGTAGCCGCCAAAATACCAAAGCATCACTTCGCCATTAAACTTTTTCTTCTTATGGAAGATCATAATCAGTATGAACAGCACTAAATTATATAGACTTTCATATAAGAATGTCGGATGTACCTGAATATAATTCGTACCTGGTTCCATGTGTGCACGAATCGCTTCATCAATATCTTCCGCACGAACCGCTTCCACCGGAAGGCGCATGGCCAAAAAGGAATCCGAGTAAGTTCCAAACACCTCTCGATTGAAGAAATTCCCCCAACGACCAAGGATCTGTCCGACTAACACCCCCGGCACAACGATATCACCAACCTGGGGAATCTTTCTTTTCTTAATCTTGCACCATACTATAATCACAAGAAGTCCCGCAATGATACCACCATAAATCGCCAGTCCGCCCTGTCTTATATTGAAGATACTCGATAAGTGATGTTTGTAATAATCCCAAGAGAAGATGACGTAGTAGAGTCGTGCTCCCAGCACACCAAACAGCACTAAGAAGCATCCTAACAGATAGTAATCATCTGGATTATGCTTATACTTCTTCGCCAAATGACTAATGGTTAAGAATGCCAGCACAACACCAATTCCGATGATCAGCCCATAAAAAGCTACATAGAAACCAAAAATATGAAATCCCTGGGGTACGTCTTCTAGATAAATTCCAAGTCCTGGGAATGCAATATCCCCACCACCCATTTGATCAGGCATTCTAATTCTCCTTATACATTAAATAAGAATTCAATGATATCGCCATCATTGACAACATACTCTTTACCCTCTGTACGCTGCTGCCCCTTGTTTCTTACAGCAAGATAATCAAAATCTGCATCCACAAGATCATTGTAAGCAATAACCTGCGCACGGATAAATCCTCTTTCAAAATCAGAGTGAATCTTTCCAGCCGCCTGTGGTGCTTTGGTTCCTTCCTTGATGGTCCATGCACGGCACTCCTTCTTTCCGTCCGTTAAGAAAGAGATTAACCCAAGCAGCTTATAGCTAGCTTTAATCAGCTTATCTAGTCCAGACTCTGCCAGTCCTAAATCTTCCATAAACACTTTCTTTTCTTCATCATCCAGCTCAGAAAGTTCCTCTTCTGTCTTTGCACAAATCGGAATCACACCGGAGCCTTCCTCTTCTGCCTTTGTTTTTACAATCTGATAATACTTATTTGCAGTAGGATCTGCTACGCCATCGTCATCCATATTGCATGCATAGATAATGCTCTTACCAGAAAGAAGTCCCATCTCCTTCATGGCAGTCGCCTGTACTTCATTTTTAGGATCAAATTCAAAGGTACGAGCATTCTTACCAGCTTCTAAGTGTTCCTTTAATTTCTCAAGGAATTCTGCTTCTTCCTTTGCTACCTTGTTACCTGTTTTCGATGCTTTGATGGTCTTTGCAAGACGATTCTCAACCATCTCCATATCAGCAAATAACAGCTCCATATCGATACATTCCATATCACCAGCAGGATCTACCGGAACCGCCTTGGTTGCATCCTCTACCACGTGCATAATCTTTTCATTATCAAAGCAGCGCACCACATGAATGATGGCATCACATTCTCTGATATGACCAAGGAACTTATTTCCAAGACCTGCACCTTTACTAGCACCCTTCACTAAGCCTGCAATATCAACAAATTCTACAACTGCAGGTGTCTTCTTATCGGTCTGCCAATGTTCTGCCAGCTTATCCAGTCTCTCATCTGGTACAGCGACAATACCATTATTGGGTTCAATGGTACAGAAAGGATAGTTCGCTGCCTGTGCATTTGCAGTACCTGTAATTGCATTAAATAAAGTAGATTTTCCAACATTGGGTAAACCAACGATTCCTAGTTTCATATATCTTACCTCAAACCCTTATTTTTCAAGGGTTCCTTTCATTTTATTTTTGTTTCCGCAACCTTTTCGCAACTTATTTTCAAGTTTAATAAGTTTTATGAGCTTTATATCAAATCGTTTCGAGATAATCACTGAACGATTCAATAGCCTCAACTTTAGTTTCTTCGTCTAAATGAACATATAAGTCCAAAGTTATTTTTATAGAAGAATGTCCTAGCATTTTACTGAGGAATTTATAATTAGGCATCGGTTGTTCACAAAACCTAGTTGCCATTGTATGCCTCAGGTCATGCATTGATATTTTCTTAACGCCCGCCTGTTCACATCTTTTCACGAGTGCCGCATCATATGTGGAGTTTTTGGTTGGGAAGCCTGTTCTATTTAAAAATACTAGATTCTTAAATTCTTCAGGTGTTTTCTCATTAACATTACTAGGCTTTTCTTGTAGTTCTTTCAACATATCATGTGCAGCCCTAGTCATCTTAACAACTCTACAACCATTTTTTGTTTTTGGTGTTTCCCAGCGCCAAGTTCCTGTACTATATCTATATTCTAGCGTCTTATCAATTGTAATTTCTCGACGTTCAAAATCAACACAATCCCACTTCAAGCCTATGATTTCACCAGTTCTAAATCCTTCTTGTAGTATCAAAAAAAATTGCTCATAATACGCATAGTCTTTTGCCACCTCCAGGAAAGCTTTTTGTTCTTCCCTTGTCAAAAAATCAATATTCTGTTCTACATCTCGCGGAAGTTTCACACCACTCTTTGTTACTGGTGTACTATGTATTAATCGATTTTCTACAGCAGCCCAAAACATTGTAACCATCGTATTCAATGTCTGTTTTATCGTTGATCCTGCATATTCATTTTCCGCCATTCGATTCAAAACGGCCTGACAATGAATAGGACGAACATCCTTCACTCGCATATTTCCAACAACGGGTTTAATATCATTTTCAAAACGTTCAGTATAGTTACGCTTTGTATTGAATTTAATAGTTGTGGCTTTTTCCTTCATCCAAAACTCGAACCATGAATTCACCGTCATCTCTGGCTGTAAAAGTGCCAAGTCATTTTTTTCTTCATATACAGCCTTTTCACGCCAGCGTTTTGCTTCCGTCAATGTATCGAATCTTTTTTGAACTCTTTTCCCAGTACTATCGTTGTAAAAAGCAACATACTTTTTATCGTCTTTTCGTTGAACTATGCCTTTGCCAAGTTCTTTACCTCTTAAATCCTTTCCCATAGTTTCCCCTTTCCAAGACGAAAAAATGCCATCGTTTATCATACCACGCTTTCCGTCGTTTGTCGAGAAAAAAAGTTGCGCAACCTTTTTAAGAGTACGAACCAAAAATATGGTCAGAGATTTTACTCTCTGACCATATCCACTATCCTGCTAACAAAACATGATGCTCAACCATATGTTTTTCAAACTTTTCACGTATGATTACAGTTTTACTTTTTACCTTACATGTAAAAGTATTGTTTAGCACATCATTTCTGCATATCTCACGTAAATTGGTTTCACCAATACTAAAGTAAACAGAAGCTTCTTCAATTGTGAGTGCATATTTTTTGTCAATCGATAGCGTCATCTGGTTAGTGTTTGCGTTTTTCATTCGTGTGCCTTTCCTGAAAGGACGGTGACTACGGCAAACACATTCATAAATTTTTTCCAAAGCAAATGCTTCACACTAACCAATCACAATATACCATACCCCCTCTATTCTATAAAGAAAAAAATTATAAATTCAAGCATTCAAGAATGCTTCAATGTAGCTATAAAAAACAAGGAGAATAACAATATGGCTAAAAAGAAAAACAATATCGATGCCACAGTAGAAGAATCATCTGTATTCATTAATAATTATCCACGTGCATTATGCCGTAAAAGGGCATCCGAAAACAATAACATCTTCATGTCTGTAGCATTTCGTCTTAATGATGCTTGGGCTACTTTCACACTACCGCTGTCAATGGTCAAAGAAAGTACGCGACGCGATGGTTCTACCATAAACAACTGTTACAACCTCTTTCTTGGCAAAAGTACTGAACAGCGTAACATTAGCATTAAAAATGCAGACGGCAAATATGAAAAGCAGAAAATGTCATGCGCAGACATCCAACGCTTCATTATTGAAGCGAGAAATGCGTATGCAGCTTCTTGAAAGGAGACTGCATACGCCATGAAATGCGAAGCTGAAGTAAAAGATAAAAACTTATCTTCTCAATGGGAAGAAACTGATTTCGATGATTGCCCATTCGATATTGAAGAACGAGAACTCGAAAAATATGAGGAAGAAATGTTTCGCCATGAAACATTATCCGACCCCCGTCTCATATATGAATTCTTAAAGACAAAGGTATACCACCAAGACGAAGCAGCAAAAGCCGTCGCAATATGTTTATACAACCATGTTCACGGAATTCCCAACAGCGCTGTTTTTGTTGGACCACCTGGCTCTGGCAAGACGCTACTATGGCAGACAGTTAGAGATTATTTATACGATGCCGTTTATATATGCGATGCGAGTAGCATGACAAAAAGTGGTTTTACAGGGCAAAACAAAATCTGTACCCCACTGCGAGAGATAAATATTCAAAAGCATGACCACACACCCTATATTATTGTTTTCGATGAAGCAGACAAAATGATGACGCCATCTTTCACTAGAGACCGTGAGAATGTAAGCGCATCTGTTCAATCAGAGCTTCTTACATTGCTGCAACCTTCGTTTAAGTACTACATGTATAAAACTGAAATGGACACTCGTTACGTCAATCTCGAAACAATCAGTTGGATCTTTACTGGTTCCTTTGCCGTTGCAGCTAAAAATGAAGCAAATAAGGCAAGTAGCATCGGTCTTGGATTTGGAGCAGAAAGAAAGCAAGTTAAAGCTTTTGAAAACGAGCTAACAATCCAAAATCTTATCGATTTTGGCATGATACCAGAAGTCGCGAGTCGAATCGGTCGCATCGTTAATATTCATCCCTTATCTATTGATGATTACAAGTATCTACTTACTTCGCACGATGCATCACCAGTAAAAAAGCTAGAGAAAACGTACGGTCTCGAAACAGGTTTTATAAACCAGCATGTACTTTCCGCAAATGAGCTCACAAATATAGCCGAAAACGCTTATAATTCTGGGCTCGGAGTGCGAGCAACTACTTCGGCAATACAGTGCCAACTAGACAATTATTTATTTGAACATTTTGATGAATTATAAAAGGAGGAATCACAAAATGGCTACTATTAATGGAATTGTAAATGTTATTAATAAGAAATATCACTTGTACCCTAAAGTTCAAACTGTCAAAAAAAATTGCGTAGAATTCATCGGTTTATGTTTCCACGAAGGCGAACAACATATCGCCCCCGTCATCTACGTGGACAGATTTTTAACGGATGATTTCACAGATGAAGAAGCAGCAGTTTATGTAAAGCAGTGCTATGACCAAGCAGGTATTGATATTGATATCGACATCTTCAAAGACCCCACATACATCCGAGAGCATCTGTTCTTAGGTCTTGAAAAAAAGGGCTCTGACACAAAATATTTGACACGTGATAGTGCATTTGACGACATTATAGAATATCTGTATATCCGTGATGAAGCTAATGTAGATGGCACTTTCTCCGTAAAGATGTCAAGTGAACATCTGAAGTCCGTGAATATTACAGAAGAAGAAGCTTGGCGCCTCGCTTCAGAACATACTTCTCAGGAAATAAAAATCGAAACAATGGCCGAAGTGCTTTGCTCCATGATGCCTGATGATGCAGCCATATATGACAATATTGATGATGTTCCTATGTACATATTTTCAAACCACCTGAGAATGAAAGGTGCAGCCGTTGTAACAAATATGGACTATGTAAAGCAATGGGCAAAAGCTATGGGTTTTGATAAGATTGTCATCATTTTCTCGTCCATTCACGAAGTTATCATTCTACCAGCTGATGATAATACCGACCTCGATGCAATCTCCGCAATGGTCGTGGATGTAAATAAAGGCTGTGTCGCCAAAGAAGAACAGCTCGCCGAAAAAGCCTTCATCTTTTCTGTGAACGATTAGAGGAGATGCAATAGCTTATGGAACAACAAGTATATGTAATTACTCCAACTGGGCAAAGCTGCACAAATAAAGAACTGCACATCATCAAAAACGAATTGAACAGTCACCATCCAAGCAACGAGTTCAAATTCGTAACAGGGGACATGCTAAACGATGTTATGATGTTTAGCGCAATCCTCGAAACACATCTCGATTCAGTTATTGTATTAAATACTGAGCACGAGCATGTATTCTTCCACCAAGATAGCTTCTACGAAATACTAAATATGCTTAATCAGTATTTTGACGAAGACACATTCGACGTGCTGTGTAAATACTTATAAGAATAGCCATACGAGTCTCCCCACTTAGGAGACTCATATGGCTTATTTTTTTATTCTCGGTCACACCCATCATTAATTTCCTTAAGTCTATTTTTCACATAACCCTCAAAAACATATTTCCCTTTTTCCAAAACATCAACCATTACTTCTGGAGTCTGCGGATATCCATGGTACTCTATATGTATCGCATCTCTTTTAATCATCTCGGCAACAATATTCCCAACCATATCTATGAGCCTCCACAACTCGTCTTCTTGCAAATAAAAATAAATATCCGTGTAATTTTCCATCGTTCAAGTTCCTCCCCTACTTATCATCCTTTGTTGGTTCAATAGAGCAATCATCATTACAAATCTTTCCTCCACGCTTAGACCTCTTCCGTCGATAAATTTCAACCTCATCATTTCGCTGATTTGTGACGACTCTTTGTCCAATTTCGGAGCAAACAAGCTGTTCCATCTGATTCTTAAATTCAATTGCATCCTTAATTTTTTGCTCCGCTTCTTTTTTCTTTCTTGCAGCTTCTTTTCTAATTTCCGTTGCATGAGCAAGCTCAATCTCTGCACTTTCTTTTGCTTCTTGAACAATATTTTCTGCAAGTTCTTCCGCTTGCTTCAAACGTTGCTCCGCTTCATACTGCGCCGTTGTAAGATGCTTACGATGCTCATTTTTATATTCACGCTCCCATCCATATTGGCGCATCAACACTTCTATTCTCGAATTAACAGATTCGCGAAATGCTTGAAGCGCTGTCTGTGTCGGAGTTGTCTCATATCCCATTTTTTGAAGCCCCTTATGGTCCGATATTCTCCACGGAAGTCCCTTCTTTTCATTATCAGTAAAAATCGAATAACGAAAATCCAGATGTGGGGTCCCCCCTGGTTCATCTACATGGATTGTTAATCCATGTACCAACACATGACTATACTTATCATCTTTGTTATCTCTAATTTCTTCCGCAATTTGTTTCAAAATCATAATCGCTCTTTTTACATCAGGATTCCTATTCAGATGACGTTTAACATAATCACTTGCTTCTGCATATCTTGCATCGCGCTTAAGAGAACGCCAATAATCCGTGTTAAACATTTTGTCTGTAACTCCAAGATTATCATGGTTCCCGATTTGGATAACATCATGATGAAAAGCTTTTTCTCTTTGCTCTCCTGTTCCGTAGCAGGCACGACCATCTTCAAGCGCAGCAACATAATCTTTTTCATAATCCTTCATTCTATCTTTGCGTTTCTGTTTCATGTTATATGCACGAATGTATGGTTCTGCTATTCTATTAAGATGTTCTCTATCGTCTCCGCAATCGTAGACAACAATATTATGTTTTGTTAATGATGACTCCGATGAGAACGGAGAATACGAACGCCTCGAATGTTCCTCTGAATGTCCGCCTTGGCTATTCGATATAGTAAATTTCATTTTCATATTTCCTTTCATTTTCTTTTATCACAGGTATGGCTCTGTCATACCTTGCTCAAAACAACGTTTGTCATACTGCCGTTGGCAGTACAACAAACAGTTTTTCGCCCTTGCAGGGAGCTATAACAATAGCATCATTCATTTAGTTCAATAAATTCTGCCAGTTTTTCAACATTATTTTCAAAAGAATCTGAAGAATCTTTTGAAAAATATTGTGGCAATCTTGTCATGATCAGTCGCCCCAATTTTGCACAAATCGGGTCATCTTTTGACAACATAGCCACCAGATTATTGATTTCATCGTCGATAGTATCTGCCGTAACATTTGGAAATCTATCAACAACTCTTTGACCAATTTCTTCTAATCGTTTTCTTTCTTCTTGTTTTTTCTTTTGCTTCAATTTTGCAATCTTCTGCATTTCAAGTGCAATTTGCTCGTCATAAGTAAGTGCCATATTATTTCTCCCTATTCATTAGTAAATTCTCGGTTTTGGTGCTTCAAACGGAATCATAGCTGCATATGAAGCAAACGGATTATCCTCATCAGCCATCTGTGCCTCATACGTTTCAAATGGGTTACAGTAACTGATTTCTTTTTTCATCCATCTCGTTCTTTTTTCTCTTTCAACCTCAATTTCTTTTGAACTTTTTTCTCCAAGTTCTCGCTTAAGTTCAAGCATCTTCTCAAGAGCTTTAAGTTCCTGTCTCCTTCTTGAAATTTCACTTTCAAGTGCATCAATTGTTTCATCAAAATACTTTCTTACGTCATTCATATCAATGACCTCCTTTTTATAAATATTAAAAAAGAGACAACAACAAACCACGCAAAATGGATTGTTGTCGTCTCTGCTTTTTTGTCTCATATTTCATGATTGGATTGCTATATCTGGAGCGCACTACTTTTCCTCGATGTTTTTCCACCACACCGATTCCTTGAGAATACAAACGGGTAAGCCACACTGGCGTCTCCTCTTCTCGACCAGACCTGCGAGTTCAAGACTTTCTATATTTAGCTGTAATTATTAATATCCGAGAAATCAACTTTTTCAGTTATTGTAACTTGTGCATACTCTGCATATGCTGCGTTGAATCTATCACGGAATTTCAAATATTCACTTTTAATTCGCTCTTGTTCAGAATTAGGAGCATCAAACTTGGGAACAATATCACAAATAAGTTTATCATTCTCAATACTGCATACAAAGCAATTACCATCTTTGATAGCTATCGAATCAATGTAGATCACAATATTTCCTGCCCAAATCACTTTGCCAGCAATGTCATCTTTAATCTCAACTATGTAATCATTCGATGTGCAATGACGTAAATATCTATCATCTGTTACTAGAACTTCCGTGCTTGCTTCCACAAAAAGCGGCTCACCGCTTCTATGAACAAACAGTCGTTTATCATCTAATGCCTTTTCAATCGAATATCGAAGTCTCTTATCATCTAATGTTTTGGGCTTAACAATACTTATCAGCAATCTATGCAGTCGTTCATGCTTCTGCATTCTAGACTTAACACCGTAATCATAAGCCTTTCTAATACTTGCCTCTGCTGTCGGTTTCATATTAGTAGCACCAAGACCACTTATAAAAGCATTAACATCTTCCAAGTTATAACCAGCCGCTCTCGCCATATCATAATAATCATTCGAAGAAATTTTGCTTTTACTTCTTACCGTATATCCATCCAAAATCTTTTCCACTTCATCTGGCATCAGATTTGTAATATACTCTTTTTTATCATAAGACTCTTTACCGTCTTTCTTTGCAGCTTCTGTTTCATGAAGAAGATAAGTTGCGTAATTGCTAAAGTTCCCTACTGTTTCAACACCTCGATTATTCCAAAGTTCATCATCTATGCCATCACGGAAAACTATCGAAAGCTTCTTTAGCGTCGAAACTACTCTCATTTTTTTCTCTCTTCGACTTGTCTTCATAATGACATGCCAATGAGCCTTGGAAATGCTTCGGTTATGATGAATTGCTAAGATTTGAATTTCGTCAGCTGAAACAGCCTTTATTGCTTCTATCAATCCACGCTCGCCAGTTAAAAGTTGCTCGTCATAACACTTTACAGCCATTGTCGAGCATGTAGAATCTTTCCTGAGCTTTTTCACCAGCTCACCTCCATTACACAAAATTTACACAAAATTACACAATATCACACAGCAAATTACCTCTTGCCGTAGCTTTATTATATCACGTATGTCCACGTATTTCAACACTAAATTACACATATTACACCATATTATACACCATTACACCCATTACACATATTTTAATCAAAATATAAAATCATTATAATAGTCACAAAATAATATGTCACATTTGTCACAATATGAGTTTTATCGTCTATAACCCGCATAAATACTGCATTCTCATGTGACATATTTCCAGATATTATTTGTCACGCAAAAATGTCACAACATAGCATATTATGCGCAAACCCTTGAATTACAGCATTTCTGGCTTGTGACATATTTTTCGAATAAATGTCACAACATAATACTAGTAAACTCTTTTACACCAAATAAAAAAGACCTGGAACCATATAAGTTCTAGGTCTGATAAAACACATTATTTCACATTCTTCTTGACATGAGCCTCCGCCGCACATCGTGATTAGGCAAAGAGGCATACCCACGCCTCAGGGCTTGGTTTGCCCTGGCAGATAGCCTACTCGTGCTACTCATATCAAGAAGCTTTTGCGACATAACGTTCTTTTCTTCCTATGTAACATTTTAATACTAATTAAGTGCTCTGCGAAGTTCATCCTCGGAATAACCAAAGGTGTAATCTTCATCCATTCCACTACTCATCCAGATATCCGCTGCATCATAGACGCTTAACCTTTCACTACTTGAACCACTACCAGAACTTCTGCAAGAGCGACACCACGACTGTGGCTTTGTTCCCCCATATCTAAAGCCAAATATTTGTTCAATTTCGTCATCACCGTGCGCTACAACTCCACACTGAGGACATTCCGCATAACTACCCCAAGCCATAGTACATACCTCCTACGTTTTTATTTATTATACTATATATATCATTTATTGAATAGTTCAACAAGAATCCCGTTTTCCATATCTTTTATATTAAATATTAAATCCATAGTATTAAATGTTTCTTCCAGATTTCTTCTAGCAGAAACCCAACCAGCGCCATCTGTTATCCAAACAAAATCAACGTCTTTCACCGACTTACTTTCTTCAGATATCATCTTATATGACCGAGCTGTCTCATTTAATTTAGAGCCTCCTCCAGAATAAAAATTAGTCTCAATAACATATATTTTATCTGGTGTTTTTACAACAAAGTCCCATCGTTTCGTAGACGTTCCTTCAGCAGAAATCGAAGACAAATCAACTCCCCATTTATTTTCAATGTCCGTAAGATACATCTCTTTATAATATTCTGCGCCGCTTTGCTTTATGTAAGACTCAACAAGGTCTTCCATTTGATGACCACCTCGATTTTTTCGTCCGTTAGAGCCAAGACCAACTTCAACTCCTGTAACATAATCATATAAATTTCCAATCAAATGGTTTTGTAGCATATCAAACAATCCTGTTTTTCTCATGAAATATTTATATTGTTCTACACCACCACTCATCTTATCGAACCTATATTTCACAGCTCCTTTTTCATCTTGGCAGAAGATCTCATTAGACCTCACCGCCAACAAAATCGGAATAACATTTAAACACTCAGGATATCTATTGATTATATTTTCAAAATCAACCTCAATATTTTTAGAGCCAATAAGCGAATTCAAAATATTGATTTCTACCTTCACCGAATTTACATTCTCATATACTTTTTCAAAATCAGTATAATAAGTGTATTCATTTATCGATTCTCTAAACGTTCCCAACCAGTAACTAAAAAGCCTCTTTTCCATAATTTTCCAACCTCGCTTTAGATAACTTAATATATTCTTCGTTGTTGTCAATTCCTATATATTGACGTCCTAGTTTTTTACACGCAATTCCAGTCGTTGACGAACCACAAAACGGGTCCATAACTACGTCCCCTTCGTTGGTGGATGCCGCTATAATTCTTTCAAGCAGATATATCGGTTTTTGAGTAGGATGTTTGCCATACTTTTTTTCTTTCTTACTAGTAAGATTCCCCTCCCAAACATCTTTCATTTGTTTTCCACCATTTTCCGCCTTCATCAAATCATAATTAAATGTATGCCTTGCTTTTTTCAAATCTTTTTTTGCCCATATAATAGTTTCTGTACTATGAGTAAAACATCTGCACGCAAGATTAGGTGGTGGATTAGTTTTCTTCCAAGTAATATTATTGAGTATCTTAAATCCTTCCTCTTCAAGTGCAACCCCAACGCTATAAATATTATGATATGTACCACTTATCCATATCGTTCCATTTGGACTTAAAGCCTTATAACATAATCGCAACCATTTACGATTAAACAAATGTTTCTCCTTAAATGAATTAACTTTATCCCATTTTCCCTTGTTTACTGATACCATCTTTCCGCCACTACACGTAACCCCATCATTACTCAAGAAGTACGGAGGGTCCGAAAATATCATATCAATCGTTCCTGGTTTGATTTTTTTTAATGCATTAAACGTATCATCAAAAACCAAGACGCTCAAATCGTCTTCATAGTATATCTTTTCAGACCGTTTTAGATATTTTTTCATATTCATCCTATATTTTATAATTTGTTATTATTACTTCTTTTCCACTTCTTTTTTTTGCATCACTATTTATATTTCTTTTTACATCAACACATTCTATATTGTAACCATCATACAATTCATGCACTAACTGTACATCATGATTCGACAACATAACTTTAGCCCCCAAGCCATCAAGTCGCCTAAACAATTCCGCTAATCTCTTGTGGTCTTCATATCCGAATCCATCTTTTGTATAATCCGTGAACGATGCCGTCTCGCTTACTGGCACATACGGTGAATCAAAATACACAAAATCACCTTTTTTTACTTTTTCACATGCATCTTCAAAATCAGAACATAATATTTCAACGTTTGAATGAGATAGATAATATCCTATACTCATAAGATTTGCTTCATCTATTGACTTACCAAGCTGCTTATTATTATATGGAACATTAAATAATCCTTTTGAATTAACTCTGTACAATCCATTAAAGCAATGCTTATTTATCCATATCATAAGCCCTGCACATTCAGCATCTAACTCATGTTTTTTTATTTTCTCATTGTACAAATTTCTAGTTTCTAAATAAAAATCTTTATCGCACTTTCCGCACTGATCCAACTGATTCACAGCTCTAATTACTGCTCTTGGGTCATTTTTTAGTTGCCTATAAACATTTATCAATTGTTCATTTGTGTCATTTATAACGGCACTACTTGGCTTAACACCAAGGAGTACAGCGCCACCTCCAATAAATGGTTCATAATACGAATTAAAATTATCTGGAATTCTCATCTGTATTCTATCAAGTAGCTGTCCTTTTCCCCCTGCCCACTTTACGAACGGTCCCATCTTTTTAAAAGACATATTATTTGTCACCTCTTTTTTCTATAATTTCATCTATTATTTCTCTTTTATACTTGTAATATGTATTTCGAGCAATTCCGAGAATTGCCATTACTTGTTCATCAGTGTTTTGACCACCAAAATCTTTTGCAAGTTTCTGCATCTTTTTCTTACTTTCAAGAGATTTTTTGGTAACCAACTTTTTACCTGCCACCGCACCAACTTGTTTCCCATTATTTTTCGCAGTAACAAGACCTTCTCTAGTCCTTTGACGTAAATCTTCAACTTCTTTCTCAGCCTGGTCAAAAGCAATTCGTATTTGCTTAGCAGCAAGTTTTCTAAAATAATTATTCAAGCCTTTAAATATTTCATCTTCGTCTGCTCCTGTCAGCTCAATCTTATCCTTCAAGTTTTCGGCATAGAGCGATGTATCAATATAGTGTTCTTTCAAAAAAACAAGATTAACGCCTCGTTCATACAATTCAAAATATGTCTCAATGCCTTCTTCCGCATCACGACTCATTCTCGAAACCGAATCAAATACAACTGTATCCCCTTCATTCAAGCCTTTAATTAATTTTTCGAACTTTTCTCGTCCTTGGATTTTCGTACCAGTAAAAACTTCTTGAATAATCTTTGCGCTCGGATATTCAGCTATAATATTTCTTATCTGTCGTTCTATCGATTGTTTGGCTGTTGAAATTCTACAATAACCATATATCATAATAAAATCCCCAAAATAATATCAAAACTAACCTATATCATTATTGTATCAAAAGTAGTTATTTTTTTCAATCAAAACATATATTTTTTTAATACTTTTCTGACCTTCGTCAGTTTTGATACTAAATACTGTTAGCCAACGCATTGGCTACAATCGTGAAACCAAAAATCAACCAAGAAAGGAGCCGCAACTATGTATAATCCAACTGTTGATCCTAATGCTGAGGCAGCTATCATCGAATTTCTGACCAATATTTACTCTTCATTCTCATATATGGATGCCAAGACAATACAAAAGAATATAAAACTGTCTGTAGATTACAATACACCACCTTCGTACAAGGCTATAGACAAAAATCTGGCTCTATACTTGCTCAATAATATATCGTTCATCACTCTACTGCTAATTGCAAACGAGGAGTTCAGAGATATGTTTAAAGAAGCAGTATGTATCGAAATCGCTTTAGAGCAAAAAAATGATGTTTTATTTTCAAAACAGACACGTCAAGAAATGAACGGAGATTTTCAACTTTTAGAACCTCGTGATAATTGGACAATATCTTTTTCTTCCTACAGTGAAAAAATATACAAGGAAATCAATAAATTAACGTGCGAAAGTTTCAATGAAATTGCTGAATACGATGATATATTCGATTCACTCGTCGATAAACTGGATGATTTGGGGAAAATAGATATCGGGTTTTGCGTCAGCAATTTTATGTATCTTATTAGGGCATTTCAAGAAAACAGTCTGTTCAGAACATATGTAATAAACGCCATCGATAATCTACATACCATTACCCTTGACACAGATTTCTAGGATAACTCAAAAAGGAGATATAATCATGCGCAAACGAAAATTTAACTGGACTCACAGCAAAGAATGCAAAGACCACCTAGGCAATAACTACTCAACACTTACCGAGATGGCAAGGGCTTATAGTCTTACACAAGCCTGTTTGTCCAGAAGGCTTAATTATTATAAGTGGGACCTCGAAAAAGCACTGACAACGCCAGCTAAAGCCAATGGAGGAACAACATGCTATGACCATAAGGGAATAAGATATCGTTCCGAAACGCTAATGTGTCAAAAGTATGGAATCTGCCGAAAAACATACAAATGGCGTGTAGCGAATGGATGGTCTGTTGAAGATGCACTTACAATTCTGCCCCGAATCAAAAAAAGAGAGGAAAAGTAACTCCTCTCTTTATACTCAATTGATATTCGCAACTTTCTTACCACTAATTTTCTTGGTCTCCGTCACCAATATCGCTTACATCAATATCATCAACATCTACTTCAATGATTTCTTCATTACGAGTTTTCTCATAATAAGATACATCTGCCACCTTACACGATTCCAAATACTTCTTAAGTTTTCCTGACATAGGCTTAAAAGTAGCAAATGTAAGCCCTCCTGATACTACAGCCCCGATGACAGGAACAGCCTTAGAAACTCCTTTTGCAAAAATATCCTTCGTCATTTTTACACCTAACAAAGCGCAGACTTTCTTGACAATAGGATATATCACACCTTTTGTTAATGCTTTTTGAGGCAATTTCTTTGCCACCTGCTTTGCCACCTGTCCAGCAATTTTATTAACCGCACCTACAGCCCCATTGACCCCGAACATAATTCCAACAAACAAAGTTAATATATTCTTTGTTTCTTCATTCAGTTCGCTTTCATCAAGACTTAAATCTTGCCAACCATAGAGATAAATAAGTTCCTGAAGGACACGTAAAATATGTCCAAAATACTGTGCCAAGTCAGCAGGTACAGTTCCTATCATTGCAAAGCCTCCAGGTATTCCAGCTGCAGCTGATATAGCCGTCACTCGTGTAGTTTCTGCATTAATGCAACTCTTTGCAATCTTATCAATCTCAGCTACTGTGATACCTGCATAAGCAGGATTATATTCTATTGCCAAATCAACAACTTCCTTACTGTAACGATTGCGAAGTTCTTTTCTCAAAAACAGCTCACGGTCTACTTTTACCATCGGAAGTTTAGCCGCCTCCAGAAGAACTGTCTCAAATTCAACTTTCTCCATAATATCTCCTTTGTCCGATAATCTGGAATCAGAAAACTAACTATCAATTATTATAACATCTAAAAAGGAGAGTTACATCTCTCCTTTCAATTGGCATTTTTCGTCTTTTTGTTGCAGTCCGCAACCTTTCCGCAACCTTTTTTAAATTTTTAATAGTTTTATGAGGATTATATCAAATTTCCAATTCTATGAAACCCTTTATTTTACGGCATTTTCACACTTTCCAACATTTTAGGTGAATTACCGATTCCTAGTTTCATATTTCTCTCCTTTTGAGGGCGGTTCCGCTTTGGGCATACCCTAGGTTATTGCCGCGAAAATCGTCCTCTGTTGTTTTAAAAACCACTATTATTTTACACAAATAACACAAGGTAAGGCAATAATGCACCTGACATTTATAGTGTATTAACAAATCTCATAAATGCTGCCATTCCATCCTCTGTTCTCTTATACACACCAGCGCACGCAAGAACTTTTACAAACACCTTACTAATTTCATTCTGAACTATTGTATGGATATCAAGACCATATTTTATTAATTCGTTGATTAACCGGTTAATCATATGGTTCGCCTCCTATACGCTCTCATATCCATGAGGATGGGACTGGTGCCATTTCCATGCAGTATCAATAATCGTTTCCAGATCTGCGAATTGCGGATTCCATCCCAAAACTGTTTTTGCCTTTTCGCTGGATGCAATGAGCGTAGATGGATCACCCGCTCTTCTTGTTTCTTCCTTTGCCGGTATAGCATGACCAGTAACTTTTCTTGCGGTTTCCACAACCTCTTTTACAGTAAATCCAACACCATTTCCCAGGTTGAAGATGTCACTTTCTCCACCATTTCTTAAGTACTTCATCGCTAAGATATGTGCCTGCGCCAAATCATTAACATGAATATAATCTCTAACACAGGTTCCATCTTTCGTATCGTAATCATTTCCAAACACAGAAATATATTCTCTCTGATTGTTAGGTACCTGCAAAATCAGCGGAATCAAATGGGTTTCTGGATTATGCGCTTCACCAATCTGCCCATTGGGATGCGCTCCACACGCATTAAAATATCTAAGGGATACAAATCTTAAGTCATGCGCCTTCGATGTCCACTTAAACATTTTCTCCATGGAAAGCTTTGTCTCTCCATAACAATTTGTTGGAAGTGTTCTATCAGTTTCAAGAATGGGAATACTTTCTGGTTCACCATAGGTCGCAGCAGTTGAAGAAAACACAATTTTATCTATTCCATGTGCGACCATACTTTCAAGAAGGACCTCCGTACCACAAAGGTTGTTACTATAATACTTAAGTGGATCCTTCATGCTCTCTCCCACCTGAGAACTTGCCGCAAAATGGATAACTCCATCAATGTCTTCTTTCTCAAATACAGCATCCATAAATGCTCGGTCTCTAATATCGCCCTCATAAAATTTTGCCTTCGGATGAACTGCCTTTCTAAAACCAGTTAAAAGATTATCTACAATAACAACCTCCTCACCGGCATCAATCAATTCATATACTGTATGCGATCCAATATATCCTGCTCCACCTAATACTAAAATGCTTCCCATTTTCAGACCTCCTACAAAACTTTTATCCCGCCATATTTACGAATCTTCAATACCCTGCAAGCATTTTCTCCAAACATGCCATCCATTCTCTTCTGATAATCATAAACAGCTGCATTCTCTACAAATGCCTGTATGGTTCCAGCGAACCCACCGCCATGGACTCTGCACACTCCGTGATTTCCAAGAACCAATTCACTTACCGCAAGCGCTAGAGATACGTTCTGACTTCTGACATCTTTGTTAGAATAAATATTCTGAAGAAACTTATAGGATGAATTCCCTGACTCTTTTATCAGTTCAAAGAGTCTTGCAATGTTTCCAGCCTTAATCGCTTCTACTTCATTTTGCACTCTTTCATTTTCACCGATAAAATGCAGTGCTCTCAGTACCGCTCTATCTCCTGCGAGTTTTCTAAGTTCACCCATGTTGTTATAGATATCCTCTACACAAATTTCCAAAAGAACATCCTTCTTAAAGTATTCGGCGATACTTCTCATTTCTTCTGGAATCGCTGCATACTCGTCAGTTAAGTTTGCGTGGGAACCCTTTGTATCGGTGATGCACAAGCTATAATCGTACGCATTTAAATCGAACTCTAATTTCTCCGTTTCAGGATCCTCTGGTCTTTCAAAATTCACATGAATCAGTCCACCTACACTACATGCCATCTGATCCATAAGTCCACATGGTTTTCCAAAATATACATTTTCTGCATACTGTCCTATCTTTGCAATCTCAACGGGCGGAACTTTCATTTCGTTATATAGGCCAGACATAATCGTTCCCATTAAACATTCAAATGCAGCCGATGAAGACATCCCCGATCCCATAAGAACATCGGACACTACATATATGTTTGCTCCGCCAATCGCATAACCAGCACTGTGCAGACCAGCTGCAACCCCTCGAATGAGCGCCGCTGTCGTACCCTTCTCTTCCTCAATCACATTCACATGATCTAATGCTATATGAATTGGTTCAGCATCCCCCGAAACAAGATGCACTATGTTATCCTCAGTTTTACTAACAATACCAACGGCATCAAGATTGATACTTGCTGCAAGAACATGTCCTCTTTGGTGATCCGTATGGTTTCCAGATACCTCACTGCGTCCTGGCGCACTATATACCGCCACCTCTTCTACGCCAAATAGTTCCACAAAATGTCTAATCGCATCTACATATCTTGTTTTCTGATAGGCAAGCAATGACGGATCTGCATAAACATCCACTAATCTCTCATCATAAGCTCCGCTTTCTATCTTATTAATATATTCTTTATATGTCGCCATCTTCACCACATCCATTCATCATGCATCACATTCTTCTATAAAATAAAGTTTGGAGCAAAAATCCTGAAAATACCGGACTTCTTCGTTATATCCAGTCCCACCAAATCCCTGTTTTAGTTTGACGCCTGCATACATCAGCGCATCGCCATACATCTTATGGTCCTCTTTTGCACTATCCATCTTTATAAATTTTGCTGCAATATTGTGCATCAGGGAATCCGGCTTTATATGAATTGGTGCAACCGTATTAACTAAATCGCCAAATTCCTTAATATTGATTTTTACTTCTCTACTGTAGAAATGATACAGCGCATCACTCTTCAAACCCTTTGCTTTAAAGCAAGCGTACTGCCAGTTAGGATTGACTAATTTTTGTAAGAATAATCCAACTGCCTTCTTCCCATCTTCTGACACAATCGTCCACTGCGTATGATTGCTTCCATCATCATTTCTGAATAATGTTCCAAACTGTAATACCTTTCTCCATTTTTTATATACTTCTATCTGCTCGGCAATGGCATCCTTGTCTTCTTTCTTCATATCACACAAATTGCATTCATATCCAAGAATGCCAAAGGACGCTATATCAAATCTTGTTTCAAGCGGCGTCTTTCGGAGCGTCTGATGATTAGGAGCACCAGACACATGCGCTGTAAAGACAGATTGGGGATATCCATAGCTGTATCCTTTTTGGATCTCCGCTCTGCATATTGCATCTGTATTATCACTTGCCCATATCTGAGGGAAATAACATAGCATTCCAAGATCAAATCGGTTTCCGCCTGCTGCACATCCTTCAAATAATATGTCTGGAAACCTTCTTGTTAATTCATCCATACATCTGTACAGTCCTAGTACATATCTATGGCCCACTTCTTTCTGTCTGTCACTTCCCAATGTCCTGCTATAGTAATCAGAAATAATGCGGTTCATATCCCATTTGACATAGGAAATCTCAGCACTTTTAAAAACCTTAGTCATGGATTCAATCACATAATTCTGCACCTCTTCATTGCATAAATCGAGTACTCTCTGATTTCTTCCTTCTGCATGCGGTTTGCCTGGAATATCCATCGCCCATTCCGGATGATTCTGGTAAAGCTTACTATTCACACTGATCATCTCTGGTTCAACCCAGATTCCAAAATCCATTCCAAGTTTTTTTATTTCACTTGCAATCCCTTTTAGTCCACCTGGAAGTTTTTTCTCATTTACTTCCCAATCGCCCAATGAATGGCTGTCATCATTCCGTTCTCCAAACCAGCCATCATCCATAACAAAAAGTTCAATGCCTACCTTCTTTCCTTCCTTGGCCAGTTTAAGCAGTCCTGATTTATCAATATCAAAATATGAGGCTTCCCAGCTGTTTAGCAGAACAGGCCGTTCTTTCTTTTTATATTTTCCACGCACGATATGTTCTCTAATAAAAGAATGCATATTATGACTTAAGGCATTCAATCCATCCTTCGCATAACTCATAATTGCTTCTGGGGATTCAAAAAAGTCTCCTGGTAAAAGAAGGAATTCAAAATTCTGTGGATTGATGCCCTGAACAAATCTGCTTTTGCCATATCCGTTAACTTCAACCGCCTCATAATGATTACCACTATATATCAGGTTGAATCCATAACACTCCCCCTGCCCCTCACTGGTATTTTCTTTCGAAAGCATGACATATGGATTCGCTCGGTTTGATGAAGTGCCTGTATAGGACGAATTCACTATCTTGCCATGGTTAAGTACGGTATCATGCCGATTCATCTCTCTTGCCCATGCACCATTAAAACTCGTAAATACAAAGTCCTCTGTATCATAATCCACCTGATTACTCATCACCCTAGTCAATCTGACAGGGTCACCACCTACATTGCGAACAATGACACTTTTGATAATAACATTACTGGACGGGAAAACGGAATAAATTAGGCTTAGCGCAATGCCGTTGTTTTCATCCTTCATATCGACAATGAGCTGCTCCGCTTCTTCAGCCTCATCATAGGCACTGGGCAATGTCTCAAGAAGCTTTTTCCCCTTCCTAACACTCGCATTCTCATACTTAAAATCAAGGGTTGTGCTGCCGTCAGGCATTACCGCTTCTATAAATGGTTCCCTTATGTCCCCTTTTCCAAGGCTGGATATCTCCAGGCATACATCTTCCAGCGAAAGACAGTCACAGTCCTTCTCACAAACAATAGAATTGCCAGGGGCAAACGCATGCTGTTCTACTAGCCCATCTGCGGTATCTATATGTATCTTTCTGCCATAATATAAATGTTCAAGATACCTACAGTTTTCCATTACACGAAAAGCATATGTCGTATTTTCTGTATCCAGTACAAACGTATTATTATCCAGCGGCTTAATGTATTTACAATCCATCGTATTGTTCCTTTTGCTTTTATGCCATACTTATCTTCTGGTTGATAACTCAGTCGTGATTTCTTTTAATTTCTCATCATTCAGACAGTACTTCTTTCGGAATATAAGTACCGCTATCGCTAATACAACAATCGGAATGATTGTCATGGTCAGACGAAGTCCAAACAGGGAGCTTCCCGAAGCTTTTACCACTTCCGTCACAACCTCATCCTTTGACGCGCCGCCAATTTTAAATACATGGAGACACAGTGATGCAACAAGCGCTGCCAGACCGGAAGCAAGCTTTACAACAAAGGTCTGCATTGAGAAAATAACGGATTCATCTCGTCTGTTGTTCTTCCATTCACCGTAGTCTACGGTATTTGCAAGAAATACTGTTACAATTACATTTAAAATACCTACGGCTGACATGATGAAAAATGCTGGGATGAAGAGAATATAAATATTCTTTGTACCCGTTAATGCCATCGCCAGTAGAACAGCATAACCCAGAATCGCACTTCCAATGCTTAAGTAGAAGATCTTCATCGTATTCCACAGTTTTCGAAGAAGCGGGAAGAACAGCATCATTGCAAGCACCTGCATGCCACCGCCAAACATGGTAAATAATGTATAATCCTTCTGCCAGGATAGATTCGCAATATCGTACTTAAAGAAGTAGATTACCAGGTTGTTTGTAATATATACTGCCGTATTCACAAGAACAATTGCGATAACCATAATCATCGCCTGGTCATTACGAATCAGCGACTTAAACATATCTTTTACGGATGCCGCCTCCATATCAACAGAAGATTTCTCCTTGATACATATGCAGGTTACCAGTGTAAATACAATAAACAGAACTGCTACAATAAGTGCAAACCATTTAAAACCAGTTCGTTCAATGATTGCAGAGGGAGCCTCTTCGCCTACCACAGCCTTACCAATGGCGTTAACCGTTATGATTGCTACCACTGAGATCAGCGCCGACCCAACACCGGCACAGGATCTTGCAAGTGCGGAGAGGTTTTCTCGTTCTTTTCCGCTTTGTGTAAATGCCGGAACCATGGACCAGTAGGGAATATCCATCATGGTATAGGTCACACCCCATAAAATATAGAATATTGCCGCGTATGCGATGAGGCCACCACCGGAAAGCGTAGGCGGTGCAGCATACAGGAAGTACAGCATCACTGCATTTGTTATCGTACCAATCAGAAGCCACGGCCTAAATTTTCCCCACTTCGTCTTAGTTCTTGCAACAACAATTCCCATAATGGGATCATTGAATGCATCAAATATTCTCGCAACCAATAAGATGATTCCCATGGCTACAGTACTTACACCTAAAATATCCTGATAATAATAGAGTACATAGCTTGCAGACAGCATGTACACCATATCTTTGCCAACAGCCCCCAGACCGTATGCCACTTTTTCTTTTCCTGATAACCTCATACTCTGTACCTCACTTCCTAACCTTCTACGCTTAGCTGAATTGTCTTGCAAGTTCCATTCATTCCCTTGATGGAAACGGAAGCATCTCCTGTTTTTCCAATCGTCCTAATGTAGGTGCCTCCCATACCGCCCTGAAGGCTAACAATCTTGGGTCCGATAATCTCTATTGGTCCTTCCGCTGTTATTTCTACAGGATCATTAAAGAAATGTAATACATTTTTGTTTTCGTCTACAGCACGAATTCTTATCGCTGCCACATCATAGCTTTCGCTTTCCTGTAAAACACTATGATCAATAACTGCATCTACATTCCAGCTACTCATTGGTCGAACTACCAGTTCCTTCACTACCTTACCGTTATCCATCGCTTCAAAACGGTATGTTGTTGAGGTTCCGCCCCAGTCGCCAATATATATATTGTAGAGTTCAACTGCGTCCGACATCTTCATGTGATATCTTGCTACCAGACCTGCAGCCTTTATATACATTTTCTTTGATAGTCCATACAAGCCAACTCTTGCCGTTTCATTGAGCAGCTCCTTAACCGCTTCTGCCTGACTATGGCTCATATTTTCATTTTCTTCTAAAGCAGTTCCTATATAATCATCAATTCTTATAGGTCCATGTTTCAGACTCTTAAATTTCGAATCTGCTGTATGATATTCTTTAATGAATGTTTCATTCTTGTACATCTTTACGCTTTTTGCATTTGTAAAGATATAAATATCACCACGATTACATCCGGGATGCTCTCCTATATCCATAGAAGAACTCAGTTCAAGAACTGGTTTATCTTCCTGTTGGATGGCATACACATAGGCAGCCAGTTTGGGATTTCTAAACATATCCATAACGCCGTGATAACAGATTCTGTCTCCACTGCCAAAGTCTTTATGTGTATTGTAGTCAAACATACACCAACCAAAGCTTCCAGCAATTCCAGCCGTTCTTGCAATGTCATTTAACACATTGGCGTGTCTGATGGCATGCTCCATCCTGTGTTCTTCCCAATCAAACGTTTTGCAGGGATACATATGCCCGTTATATTCACTTACAAGATAGGGCTTATCCTTGTCCGGACTTACTGCTGTCTTCTTATCACAACCAGCATTTTTTCCTGTGTGGGAGAAGTCATTATAGGTGTATACGTCCTCTAACAGGCTTCCTTTCTTGTAGCAACGAACACCGCCTGTCTGCCTTGTGGGATCAAGTTTATGGGCCACAGCATTTGTTCTTGCATAGAATTCGTCATCATCCACAGATTCGTTGATTCGAACGCCCCATAATACAATCGATACATGATTACGATATTGCATTATCATATCTTTTGTATTTTCTACGGCCTGGTCCTTCCACTGCTGGTCACCGATATGCTGCCATCCTGGAATCTCCGTGAATACCAACAAGCCGAGTTCATCACATCGATCAATAAAATAGTGTGACTGCGGATAATGCGAGGTCCTGACTGCATTTACGCCTAATTCATTTTTTAAGATATCTGCATCCAACACCTGCATGGACTTAGGCATTGCATATCCAACATACGCGTAACTTTGATGTCTGTTCAGTCCTCTGATTTTTAGTTTTTTTCCGTTAAGGTAGAAACCATCCGCATGGAATACTGCTTTACGATATCCAAAACGAACTTCTTTCTCATCAATGACTTTTCCGTTATATACAAGTTCTGTTTTTAAGATATAGAGGTGTGGATTTTCGGTATCCCACAATTCAACTTTTCCAGTATTTTGTACAATTTCAGTCGTTTCACCAGACTGCAAAATGCATTCTTCTGGCAGCAAACGATAAGTTTCATCCGTACCGTATTTTTTTATGTATTGCTTAATGCTCATACCAGCATCTGCATTCACGATGGTTATCTGACTATCCGTAGCAGACCGGTTTCCATCTTTCGCAAGCTTTGTCTTCACAAAAACATCTTTTATATAGCTCTGTTCTTTTATATCGATGTATACGTCTCTATATATGCCGCCGTATGTCATATAATCAATAACAAATCCAAAGGGAGGAATGTTGAGATTTTCGCGACTGTCAACCACTACGATTATTTCATTCTCTTCACCTATGTTTATGTATTCTGTTGCATCAATAGTAAATGCCGTATAACCACAGTGGTGTGCAGCTATACAAACTCCATTCACAAAAACCTGGCTGTCATGCGCTACGCCATCAAAGGTAAGTAATAATTTTTTCCCTTCCCATTCCTCTTTACCAAAAATATTCTTCTTATATGCTGTAAGTTTCTGATATTCCTTTTCATCGAAATAGTGGAACGGAACTTCTTTCACAGTATGTGGAATACGGACTTCCTTTGCTCCATCCCATGTTTCTTTTTGTGAAAGTTCCTGTTCTGCAAAGTCTTCCAGATATTTCCAATCGTTGTTTAGATAGATTCTTTCCATCCTGTTATCCCCCTTTACTTGCTAATACCAACCATCAATATTTCCACAACTTCATTTAATGCATTCTGATAGGATATTTTATTTCTTTTCAAAATATCTCTTTGGAAAAACTGTTCCAACGATGCTTCAAGCATCATCTTTACGATTGGAATATTTACATCCCTGATTACGCCCTCTTCTTTCCCTTTTTCCAGAAGCATAATTGTATTTTCCCAACCGGTTTCTAAGTGCTTCTCAACCTTTTTATATATTTCCGGATACTTATCTTTTAGTATGTACAGCTGCCCGAAATCCAGGTCTTTATAGCCTTCAGGGAGTACACACAGAATTGCCTGTATTTTATCCACCGTAGCTAGATTATCATTGTGAATAATTTCATTCTCACTCATCTTAATAGCCGCAAACAGATAATCCACCATAGAAAGAAAAAGAGCATTCTTATCTTTAAATACGGTATATATCGTTTTCTTACTCATCCCTAATGTCTGTGCAAGATCATCCATCGTAAACTTGATGCCTTTTTTGTGAAATACCTTTATCGTTGCTTCCAATATCTGTGTTTTTATATCCATCTGCTCTCCTTCGTACCTTGCGGAAACTATTTTTATATTTTTAGTTTCCATTATCTTAACATCGTCTTCTTGCATTTACAAGAAACTATTTTTACATTTTTAGTTTCCGCGCATAAAACTTTTACCCCACTTTTTGTTCATGTTATACAATTCCTTCATGTGCCATACAAAAACTTGGCAATTAAAAAAGGCTAATCAATTCTGACTAGCCCGTATCACACTTATTTAATATGTTAATCTGTCTTTTTGGCCAACTCTTTAAGTACCTTTTCTTTTGATACCAAGGGTTTCTTTGCCATCATCTTGATGAACGCAACAGGTCCAAGAATAGTGCTTTTTTTTCTTTTCTATTTCGTTCCGCAACAATTTCGTCAATTGCCAATTCAACATTCTGACTTATAGGTCCAAAGCAATGTGGACACTCAAGTAAACCATCATACAATTCTTTGCCGCAATGCGGACAACTCATTACCGCCATGATTCTCTCCCATATATCGACAAAACATTTGCAAAGCAATAGCCTGTCAAGGGTATTGCTTTGCTGATATAGGTAGTATATCAGCGGTTCGTAAAAGATATGGCCAAAAAAGCATCTCCAATTAACAGGCACGATTAGCGCGGCCTACCAAAGCCTGACACGTTACTGTATATGGCTGATTCCATCATAATCTCCGTTGTAGTATCACCAATCTGAATTGTGTATGTTTCTCCTGCCTTAATTTCATGACAGCTAAACTGCGCGCAGGTACAATCAATCGAAGCGGCACAGCTCAATAATATATTTCCATTCGCATCTAATAGCATCACCTCGTCACCAGCAGAAATGGTTGTGTTCGCAAAAGTAATTATCCCCTGCGAGGATGCTTCCGCAAAGTTTTCTACCATTCCGCTCGAACCAATGGCAATCACACTTCCTCCATTGATATATGCATTCGTTCCAAAATCAATCGATGCATTACCATCATTCGTTGGACCTTCCACAAAAATCGTTCCGCCATTGATATAAAGTAATCCATTTGAGTCTAGTCCGTCTCCATTGGCTTTTATGCAAATGTTACCGCCATTGATGGTAAGCACATAGGCATCATTTCCATCCATCATGCCACCACCCATGTTTCCGCCAAATCCGCCTCCGGGTTTTTCTCCCGGCCTTTCCCTGGGTTCTCCGCTGGGTTCTCCACCCGGCCTTTCCCCAGGTTCTCCACTAGGGACTTCTCCCGGCTTTCCTCCAGGTCCACCATCTGGTTCTGCATTTCCTTCCCACATGCCTGGCATTCTATCATCTTGCGGGAACATATCATTCCTCTCTGCGCCCTCACTCATATTCGGAGGATTTCCCGCAATAGAATCTCCTGCTGCATTCATGCCATCATCGCTTGCATTAATATCGATATCACCGCCATTCACAGTGATGGTGGAACCTTCTAAGCCTTCATAGCACGACAAGACCTCGCATTTTCCATCGTTGTAGTATAAATCACCATCTGCATGAATCGCATCATCCCCCGCGCTGATTGTCAGGATACCACCATCTATCTGGCAAATATATTCTGCATCGATAGCATCACTTTCACAGTTGATAGTAAGACTCGCTTCATAGATATAAATGTAGCCCTTTTCATCTTCTTCATCATTTCCTGCGTGAAGTCCATCTTTCCCTGCCTCTAGGATCATACTTCCGCTGGATGCCAGACGGATGGAGTCCTTGCCTTCGATGGCATGTCCAGCCGCTTTAATCACTAAGTCTCCGCCGCAGATTTTTACATCATCTTTTCCAACAATCCCATGTTCTGTTGAATCAATAGAAAGGGCACCGCTGCCGTTGATTGTTAAATCGCTTTTAGAAAATATGGTTCCATCCACATTTGTATCACCATCAGCCTGAAATTCTCCGGTGGTACGGAACGTATTGTTTGAACCATCTGCAAGAGTCACGAAAACTTTATCAGCACTCTTTACATATATAACAGGACCTGCAGAATTGGTAATATCTACGCCATTTAACACAATCTGCACCTTTGCATCTTCAGCATCTACGACAATCTGCCCCTCCGATGCTGTACCAGAAAACACATAGGTACCACTGGATGCAATCGTATATATTTCACCATCAGAAAGCTGAATGGTATCTGCAACGTTAGTAGCATCATATGTACCCACAAGATCACGTTCAGAAAATTCCTTTTCATAAGAATATGGTCCCCTGGATACAATCCCTGCATCATTCGTTTCTGCAGACTGATTCACTTCATTCGGCGTATTTTCTTCTGGTGCAGTCTTCCCACATGCTAGCAGGTTGATCGCCACAGATATTCCCACAATCATAGAAGATATTTTCTTTAATCTCATGTGTCAGTTTCCTAAACCATTTCTTAATATATTCTATCCAGAATTCCAAATCATGACCGCTCGGACTTCCCTGTTAAACATATTCCCGCTTATCACGGTAATCCCTATCCAATTGGGACCTCCTATCTATAGAAAGGATCCCTGATTCTACGCTCAAATTCAGATTTTGCAAGAGGCTTATCGAAAAAATAACCCTGTATCTTCACACAATTAAGTTTCTTCAACGTATCAAGCTGTGTTCTTTCTTCCACACCCTCTGCAATAACATCTGCACCCATTTCTCTTGACATTACAATAATATGTTCAAGAATCTTCTCTTTTTTATCATTCAGATTATCTACAAAACTCTTATCGATTTTCAGTACACTAAATGGTACTTCCATAAGAAGGTTAATGGAGGCACTACCCGTTCCAAAATCGTCAATAGCCGTCGACACGCCATATTGCCTTAGCATCTCAATAACGTCTTTTAACGCTTCCATCGGATACTCATCTACCGTTTCCGTAATTTCAATCTGTATCAGTTCTGGCGGTACTGCATATTTTAAAATGACATCATAGATCTCTTTTGCCAAATTCGGATTACCAAGATTTTTTCTTGAAAAATTAACTGATATCGTCGGAGGATTCAACCCCTGATCAATCCACTTTCTTAAATCCTGACATACATAATCCAACATATAAAAATCAAATTTACAGATTCCATCTGCCTGCTCAAGAACAGGCACAAAACGATATGGCGGAATAATCTCACCATTACGATCCCATCTTACTAAGGCTTCTGCACCACAAAGTTTGTTTTGTTCAGAATCAACCTTTGGCTGATAGAATGGTTTAAACTCTCTTTTTTCCATTGCCAGTGGAATTTCAGCTTCCAAGTCACGTTTTCTAACAATTTCTTCCCACAGGTCAGGTGTAAGATATAAGAACGGCTTATGTTTTTCATTTTTGGCAACATTACAGGTTGTAATAATATAATTCAGGATCTGCCTTGGTTCAATATTGCTGTTGGGAACCTCATAGACACCTGCCACAGACTTCATTGTTAACTGCATCTTCTCCGAGTTATCTTTATTAATTACCCTAATATCGATACCATCCAACAGTTCCAAAAAGTCTTTTGTATGATTTCTTCGAATAAATGCTATAAAACGATTCCCCCCGATGCATCCAAGAACCTCATCATCTTCTACTTTTTTACAGAGAGCCCTTGCATATTCCTTCAATATCTCATCACCAACGGCATTACCATACTTTCGATTGTAGGTCGCCATATGAACCACATCAAAATATATTGCATCATACTCATGCCAGGTATACTTTGGAAACCGCAACATAATCTCATGCATAAAACCATGTTCATTGGGCAGTTCTGTCAGTTTATCCAACTCGGAAATATGTACCAGAAGCAGATTTTGATCCACCAGAGAAAATACAAATAAAATGATGGCACACACTCCCATAGACAAATTCAAAAGGGACAGCCCATAGAAAAATGCCTGCAGAATCGAGCAGACTACTGGCATCGTTGAAAACAAAATCAGTGCATAGAAAATCATCTTGGTGAAAATCCGGCGATATTCAATGACCACGGATAGTATTAATCCATAGATAACTAATGGCGCAACAAAGGAAATATAGAACAGTGGTCCCCTTTGATAAAGATTATTTTCATCGATACGATAAAAGATCCCAGTAAATTGTGATAATACAATACATAGCATTCCCAGAATGGTCATAATCATAATGCATCGATACTTGACCTTTCCCCCCTTCGCACTCTGGTAAGTAAAGGTTCTCAGGTACTGATTTAGGCCATTCAATTCCACATATACAAAAAAGAACACTAGAAAATTAGCAATACGCACCATCCAATACCCCAGTGTGGACATATCGCCTCGGAACAAATATGCAAAGTAATCTGCAAGAAGCAGTATGGAAGTACTCAGTTCAATATGAAGAAGTGCGATTTTTCTACCTCTTGACTGGTACTGTAAAATACTGCCGAATATAAAAATAAAAAAGCACAATATACTACCAAACAGCAGAACCGACATTTGTATATGTTTTACATCCAAACTCATTCTCGTACCTTTCTCGCTTCACTTTCACTCTTCAATTATATCTACTTTTCACTGGCATTATAGTAGTTTTCCAGTTCCTCTTTGCAGGATAAAAAGACCATTGCCAGATGCTTATCAAAATGTGTTCCCGCATCCTTTTCTATGATTTCATACGCTCTTTCATAAGAGAATGCGTCTTTGTAACACCGCTTTGAAACTAGTGCATCAAACACGTCCGCGAGTGCCATAATCCTGGCTTCTATAGGTATTTCCTCTCCCTTCAACCCCTCTGGATAACCAGTTCCATTGATTTTCTCATGATGATAATGTGCAACATTTTCTGCCACATGTACGAAATCTGGGTCTTCTACATCGGATAAAATCTCGTTAACCATGTGGTATCCGATTTCTGAATGTTTTTTCATCTTGTCATATTCTTCATCCGTAAATTTCCCCTGTTTTCTCAGGACAGCATCATCAACACCAATCTTTCCCAAATCATGCATAGGGGCGCTTCTTATAACAAGGTTCAAAAATTCCGAAGTAAGACCAAGGTCCGCATTTACAAGTTTCTTTGCAAAAATCCTTACAACATCACTCGTCCTTTTAATATGCCCGCCAGTACTGAGATCTCTCGATTCCACCATCTGAGCCATGCCTAATATTGTTTTTTCCTGAATACTTTTTATTTTACTTGTCTTTGCTTCAACCTCTTTCGCTAATTCGTCATTATATCGTTCTTTCAGCGCCAAGGTTTTATAGTGCTCTGTATTATCACGAATTTCTATCGTGTATCCTTTTAATTTTCTAAAAGAATTCGTAAGAATATGGATCATGCCATCATAGTATCTGTCATTGATTAATAATGCACTAATTTTAAGATGAATATGTTCCTTATGAAGACTACTTTTATACGACTCTTCTATGTTGTTAATCTTCTCTATAACACACTGTAAGTCCTGACTGCTATTCTTGATGATCTGACCAAATCTGCACTGTGACAGTTCTGGAAATATCTTTTCCATGTAGTTATTACAGCCCTTATATGCTTTGTTCTTATCAAAGGTCAAAAAACCGACATTCCCTAACTGCTCATTAATAATATTCTTATTCTCATAAACAGTATAAATATTGGAATCATATATTGGAATCAACGCACCTAACATCAGCACATCATAAGCAAGCGGAATAATGGTATATTCCATTTTAAGTGCTTTTTCCATAGCATATACCCCTGTCGCAATTGCCATTAATACCAACATGGATATCGCATTTTTTCTGTCTACGGACTTCTTTTTTGCAAGACTATATATTACAACCACAAAGGAGAGCAGCAAATATAAATACATCGATCCTATCGCCAATACATGAAATGGCCCATATACCTTTTCAAGTACAACCATCCCGTTATCGATATGCATTTCTGCACTTTTGTAGAACAATTCACCTCTTCCAATCGTGCAGACAAAGCCATAAATGCCGCCCTGGCATAATACAAGGATAATTTTCACAAATTTAGACAATTCAAAATGACATAATTCCAGAACCAAAAAGAAATAGAATATTGGAAGAAATACCCCGCCAACATATCCTACTATTTGTGCAAACAGAGCCTCTTCAAGTGTCCTTGAAATAGACATGAAGTAGTACCCCAAGCTTGAAATGATTACAATAATTAAATTTAAGTACTGCGGAACGCTGTTTCTAACATCAAATATCCTTAGCCAAACCAACATACCAATGGCGACTATAAGACATATCAAATACAAATATTCCATAACTCTCACCCAATCAACTAATATTTGTCGATACTGTCACGGCACTATCGGCAAATCATCTTTCCCAAACCATCTCAATGTATTTCTTTACATATTCTGCCCAAAATTCCATGTCGTGACCGCCATGACTTTCCTGATAAACATGTTCAATGCCCTCTGCTTCAAGGAACTGGTGCATCGCCCTATTCGGCTCCAGCAAAAAATCCTCTGTTCCGCAGCTCATATAAATTTCCGGAAGCTTCTTCCCCTCTGCTTTTAATTTTTTCACCAATACTTCCGGATTATTATCACTTTCTTCAACCGTTTCTAAATCCCCAAAGCATTCATGATAGTATGCATAGTTGGCAATCGGATCCCCGCCCCCCTCTTTCATATGCGCAATTCCATGAATGATTAACGCTGAAGAAAATGCAAAGACGCGTCCAAAAGTTTCTGGGTAAGCTAATGCTGTATGCAACGCGCCAAAACCGCCCATCGACATTCCCATAACACCGGTCGTCTCTGCCGTCTTTGCTAAACCAAATGTTTTACGAATATACTGCACAAGCTCCTCTCCCACAAAGGATTGGAATGCATGTCCTGTAGAGAGACCATTTAACCAAAATCCATTTTCACCAGAGGGACACACAATTGCCAAGTGATATTTTTCTGCCAAATAGGTCGGCACCCAATTATCTCCATCTCCGGTGTAGCCATGCAGTAAAAATATAGTATAAATCGGCGTCTTCTCCTGTTTTGCCGTTTTTTCTTCACCTCTTGAGTCATTCGGAAGAAACATTTTAAAAGTTGTCGGTCTATTTAAACATTCTGAATAAAAACGAACTGTAAAGTCTGCCATAACCCCATTTTCTCCCTAATATACATAATATTATATACACGCATTCCAAAGCACACTACTATATATTATACCTGAACTTCTCCAGCCAAGACTCTCTGATAATCTTCATAATTCTTTTTCAGAAGTCGTGGCGTATCTAAAGAATAGGGACATCTCTTTTTACAAGCCCCACAGTTAGTGCAGTTTTCTATCTTCTTCATTTCAAGTTGCATAGAATCGGATAGCCAATTTTTAGACGGGGCTCTTCTAAGCATTAAGGACATTCTTGCGCAGTTGTTTATAAGAATCCCCTGTGGACAAGGCATACAATAGCCACACCCTCTACAAAATTCGCCCATTAGTTCTTCTTGTTCTTTCTCAATAAACATTCTGATATCATCATCCAGAACAGGTTCCTCCTGCATGTATAATAGCCATTCATTAAGCTCATTCTCACGCTGGATTCCCCATATTGGTAATACATTATCGTACTGCAGCATATACGCCATAGCCGCTTTCGAATTAACAATCAAGCCTCCAGCGAGCCCTTTCATAGCGATAAATCCAACATTCTTTTCCTTACACAATTTAACCAGTTCAATTTCTCTAGGAGCCGCTAAGTAGCTAAAAGGATACTGTAGTGTCTCATACAATCCAGAGTTAACACAGTCAAATGCAACTTCCAGTTTGTGCGCAGTAACTCCAATATGTTTTATTTTCCCCTGCTTTTTAGCCTCCAACATACACTCATACATTCCAGTGCCATCCCCAGGTGTATAGCACTGATCAACGCAATGAAACTGATAGATATCTACATAATTTGTTCGGAGTAATCTTAATGATGTGTCTAATTGCTCCCAAAAGGCATCAGGAGTTTTTGCCATAGTCTTGGTCGCAATATATACCTTATCTCTAATGTTTTCGAAAGCAATGCCAACCTTTTCCTCCGAATCACTATACGCTCTAGCAGTATCAAAAAAACGCATACCTCCATCGTATGCTTTTCTCAGTAACGCAACCGCTTCCTCTACGGAATCTCGCTGAATGGGAAGTGCACCAAATGCATTTTGTGGAATTTTGATGCCCGTGCTACCTAGTGTGATATTTTTCATTTCTATCTCCTGTTTCTTTGTAACAATGTACATTACGAATATGGAAGAAACACTAACTGATTCATGCTAAGTTGGTGTAAAAATTACAATTTGCTATCTTTCATATTATAACAATACTGATGCAAAAACAGTAATTAAAGCATCATAC
>JAKSRR010000014.1 GCA_024403455.1 Lachnospiraceae bacterium | reverse complement strand
TATTGGCACCACCTAACTTAAGTGTTGCACTTAGTTGAAAATCTGCCCCGTCCCTGGTGTATAATAGAAGAAAATGAAATTACGGAAAGGACTCTTCCATGAATAATTTTACTAAAGTAAAACATTTGGGACGCACCTGGCTTCACGACGGTATTCTCTGGCTGCCTTTATCTGCCAGCGGTATCGCCTTTTCTTTTACAGGAAAAAAACTTTCCGTAACTATAGCCGGTGATGACAGCACAAAGCTTCCTTTTTATAAGCAAAAAGAACCTGCCAGAGTTGCCATCTACATCGATGGGCAGCGCAAGAAGGATCGATTGATTAAGGCAGAGGAAACCATCCTTCCGATTCTAAGCAGCCGCAAAGCTACGACCCATGAGATTATGATTCTGAAGCTGACAGAAGCTCCCATGAGCATTGTTGGTATCAAAGAGTTCACCATGGATGATGCAGCAGAAATTACACCCTTACCTGCCAAAAAGCGAAAGATCGAATTTATTGGCGACTCCATTACCTGTGGCTATGGCGTAGATGATGAAGTACCGGAACATCATTATAAAACTTCTACCCAGGATGCAACCAAAGCTTTTGCATACCGCTGCGCTGAGATACTGGATGCGGATTACTCCCTAGTCTCCTTCTCTGGACATGGTATCATTTCAGGTTATGTGGAAAATGGCGTTCCAAAACTGCAGGAGCTCGTTCCTCCTTTATATACGCGCCTTGGCTTATCCAGAGGTCTTGCAAATGGCAGACAAATTTACGATGAAAAATGGGATTTCACCAAGTTCATTCCCGATACCATAGTGATTAACTTAGGTACCAACGATGACAGTTATTGTCAGGATCACGAGGAGCGCCAGAATCATTTTGCCAGTGAGTACGCGCAATTCCTTCGTCTGGTTCGTATGAAGAATCCCAGCGCAAAGATTGTGCTGATTCTTGGTGTTATGGGCGACAGGCTCTTCCCCTTCGTACAGAAGGCCATGGAAAAGTTTATTGAAATGACTGGAGATGACAATATCGAAGCACATCGTATTGAGCCCATTAAGCGCTACGAAGGCTATGTTGCAGATTACCACCCCACCAGCATGACCCACGAGCGTGTTGCTAAGCAGGTAGCAGCTATTCTGAAGGGTGAGAAGCCAATGGAAACCCCTGCAGAAGATCCTGCAAAGGAAGTAAAGAAAGAATTAGAGTCCAGCGAAAAATAATGCTGACTTTATATAAATGTTAAAAGAAAAACTAAAGGAGTAATAATATGGCACAGAATCCTATTGTAACAATTACCATGGAAGATGGCGGCGTAATGAAGGCAGAGCTTTATCCCGAAATCGCTCCCAATACTGTAAACAATTTCATCAGCCTTGTGAAGAAAGGCTTTTATGATGGTCTCATCTTCCACCGCTGCATCAAAGGTTTCATGATTCAGGGCGGCGATCCGGAAGGTCTTGGTATCGGTGGTCCCGGATATGGTATCGATGGCGAATTTGCAATCAATGGCTTTGAAAATAACTTAAAGCACACCGCAGGTGTTCTCTCCATGGCAAGAGCACAGAATCCCAACTCTGCAGGTAGTCAGTTCTTTATTATGCATAAGGACTCTCCTTTCTTAGATGGTTCCTATGCAGCCTTCGGAAAGCTCACAGAGGGTATTGAAATCGTCAACGAAATCGTAGATATCCCTACTGACTACAACGATCGTCCTATGACCGATGTTCGTATGAAGACCGTTACCGTAGAAACCTTCGGCGTTGACTATCCTGAACCTAAAAAGAATAACAATCGCTAAATCAAAAGGGGACTGCGCAATGTACAGTCCCCTTTTTTAGTGTAGAAATCTTTCTAAATACATACCTTATGATAGTTTACTTCTTGATAATCTCTTTAATCTTAAGCGCTTTATCAATACTTCCTTCAACCTTCAATTTTCTGGTTGTGAAGGCAAAAACCGGATCCAACTTCTTATCAATAATTTTAAACAAGGTATCCGCAGAGCAAATGAAGATAGCATCTCTATCATAATACACTTATGTCAACTTAGTTGTTCATATTCTATTCATATTTTATTTTTTCTTTGTTAAAATCGCCATGATTTTCTATACATTTTTGTGAATTATACTAATAACAACGAAAAACAGTATTTAACATCTTTTTCATAAAAAAGCCGGGTGATTTACATCTCCCGGCTTCCTCCCTTTTTAGGGGAACTCTTTAAAACTCTTTATAAGGAATTCAATAATCCCTGCAAACCTTCCTGCCGATACACCTCTTTATAGTACTGCATCTCTTCCATGATTAAACTATCAATGACTCTCATGCCAAGCACTTCTACCGGCGCCTTGTCATCCGTAAGAATGTGATTGCCTGCTTCATAGGAAAATAAACCATCTGATACCTTCTGCATCAGCCTTTTCATATCATCGGAAGTTAAACTTCCCCTAGCATCCTCAAAAACCTCTTTCATCCCCCCTTCTACAGAAGCAAATAGGATTCGATTGGTACTATTCGGTACATCTACCATATAGATTTCAGAAAACACACTACCAATGGTATCTGCCAAATACACATTAATTCCTTCTGGATCGTCCGTTTTCATATTCAGATTCACCACCATCACGCCACCTTCTTTCAGGTGCGCTCTTACCTGACTAAAGAACTCTACAGAGGACATCTGAAAAGGAATGGTAATATCCTGGTAAGCATCGACCATAATCACATCGTACTGTCCCTCTAATGCCTGTAAATAAGCTCTTCCATCATAGTTCACCGTTTTAACTTCCTCAGGCAAATCAAAATACTGATGAGAAAGCTCCGTGATTTTTTCATCAATCTCTACCCCTTCCATGGATGCATTGGGAAAATATCTTAGAGCCTGCCTGGCATAGGTACCTGTACCCATTCCCAGAATCAGAATCTTCGCCTCATCCTGTTCTTCTACACCTGCCATAAGCGGTGCAGCTAGGGCATAATCATAATACATTCCGGTCAGTCTATCCCCTTTTGTGGTAATGGACTGCACTCCAAATAATACATTGGTAGAAAGCCAGATGCTTTGGTCATTTTCAGCCACCTGCAAATAATTGTATACGGACTCCCCTTCATAGGTTAAGTCATCCTCCCAGAATGCAAAGCTGGTGGAGTGTCCAAAAATCATACAAAGAATAAAAATCACACTACTTATAGCAACTCTCACTGCACTTTTCTTCACACTGATAAAGTAGATGAGGCAAAGAAGCAGTAAGATACCTCCAAAAATAAAGAAGGTAATGGATGTTCCTACGGAGGGAATGGTAACAAAGGTAGGAAGGAAGGTACCGATAATACTACCGATGGTATTATAAGCACCAAGGGTTCCTACTACCTTTCCACTATCATCCAAACTATCTACAGAAAATTTTGCCAAAGAAGGCGTTACCGTTCCAAGTAGGAATAGCGGGAATACAAACACTATCATACAGGCCAGAAAGGCTGCAATAATTAAGAAATTCTGGTTGATAGAAATAATGAGCAGGCCCGCAATGCCCACAATAACATATTTTCCAAGAAGCGGAATGGCTGCAATCCAGACGGCCGCAATCAGAATTCTACGATACAGTTTATCTGGGTTTCCATTTTTATCTGCACTTCTTCCTCCAAAAATATTACCAAGAGCCATAGCAATCATAATGGTTCCTATGATAATCGTCCAAACAATTTGTGAAGAACTAAAATATGGTGCAAGAAGACGACTCGCCCCTAACTCTACTGCCATGACAGACATACCAGAGAAAAATTCTGTAATATACAAAAAGAACTTATTCTTTAAAATCTTCCGTTCCATAGGATTTGATTTTTCCATTCTGTTAACCTTTCTGCCCCTATAATTCCAAAGAATAACCGCAATTCAACCTACTGCTTCTATCTCTAAACATTTTCAGGACATCCTACAATAGGATGCTCATCTTCATTCTACCAAAAAATGCCAGAATAGACGAACCCCCAAATAGGTGCGCCTTACCTGCCAAGCAAAGCCTTCCTACATTGGGGGGTTCTTGTGAATTTATATACGATTGTATGTATTATGCCTTAACCAAAAATACCGCCACTGGTAGGTAAAGGAATGGTAAACATAAATACTACAGCTGCAATTAATGCTACAACACTGATAATCAGAACGATGGTCTTGTTTCTTGTAATCTTGAATACACCAACGATACCAAGAAGGAAGAGAACAACACTGTAGATTACCGTAACTAAGGTAAACTTATCACCATTTGCATTGTCCTGCTGACCCTGTGTAAGCGCTTCTGTACTTTCGGCAAGCACTTCCCTCGCTTCGTCATAATAGGACTCTTTAAACTCTTCATCGGTGAAAGGAGAGATCATTGCTTCATCTAAATCCAACCATGCAATAACATCTGCCGAATTTTCAAAATCATAACTCCAGCCAATCTCTTCTGCCATATAATCAGGAATGCTATCGTTTCCCACAAAGAGCATCTTGTATGCAGCTTCCTCTAGAGTATCCTCGTCACCGATGGATTCAGCGTAAAGCATCTCTACCTGATATTCACTAATCTGGTTCCAAAGCTGCATATCCTGCATAACCTTCATTGCAGCTTCGTTATACATAGAATTACCATCTGCAGAGAGATTGTTACTCTTTGCATAATTGGTTGCCTGGTTACCACCATGAATAGATCCTACATAGGATGCCCAAGCGGTAAGTAATGCGGTAATACCCAATAAGATAACGGTAAACACTTCGATGATTGCGTCTTTTTTACTTGTCTTCTCACAAGTCTCTGTTTCTTTGGTTTCAACAACCTTTTCTTCTTCTGCCATGTTTTTTCCTCTCTTCCATTTTATCCTAGATTATTTTATAGAACCTCGCTGATAATACAATACAAAAATCACGAAAATCAAGTTATAGGCTCAAACGTCAATTACTCTTCATCCAACATTTTTTCAACTTTGGTAAGCTGTTCTTTCAATGCACGGATTTCCTTTCGCAGCTCATCCTCCTTGGAAAGCTCCTTCTCTTCCTCCTCATCTTCCTTCTTCTTAATCTCAGACACTTCGCTGATTGCATTTACCACAATTCCAACGATTACATTCATCATGATAAAGGAAGAAATCAGTACAAAAGGAACAAAATATGCCCATGCCCAGTTAAACACTTCCATAACCGGACGGGAAATACCCATGGACCAGCTTTCCAGAGTCATTACCTGGAACAAGGTGTACATTGCTTTTCCGATGTTTCCAAACCAGTCGGGGAATGCCGCACCAAATAACGTCACGCCCATAATAGAGAAAATATAATAAATCAACATCAGAAGCAAACCACTCCATAAAATACCCGGAATGGAGTGTGCAATGGCGGAAATAATCATTTTTAACTTATCCAGCCAGGAAACTAAACGAAGTGCTCTTAGTGCACGAAGACCCTTCACTGCCTTTAGGGTTCGTAAGACGCGGAATACACGAAAAGCTCTTAATGTCGATAAGAAGGACAGTCCTGTTACAAAGGACAGAAGAACGATTACAAAATCAAATATATTCCATCCATCCGTAAAGAACCGAACGCCATATGCCATTAATTTTAAAATAATTTCAATGGTAAAGATACCAAGACATACCAGATCAATAATCCCAAGAATGTTTCCGATGGATGCTTCCAGCTTTGGTGAAGTCTGCAGACCCATCACCACAGAATTGATTAGAATTACAATCAAAATAAAATTGTTGAAAATAGGTTTTTCAACGAGTTTCTTAATTGGTTTCATAAATCTCCCTACCTGTTCTTTGGGGACGGTCCTTTTGGGCAATGGAGTGTCCCTTTGATTTAGCGCAGAGGGACACTCCTTATCCCAAAAGGACCGTCCCCACAGCAAACAACATTCTACCACATATATTCTCTAATCTCACAATTTTTAATTCCAAATGCTGCAAACTCCGCATTGGTCATATTATAAAAATAGCTTTGGATTACTCTGGAAATTCCATTATGAGCAACTAGTAGAATAGTTTTATCCTGCTTCTTAATATCATCTAATACATTATAAATACGCTGGGCTAGACGAAGCATACTCTCGCCACCTTCGTAATCATAGACAAAGTTTTCCTTGTCCTTTTTAAAGTCTTCCCCATCTCTGGGGGTACCTTCCCATTTTCCAAAACACTGCTCAATGAGGCGAGGTTCTTCCTTCGCAGGTACGCCTGTCATATCTGACACAAGAAGGGCTGTATCTTTCGCTCTGGATAAAGGAGAATACCAAATTTCATCTATCGTAAGTCCCTGCTTTACAATCTCTTCTCCCAGTTCTCTTGCCTGCTGCCTTCCTTTTTCTGTTAAAGGACTGTCGGTGGCACCACAAATCTTATTTTCCACATTCCAAACCGTCTGTCCATGTCTGGCAAAATATAAGTGTCCCATAAACAACCTTTCTCATAAAAAGGGCATCCTTACGGATGCCCTCATACTTAACATTATTAAATAATTAAGCCTGACCAGCGGAACCAAAGTTCTTGCAAAGGTCGATAACCTTAGCAGTGATTGCATCAAATCCGGGCTTAAGAAGCTTACGAGGGTCATAACCCTTGCCTTCCTGATCCTTACCAGCTTCGATGTACTTTCTGGTAGCTGCTGCGAACTCAAGCTGAAGCTCGGTGTTGATGTTAACCTTGGATACACCAAGTTCAACTGCCTTCTTAACCTGATCAAAAGGAATACCAGAACCACCGTGAAGAACGAGGGGCTTTCCTTCTACAGCCTTGTCGATTGCGTCAAGTCTCTCGAAGTTAAGACCTGCCCAATCTGCAGGATACTTACCGTGGATGTTACCGATACCAGCTGCAAGGAAGTCTACACCAAGATCAGAGATGGACTTGCACTCTGCAGGATCAGCAAGCTCGCCGTTGGAAGCAACGCCGTCTTCTACACCACCGATACCACCAACTTCGCACTCTACGGAGATTCCCTTGGAGTGAGCAAGAGCGATGATTTCCTTGGACTTAGCAACGTTCTCATCGAAATCGAAGTGAGAACCATCAAACATAACGGAAGTGAAACCAACTTCGATACACTTCTGTGCACCTTCGAAGGTACCGTGATCAAGGTGAAGTGCTACGGGAACAGTGATACCCATGGACTCATAGAGATCGTTAACGATATCTACTACCATCTTGTATCCACCCATGTACTTAGCTGCGCCTTCAGATACCTGGATGATTGCAGGAGACTGAGCTTCCTGAATACCCTTAAGGATGGACTGGGTCCACTCAAGGTCGTTGGTGTTGAATGCTGGGATTGCATAGTGGCCTTCATGTGCTTTCTTGACCATTTCTGCTGCTGAAACTAATGCCATTTTGAAATTCCTCCAAAAATAATATTTCTCCGGGTTTATATAACTCATGAACTTACATAAGCCCGCAGTTAAATATATTATATCATGTTTTTAGGGCCCTGTGCATAGAGTTTCTATGCCTAATTTTTCCGCCAAATGGATTGCTCTTTCGTTCCCTTTTTGCACTCTGACAAAAACCCTGCCTTTTTGTTGTTCCAAAAGTCTCTGGCATACCTTTTCCATGATGCCCTGCTTCTGGTACCTTGCCAAAAGGGCATAGGAAAGCTCCTTGCCTTCCTCCTTCTCCGTAAAACCAGCTAGTCCCACAAAAACTTCCTGCCCCAAAATTTCTTTTAGAAATATTCCGTAGATTCCATCCCGGTCTAGGGCATACACGCCATTTTTATAGTCTCGTATGTATACCATTCCTTCTTCTTCCGTTTTAAAAAATGGTTCCACAGAAGCATTCCCCTCATTCTCTTTATATAAAACTAATAAATCCTTTACATCTTTCTCGCCCAGTTCCCGAAGAATATATTTTTCAAAGGAGAGAATTGTTTTGGGAATTCCTAGCGTTCTATAAACCACATCCATAAGATATTCCTCATCCTCCAGCGCTTCCAATTCCTGAATCACATAGGGAAACTGATAAGCATAGCTTCCTTCCCTTTCCAAATAAATAACGATGGCACCCTCCTTCTGCTTTAACAAAAGTTCCTGTGCATCGTCACTCACCACGATTTCATATTCCTTATTTTGTAACGTAACTTTTCTGATGACTAGCATTTTTAAATATCCAAGCGGGCTTACTGCCCCAGAAAAACAATATTGCTTGAAACTCTTTTACTTTATAAACCAGCTATAGATACCAAATAACAACAGGAGATGGCAGGGATAGAAAAGGTATCCAACCCACTTGGGCATGCTTCCCTTTTTGCCCTGATACAGATAGATAGGAAGCAATGCAATAAACCCAAAGGCTTCCGATAAAGAGCTGATTAGCAAAACACCACAAACAACAATCGGCGCAATTTTCTGCATCATCTCCACGGGATGAATTCGAAGCAAATATCCTGCCGCAATGGCTAAAACACCTACATAGGAGTAATCCGTCTTTAAGAAATAGGCGGCCAGACAACCTATAACAAGGAGACCGAATCTGCCTCCATATAAAATCAGATTACTGATGGCATAGGGCAGCGCATTCTTTTTTAGCAATCTCTTATAAACTTCATCCATTCCCCAAATGACTGCAAATCCTAGGAACAATGTAAAGAATACATTTTGGTCAGACCAATCGAAAACCGTCTTACTAAATGCTAAATCAAAAGGGATTTCTGAGATGAAACAGAAGACAAACAGGCGAAATGCATACTTCCACTTACAGCTTGTGCGTACAAATCCCTCAATTAACTGAAAAATAAAAATGGGGAAAGCAATACGACCAATAGCGCGGCTCACCTGATAGAGATTAAATAATTCCGGATGTCCACTAAAACAAAGAGGGTATAAAACTGCATACCCTACATGATCAATCAGCATTGTGATAAATGCTATCCATTTTAACGCACTGGCCGTCAGGCCTGTAAATGTCCTTGTATTCACTTTATCCTTTTAAAATGGGAATCTTCTATAATTCTTCTGCTATCTCTATGATTTTTCGAAGTCTATGATTAACACCACTTTTTCCTACCGGTGGGTCTAACATTTCTCCAAGCTTAATTAAGGAGACATCTGGATTTTCCAGACGAAGAAGCGCTATTTCTCGCAGATTTTCCGGTAGATAGGAAAGCCCTTTCTTTTCCTGAATGGTTTCAATGGCTCTAATCTGCTTTTGGCCTGCATCCGTCACCTTAGCAACATTGGCAGCTTCGCAATTCACTTGCCGGTTGATACGATTAGCACATTCCTTTAACACTCTCTGCTCTTCCATATCAAGAAGTGCCTTATGCGCTCCCACAATATTTAAAAACTCAATAATGGCTTCGCCACCTTTGATATAAACCACATCATGATTCTTTCGACTAGTTCTTCCAGCCACAATATCATAGGATGCAAGCACATGCATTAGCTGCTCTGCTTCTCCATCTTTCTTGCAGACAAACTCCAGATGATAACTCTTCTGAGGATCACTGATAGAACCATAGCGAATAAACATCTTCTGCAAATAGCTCTTTAAGCTTAATGGATCCGGCTTCATCTTTTTTTCTAATTCACTTTTTACGTCACTGGAGAAAGACATGCTGCGTGTATTATCCTCTATCAATATCTCTGTGGGTTATGCTGATGCCATAGTTTCCCTTATCCTTCATGGCATGAAACAACTCATTGGCTAAGGTAACACTTCTGTGCTTTCCTCCGGTACAACCAATACCAATTACTAGCTGATGCTTTCCCTCACTGATATAATTAGGCACCAGGAACTGAAGCATATCCACTAGCTTATCCATAAAGGTTTTTGCCTCTGGAAATCCCATCACATAATCCTGCACGACTTTATCATTTCCCGTTTTCTTTTTTAAATCATCTATGTAATAAGGATTGGGTAAGAATCGTACATCGAATACCAAATCTGCATCTGCTAAAATTCCATACTTGAATCCAAAGGAGACCACACGAAGCATGAGATTGTTGTACTCTTCATTCTGCACAAAAATCTTATCCATTTCCTCCTGCAGTACCCGCGTAAGCAGATTGGATGTATCGAACACATAATCCGCTTTTTTAATAATGTTTTTAAAAATCTCGCGTTCTCTCTGGATTCCATCTTCCACGGAACCATTCATGGCAAGAGGATGCAACCGCCTGCTTTCTTTATATCGCTTAATAAGCACCTCATCTGACGCATCCATGAAAACAAGCTCATACTCATAACCCTTTGCTTTTAGGTCTTCCAATATCTTTTCAGAAGCTCTAAAGTCAGAGTCTGCTCTGGCATCTAATCCTAATGCGACTTTCCCCATTTCACTTCCGGGTGTTACCACTAATTCTGCGAATTTATCTACCAAAGGAAGAGGCATATTATCTACACAATAATATCCCGCGTCCTCTAACATCTTCATGGCGGTTCTTTTTCCACCACCACTCATTCCTGTAACAATCACAAATCGCATATCGTCTTACATCTCCAAAATTCCATCTATGAGAAAGAACCAACCTTAAGTACTTCCGGCTCTAACTGTACGCCATAAAGTGCAAATACTTTTTCCGCAACATCCTGCATGAGCCTGTCAATTTCTGCTGCCGTAGCACCGCCTTTATTGATGACAAATCCTGCATGCTTCTCCGATACCTGCGCACCACCTACGCTGTAACCCTTTAGTCCTGCGTCTGAAATTAATTTTCCTGCAAAATATCCTTCGGGTCTTTTAAAGGTCGATCCAGCAGAAGGATACTCTAAGGGCTGCTTTTCCTTACGGGAAGACATATTGGTATCCATTATGGTTTTAATCTCTGTGGGATCTCCAGCTGTTAATTTTAAGCTGCAAGATACTATTATGCCTTCTTTTTCTTTCTTTAAAATACTGTCTCTGTAGCCAAATTTCATCTCTTCACAGGACAAAACTTCCACTTCTCCAGAGGGTGACAGAATCGTAACGCTTTCTACTACATCCTTCATCTCTCCACCATAGGCACCGGCATTCATATATAGGCCACCACCAATGGTACCGGGAATACCATAAGCAAATTCCAATCCCTTTAGTGCGTTTGCAAAAGCGGTTTGAGAAACAGAGGTTAATAGCGCGGCTGCACCGGCTGTAATATGTTCCCCGGAAACTGTTACTTCATCAAACGCTCCACCAAGCTTTATGATAACGCCCTGATAGCCTGCATCCGAAACCAGAAGGTTACTGCCATTTCCTAAAAGAAAATAAGGAAGGCTTTTCTCCTTCGAAAATTGCAGTGCTTCTTTTAATTCTTCTAATGTTTTTACTGTCACAAAATAAGTAGCAGGCCCACCCACCTTAAAGGTGGTGTGCCTGCTAAGCATTTCATTTTCTAAAAGCTGTAATGCCACGCTTTTTATTCTCCTAATACAAGCTTTGCTGCGCCGAAAATACCTGCATCATTACCCAGAGTAGCCAGAGCAAACTGTGCTGTACGGCTGCCATGGAATACATGCTTTGTGTAGTGATCCTTGATATAGTCTAAAAGTACGGTACCAGCCTTACTTACACCGCCACCAATAACGAACACTTCAGGATTTACAACGCAGGCAACAGCTGCTAAACCTTTTCCTAAATACTCACCAAACTGTGTAGCCACTTCACAAGCAAGCTTATCTCCTGCCTTTACTGCATCAAATACAGTCTTTGCGCTAATCTCGCCTTCTCGTAATACGCTGGCCATATCATCTTTTGCAAGTCTTCTGTTTGTAAGTCTTACAACACCTGTTGCAGAGGTATACTGCTCTAAGCATCCGCAGTTTCCACAGCCGCAAACTTCTGTTTCTGCATCCTCTACATGGATGTGTCCAATCTCACCACCTGCACCAGTAGAACCGGTTAAAATCTTTCCATCAATGATGATACCGCCACCAACACCGGTACCTAAAGTAACTGCTACCATGTTCTTGTGACCTTTTCCGCCACCTCTCCACATCTCACCAAGAGCTGCAACATTAGCATCATTACCAGCTTCAACCTTGATACCGCCAAGTAATTCTTCCATCTGATTCTTAATGGAGAATACACCCCAGCCAAGGTTCGCTGCTTTATAAATCACACCATCTCCATCTACAGGACCTGGAACACCGATACCAACACCAATGACATCCTCTTTCGCAATGGACTTCTCCGCCATCTTCTCCTGAATGCTCTTGCAGATGTCTGGTAATATATGCTTTCCAGCATCTTCCTTGCGGGTAACGATTTCCCACTTTTCTACCACTTCACCTTCTGGCGTAAAGTATCCCATCTTTACGGTAGTTCCGCCTAAATCAACACCAAATACTACTTTGCTCATAGTCAACCCTTTCTTTTATCTTATTATCTTTCTTCGTATCTCACTATTCTTCTCTCGGCTTCATCATGTTTTCCTGCACACGCTTGAAGAATTCCTTGCTGGCATTATATCCCATCTTCTTCTGACGATGGTTCACCGCAGCAGACTCTACGATGATGGCAATATTTCTACCAGGACGAATCGGAATATTGTGGCAAACTACCTTATTCCCTAAATAATCAATGTAGTTCTCTTCTAAGCCAAGACGGTCATAATCCGTATCCTTAGACCACTCCTCTAACTGGATGACAAGGTCTACTTCCTGATGCTCCTTAACGGAAGAAACACCAAACATGGTCTTAATATCTACGATACCGATACCACGAAGCTCAATAAAATGCTTAGTCATCTCTGGTGCAGAACCAATGAGTGTATCATCTGACACCTTACGAAGTTCTACCGCATCATCACTTACCAGACGGTGTCCTCTCTTTACAAGTTCCAGGGCCGCCTCGCTCTTACCAATGCCGCTTTCACCAGTAATCAGCACACCTTCACCAAATACATCGACCAGAACACCATGAATGGTAATGCTGGGACAGAGCTTTGCATTCAGCCATCGGATAACCTCTGCCATGAATTCAGAGGTACCCTTGGATGTACCAAGCAGTGCCACGCCATGACGAACCGCTTCCTCCTGAAATACAGGGTCTGGCTCTAGATCCCTGCAGAACACAAAGGCTGGGGTAGGATAACTCATGAGGGTTGCGTAAATCTTACGTCTCTCTTCCTCCGGCTTTGCTACCATGTAGGAGTACTCTACGAAACCAATAATCTGTAAACGAGTGGAGGTGGCATCATAATATTCAAAATATCCAGCCATCTGCAATGCGGGTCTGTTAATATCTGGCTGGGTAATTTTAATCCCAGAAATATCAACATCTTTCGTCCAATTTTTAAGCTTCATCTTGTCGATGATTCTTTGCAAACTAATGCTGTCCATAGGACCTCCTCTTATTTGCTATCTTTCTTCTTTTTACCAAAAATCTTTCCAAACAGATTCTCAAATTTTTCCTGGAAATTAACCTTCTTATCAATGAGACATACAATGATACCAATAAGAAGACCATCAATCAGACCGGCAAAAACGTCGGTTGGATAGTGAACACAAATATAAATTCTAGAGAAGGCAATGAGCGCTGCAAGAACCATGGCAGGAATACCAAAGCGCTTCTTTTCTCTGATAAAGATACATACGGCTGCACAGAAGGATGCTCCTGTATGACCAGAGGGGAAGGAGAAATCCGTTACCGTGGTCTTTGCATCTTTAATCAGGCAGACGATGTCATCAAAGGTATTAAAGGGACGCTCTCTGGCAATCAAATGCTTCAGGATGACATTATTTACAAGCACGGAGCCAATGAGTGCAAATGCCATACAAATGCCAGTACGTCTTGTTTTCTTAGGGAACATTAAAATAATGGATAAAATAATCCAGAACAGACCTTTATCTCCTAAATGAGTAATGGTCATAAAGAATGCATTCCAAAAATCTTTTTGAATCTGCATCATGGACTGCAAAATGCTGTGGTCCCACTCGGTAATGGATAATAACATAATAATCTCCTTTTACTTTACATAGATTATTTAATTATACCATTTTATTTGCGTTAGTGGTTCCTAAAACACTCTGCACTTTGTTTTTTTATGATTCATGCACTGCTACATGGTTTTATTCGTTAATGTGGTTCATACCCTGATCCAGAATCATACGTACATGATCATCTGCCAAGGAGTAGAAAATACTCTTTCCTTCCCGGCGATTACGGACCAGATGGTTCTGCTTAAGAATCTTTAATTGGTGAGAAATGGCTGACTGGGTCATATTTAACATTTCCGCCAGATCACACACACATACTTCACTCTCGAAAAGTACATATAAAATCCTGATACGGGTGGAGTCCCCAAATACTTTGAATAACTCCGCCAAATCGTAGAGGCTGTCCTCCGCGGGCATAGTCCTGTGTACTTTTTCTAATAACTCCTTATGAATTGCATGTTCTTCACAGCAGATAATTTCCTTCTTGGCCATTTTTTCTCCTTCATCCTTCTACAGCAATACCATTTGCTCTATATTCTGGCAGCCTACAATCCTCGAAGGTTTCCTTCTTTAGAGCAAATGGTTTTCTTGATACATTATTTAATTTTGGGAACTCGTAATGCACGAATGGAATTACATACCGCTAGTATCATAACGCCCACATCTGCAAAAATAGCCCACCACATGTTTGCAAAACCCAAGGCACCAAGGCCCAGGCAGGCTAACTTAATTAGTAGCGCAAGGGCTATATTTTCATAGACAATGCGTAAGGTCTTTTTAGAAATCTGGATGCCCGTTACTAGCTTTCTTAAATCGTCATCCATTAACACCACATCGGCTGCCTCAATGGCTGCGTCAGAACCTAGCGCTCCCATAGCAACACCTACGTCAGCTCTGGTAAGAACAGGCGCATCATTGATGCCATCTCCTACAAATAGAAGTGTTTCCTTCACCGTCTTTCCCGTCATTAATTTCTCTACTTCAGAGACCTTATCTCCAGGCATCAATTCCGTATGAACATCCGTCATACCCACTTCCTTTGCCACCGCTTCTCCAACGCTCTTTGCATCACCGGTAAGCATTACTAGATCTCTTACACCGATTTTCTTTAAGTGTTCAATGGCTTCTTTGCTACCTTCTTTAATGCCATCCGCAATCAGAATATGCCCTGCATAACTTCCTTCAATGGCAATATGTACAATGGTTCCTACATGATTGCAGGGAATAGCTTCCGCACCGATACGACGCATTAACTTCTCATTACCTACGGCAACCGTCTTTCCTTCAATTTTTGCCGTGATTCCTTCACCACTAATTTCCTCATAGTCTTCTACCAGACTTCGATCAATCTCTTTCCCATAATGCTTTCTCAGAGACACTGCAATAGGATGGGAAGATGCACATTCTGCATAGGCTGCAAGACGAAGAATCTCTTCATCTTCTCTTTCATTATGATGCACACCACTGACTTCAAACTCACCCTTAGTGATGGTTCCTGTCTTATCAAAAACTGCAATCTGCGTATTTGCCAGTCTTTCCAAATAGTTAGATCCCTTCACCAGAATACCTGCATGACTGGCTGCACCTATTCCTGCAAAGAAGGATAAAGGGATACTGATTACTAATGCGCAGGGACAACTAATGACTAGGAAGGTTAATCCTCTAAGCACCCAAGTACTCCACATAGGGCCTTCCGCTGCGTGCATAAGAAGACGGATTACCGGCGGAAGAATAGCAAGAGCAAGGGCACCAAAGCAAACCACAGGTGTATATACTCTTGCAAATTTTGAGATAAAGTTCTCTGATTTTGATTTTCTGGAGGAAGCATTTTCCACCAGCTCCAAAATCTTTGATACTGTAGATTCCCCAAACTCCTTGGTCACTTCTATACGAAGCACTCCCGTTAAGTTAATGCATCCGGAGATAATCTCCTCTCCCTCTTTGATGCTTCTAGGAACGCTTTCTCCCGTTAATGCCTTGGTATCCAGAGAGGAATTACCGGAAAGGACCTTACCATCCAGAGGCACTTTTTCCCCCGGCTGAACCACAATGATATCGCCAATGGATACTTCATCCGGGTCTACTTTTTCAATGCTGCCATCCACTTCCTTATTTGCATAGTCAGGACGAATATCCATTAGATCTGAGATATTCTTTCTGCTCTTTCCTACTGCCACACTTTGGAAAAGTTCACCAATCTGGTAGAACAGCATAACCGCTGCTCCCTCTTCATATTCAGAAAGGGCAAAGGCACCGATGGTCGCCACCGCCATCAAAAAGCACTCATCTAACATGCGACCTTTGATGATTCCCTTTCCTGCTTTCTTCAGAATATCATATCCAATCACAAGGTAAGGAATGAGAAACAGTCCTAAAGATGTCCATCTTGAAAATGGCAGTTTTTCAAGAATACCTGTCTTTTCAAGAATCATAAGTACTGCAAGCAGCACCGTAGAAATAATAATTCGAATGAGTACTTTTTTCTGTTTCTTTGTCATATCTCTCACCTTGATGATTCGCCTTCCATTCTCCTTTTGCGAACCCTTTTCTATCGTTTTTTCAAAATCACAAACATTTCATCTGCTACTTAATAGAGCGAATAAATGCTTTTAAACTGCATTAATTTAAACATAAATCTCACAATCATCTTCAACTTTCTTGCAAGCCTTTACAACATTCTTCATAACGGCTTTTTCATCTGCACCTTCTGCAAATTCCACAATCATCTTTAATGCCATAAAATTCACAGTACAGCTTGCAACACCTTCCACCTTCTTTGCTGCCTCTTCCATCAGGTTTGCACAGTTTGCACAATCTACTTCAATCTTGTATGTTTTCTTCATTTCTTCATCCTCCAAAATCAATATTATATATGAGCACTTGTTCATATGTTGTTATTATATATGAATACTTGTTCATATGTCAACATGAAAAATGTCAATTTTTGACATTTTTCAATTCGCAACAAGCGTAGCGGTTGCGAATAGAGAGCAACAAGCGCAGCGGTTGCGAATAGAGAGCAACAAAAAAGGACGCCATACGGCGTCCTTCATAATCATAATTATGTTTCTCTTATGCCCAAGGATCTGCTGCTGCAGGCATACGGATATCACTAAGGCACTGGATATCATTTAAGAACCACTGTCCTGTAGAAGGCTTTTTGCGAAGCTTTATCTGTCTCGGAGAATCTGCACCGGTACTCTGTACAAACATGGTTGCCCAGTTCTCTTCCGGATAGGAGTAAGGATTCTCCATAATAGATACCGTATAAGGCTGTACAGGTGTGTAATTATTCTGCTGGGTTGCACCTGCAAAGTAGGAACGAACCACATACATCTTTCCAGAAAGTCTTTCCTTAATGAAACTCTTTGCAACCGGAGTCATAGGATCTGGTCCACGGAGAGCATCTAACATCTGAAAGCACATTTCCGGATTGTTTTCATACTGCATTAAAGCAACAAGAGTTAATGCTGCTGTCTTAAAAGGAGAATCTAAGCTTGCTTCCGGAAGAGCCGTTAATGTAGCTACATCTGTAGGAAGACTTGCAAAGGTAAACGCCTGTGCTTTATAGTTTCCGGTAGCCTGCTGCGCTGCACCTGCATTATTCATCGCCGTATTCACAGCATTATTTACAGCGGTATTCATTGCCTGCTGCGTAGCTGCTCTTGCACCCTGTCTCAATAGTCCATCAAATAATCCCATCATTCCCCTCCTAATAATTCCTCGTTACACCATTGCTTCAAACATTGCTTTTATTAATTCGATGCTTCTTTGAGAAGCCTCTTTACTAAATGTAGGAAAGTCTACTGTAGCACTGTCGTCTGCCTCATCGGAGATTGCGCGAAGTACCAAGAATGGAACGCCATTCATATAAGCCGTCTGACCAACTGCTGCTCCTTCCATTTCGGTACAAAGACCACCGAAATGATTTACAATCCATTCTTTTCGTTCTTTCTTTCCAACAAATTCATCACCTGTGCATACACGACCCTTATATATATGCATAGATGGAAAACATTTCTTTGCCGTCTCTTCTGCTAGTGCAATCATATCCTGATCTGCCGCAAAAGCAAAAGGTTCCAAGAAAGGAATCTGTCCTAAAGGAAATCCAAAATCCACCGAATCCATGTCATGCTGTACTAATTCTGTGGCAATGACTAAGTCACCAATCTTAACGTCCGATGACAGACTTCCTGCAGCACCTGTGTTAATTACCTTTGTTACATAAAAACAGTCTATAAGAATCTGTGTGCAAAGGGCTGCTGCCACTTTACCTACACCGCCCTTTACCACTACTGCATCTCTTCCAAAAAGCGTTCCTCTGTGGAATTCCATGCCGGCTTTCTTATGCACCATCTTATCGACCATAACAGCAATTAAACCATCTACTTCCTGGTCCATTGCCCCAATGATACCAATAATCTCACGCTTATTAATCAAGGTTACTCTTCTTCCTTCTTCTTATTCTTAAATACCCAAAGCTGCTCAACTTTATAATTTGCAAAGAAGATAACACAGTCAACAAGGATCTTAATTAAGATACTGTACTTCTCGCCACAGAGGTTGGTAAATACGGTAACTAGTGCCGTCGCTATAGTCATGGAAATCAAAAACAGTACCAGATATTTTGGTCCGCTCTCCCGCACCTTTCCTCGGTGCTTGAAAATCATCTTATTGATGCTGTAATTAAATATACCGGAACAGATACGGGCAAGCACATTGGACGTTGCCGGTACCATCTTGGCCTTCGGAACAGAAAGCTTTCCAAACAGCATAAACGGATCGGGCATAATCTTTCCAAACAAGAAGGAAAATAATGCAAACAATCCGATATCTACGACTGCTGATCCAACAGAGGATAAACAGAATTTCAAAAATACTTTATATATACGAATGGAATCTAAGAACGGATTAAAATGGGAACTGATATTTCCATCCAAGTAAATAACTTCAATGGGAACTTCCTTCCATGCAAGATCTGCATTCTTCATCTCAAAGATACAGTTCATTTCATATTCATAACGCTCTCCCTTGGTACTAAGGAAAAGGTCTGCTCTACTTAGGGGTAATACACGAAGTCCTGTCTGGGTATCAGAAAGCTTAATGTCGCAGAAGAACTTCATTAGTCTAGAAGTCACACGATTGCCAAATACACTTCTTGCAGGGATTTCTGTATCCCCATAGAAATCGCGACATCCAAAGATAGCTTCCTTAGGATTCTCTAAAAATGCGTCACAACAGTTCACAATATCCTTCATCTTGTGCTGGCCATCTGCATCGGCAGTAACCACACCAAGAGCATCCGGAAATGCATTCTTAATGTAGGTGATACCTGTCTTTAACGCATGTCCCTTACCTTTATTAACATTGTGCTTTAAGAGAGTAACACCGTCTGGCCCGGTAAAGATGGTGGTTCCATCCTTATACAGAATGCCATCTGCTTCTGTAACTGCTCTTCCTGCTTCGGGAGCAAGCGCCGCAAAAATAGCATCATAATCACTGCTGCATCCATCATTAACAATCAGAATGTGTGCAAACTTTTCCTTCAGTTCCACTACCAAATCTGACATTTTCTCGTCAGGATTATAGGCAGGTATTAATGCTATTACTTTTTCAATCTTTTCCATCTTCATCTTCACCTACAAAAAAAGGATGCTAATACACTAGTATCAGCACCCCCTAGTATATCACATATCCCTAAATTATGCGAAGAACCCGCGATTTGCTTCGCTGGTCATGCTTTCATTTAACTGATTTCTTCCATAAGTCATACCAGCATACACGGACTGGGTATTTTGCATAACCGCTCCAGAGTTATCCTGCTTTGCCATTTCTTCAAAGGCTGCTTTTAATTTCACAAAGATTTTATCTACAATGGCAATGGGTTCGAGGTCCTGCCTAATCTGGGCGAGAGATAACTGCCTTTCCGCATACCGATATAGTTCATACAAGGCCGCGGCTAAGTCATAGGTCCTGTTCAAAGCACCAATTAACTGTCTGACGCATCCCTTTGCATGCATCATCGCATTCTTAAAGGCATCCATATCCCCTTTTTCTAGATTCTCTACTGCTTCCTTATTATAGGAAAGAAGCAAATCACATAGAATCACGATCAATTCAGACCGATTGGCATTTGTAATGCGAAGTGTATATTCCTTAACTTTTTCATTCGTCATAATGCTTCCCCCAGCTTCCCATCGTCCTCATCTTGCCTACGAAAGATTACTGCAACAGCTGTAAAATGGACTCCGGCTGAGAGTTTGCCTGAGAAAGCATGGAAATACCTGATTGAGAAAGTACCTGATAGGTAGAGTACTCTGTCATTTCTTCTGCCATATCTACATCCATAATTCTGGAATAGGAAGCGGTCATATTTTCACTGCTTAACTCTACAGAGGAATTATTATTCTCTAATCGATTCTGATATGCACCTAAACGAGATCTTGCTTCATTGATATAGGAAAGAGCCCCTTTAATTTGCTCAATACCATTCTGTGCACTCTCTACCGTCTTCATGGAAAGGGTATCGATACCCATCTCCTTTAAGGAAATGGTAGGAATGCGAAGGGCAAGCTCCTGAGACTCATTGGCACCGATCTGAATCTTCATCGCACCAATACCAGTGATATCTAACTCTACGTCTCCACTGGCACCAGCCTTACTATCAATACGCATGGAGAAGTCTCCATCTGCCTTAATGGATAATGTTCCGTTAAGATCATCATCTTCCTCGTAGCTTAACTTTAATCCGGTTAATGCGGAAAGGGCCGGATCAGCAGCAATGCAGGAAGGATCTACAACACCATCATTTACAGTGATAGGATAGGTAATGGTATACTTTCCTACAGGCACCGTATCAGAATAGGTACCCACCTTCACAAGATCACTGTCTGTATATCCCTTTAAATCAAAGGATCCATCTAATAAGGGCTGACCATTAAACTCCGTATCCTTTGCAATACGTTCAATTTCCTCTTTTAACTGCTGAATTTCCTTATCAATCAGTTCTCTGTCTTCATCCGTCTTAACATCATCACCCGCCTGTACAGCTAACTGACTCATTCTCTGTAAAATGCTGGAAATCTCACCCAAAGCACCATCTGCCGTTTCTACTACAGAGATACCATCACTGGTATTATTTTTTGCAACAGAAAGACCCCTGATCTGAGCATCCATTCGATTAGAAATGGCAAGCCCTGCAGGGTTATCCTTTGCAGCATTTATTTTTAATCCGGAGGATAGTCTCTGAATAGAGGCAGAAAGACTCTTATCGGTCTTGTTTAATGCGTTATTTGCTAAAATCGCAGTCTCATTATAATTAATTCTCATAGATGTTGCCCTGTCTTCTGCAGATGCAGAATTCCTTTCTCATTGTCAGGACTCATCCATGAGTTTACCCTGCGATAGCTTCTAAAACAGCCTTTGCTGTCATATATAATTCTTTCTTACTAAGCACATCTCCATCCGTGGAAGTGCCTTCACTATTATTTTCGGCAAAATTACCGGCATTATTTAGCACTTTGCCCTGTCCTCTTCGAATTTGTACCTCTGTAATGGTAGGATGACTCTCAGAAAGGTTCTTCAATCTCTCTCCAAGACTTGCAGCCAACTCCTCACTCTCTGCAAATGCACTTACCTTTACCTGTCTGTGGTCTGCCAGAAGCTTGATTTCCAGGTGCTCGCCATTCTTCGTTTCGTAGGAAATCTCCGCACCAGCCGTACCCTTTTTAAACTGTACGGATACCTGGGTAATCTCCCCTTCTAATTCCATAGGGATTTCATAATGCTCCTGCTGCGCCAGCTGACCTGTCAGTTGAATTTCTCGGAATGCATTCTGTAGCGCCTTAAGATCCACGCGTCCTTCCTGGTGCATCATTTCATCCATTAGAACATCTTCCATGGTAGAGGAAAATGCTTCATAGGCACGCTTTACTTCGCTAACATCATCCATATTCCGTAAAATCTCTTTTGAAAGAGAATCAAAATCAATTCCTCTCTCTGCCTTTGCAGTAAGATCCTTTAACTTTCCAAACAATTTATTGTTCTTTTTATCTGTTAGGTCTTTGGCAGCCGCCAGATTCTTCATGTTCTCCGGAAGATTGTTTTCATGAAGAAGCTCTACCGCTTCCTCTGGTACTTTTGCTGCTTCCTCCATGAGGGCATGGGTTTCTCTTGCAAACAATGCTGCTTCCTGCTTTTGCTGCTCCTTACTTCCACTTTCAGCAAAAGCAGTTTCTAACTGCTCTGTAATAGAGACACCCTTTGTAATCACGGTATCTAAGAAACCAACCGTATCATCCACCTGTATATCCATACCAGCATGATTTCTTCCCCTAACTGCACGAAGAAGATTTTTCAAGGTGAGTTCTTCCCCCTGATTAAGAACTGCACCTAGGGATGCACTGTCCTTCTGCTCTAAGGTATGAAGCATACGATAAATACCGATATAGGAGTTTTTCTCTGCTTCTGTAATCTCATTTCTTTCTTCCAGACGAACCAGAAATCTTGCATAACCTTCTACTGCATCGAACTTACCCATAGCATCCAATTTTTTCTCTAACTGTTCTAAAGACATCTGTAAAGGATTGTCCCCCTCACGGATGAGTTTTAGAGCTGCACCAGGTGTCATCTTTTCGATTACTCTGGTCATTAGTCTATCTGCCTCTTTGACGGCTTCTAAGTTCTCTCCTGTAAGTTCCATATGATTTCTGGAAAGAATACGGGTAGCTTTTTCGTTTTCAGGCGTTACTTCAAAACCATTTTCTTTTAACAGTTCAGGAATATTCCGGAATGCATTTGTAATACGATCTCCCAAATCAGAACGCACCTGGGTCTGCATGGATTCATATCGCTGCCCTGCATTTTCATACTGCAGAGCAAGATTCTTTCCAACCTCAGAAACCGTGTGAAGCTGCACCATTTTAAATCTGGTATAGGAAAATACACTCTGATTCTCTTCTTCTCCTAACTGCCCGATGGTTTCCTCTGGATAGGTAGGAAGCGCATTTACTACTTCGTTTGTCTCTTTCCACAAACGATAAGAATCCCCTGTTGCATCTGCAAAAAGAGCTTCTGACTTTCCTTCTTCTACCGCTTTTAAATCATCTATCAACGCGTTTAATTTTAAGGTATCTACAGAAACACCCACCTTTAACAACGTATAGGTACTACTTACCGTTAAAGAAAGACGAACTTCTTCTAGCATACGCTGTGCCTGTACAAATTTGCCTTCCTCTGGATGCTTTGCTTGGGCTTCCTCTGTAAGACTTTTCTGTGCATCAAAGAGGTTTTTAAGATTCAGTGGCTTTTCACTTTCTACCACTTCCTCTACGGCTGCTTCTGTAAGCTGTTCTGTTTCTTGTACAATCCTTACGGACTTTTCCAGTAAGGTCTCCTGTTGCAGTGTCTCACCCTCTTTTGCAACACCCTTATCCTTTAATCCCTTGGCAGCGGTCTCATATAACTGTGCTTCCGATAAAGGAAATTCTAACGTATTTAATTCCTTATAATAGGACAGATTCTCCTCGGTACAGCCAATACCTGAAGACACCAAATAGCCTGCCATCTCCCTGTTTTCTTTAGTCTTCTCAAATCCGTACTTATCTAATGTTTCATCAATCAGTGACGCAGGAATATCTGCTTTCTGCGGTGCCTGAGAAGACATTCCTTGACTGCTATGCTGCGCCGTATACAAATTCTCCAACGTGGCAGGCAATTCATTTTCAATCAGATATGCCTTGGCATCCTGCGATAAATCAGAAATACTTCTGCCTAAAGCTGCTGCCTCGGTAGCTTCCTTCATATTTTCCTCTGTAAAAGGTACCTGATACTTTTTAAAAGCATCCTCTAAAGCCTCTGCGGCGGCTATAGAACCTGTCACTTCCGTTAATACTTCTTTCGATAAGTCATCATTATATCCAGGAATGGTCACTCCAGCTTTCGCAAGGGTTGCACGAATTTCATCAGTGATATTTACCATCTCGCTGGGATCTAAATCACGAACATCAAAACCATTCTCTGCAAGCTTTCCAAGCTCCTCCGGAGATACGCTGGCTGCCATAACGGTCATCATATCCTTCGTCGTCTTGGCATCCTTTGCAGACACAGCTCCCATAATGTCTTCCTGGGTCAATCCTGCCGAAACATTATTCTTCTCAGGAAGAATTCCCTGTAATGCACTTCCCGCAAAAATAGCACCCGAACTCATTTGGGCGTTATTCTTCTCTACTTCCTTGCTGTGCTTTTCTATGGTTCTTTCATGTACTTCTGTCTGCTGCAAAGACTTTGCTGTCTGATGAATACTAATCTGCATATATCTACTCCATAATGATGGTGAAACTTTTCCTATATGATATTTCGGTCCCTCATCAGCAGAACTTTACAAAATCTCCATACCTAGCCATATCTGGCCAGACCCAGCCATACAGAAAAGAGGATAATTATGATAAAATAGAGGTGCTCGAAAAGCCTTTATAGAAGGACTGGTATTTTTTATGAAAACAATCATTACGGATTTTGACGATTTTTCGCCTTCCTATCCCATAGAATCTATCGCACCGCTTGATGATATTCTCTTCGTAGATATTGAAACTACGGGGCTTTCTCCCCGTTCTTCCAATCTTTACATCATTGGTGCAGTGTATCATGCAGAGGGTACCTGGCATGCCATCCAGTGGCTAGCTGACAAATACGAAGAAGAGTGCCTCATACTGGAGGCCTTCCTTACCTTTGTAAAGTCATACAAGGTACTGATTCATTTTAATGGAAACCGTTTTGATATTCCTTTCTTACAGGCAAAATGTGAAACCTTCGACTTAGAAGATAGTTTTAAGAATCTGGAAGGAATTGATTTATATAAGAGAATTGTTTCCTATAAGAATATTCTTGGACTTCTTGACTGCAAGCAAAAAACCATTGAGCAGTTCCTAGGAATTTATAGAGAAGATACTTTTTCTGGCAGAGAATTAATCAGTTATTATCACGATTATGTAATCAGCGGCAGTGAGGAATCCTATAAGCTTTTTATGCTTCATAATCTAGAGGACTTAAAGGGCATGCTCCCTCTTCTGTCCATTCTTTCCTACACAGACCTTTTCACCAAAGCTCCTAAGGTTATGGGTGCAAAGGCTAGCTATTATTTAAATAGTGACAAAACTCGTTGCCAGGAAATCATTTTAAAACTTCGCCTGGAAGCAGCACTTCCAAGACCGATTTCTTTCCATGCTATGGGATGCTATTTCTCTGGAGAAGGCGTAGATGCTTCCTTAAAGATTCCTCTGTATGAAGAAGAAATGAAATTCTTCTACTCTGGCTACAAGAACTACTACTATCTGCCTGCAGAAGATATGGCTATGCATAAATCTGTTGCCACCTATGTAGATAAAGAACACAGAGTGCAGGCTACCGCCAGCAACTGCTACACTAGAAAACAGTCCTTTTATCTTCCCCAGTGGGAACCTTTATTTACTCCCTTCTTTAAGAGGGACTATGCTTCCAAGGAGATTTTCTTTGAGCTTTCCGATGAATTTAAGAAAAATCGCAGCGGCTTCTCTATGTATGCCGCACATATATTGCAGGTAATGAGTAGGAATGCCTAAAGCCTCACTTCATTGACAATAAATGCACTTTATTGTACTATAAACAAGGTTTTTCGGGGTGTGGCTCAGTTTGGTAGAGCGCTACGTTCGGGACGTAGAGGCCGCGCGTTCGAATCGCGTCACCCCGATTCTTTTATCAGATGTCTTTTAATAGGTTTTCTATATTTTCCTCATTCAGTACAGTAAATGGTATCTCGATTTCATGTGCACCATTTAAGTAGTCATTTCTCCAAGACTCATATACATAAAAATCAACAGGGCCAAGCTTCGTGGGATTCGACCAATCTCCAGAATACATGTAATAAATTAAGCCGTCACCATCTTCATCAAACTCTGCTGGGAATTTTTCACCATTAAAATCTGTATCATTCCAGTTTCTATCCCAGGCATCCATAAAACATAAATAATCAAAGGTGTCTGTATTCTCATTATATTTATATGTCGTGTAAGGCCAAAAGGAACCTGCAAGTCCCTGGTTATGAGATATACCCACTTCTATAATGCCATTGTCATAAAATGTATATGCAGGGAATTCCGTTAGTTCCACATGGGTCTTGCCATCCGCATAGCCCCATATATAAGATGCATAATTGGCCATGCAATCTCCCTGCCAACAAAGAAGCAGTTCTTTCCGTCCATCATTATCAATATCATAAATAGAGAACCAGCCTTCCGCATAACTGGGATCTCCATACTGATTTCCATTCATTTCACCATAATAAAGTGCGTTCTGTAAAATCTGCACGTATGCCTGTGTTTCTTCGGGGTCTACATAGTCGCTTACAGCAGGCTGATTTGCGTCTGGATTCTCCTCTGCATCCATTTCCACTTCGCTAATCGCGGTATTATCTGTTCTTTCTTCCGCTACTAAATACTTTTCTTCAATATCACGACGAAGGGTGGCCAGTTTTTGATTTTCGGTTTCTCTTTCACCCTGGGCCAGTATCTCCACCGCCTTTTCATTATAGGTGATTGCTAAATCGACATCTCCAGCAGTATACGCTTCCTCTGCCATCGCAATATAGGTATTGGCAAGTCCCTCATATGCCTCCACATTCTTTGGATCGATTTCAATGGCTTTCGTGTAGGACGCTATTGCCATCTCGTACTGCATCTCATCCAAATACTGATTCGCTAATTTCAGTTCCTTCCTTGCTTTTGCCTCTGGACTTGCACTGGAAAGGAATATAATCAAAAAGGTGGCAATTCCCACCAAAAGAACTGCTCCTGCAATAATAAACGGAAGTTTGTCTTTCTTCTTTTTAGGTTTTACTCCTGCACTATTTTCCCCTTGAGGAATCCCCGTCTGTACAGGCACAATTCCCGTCGGCCCTCCACAGGCAATACAAAATTTTGCGTCATCATCGTTTTTTACGCCACAATTTTTACAAAACATACTTCTTACTTCCTGACTTTATTTTTTAATGTTTGAAACTAATGAAAGCATTTGATTTCACTTTTTAACTTTCCTGCATCTATTCTTCAACATTTGTCATAGGACTTTTGTAGTCATTATAACATTTGTCATAGGACTTTCGTGGACGAAGAAACTAGTCCTACTCTTTCACCGCTCCCAGCGTAATACTAGATACAATAGATTTAGAACAAAGGATATACACGATCAGCGGTGGTAAAGTTGCAACAAACATAAGAGCATATTCTTCTGGGGAGAAGCTAGCACTTCCTGCAAAAAGAGAAACGTAGGATGCTATCGTCTTTTTCTTCCACCCCATTAAAAATAGATCCTGCGCAAATCCATTATTCCACGCAGAAACAAAACTAAAAGTTACCTGCAATGCAAATGCCGGCTTAATAATAGGAATTACAATCCTGTGGAATATGGAAAATTCTTTTGCACCATCAATGCGGGCGGCTTCTCCAATCTCCACCAAATTGATATTTTTCAAATACATTCTTATAAAATAGACGGCTGCCGGATTCGCTAAACCAAGAAGAATTAATACACTGAGATGATTTAGTAATCCCAACCGAACAACCACTTTATAGATACCAACATAGGCTACCGACTGCGGAATCATAAGACATCCAATCATCACAACCCACAACTGCTTTTTTCCCTTAAACTTATAACGTTCAAATGCATATGCCGTCATAGAGCCTAAATATGTTGACAATAACGATGTGGCTGTCGCAACAATAGTAGAGTTAACGATACCGGATACAATACTTCCTCCCGGCCCAGAAAATGAACTATTAATATTATGAAGATTATTCAAAAAATTCTTTCCCGGAAGCCAAAGAGGAACGCCAATAATGCGTGACTTGGTTGCATTGATTACCAGCAGACAAATCGGTGCCAGTGTAACCAACGCCCATACCAGAGAAATTATTTCTCGCAGGGTTGTCTTTATAAATCTTTTGGGATTATGTCGAATACCATGTAGTGAGAATAAAATCTGCTTCTTCCATCCAGCCAAAAGTGCTTTCACCTCCGGCCATAATTTATGCTTCTCCGGAAGAGGCGTTTTTTGAAACAAGCAAATAAGCATCGTATCAACACGATGTAACAATGCTGCTGCCAGAATGGCTGCCACATATACTAAGAAGAAATAAACACCCTTTCCTCTTACAAAACTAAAATGCTGAATAAAAAGGTTATGAATCAAATATAGTTCCAGAGAGATCTTCCCGAAGAATCTCACCACCGCATTGTCGCATTTGATTTTCATGGAAATCCATGCTGTAAGTGCTACAAAAGAAATCACAAGGGGAAGCTGCACAGCTAGCGTAAGGTATTTATCTATAGTGCTGGAGGTCCAGTATCCTCTTGTCTCCAGCATGTATGCATTTCCTTTAGAAAGTCCAATGAATACCAAAATGGTTGCGATAAGCACCTTTCCATAGTGCCGTTTTATAAATCGCAGAAAAGTCTCTTTTTTTCTGGCTACAAGCATTCCTAACACAAATAAAAATGTCGTGTTGTACCACCATTCGCCTTGAAACCAATGATTTCCATGACCTAAGAAAAGACTTCCATTCATCATCGCCAGCACAAAAATGGTCATTGCAATCATGGCTACTTTTTCATTTTTAATCCACCTGAAAAATAGCCAAAATGCCAAATACAAGATGACGATTTCTGCAATGTACCACATATGATCATTGATCAAATGAATTCCAAGTAGCTGCAGAATCGTTTCTATTTGCAAAGGCTTCTTATCAACCAGTATGTTACATAAAACATAAACCAGCGTGTTTACATAAAAGGGAATTAATACAACTGGTAATCTCTTTTTTATGAATCCTTTTAAATAATCTTTTTTGTTTTTGTAGCTGTAAAATAGTCCGAATCCAGAATAAAAGAAGTAGGCTCCTACAAACAAAACGCCACCGTCTTCCATAAAGGAGAGAACACCCGCATTGGCAGCTCCAACGTGCTGCACCAAATGATGCAAGACAATAAGAACCGCAAATAATCCAAGCACGGCTCTGGATCTGTCTCTTCCTAATAAATCGTCCTGCCATTCTCCGCTTTCTGTCACAACGGAAACGTTGCGGGTCAGAAAATAAAAGATAGGAATTAAGAAAATCCACAATGAAAAACTAAAGGTGAGAAGGTTAGATAGAAACCCTTCCTCTAACTTTCTTCCACCAGTTGCATCACCATAAGTAACAGAGCCCATAATTCGTTCTGCCACAGGATCCATTTCTCGGCTTCCATTGGCAAATACGGGAGATTTATCCATATACCGAATGAAATGGAATACGATGCATTGGTCATCCACATTCATCAAATAGGCTGACCCGAATTGATATTCATTATTCGATTTTGCACTGGAGGAATAATAGATATGATAGAACACATTCTCTTGCAACTCTACCGTTTCCAGTCCCTGTGCCCCAAGTAGAGTATATTCACCTTCTGTTTTCATTCGATTTTCCAGAAAGTCTAAATAATCCTCTTCTATACTTCCCACATCATTTAATGAAAAAGGTGCAATATAGATTTCCATTTCATCTATATCTTCTAAAAGTTCTGCAGCAAATGTAATGCCATTTGCCTTTAGATACGTTGCGGCACCTCTTGCCTTTGTATCCGCAAAATACTTTTTGGATTCTGATTTGATAACAAATGAAAGATGCGCAGGTTCCAAGTAAATGGTGGATCCCTTGCTATCTGTAAAGACATTACCCATACTGGTCTTTTCTTCATTTTGACTATTTCCTGTCAGAATGATTGCTAAGACCAGTATGACGCACATGGTTATGAATGATGATATGCTAGCCTTAAAAAATGTTTTCATTCACCCTCAATCTTCTCTGCATAATCGATTAGCTTCTGGATATTGTTCGCCCTCTCCTGTAAGAAGTCATCAATACATTTTGCACTTGCATAGCCACCCTTTACGGCACCATCTGCGCTTCCTACATTTTGATAGCGTGCAAAGAATTGAGGATATAAGGGGCTATAGGTATCAACAAATTGATCCAGCGTCTTCTTTGCATTTTCATAAGCAAACACGCCATCACTTAACTCCCATAATCTGTTCTCATAACCCTTACGGAATTCCTCATTAGTCATCAAATAAGCAAACATAAGAACTGCGGGGTTATTTGTATCCATGTCCAATAGTCCGTGAGGCTTATAATTATCTTCTTTGATGGTATTTGTGAAAGCATCACTTCTTCCAGATACACCGCCAAATTCAAGGTCGTAGAACATAAGCCTCCATCTGCAGTCGCCATAAGGATTTCCTTCTTCCGGTTCTATGGTTCTCCACATGGACCAGTTCTTTCCCGGCCAATCCCACTTATTATTAATCCATGTCTCCACAGCAAAATAATCTCTTACAGAATCTGGATCCACAAGTTCACAGAATGCCTCATAATCCTCCTGCGATTTTAGATCCTTATGGGTTCGGAAGAATGTAAGAACATCAAATAAGAAATACGTTTCTAATGTCTCACCTTCTGGTAGTTTTCCAACATCTAGCTTATATCCTAAAGCCAACCTTTCTGCATCACCTTTATAAACGGCTACATTATCGCTATCCACCAAATGTGTATCTTCAAAGTAAGCCGCGGAATAATCCTCCTGCAGCACATAAAGTCCCCAATACTCTCCATTGATATATACCACTGCCGGCCTGGAGGTTAATGTCTCACAATTCACTTCTCCTAACATGGACTGCCAGTAGGTATCACTAAACTTCGTGGTAAAGGCACAATTCCCACCATTACGAAGCGTCAGGGTCTTAAAAGAATCAATCACCTCTCCGGCATCATTTTTCAAACCATCGCCAAAAATGGGATAATCAAATCGCTTATTTCCATAATCTTCTCTGGCATATAATCGAAATCCCTTTTGTAAATCTGACCTGGAGAAATTACCCTGAATGCGAATGCCGCAATCCTGACTCAGCACACACTTCGTCTGCATGCCGTCACTTTCCAGAAAATCTACATGGGCAGTTCTCTCCCATTCCCGTCCTCTCTGGTTATAGTTTGCTTCTAACTTACGACCACAATCATCCTTAAAGGGCTGTCCACTGGCAATATATTTTTGCAAAGCTTCATCAAAAATATTTCCACGCACATAAATACCTGTCTCAGGATCAAACAAATCCTCATAATTCATGGTTATGGAAATAATGGATAGAGGCTGCCCTGCTGCCAACGCGCTCTCACTGACACCTTCTACATGCTCCTCTATGGAACCAATAAAATAAGTTCCTGCAATCGTTCCCTGTAAAGAACCATCCTTTCCATAAGCTGCGACGCGTACGACTGTGCATTTATCTACATCTTCTTTGCCGGGAACCTTTAATGTGCTGTCTAATTGTTTTGTTTGGTTATTGGCTTTGACATAAGCTGTGTCAAATAAAGCAGGGGGAACGGCAGATACTACATTATCCTCTCCTGAACGGTCTGCAATAGAGATTCCTTCTTCGGTATATACTTGTCTGGATGCACTACTTTCCGGATCAGAACCATCTAGCGTGTAATAAATGCTACATTCTTCCAGCGTTTCTATCGTTAATACAAACGCTTCCTCATAGCAGCCGCTTTCCTTTGAAAAAGCTACTGCTGCAGGCTCTGTTACGATTTCCTCAACTATTTCTTCCACGCCATCTGTCTTTCCACATGCCGCTAAAGATAGACATAATGATATAAGTACTCCTGAAAAAATTGTTCTTTGTTTTGTCATATTTGTCACCTTAGCTTCCTGTATTAAGACTACCTTATACTCATCACAAAAAATCTCTCTGCTCCCTGTCCCTATAAATATTATTGATCGAAATAATCTTTTACATTAAATCGTTCGTCGGTCTGCTCTTCCTCATCGAGGATTCCAGGAACGAATTCTGTAACATAGGTATCCCCTGTATTACGATCAATGTAGTAGCGAACCTGTGCTCCCGTATAGGAAATATATAAAACTACTATTTCATTTTCATCACTGGAAGAAACCTCCCAGGACACTGCATACTGTCCCTCGTTTACAATATCCACAAGACTTGGATTACTAATGTAGCAATAGTTCTGGATAGCAGCCAATGCCTGCTCATCTGTGATCGTTTCTGATACAGCTAAGTCCTGATCTTCTGTTGTTTCTAACACAGCTAATTCCTGATCTTCTGTTGTTGTATCTAATACTGCTGTTTCTTCCTCAACAACAGTATCTTTTTCGGAAACTGGCTGTTCGATTACAACCGTACCTGGATCTTCTATCTTCGCTTCCTCTTTTGCCCCTGCATTCTTGCTTCCGCAGCCTACTAATACAGAAAATGACAAAATACCGGTTACTACGCAACAAAACATTCTTTTCATCTCAAATTTCTCCTAATTAATAATATTTTTCCTTATAATAACAATATTTTACTTCTATATTATATCCCTCTTTCCCTGACAATCTGCTATCTTAATGATAATTTAATGGGAGACTCTCGGCGGGGAAAGTTGTAAAAGGTTGTAAAAGAAAATTAAAGTTGTAAAAGGTTGTAAAGGGTTGTAAAAGATATTCGAAGTTGTAAAAGGTTGTAAAAGGTTGTAAAATATTTTCAGAGTTGTAAAAGGTTGTAAAAAGGAGTGTCTTCCATGGAAAATTCGTTTACTTTCACATTTGGCAAAGAACCCACAAATTATATAGGAAGAGGAATGCAACAGCTAGAAATCGTTGAAACCTTCCAGTCAAACAATCCTGAATACCAGGTTTGTATGATTACCGGTGTACGTGGTTGTGGAAAAACCGTGACCATGACTTCCATCTGCAGAGAGCTGGCTTCTTCCAAAGATTGGATTGTAGCAGAAATCAGTCCTGAAAAGGACTTATTAGAAGCTCTCGTTGCAGAGCTCTACGTTAACAAATCCCTGTCTAAAATATTTAAAGAAGCAAAGATTAGCGTTTCTCTACCTAATTTTCAAATCGAAATATCTGGTGAAACACCTATTCAAACAGCTGAAATCGCATTGGATCGACAACTAAAAATCCTTACACAAAAAGGGAAAAAAGTACTTATTGCCATTGATGAGGTAACAAACAATAAACAAATAAAGGAGTTTGCTAGTCAGTTTCAGATTTATATCAGAAAAAACTATAATGTCTTTCTATTAATGACAGGTCTTTATGAAAATATCAGCAATCTCCAAAATGAAGAAACTCTAACCTTCCTTTATCGTGCACCAAAAGTAGTTTTAAAACCTTTGAGCCTTGCAAAAATTTCAGATTCCTATAAAAATCTACTTTCTGTTACTCCTGCGATTGCAGATGAAATGGCTCTAGTTACAAATGGATACGCATTTGCATACCAAGTACTAGGATATCTTTGTTTTAAATATAAGCAACCATATACAGAGGTTTTGGCCGATTTCGATGAGATGTTAGAAGAATATGTTTACGATAAAATCTATTCTGAACTGTCAGAACTTGATATAAAAGTCCTACAAGCATTATGCGAGAGTGACTCTGGAAAAGTTGATGAGCTACGACATATTGCTGGAATGGAATCAAATAAATTCACAGTCTATCGCAAAAGACTCATCAAAAAGGGAATTATCAGCAATCCCCATTATGGATATTTGGAATTCACCTTACCCAGATTTAAAGAATTCCTGTTGAGACAATAGGGTGCGGAATATTTGTTAGATTGTGTTAGGTCTTGTTAGAACTTTTTATTTGTGTTAGAACTTGTTAGATCTTGTTAGAACTTTTCTAGATACATCGGGGACGATCCTTCTGGGTCATCATTAGATATGATAAAAATTCACCTTTCACCTACCCAAAGGGACACTCCACATCCCAAAAGGACCGTCCCTGTTACTAATATTCCGTCATAGGGAAAAATACCTCTTCCACACTGAAGTCATCCCAGGTTTCTTTAGCTGCGTTATAGTTCTGTCTATAATAATCAACTACTTCGCCTCCATAGAGAGGTTCTTCAATTTTCGGACATTCAAAATGGGTGATATTTGCATCGCCTAAACTTACTCTATCTATGTTTGCCGCATCTGGATAGTTGATTCTGATAATAAATCCATTCTTTTTCTGCGTGATTTGTACATCTGTTGCTTTTTGTCCATGATTCTCTCCAACTTCATGGTAAAACACGCTTGGTGAATACCTATCAGAATCTGAACTAAATCCTCTGATTCCTGTATTGCTTTTGCTAATAATCATACTTTCATCAATTTCAAATTCTAGATAATCACTGCCTATTTGGATAGATTTCAAACCAATCCAATTATCCTCTGTAGAATAAAATACATAATCTTCCTTTTTTCCGCATCCTGACACCAATAGGCACAGAATTATTAAAATCATTGGAATTATCTTTTTCATAGTCCCTTCCTTTCCCAGCAAAATACTTGTCATCTCCCACACGCACTAGGGCACACTTCTTTCTCCACCATCTCCCCAGTATGTTACAATCATATCATATAATCATATATTAATATATTAATCTTAGGAGACCCTTCTTTATGGAACCAACTTTAGAAATAAAAGAATTCCCCAATGAAGTATTTAAATGTACCTACTCCATCGGGGAAACGCTTGTTTGCAAATGTATGATTAATCTAGACACCAAAGAGGACTGGCAGGTCACAGGTTGGTATACCAACGAAGAATACAAAAATCAGGGCATTGGAAAGCTGACCATGCAGAAACTGCTCAGCCACCTGTATGCAAAATTTGGGAAACCACAGAATATTCTTTATATATGGAATGGGGTAAATCGCTATGTCTATGACTGGATCAAAGCAAACTTTGATGCCTACTGCCGCTGCCCTATTTCCGTACAAAAATATCAATCGGAAGACGACTGGGACTCCCATATGTATATACTAGATGTAGATAAGCTCTTCGCCTATTTCGGGATTCAAATATAGATTCCCTCATACCAATCAAATTTATAAAATGACGGATTTGACGTCTTTCTGCAAGTTTATGTCATCCACATTTTGATGCTATGTTAACTGACCTGACGGGTCAACTTACATAATATCTTTACGTAAATGACTTTTTGACTCTGACATTCGGCAAATATAGGTAAAATGGTAAAAACGACATATAGTGTTTCTTATAAATACTGACAAGTTCCTGTTTCGTCTGCCCTTTTCCATTTTGCATCTTTATCACACGGTAATGAACGCCGAATAAATGCACTCTGATGCCCGTATCCACATACCCATTTCGCATATAAAATTCATAGCGTCTTTTTTGTAATATGCGATCTTCCTCCGTCTCAGCACAGTCCGGATCCTCCACCTCTCCTATCACACTTCCCACTCTTTTATAATAGGATGATAGTTCCTTCAAAAATGCCGCGCCGATACCTTGGTTTCTCTTCCCCGGCACCACAGCTAGGTAATCGAAAAGATAATTCTTCCCCGTTTTATGAAAAAAAGCATAGCCTAATAATGCTTTCCCCTCGCGAAAACCTAGACACTCATACGTCCCCTTACGAACCCCTTTCATAATCATAGAAAGGGGCTTTCTTTCACTGGCAGGGAAATCCTTAAGCATATGCCGACAATAAATTCTTTTAATCTGATTTTCCGTTAATGATATAATTCGACTCATTTATGTAACCCACGAAAGCCTTACAATAATTTAATAGCTTAATCCATAACCTTTCTCTAACCATGCATCCCCTGTTCCAATCTGACTGATGGAGCTATACCAGGGACTAGGAAGTTTTCCAGAAAAATCTGCCTTTCCAAAGAGAACATTGGCAACACCCTGCCCTTCGGATCCGGGAAGATAACACATAACAATGCCATCCCAGTCATCTGCGTAGGGCTCAATAATGACCTGACGACCAGCAACAATGCAGGCAATGGTAGGTTTTCCCAGTTTTTCTGCCTGTAAAATGGCACTCTGGTTACCTTCTAAGCCCATATCTCCGCAAAGAGCTAAATCCTCTGTATCTCCATTCCACTCTGCATAGGCATCCTCACCCACACAAACAATCACGACATCCGCTTCCTCAGCATGTCTCTTATCTGTAATGATTTCAATACCGCAATCGGCTCCCACTTTCTTAAAACCTTCTAATAAAGTAGTAAGTCCCGGAATGTCCTCCAGATAGCTGCGATTCCAATCAATGGTCCATCCACCACACTGGGCAACATCATTATTGGCAGCCGGACCGCATACATATACCTTTGTACCTTCTTTTATAGGAAGAATATCGTTATCATTTTTTATAAGAACAAGACTTTCCTCTACGGCCTTTTCTGCAACAGCCCTATAATTCTCGCTACCTGTTGCCTTTTCTTTCGTTACCATATTTTTAAGGAATGGATCTTCCATAAGGCCCATATCCTTTTTCACTGTCAAAATTCTTCTTACAGCATCATCCACTCTTTCTTCCATAATATCTCCCGCCTGTACAGCATCCACGATAATCTGCATCGCTTCATTATAAGTGGATACCTCCATCAGCATGTCGATTCCGGCATTTACAGCAGTAATAACCTGCTCCTTATAGGTTGCAGGGGAAGTATTTTGCACAGAATCCCAGTCACTGACAATAAATCCTTCAAAGCCCATTTCATTCTTCAGATACTGAATATATTTTGCATTTTCGTGCATCTTCACACCATTTAATGAAGAATGGCTAATCATAATGCTCTGTGCTCCCACATCGATAAGCTCCTGATATACTGCAAGAAGTTCTTCTATCTCTTCTTCTGATAATGCAGAATCTCCTCTATCGATAATGCGGTCCACTTCCGATTTCTCTCCTGTTCCATAGACCACATTTCCATCTGCAAAGAAATGTTTCGGACAGGCAATGACGCCACCATCAATAAGACCTTTTGTATAAGAAACACTTAGATTGGTAATGATATCTAAATCCGCACCATAACTTTCATAGGTACGTCCCCATCTGGGATCAACAGACTGGGCAACACAGGGAGCATAATTCCAAATCATGTGGCAGAGCTTTGCCTCATCTGCCGTTATGAGTCCGATTTCATACATTAGCTCCGGATCATTGGCTGCACCCATTCCGATATTATGAGGAAACAAAACGGTTCCTGCACTGTAATTGACGCCATGCACATCATCCTGTCCATAAAAGAAGGGCACACCACTTGGGGAATCTATTGCTGCTGCCTGAAATTCATCTACTGTAGAAACCCATCTGTCATAAGTTAAGGACTCTGATTTAGAAAGAACGCTTCCGTAACAATACTCCTTCATTTCCTGTGGTGATGTCTCATAAATAGCCGGCAGTACCATTTGCGCTGCCTTCTGCTCTAGGGTCAGGGATGCCAAAATATCTTCTACGTCCATACCCGCATAACGGCTCTGCTGTACCTGCTCCTCAGGCTTTTGTTCTTCTACTATCTGCTCTGCTGGTGGGTTCTGTGGCTGATTCTGCGCCTCCACCTGCCCCGGCACTACTATCTCAAGGACGTCCACGTCACCACTGGCACTGCTTCCACAGCCCAAAAGGGATACACATAGTAATCCCGCCAATGATACTTTCCATTGATTTCTTTTCATGATTCTACCTCCGAGTTTTCTCGTGTAAGTTATTATGACTTTTTGATCTTTTCCCAATCAGAACGGAAGTGGTTCTTCCGGTACTGTCCCGGTGTTATTCCCATTATCTTCTGAAAATTGGCGATAAAATGGCTTTCTGAGGAAAATGCCAAATAATTAGCAATGTCCGTAAGGGTATAATCAGAATATCTGAGTAGATTACATGCTTTTTCGATTTTAATGTTCTGAACATAAACATTTAATGTAATCCCCATTTCCTGTTTGAATAGGGCGGATATATAGTTCTTAGATAATCCCGTTTCCTCGGAAAGTTCATCCAAAGAGATCTTATAATGCAAATGCGTATAAATATAATCTAGGCAAAGCACAATGGGCTTAGAGAGCACCATGCTCTTCTTTAAGGCATTCATTTTCTCACAAAAGTCCATGCACATAATATCATGCAAATCCGAAATTTCATGCACATTCTGGCACTTGTCCATTTTCAAAATATAAAAATCACTAAGCGAATATGCCTTATCCTGTTCCATGCCTCCGTGTACACAGTATCTGGTAATCATGGCCACAGTAACCACAAAATGATATCGAAGATTCTGCAGAGGATTTTCTGAAAGTTTTCCCATACCTTCTGGATTGGAAAAATCCTTCTCTCTACAGTTCTTCTTCACCAGTTTCATATCGCCCTCTACCACTGCCTCATAGAAAGAAAGCTCTCTTTCCAGAGGGCGGTGTTCGTCCATAAACTCATGGTTCATGAACTCGCTTCTATACCATTCTCTATCAACATCCATTTGTCTGTGCATGGCTCTTCACTCGCAACAGATTGCTTTTTCTCGATAATTATTCTCGTAACTATGGTATTCTTTAAGACCTTCATGGTTTTCCTAATATAGAGTATCATAACTTGCTAAAAAAGGATAAACTTTACAGTCTATCTTATGGTGAAAGCGAACAAAAAAGAGAGAGGAACAAAACGTTCTCACTCTCTTTCTGATTCTTTAGTTACACCGATTCTAACAAATTATTAACTTGATGACAGTTTCCAAAACTCCTAAGACAATATTCGCTTTTATTCGTAAGTACTATTCTTCCGATAGCTCTTTTATCTCTTCGAGAACATCTTTTTCAAACTTATCTATGGTATCCCAGGCAGAATCGGAGACTCCCATAAATGTGCTTGTTCCCAGTGACATCCAGAAGGAATATACCTCAGAACCCGCTGCCATCCAGTCGCTATATACCTTAGTTCCTGCAGACATCCAATTGCCATATTCCTCTGTTGATGACTCAAACCACTCCGAATAGTTTGCAAGGTCATAACCATCATCAATGACTCCATCATAGAAATAGTCATACACTTCATCTATAATGCCACCATAGATTTCATCATAAATATCATCTATAACACCATCATAGATGTCATCATAAATGATATCGATCTTATCATATACATCATCAGACTTTTCATTTGCTAAGACAAACCTTGCATAAATAGTGGCATAATACTCTGCTTTTAAGCAAAGAAGCTTGTTTGTATCAGTAATCTCCTTATAGAAGGCATCTACAAGATCTTTATGTGCGATATATGACTTATAATCAGGAATTATTCCCTTTATTTCTTCAAAGTCTGCATACAATGCCTCCATCGTTAATGCTATGTCATTATCAACAATGACCTTTATATCTTCATAGCTTGATACCTCAGATAGATCTTTTACGGTACCAGAAGGTTTTTCATCATCTGTTTCTGACTTCTCTTCTTCTGGTTCCACGATTATCTCCTCTTCTTTAGTAACTTCTTCTGTTTTGACTTCTTCCTGTTCCTTTTTTTCCTTCTCCTCTTTTTCTTCTTTCTCTTCCGTATCCTCTTTTTCAGAGGACTCCTTCTGTAGTGATGGAATGCTTATATTACTTCCTCCGCCACATCCCACAAGCATAGATGCACTCAGTACACCTGCTAATAACAATGACATCATTTGTTTCCTTTTCATACTCAAATCCTCCCTAATACAAAGTTCTAGTCCCTGTAAGAGTACGACTGCACGCTAGCGTGCAGTCAATACCTTACCTTTCTGTTTAAGCATTTTCTCTATATTTCATTCTGAATTTTTCATCCCGCTCCCGTATTTTGCTACATACCTTCTCATTAAAGGATGGAATTCCATATCGGTAGCCAATAAGAGTAAATAAGACACAGTACAGTAATGACATCTGAATTTCAAATACACTAATCAGTTTAAATAATCCCGTAATAGAGAATGCTACTACGATTAGTAAAGGCAGCATAATTTCACGTAAGAATCCGGTTTCTATATTTAATTCTTCAAAGAAAACTTCAAGCCTCGTATTCTTTCCATCAAATGTTTGCTGATACTTTCGAATGCTTTCGATAAAACATCTACTGACATTCTCATCGCTAAATAGATTTGCAAGATAGCGGTCTGCCCTTCCCTCACGATAAGCTAATACTCTTCTTTGAAGTGACTTATGTTTCTTTGCTGAAATATCTACGCCTTTGTCATTTAACTCTTTCTTATATGGGAAATATGGTCTAAATAGCATTGCTTCCAAAAGAATGGTTTTCACCCAGGGCGTATCCATTTTTTCTTCTTTGAAAATAGCTGACACGTCCTTTCTATTAAGCCACTCTATCCTGGCATCAGCTCCATGGATTTCTTTATATTCACTAAGTACATCCTGTTGCCATTTTAAAAGCCAGTTTCTCTTCATCTTTTTAGCTTTGTGTCTAAGCAGAAAGGTATATTCGCAGTCAATATCATTAAGAACTAATAGCCTCATAATACTTAACAAAATATTTTGTTTTTCTTTTGATAGCCCTACGATGTTTTCATTTTCTCTAAGCATTTCTTTCCCTCCTCTTTAGTTAGTTAATCTATAATAACTGGCTCCGGCTCTCTACTACATCTTTCTACTTCTGAGCGAAGTTTAGTTTCTGCCCCTTTCATTTCAGCATCAAGGCAGTTTATCTTATCTCTCATGCTTCCCTTCGCTTTTCCGTACAGATACAAAGAGACAGCGGCAACAACTAGTAGTGGACTTACATATTTCCGGCCCTGTAATCTACCTTTTTCCGTTGCAGCCTCTTTAATATCACGGATATACGCATCGATGTTCTTATTTCTCTTTCCCATATCTTTTTCCTCCAAGTATTTACTCTTTATCGCTCGTTCTCATAACGCACTTTGTTTGACCCGAGAGAAGGAGACTATCTAAATCCACATCTTTATCTTCCGTAGAGTCGTCCCTCATGGCATCCACTAGCATCTCCAGAGCCGTTTCCAGTCTGTTATCCGCACTTCTCCCCTTTAGGATTTCTGTTAGGTTTGTGGCTTCGAAGTAGTCCATCTTCTCTTTTGGATCAAGCTGAAAACAGGCTTTATATAAGTCTGTACAGATATTAAGATAGATTCGCCCTCTTCTATACTGAAGTTCCTTATCGCTATACTTAAGCGGTACCTTAGTATCCTCTATCACACCGATATATCTTCTTACCGCGCTTTCATAAAACTCCATCTTTTCCTGGATATAATCCTGTTTCGGAAAATAGTCTTTTGCCATGTGGTACTCTGGATCTTTTTTATTCTTTGGCTTAAATCTGTACCACTCAGCATCCTCATCAAGCCTATATAGGAACATAGGAAGCCTATAGAATTCCTCCTCCACATCTGCCCAAGGCATAAGGAAGAACTTTCTATCAAGACCAAGATATGTAGACACTGTCTCTATAAGTTCCATTTCAGGCTTTTCCTCACCACTAAAAATGTCGCATATAACAACATAGGGGATTCCTAGTTCCTCTGCTATCTCATCAGAGGTATAATTACATCTTTTTAGAATTTGCCTCATGTTGTAGGCTTTGTTACTATGCTTTCCATCTCTTAATTGCGCGCTAACTAATTTGCATCCCTTTTGCATCGCTTTCCCTCCTCTAGGTTCCTCTTTTTACATCTAAATATGCTTTCTAAGCCACTCCGGCACCTCCGGATCATTAACATCCCACCTTTCCTGTTCCTCCTCATCGGTTTCCCAGTTATTTTCATTGCCGTCAAAGAACTTCTGTCTGTGGCACTTATACTTAACGACTTCTCCTCCTTCTAACCTATACTCATTCCAGTAATAATTCTGTTTTCCGTAGCCTTTCCATTCCTGTGTTTTGTAGATTGTCATTTTTTCTCCCTTCTGCTTTTATCTCTGCCATAATAATTTGTTATTCTTCTTGCAAGAATCATCCAATTCCAATTCAATTACCCTTAGCTCCAAATAATTCAAACTCAGAAGCCCAAAACCCCTTTTGTTTCAAATATATAAATAACAACACCATGCCAATCACAACCACTCCCAAAGCAATTGCTACGCAGGTTTTCGGAATATAAATCCTAACGATCTTTTCTCCCTTCTTTGTTTTCTCTGCAAGTTCCTGTTTCTTCTCGTCCATAGCTATAATCTCCTTTCAATATCTTTTGGTTCTCCTATGATATTTCATACTTCTTTTTTTCTGGATTTGTGGGTGCCGCCTCACCTTCTTACCTAAAAACTGTCTCGTCCCTAGATCTTCTTTTTAAATAACTCCAGAACCGGCGAGTGAAATCCATTCGTCTTTAGAATCATTACAATTAACACCGTGCTGGTAATAACAGATAGTGCAAATAGCGCAATAAACACCTTCGAAATATAGATTTCCCCAGTCATTAATTTATTTTCTCTCATGATCTTTCTCCTTTCTTTTTTTGATGGTAAGAACCATTAAAAAACTGCCCCCAAGGGACAGTCAAACATTCTTCTAAATATTTTTATTTTTCTTTTTCAATGTATAGAATTATCTCTTTGACACTAATTTCTTTAGGGTAATGCTCATACTCATTTCCCTTTTCATCCATGGTATAGGATATTTTTATTTCTGTTTTGGCTTCAGGATACTGATTTACAACTACATATTCACTTAAATCTCCATCAGAAACATTTATATTCTCCCCATTTGGTCCTGCAATGCGTAGTGGCAACTTAATATCACCATATACATCATATTTATAGCCCTCTGGAGATGTATAGCCTACATCACATACGTATTTTCCTTCATAATCCCTTACTGCCCTAGAATATCTGTCAAACTCTTCATAAATAGCATCACTGACTGAACTTTTACTCCCCATTGTTGTCCCTTCATCCTTTCTACTTCCGCAACTAGTCATACAACTGATTGCCATTAACACCAGTAAGCTTCTTAAAAGTCTCTTTTTCATACTCTCTCCTCCTACATTTGAAATAGATCTTTGCATGTATCCATATAAGCAACAGAAATTTTCGCGTGCTCAAAGATGGAATATCTATTAAAAAACTGCACTTTTCGTGCAGTCAACTCCTATTTTTCCAATTCGCGAAAAAAACAAGTCCTCTTATGAAGCAAAAATCACTTTTTCGTCATAGGAGGACAAAAACAATGAAAAACACAAAAAATGAAGTAAAGTACTACAGCCTTAGAGACATTAAGGAAACCATCGGCATCTCCAGAAGAGTTGTACAGGGATATGAAGAGTTAGACCTTGTCGTTCCAACATGTAAGAACCACATGGGGCATCTACTTTATGACCAGGAAATGTATGACCGCATCAAGCTAATCCACGAATACCAGTGGCTAGGATTTACGCTTAAAGAGGTAAAAGTCTTTATTGATGCGGATGAAAGTCTAAAGAAGAAGTACTACGAAGAACGTAGGAAAATGCTACAGGATGAGAAGAAGCAGCTAATACTTAAGGCCGCAAGGATTATGGAGCTATTAAGCTAAAGCATTTCTCCAAATAAAGAACTCCTCCTCTCATGTTGAGAGGAGGAGTTTTAATCAGCATCTACAAATTCCTAAGAATTAAATTTATCCGATTCATCTGGTTCTGTGTCAGGAACTTTACCTAACACAGCCTTAAATTTTTCTTTGCTTCCCTTTGAAGCCTTCTCTTTTAGGTACTTTTCAGTATCCAAAGCTGTAATTTTTTCCATTACAGCTGAAGCAATGAACTGGTTAATAGAAATATTATCATCAGATGCATAATCTTTAACTGCATCATGCACAGAATTTGGAAGCCTTACACTTAATGTACTCATAACTAACCCTCCTCTAACCGTTTCCAAAAATCATATGGGCTAATAGGTTTTATTCCCATATCTTTAGCCTTTTCAAAGTCTTTGATATTATATGTCACGATATAAGATACTCCAGAAGACATGGCAACTTCCAATACGTGATCATCAAATGCATCCTTTAGATATGGTCTCCACAGATAATATATCCTTGTGTGCTTTGCTACTGAACAAAGATAATTTATAACGTCGTCAATATCTTCTTCCGTGTACAATTCTGGGACAAGCCTTTTTTTGAGTATGGACTCATATTCCATTACAAGGGGCACTGAAACTGCTATTTCGTATTCTTCATTTAGCAGTTTTTGCAGTAATTGGAACGATACTCCATTGCGACTTTGTAAACCAGAAAGTATTACGTTTGTATCAAGTATAACTGTATGCTTTTCCATAATGGTATTATATATCATACCAAAATACATTTTCAAGAGTATAATAAATACGACTATAGGGGAGTCATATAGACTCCCCCTCCCTCACTGTGTTTCTTCCTTATTTACCGTTCTTATTTCCTTTACTTTACCGCACACCTGCTCAAGGGACGTTGCAATTCCTGCAATTGCCGTACAGACAATACCTACTTTTTTGATTACGCTTATGACTTTTTCCATAATCAATCACCCCCTTATTAATGATTTCTAGTAAAGAACTTATATGCTGCATATCCAGCCGCAGATAGAGCACTAAGAATGCCTACAACCATTCCTACCTTGCTTAAATTTGTTGTTTCCGATACCTCAACTACTGTCGGCTCAATTTCATCAACCACTTCACTAGTTGATTCCATGAGTAAACTATCGGTTCTTGCCATTTCTATAGTAGCCACAATAGACGCAAACCTCTCCTTAAACTCTTTAGGATTTCCATCAAGTGTATAGGTGAACTCCTCTCTAGCCTTTTCGATATATCTGGCCATATTGTTCATATCTAGTTCCGAATATAGATCTCTTCCTTGATAATCCTCGATAACAGAAGGTAATTGGGACAATAAGCAAGTTCGCAGAGAACTACATCTATTTATTATCTGTCCCTCCTCATTGTTAAATACTACAAGTTTTACCATATTTAACTTAGGAACACTCACGTTATTAAGCACTGCCTTCAATGCATCAAGTCTATGTCCCATTTTCCATTTGATGCCGCCCTCATTACTTACATAAGTTCCCAAAGTAGTATAATCACCCTCTTCTGTAATCAATATGTCTTTCTTCGTATTCTTAATTTCAAGAATGAATATAGCCTTCTTTGTAATTACCACACCATCAATCTCAGTTTTACCAACCTTATCAGTTATTTCGATATTCCTAATAAGTTTATATGGTTGTTTCATTAACTCTAGTCTCTGAAAAGCGATATTTTCTCCCCATATTCCCGAACGATATGCTGCCATTGCGTTATCAAGATTCCTGTATGCAGTTAAAAAGCTTTTCATTTCTTCCGAATGGTTAAGCTTACATTCTTTTGCCGTTTCCATGATATGGTCTTTTACATCTTTAAGCCATATGTTTCCGCCCATCGTATGTTCCTTATCAAAGATTACATTCGCGGTACTTACTACAAGGCTTTCATATTCTTTTGCAATTTCTTCATGCTTGTAAGAGCCTTCCCCTAATTTGCCAAGTCTTTCTAAAATCTCTTTTTTTCTAATTTCTTTTGCTTTTTCGTTCATAATAGTTCCTCCTCTAATACATAGATAGATTACGTTGCTATATAAGAACTTGTTTTTTTCGCGAGTCTTTTTTATCTGCACACTACGTGCACACGATGCACTAGTTCCTCTGTGTAAAATTATCAATGAAAAGGACACTTTTTTCTGAATTAATAAGTTCAAGCACAAAAAAAGGACCGTGCTATACGATCCTTTTATGATTATTTCCTTACTCTTCTACAGAAAACTTCGGATATACCCAACTCCTGAATTGCCCCAAACTGGGAAAATCCGTCATCTAATATATACTTTTCACCTTTCCTTTTTACCGATATTGGCTGCAGAAAGTCTCCATTTTTATAATACTCTTCAATCTTATCTTGTATATCGAAATTATTTGGAGGGTTTTTATAAAACTCTATTGGAATAATAATATCCGCTACAGAAACCATCACATAACCCATTTCCTTTGTATTATTACTCTTTACAATAGAAATCTCTCCAGAATCAATGATATTTCCATGCTTTTTAATATATTCAGCGAGCTTTGGCAAACAACTATCAGACCTCTTATATTTAGTAAAATAGCTCATTTTACCCAGTATTATCAATTCTCTCTTGGCTCTTGATAACGCGACATTTAGCCGTTTATTGTCCCTAAAGAATCGTGTTGGTTTTTGCGCTCTTGTTGTACAAAAGAGAACAACTTCTGCCTCACTACCTTGGAATGAATCAATAGTATCAACTTCTATATTATCCCTCTTATAATATATTCCGTTTTCAAGTAATGTATTACTAATTAGTCTTTTTTGTCCTTTATATGGTGTAACTACAGCAATCTTGCAGTCTTTGTCTTTCTTTCTAATCTTTTCTAATAGAAATACAACCGCACCAGCTTCCTTTTTATTTACAACCTGTTTTGAGCCTCTTGTTTCTTCAAAGTATTGTTTATCATTATCAAAATTCAAGAATGAAAGGTTTGAGTCATATAATATTGGAATCCTTTTATCGGTCCCCTCTCCATTCATTAATTTCCCATCATAAAATAACTCACTAATCGCAGTTCCTATTACCGCTGGCATGCGATACTGAATATTTAGCATTATTTTAGCAGTCTCAGGAGCGTTATCATATAATCGTTCAAAAAAACTATGACTAAATAAAATATTTTCTGATATAGTTCTCTCTTCTAGATCTATCTTTTCTTCATCGTATAAAATGGGATTGATTATGGGCGGAAGTTGACGCTGATCTCCAATTATTACAGCTTTCTTTGCCCTCACTAGCGGTATAAGGAGCTCAGCTGGTAACGCCTTTCCAGCCTCATCAATAATAACTAAATCAAACTTCATTCGCTCAAGTCCAATATTTCTTTTGGCTAGACCAACACATGTTGCTCCTATCAAACGATGACTTCTGACAATCAACTCGCACAAAGCCGGACTATAATCATGACTCTCATCCTTTATGACAATATTTTCCCATTCATCATAAAAGACACCATCAAAGTCTATTTTTCTTTCTTTGAGGTTGTCTATATATTTTTTGCATCTAGTTTGTAACAAATATTCTTGAAACTTTGAGGATATTTTATTACCTCTGCCACAACGCACTACTTGATTTGCATAACGCTCCACCAGTCCAGACAATGCGTTATCAACTGCAACATTTGCCTGAGAAACAATTAACACTCTAGAATTCGGATTAGTATTAAGCGTTTGCTCAACTAGTTCTCTTATAACAGTTGTCTTTCCTGTTCCGGGAGGACCTTGAATTAAAAATAAATTTTTCTCCTTAAAAGCATTTATTACTGCTTGTTTTTGTGCTTGATTATTTTTGAGACATTTATTAAAAAATTGTTCTATCTCTATTTCATCATCAAAATCACTGATAAAGTTTAAACTATTAAGACAAGTTGCCTGAATAATTGGATTTACAACCTGACCTACTCGTAATTGTCTAAGTGCATTCTTTTGCTGATATTCCGCGTATGGTCGATTTGCGATATATAAGAGAATTCGCCCCTCACTATTTTCAAATGTATCAGCAACATTCATTCCATTAATTATTAACTCGCTCGCTGAAGAGTCACCAAACTTTGCCTCATATCGATTATCCAAATAATCCTTCACAAAAAACTGAGGTTTCCATTCATTTATTGACGAAGAGCTCATTCTTTTTTCAAAATTCTGAATAAAAGTGGCCACATCTTCGAAATTCTTTATATCGGCAATGGCAGTATTTCTTCTTTCACTATTTCTCCAGTTAACACATAATTCGATACTGTCACCTTGCTCAAGAACAGAAATAAGCTTTCCTGTTACATATTCCCATTTTAAAAAATATCCTATACCCTGCCGGTCTTTTCTGATTTGGTTCTGTATTCTAAATTCCTCAAAAACATCCCAAATCAGAGATACAACATCATCAAGATTGTCTATATCCATATACTGCTGTATCATTTCATCCGAAGTACCAGCATAGTAAGGCGCAATACTAACATCAAAGGGCACAAAAATATCATCTGCCGAAAAAACTTTATCGTTCTTATCACACATATGGTGAAATCTAAAATAATAACGCAGAATGTCTTCTCTGTTGGAATACTCATCTACTTCAACATAAAACAAAGGTATATCACCAATTTGTAATTTTAAAAGTGTTCCTTTTTTTAATATGACATCATCTAAACATGCTGGACCAATTAAAAATTCTTCATCATAATCTTGGAGACTATTTTTCTGAAAATAATCCGTAAACTTCTCAAAATCCTCTCTTTCAAAACATATTGGAAAGTTTCTAAAGCTGAGAGCAGATATCGCATCTTCCTTTTTTTCACTTACCGTTACCGGATAGCGTATTATCCCTCCATCTCTGGTTTTATAAGGCGAAAGCCTATACTCCCACCTTATTGGGTAAACCGTTATCTGTGAACGTACGGGTGGGAATCTGTTTGGATTGATCATCTTGTCTTTATGCAGACACAACTCGAGTTTATTTTGATATATAAGAACAACTTTGTTATTTTGGATTTCATTTACAACCGCTGAGACTCCTAAACGTGTATTAACTAACTCATATGCTTTAAATAAGCCTCTCTCGATAGATACTGTTAATTGAGATCTGCTCATTCCCGTAATCATAACTGGCAAAGCAGTGCACTCCATATATTCAATGGTGTCCCGATCATCATCTACACTTAATGTAAAGCGTGGCAATTCAGAAGGTTCGTATACAACTACTCTTTGGGACAATTGACCTGGATTAATCCATATCACTTTACCAACATATGGGTAGTTCTCCGGCAACATAAATGGTAATGAAAAAGACTCCTTCTCCGCATCCTTGTTGTTAGGAATTTCACTTATAAAATAATCTAGATACTGTATATATGCTCTAGCCTTTTCCTTGGATTCATCAAGTTGCCGTGTAAGTAATTCTAAGCTACTTCTTCGAAGCGGCGTTGAATAATCAGTTTCATTTAAAGCTTTCACAACTTTATTCTTCGAATCACTGATTTCCTTGATAAGATTTTCTCTATCCACTTTTATCTCTTCAGCCTTACTCTTCAGAAATAAATGTATCTCGTTTCTTTTTTGAGCAACCTTCTCTCTTTTTTTGATTTCATCAATGACTGCTTCGTCGTCTATATCATCACAATAAAGAGATTGAATTCTTTCGATCTCCTTAGCAATCTCCTTCTGTTTTTGTTTTTCCGCCTCTGTTAATTCACCCGCAATAAAACTGATAACCTTTGCAGACAAACAGACACCAGCCGCGATAATGACCGGATTCACCACTACTTTCTCCCCTATGCCACAATTTTTTCTAGTTTCTTATTAACTCCATCGTAATATCCTTTAGATCCTTATTTAACTTATCTCGCTGGGAGGCTACTTCTTCGCCTTCCTTATCCTCAAGATTTTTAATTTCGTTTGTAAGCGTATCTATGATTTGTTTTATCAACGCGTTTCGTTTATTTTTACAATCAGCTGTGACTAATATCCCCTTTGCTTCATGTTCCAGCCTTTGCAGCTCCTCGATGTGTCTGTTATTTTCTTTTTGAGCTTCCGTTGTTGCCTTACTTAACTTGACAGCATTATCTGCATTGACGTTCTTATTCCGTTCAAATGTCATACTAATATCTTTCAAGTCCTTAATGATAGTACCTATAAGGCCAAGCGTTTTATCTGCCTTTCCTAGAAAATCCCCCCCTTGTGGCTTTCCTACTGTGCTCTTATCAACACCTTTTGTATTAATATTAGTCATCAATTTTTACCTCCTACAATTGTCTTGTTTACTAATCTGTTATAATCTCGAAGTGCTCTTCTAAACATTTCATCAATTTTATCTCGTTCAACGTATTCCGAATCAATTGGCATGTTTCCTTTTATATTTATTATTTTTTCAAGATTCTTTTTAAGTAACCCAATAAATTTCATCACCACTTCATCACGAAATTCTCTATCTCGCAACTTCATTTTTACTTTTTCATATTCAATATCTAATTTGCGAATCTCTTCTTCTTCAAGATTCGCAAAATGTGCATCCTTAGTTTCTTCATATTTCCCCTGAATGCCCTGCATCGTCTCCTTCATATGTCTTGTATTTTCACATTCCTTAATTGTCTTAAAAATAGCAGCAGCCGTCTTTATAGTACTAACAGCAGACTCAACATATAGCATTGTGGGATTCTCTGTTAGTTTCATAACCTTCGAAAAGTCCCCTACCAGTTCTGGAATAAAATTAAACGCCTTCTCTTTTCTCATCAACCCTAGTCTCCATCTGACTATATGTAAAATACCTGATTATATATAATACTTCTCGTGAGTCTTCTTCTAGATAGATACCCCCACTGCCTTTTGAATCTAATGTTATATTTACCTCTTGCCGTTCTAACATCAATGCTTCTCTGTCTGAAGGTGGCTGCCTCAATCCTTCATTCTTACCCCCTATCTTACCCGTAATGGTATTCACATAAATTTCTATTTTTTCAGTTGATGTTTCTTCATCTACTTCACGATAAATCAATTTGGCTTTTTCAGACAAACAATCCTCATGCATTTCATACAGTTTGCTAATCAATTGTATTTCCCCACGATATGGATCCAACCATTCATACCTAGGAGTACATTTTATATAATCGCAAGGGATTACTACCTTTAAACATTTTTCGCTTACACTCTGCACTAATCCCTCTTCATAATTCTTGATATACACGTTCTTATATAGTGGACTATTACTTTTTATTTTTACCGTAGTATACAGACTTTTTTTAATTGCATCACAAAAAGGCATCTCTTCTTCTAATTCATTTATTGCTATTTGCAATGAATTTGCGTAGTTATTATTCAAAGACAACGCATGCACAAATTCATTTGGCAGTTCAAAACCACTCTCCTTCTTCATGCAATATTTACTTTGCTCATCCTTCTCAAACATCATAGCAAAAGTATTAAATCCAACCTTTATTCCCTTTGATAATTTAGCAAATTTTTCAAGCAAACTACCGTACTGCCTACCTAGTTCAGTTAGTGCCTCTTGATTTTCTTCGACAAGCCCCCCCTTAACCAAATATTCAAGTTCCTCCCTTATTGTTATATTCCCCATACATGTCAGAGCTACTATTTCATCACAGTTATATCCCTTATAAAGAGAAGAAATTATAAATTTTGTTAGATCTCCCAGCTTATCTACTAGAAATGAGTGACAAAATATTATCGAATCATAAAAACGACAATATAACTCCTTTTTTTCTTTCTGGGCTATAACCTCAAGTTTTATATTATCTTCAATTTCCTTTTTTTCAGTTACCTTAATATTTCTTCTCTGTGGTATTGTAGCAGACCCCTGGTGACCCTCTCTAGTTATCGATTTGGATTCAGCATGACCAATATCATTATTGGTGAGGGTAACATCTCTAACGGCTTCTGTTTTATTCTTTTTTCCAAAAATAAATTCCATTAAACCCATCTACAACTCCACCCACTAAATTGTTTTATTTGCCACACTAAGTTTACTCATTTTACGCATAAAAATCTTCTCAATCACTTATTATGTCTACTTTCTTCGGCTTAATGGCTCCGCCCTGCTCATAAAGATCAAACTTAACCATATTAGGGTCTTCATTAGGTTCCTAGTTATTGTTGATTGCTTTAATCATAAAGCCCATAAAACTCTTTACTTCCTTTTGCTGCTTTAAAACTTCATGTGCTTTTATTACTCTGTCTACATCCCCATTAGCATGATCAATAAGTGTTTTTGCATTGGTATCATTAATCGGGAAACCAATATTTTCCTCTTTTTCATTCTATATCAGATACATCTTTATTTCTATATTAACCATCTACTTTAGCAGTCAGAATGTTTTAGCGTTATCGTCAAAATAGCTCATAACCTTGATATGTGTAATATATCAAAGCGTTTTTTTCTGCTTTTCTTTTTTGGGCTATGATAAACATCACCTATTTCAAGCCGCTACATGTCTTATTACAGTCTTTTGGTTTTAAAATTTTAAAATTATGCTTCCCACATTCATTGACATACGGCTACAGCCGTAGTATTCTAAATGAACATTGGGAGATACTTCGTCATGGAAAATATGCTTAAGAAAAAAAGAACTTCTTTGGGACTTAGCCAACAGCAACTGGCTAACCTCAGCAAAATTAATTTGCGCACACTTCAAGATTATGAGCAAGGCAGAAAATCCCTGCGACTCGCCAGCGCTGATGTTATCTATAAATTAAGCATCACTCTAAACTGTCATATGGAAGATCTCATTATGGATTATGTGATTCAGCAAAATATTGACTCACAATCGCAAAGACTTATCTTATACAACAATGCTCTTGCCGAACCCACTTCCATAGGTCAAGTCAATCTCTCCATAGACGATTTGGTGCCCTGCCTGACAGACACTCTTACTAAAGAAAAAGTTGATACTGCAGTTTTTAAGATTGAAAGCAGATCCTTTCTAAGTAAATATAATAAACATACTGGATGGCATATTAATTGGAGCAAACTCCCCAATGATGTGGATATATATGCTCTTACAACCACCAATGATAATCAAATCCAGGGGTTAATCGCACTAAAAGATGATGTATTATGCGATGCAATATACATTCATTGGGCATGTACAGCACCGCATAATAATATTGCTGAATATGGTAGTCAGAAATATGCTGGTGTCGGTGGTCACCTTTTTGCCATCGCTGCAGAAAAGTCAATATCTTACGGACATCTGGGATATGTTTACGGGTTTGCAAATTGTAAAACCACACTACATCACTACATAGAGAAGTTAGGCGCTATACACTTTGCAGCAAAACACCCCTACCAGTTTATAATAGATGATGAACATGCAAATAAATTATTGGAGATCTACACCTATGAATGGAGCGACCCTTCCTAAATTTTATGAAAATCATACACCACCGGAAGACTACTTTACGGATATTGACCCTTTACAACCCTACAATCCTCAAACGGGCTTTAATCTCATTCAGATGACAAAATATGCTAAGTCAGTTGGTAAAGAACCTAACGATCTCTCTTGGGAGGAACTATCGCAGTTTCTTGTATTCGCCAAGTAAAAGCGGTCGTGAAAAAAGTATATTCAAGTTCAAAGAAACGCCAGTGCTTCCATATAGAAAACACTGGCGCTCTTATAAGGGAAAGATGGATTGGTAAAAACGCTTTTATTCAACAATTTCTAACTTAACGTTTGCAAGATAGATGGTTGCAGTAGATCCCTGGTTACCCATGTTAAACTCTAATCTTGCCGTAGCATCGCTATTATCCTTCATCTCGAATTCATAGGTATAGGTCTGCCACTCGGTAGTTAAGTCAAGAGAAGTATCAGGCAAGTATCTGATCCAGCCAACATTCGGTGCAGATACGCAGGTAATCATTGTTCTTGCTTCATCTGCCTTAGCATCAAAGGTTACTCGATAAGTATTGCCCTGCTTCATAGGAACATTTGCCTGTAAGAACTGTACGGAATAATCTTCCGTACCAGCATCGGTGGAAGTGATGGTTACAACACCATCTTCGATAGATGCTTCACCAGCACCACCATTGAAGAGAAGGAACTGCCAATTCTCTTCATCAGATAAGTCCTCTGCATCAGAGAAATCTCCATTGAATACATAGTTGCCATTTTCATCAGGATCTCTAAGTTCAATCTCAGGTCTGCTTACATTGGTATCATATTCTGGCTTCTGATATACACGAACATAGTCAATTTCAAACTTTGCTTCGTCAAAATTAGTATTTGCATCAGGGTTACCAGGCCAGTTTCCACCAACAGCGAGGTTCATCTGTACAAAGAAAGGCTGATCAAATGGTGCGGGATAAGGCTTCCAGTCTTCACCCTGTACTGCACTGTACCAATCATTTGCAGTTAATACTAACTTATCATCAATATACCATCTGATTTCACCAGGTTCCCATTCTACAGAATATTCGTGGAAGGTATCTGCAAAATCATTGGATGATAAATTCACAAAATCCTGCTGCTCGCCATGAGGTTCACCATAGTGAAGCGTGCAATATGCGATATTGGTCTGATCACCAAGAACTTCCATGATATCGATCTCACCACACTTCGGCCACTGTCCATAGTGTCCTTCATCCTGAGGCATCATCCAGATAGCTGGCCACAAACCTTTTCCTGTGGGAGCCTTTGCTCTGGCAACAACCTTACCATATAAGAAATCTTTCTTATTCTGGCTGTTTACCTTTCCAGAAGTATAGTAATCATTACCATTCTCATCAGTAGTCTTTTCAGCCTTTAAAGTAAGGATACCATCCTGTACGTAGATGTTGGCATCGTTCTCGGTATATTCCTGTAACTCGTTATTGGTCCAGCCAGGCTCACGAAGTTCCTTGGTCCAATTGGTCTCATCTAATGTAGTACCATTGAACTCATCGTGCCAAAGCAGTTCATAGCCATCTAACTGAGGAACATCCTCCTCTGCAACCTGATTCAGCAGTTCTTCCTGCTGCGTCTCCTGGGTTGTATCCTGCGTAGTTTCTTCCTGGACATCACCAGTATTTTCTTCCTTCTGTGTACCGCACGCAGCCATAGACATAGTCATAATGGTTGCTACAGAAAGAAGTCCAAGTCTTTTCACTGTTCTTTTCTTCATTATTAAAACCCCCTTGTCTGGTTTTCTTTTATAAAAATTTACCATAAGGGGGTTTTTCTGTTATATCAAATTATTACTATTTATATTAAATTATTATGATACTGTTTCTTGATAAATCTGTACCTACTCTTTTCGAAACCATGCATAAATTTCTTTCGCAACATGCTCCGGAATACCGCCTTTTTGCACCAACTCTTCTACGGAAGCATCCTTAATCTCTGCTGTATTGATAAATGCTTTCATAAGCGCCAATCTTCTCTTAGGACCAATGCCCGGAATATCATCTAATACTGATTTTACCTGCTCCTTACTGCGCAAGGATCGATGATATTCTATTGCAAAGCGGTGAGCTTCATCCTGCACACGAGTGATTAATTTGAATCCTTCACTGCGGGTATCAATGGGCATCTCTACATTATTAAAATATACGCCCCTTGTTCTATGATGATCGTCCTTTACCATACCGCAGACAGGTACGTGAACGCCTAACTCATCCATTACCTCTAAAGCAATATTCACCTGGCCTCGTCCACCATCCATGAGGAGCAAATCTGGAAACCGCTCAAAGCCACCCGCTTCTTCTCGAAGACCATGGGAAAATCTTCTGGTTAGAGCCTCCCGCATGCACGCATAATCATCCGGGCCCGCAACTGTCTTCATCTTGAACTTTCGATAATCGCTTTTCTTTGGCTTTCCATCTTCGAAGACTACCATAGAAGCAACATTTTCAAAACCGGAGGTATTGGAAATATCAAACGCCTCCATACGGCAAATGGAAGGAAGATCTAGTAGCTGCTCAATCTCATGCACAGCACCAATGGTTCTCGCCTGCTGCAGCTTAATCTTTTCTTTATCTGTCGATAATACTAATGCAGCATTCTTCGCAGCCAGCTCCACCATTTTTTCCTTTTGTCCAATTTTCGGAAGAATAAAGTGAACCGGTCCGCCTCTCTTTTCTGATAAATAACTGATTAACAACTCTTCCTCATCGGGTATAATCCCGTGAGACAAATAGACATCCCTTGGAATAAATGGTGTTCCCGCATAGAACTGCTTAATGAAATCTGTCATCATTTCTTCTTCGGAAGTCTCTTCCACATGATCCAGATAATAATGTTCTCTTCCAACCATACGTCCATTTCGCAGGAAGAAAATCTGCACCACCGCTTCCTTCTCTTCCCTTGCAATAGCAATGATATCCCTGTCATCTAGACCGCTGTCTTCTATCTTCTGCTTCTGACTAACAGATACAACATGCTCCAAAAGATCTCTAACTTTGGCAGCCTCTTCAAACTCTAAATTCTCAGAGTATGCCATCATTTTTTCTCGCAGTTGTTTCTGTAGCGGCGCATAATTCCCACCTAGAAATTCCATAGCGCCTTTAAGATTCTGCGCATACTCTTCTTTGGAAACATTTCCCGTGCATGCACCACAGCATTGTCCGATATGATAATTTAAACAAGGTCTTTGCTTACCTATTTCTGCAGGGAGACTTCTGGTACAGCTACGCAAACCGTAGATCTTATTAAGCACATCAATGGTTGCCTTCACAGACTGAGCCGAAGTGTAGGGTCCAAAATATTTTGCCCTATCCTTCTTTAATGTTCTGGAAAATAAAATCCTAGGATACTCCTCATACACCGTCACTTTAATATAAGGATAGGTCTTATCATCCATAAGCATGGTATTGTACTTTGGACGATGTTCCTTAATTAAATTGTTTTCCAAAACCAGGGCTTCTAACTCTGTGTCTGTAATAATGTATTCAAAGTAATCAATCAGGGAAACCATTCGATCAATCTTCGGTCCCCTGCCGATGTTTTCTCGAAAATAAGAACGAACTCTGTTAAACAGATTCTTCGCCTTTCCCACATAAATAATGTTATCCTCCGCATCATGCATCAGATACACACCCGGTTTCTTGGGAAGCTTATTCAATTCTTCTTTGAGATCAAAATGCGCATTCATAGTTACATTATACTTCAGGGACGGTCCTTTTGGGATAAGGAGTGTCCCTCTGATGCAAAATTGACCTAGGGTGCAATCACATAACTTCCACCCTTATAGCAGGCTTTTCCAAGAGGAATCAGTATTAGGCTGCAGAAACAGATAGTGCCCAGCATAAACAGGCATATGCTAAGTGGCAGTCTAAACCATACCCAGAATAATGCCGCCAAAAAGAATCCTGTAACCTTGATCCCTATCAGGATACCAACAATCATGTAAAGCATTGCAAAACACAGAATGAACATGTACGAGTATCTCCCTTCATACTTACCAGCCGTAAAATTATCGACATTATCAATTCAGAGATGCGTTAGGAAATAATGTATCTTCGACTGGCGACTCTTATCTACTGTATCTTAGTAACATACAAAGTAACAGATTCATAAGTCATGGTATCTACCAAATTACTGTATTCCTCTCCATTGGAATCTGTCATATAGGTAAAAACAAGTTCTGTTCCTGCAGCAACATCCTGTGCAATAACAACATATTGCTTTAAGACTTCTATATCTTCTACATCAATATAGGCTCCATCATCAGGAACTATATTTAACTTAATACTTCCTTCTCCATACTCGTCTCTAAGTTCACCACCCCAAGAAACATATCCAACATTACCAAGATTTCTTCCTGTATAATCTTTTATATATGAATGATAGTGATCTCCAGTTGTTGGAATTTTTGTAAGTGTTGGCTGACCATTAGGTTTTGTTCCAACAACATCTACCAACAACACTATTTCTTCAACACTCGTAGAATCAATAAGATTACTATACTCTTCTCCTTTCGAATCTTTTTCAAACGTTAATTTCATTTCTGTATTCACTTCTGGTACTTGCTCGATGACAACATAATTCTTCATATCTTCATCATCTTCCAGATCCACATATCTTCCATCAGCAGTAATCACGCTTAACAGGATGGTTGCAGAACCATAATAATCTCTCTTCTCTCCACCTAAAGAGGTATATCCAACATTGGCAAGATTTTGTCCAACATAGCTTTTCACATACTGTGTGTATTTATCAGGAGATGGTTTAACCTGCACAAATTCAAAAGTGTCAGTTGTTTCTTTTTTTCCATCAGAAGTCATTGTTGTAGTAACTGCTGTATTACCTTGTCCGCTTTGTCCACTAAACTGCGATTCATTCTTTCCACAACCAAGTAAACTTACAGAAAGAACTGCTGCCAATACACCTAATAATTTTGTCTTTTTCATTTTTCTTTTCCTCCACAAATAGTATTTTTAGTGTTTAATTTATTGTTTACCTTTCCTACCCCTCCTCCTCTAATTTCCTAATCAAAATCTGGATATTCAAAATTTGTTCTTTAATCTTTCCAGTTTCTTCTCTCATCTCCCTCGCTCTTTGAGCCAATTTCTCGATAATAATCTTGTTAGGTCGGTCTATAAATGTTTCAATATCCTTTAATCTGAATCCAACCTCATTTAGAAAACGAATTCTCTTTACTCGTTCCATCAAATTCTCCTCATAAAGAAGATGACCATATTTATTCCTGTCGGTTGGATGCAATAGTCCTGCCTTTTCATAACACTGAATACTTCTTCTTGTAATATTTAGTTGTTCGCACATTTCCTTGAGAGTGATTAGCATAATAGCCTCCGTATTTAGAGTACGACTGCACGATTGCGTGCAGTCAAGCCTCTATTTCATTTTTGTTTCGCAGAAAATTTACTATCGCGAATCATACATTTGCGCTTCTTATTTGGATGATTTCATTTTATATAGGCCTCTTTATTTTCTGGATTTGTGAGTGCAGACAAAAAAAGAGAGCAGTCTCCTGCTCTCTTTAATCAGCATCTCTTTCTCTAAAATGCTAAATCGATTCCTATCTTTCTTCGTTCCTCATTATCCTTTTTGATTCGCTTCCTCGTTTCTTCAACGCCATATTCATTCTTCATCACCTCGTATACTTCTAAGATATGGTCCAAAATCTCATATCTATAACGCTCGAAGGCTATAACGCCTTTATATGGCTCACACTCTTTGTATGCCATCTCAAGATAATCTATTGCCTCTTCATATGCTCTCATTTCAAACATCATATTAGCTGCTGTGATATAAGCATATTCAATCTGATCAAGCAACTCCCTATCTTCTAAGACTGCATACATTCTAAACTGAATGATTGCTTTATTTAATTTTTCCATATTGGGTTCACAAATCGTATAAAACCAAGCTTTTGTTAAATAAAGACACGAGTATACAAAGTAAGGAATTTTATCTGCTTCTCCCTCTTTTTCAATGCTTGTAATAGTCCTTATACCCTCCTGCAGATTTCTCCTTATCTCTCCCATTCGTTCAGGCAAAAGGTTTATATATCCTCGCATTAGGAAATCCGCATTTTCTAAAAGCGTCTTTGCATAAAGACTCCTTCCTTTAGCATCTCTACACTTTTTATACGCTTCCGCTTCCCTTTTACCACTCAGTACCATTTTATCGTAATAAAACTTTTCCTCCTCTGACTCTGGGCAATAGGCACCATTCAATTTACAATCATAAAATACACCCTTCATCTCAAAAACTTTTCCCTGTACATAAGGATCTTTACATCCCTTAGCAAAAGCAATAGCTTCATTAATGAGCTCGTAAGCCTTTTTCTTGTCCTCTTTCTGACAAAGCAGATAGGAAACATAATCATACAAGTCTATCTTCTGCCGTTCATCTTTAAATGCATCCAACAGAATTATTTCTTTAAACATCATATAAATATAATCTTCTTCACTTCTAGGAAGATTCATTAATGTTTCATATAGTAGTCCTGCATATAATGGGTGTTTTTTAAAGATATCTATATTACCTACCGCGTTCACAAGAGATTTTGCAAGATACACCTTTTCATAATGCTTCTTTTGACTAAGTGCGCTATTCCTTATGTCTTGTTTTTTATTTTTAATCTCATTGTAAAGATATTGGATTAAAATTAGCGCATAATGCACTGTTTCTTTTTCCCAAGGAATCCGACGTATAGTCTCTAAAATAATTGGATGAAGGTATGCTTTTGTATTCTCTATCTTGACCCATCCTTCTTCCCTCAATTCATTAATATCATCAAGCGAATACAATTCAAGAATCTCTTTCAGTTCTCTTACGCCAAATCCTGGCATATCAAATAAAGAAAGCACTTTTAATAAACGTTTCTTATGATCACTAAGATTATCCACGCTGTATAATGCAGATACTAAATCATATATATGATCATAATGTCTTTTTCCATCTTTAAAATATGCCACTTTTTCTGTGGCCATATTGGAAAATCCATTTTTTGTAAGTAACTCTATTGCTTCATCAAATGATAAATAACTATTTGCAATTTGCTTTGCAATAAACTCTATAGAAAGTGTATGTCCATCAACTCTTTCAATGATGTCATTCATCTTCCATATATCTGCTCTATCTATAATATTTGCATATGTTGTTAATATTGCGTTTTCAAACGTCTCATCTGTTTCCTTCGGTATTTCTTCGAGAGACCCTACTTTTGCAATGAATAGTTTTTGTTTATCTTGCAAATTCTCAAATGGCTTTATAACCATAGACAGATATGCGCTTTCCGTCTTATCTTCTCTGGTTATGATAATGAATCTACATCCTGTTGATAATAATTTTAAAAAGTCATCATCTATTGCAAAAGTAAAATTATCAAGCACAATTAGTACATCATCTACTGCTACAATATCCTTTAGAACCTTTATTTTTCTCTCGAAATACTCTTCCTTTTTTTCTCCGGATGCTTGTGAACAATTATTTATATAAAAGGACCGATCATCAACAATAGATGCAACTAGATTTTTATTACAGTAAATGAATACTGATGTTCTTGTTATCCTGCTTTCTGCTATATATTGTCTAACAAGAGTACTCTTTCCTATGCCTCCCATTCCCGTAACAAAAAGTACCTGCTCTCCTGATACATCCCACTCCGCAAGCTTACTTAGTTCCTTCTCTCGGCCAAGAAAATGATTATCAATACCAAAATGATTTCCAACTAAAAATGGTTTTGAAAGATCCGCAAACTCTCTTATCTGTCGTAAAGACAAAAGTAGCTCGTCCATAGAAATCCGATCTTTATAATAGGATTGCAATGTACCTACGAAAAACTTTGAGAGCTGTAGATAAAGCTTATCTTTATACACTCCCTTATAATTCATCTTTTCATAGTCATAACATTTTATGAAATCTTTCTCTTCGCCATATTTATCTAAATCAAATACTCCTGGTGCGTGCCCAAAACATAAATAAAATAATAGTGCTCCTATACTATATACATCTGAACATGTTCCAATAGCAGATACATCCCCCATCTTTTGTTCTATTGGCGAAAAACCTTGAGAATATGAAATACGTTTCTCATGGAAGATTGCTGAAAGATCTTTTTGACCTATTGGAAGAACAGAATCAAAGTCAAATAAGTTAACTATTTGTTTTGTCTCTGGAAAACAAAATACATTGTCTGGCTTTAAATCCAAAAAAACATAACCCTTACCATGTATTCGATACAATAAAGTTGCTATTGTCTCCACTAAAACAACTGCATCGTATAGAGAAGCTGGTTTCCGATTCTCTAATGTTTCACCTTGTGCATATGCTGTAATTATGTATAATGTTTCGTTTCCCTCATATAGATTAATTCCAAAAGAAATCGAATTTGTTAGGCCTTCTTCACTTCTTAATCTACAGGCCAAAGAATATGCATCTTGAAAGTCTCTTTTCTTTTTTTCAAAGATTTCCTTCTCATTTTCTCTTATAATTAAAGTTCCATTTTCTTTTCGTTCGAAATGTAATTTATATGGATAACATTCCTTGATTCGAACGGACACCTTGTTACCAGCATAATCCAGATAATATCCATCATAAACTAGACAGGTGCCTCCCCTGCCTACTTCTTTTGTGATAAAAAAGGACCTTTTTCCTTCCTCTCCACATACCAGACTAATCTTGCAATTTTCTTTTAGTGCAATTCTTCTCATATACCAATATCCCCAATATTTTTAGCTCATCTTATGACTGCACCTAAATCTATTGGATTTTTGAATACATTTATATGTGTAATATTATGGTGTCGTTAAGTTCTCTCATATAACCACGAATATTTTCCAATGGATCCATATAGTCTTCCTCTTCTTCCATGCTACATAAGAACATAAAGTCATACGGATTTCCCAGATAAAGTGGTTCATAGCCAGATTCTATTAATATCATGTCCAATCTATTTTTACATCTATTCTTTTTGTCTCCACCTCTGTCCTTTTCAGATCCAGCCCAAAAAACATAGAATGATAATAGAACTAGTATTTTTCTTATTTTTCCATAAGATACATGTTCGCCTCTTAGAATTTTCTCAATACTGTTTCTATCAGGAAAATCTTCTGCAACTAGTTTATGAACCAAACTATTATCCCCAAGTATTCTCTTGATGCCTCTCTCAGAATATAGCTTTGCGGATAATTCTCCTTTTAATCCAAGAATCTGGAAAAGAATGGATAGCGTAGAATGATCATCTCTTTTTCTGACTTTTCTCCCAATTACCGGCACATCTCCTATTTCTTCCCTATCATAGCTTTCATATTTTTCTTGATAAACTAAACCATTTTCTCCGGCAATTTGATTCCATAAGGTTTGAATATTACTATAGGCTGTAACATTGTTATAAGAAAATATATCTTTATGGTAAGAAATGTATTCTTTAAGTTCTTCTATGCTAGATATTTCATTTATCTCTTCTTCAATTTCTTCTGTATAAATCGCAGTATCCATATCAACAATTCGTTGCTTATCTAACTTTGGAATCTGCCCAATAATATCCGCACATTCTCTATACTTTAAATGATTTCTAATGCCATACAAATACACCACATCTTCTACCGTATGAAGATCAAAAGCCCTATCAAAACAAATACGTCTAAAAAAGTCTCTCGTCTCTTCTTCTGACAAATCAAATACAAAACAAATCTGCATCCCTGTTTTCTTCAAAAACGGCTTATGCTCTGTATACCATTCTTCAACAAATCGCGGAGAATCCTCACCCTTTTCTTTAAACTTGTTCTTAATGAAGCTGACTTTCTCCTGTATACTATGAATGTTTCCAGAGAATCCATGCAGTTTAATAAATGCATCAAGAGCTTGATCGCAGGAACGAAAGCGCTGCATTGCATCTATCAACTCTTGATTATAATCAGCTTCTCTTGTCGAGAATGTATTTATTTTATTTTGTAATTCTACAGTGTATGTTTGCATCGTGCTCCCTACAATAATAGGAGGGCTAATTAGCCCTCCATCTTATTCATACAAATAAACCTAATTTCACGACCTCTTTAGGATAGACAGATATTACATAACAATATATATACTTCTTTTCATTTTCATACTATAAAGATTCAATTTATTTAAATACATTTTTAAAGAAATTCTCATTCTTTAAAATAAGCGGTATATACTGTTCTAAAGTATTATATAGTTCGTATATTAGCACCATCTTCTCCTCATACACCTTTGCATCTTTCTCCCCATTTGTACCAACTTGCAAAGCCTCATTATGTATTCTATCCATCTCATTGACTAGTGAGTAGTAATTGCTATCCTTTTTTGTAACAAATCCCGTTATCTGTGTTTTTAGTTCATAAATTAAATCAGGATTCTTATCACTTGCATTAGGTATTGCAAAAGGTATAACTTTATTGTCATAATACAATGTGTCATTTAATGCAGTATCACCACACGAGTAATTAATATATATTCCAGGCTGTACATTGTAACAATATACATTAAAACTCACGCCAGCTCCCCTATCTTCAACAGAGTATGCCTCCATTTGAACGCCCGAAGGAATTAAATTGTCACCTACATATATTGGAGTAACCTTATATAACACATGATTTTCAGGATGATCTTTTATATAATTCTCTATCTTGTTTTCAAACTCTCCCATTCCCTCATTTAAATATCTAGTACCAATAACTAAATTATTTAATGTATCATTTCCATCAAATGCATGTGCAATCAAATGACATCTGTTATATAATACACCGTTATCAGTATTTATATAATCTGGATACTGTTGCTGATTCCATCCATAAGGATCCGGCAAACTGGGTCTTGGTCCTGCAGCATCTATAGTATCTTTGGAGACTTCAACAAATGCAGTTCCAGCTCTTCCATTATTTGTTTCTAACTTGCTATAACCTGTGGGTTTTGTATTAATTATTGTAGGTTTATTTCCATTAAGTTCAATGTATGAATTTCCATTGTATGCTGGAACATCGTATAAATCAAAACCAATCTCTGTTTCTTTAGGACTATCAGCCAAATAATCTGACAGAATATGCAAATAATAAAGAAACTGAGCAAAACTTTCATCTCTAGTATTTGTTTTTGACCCAAACCAACCTTTGTTATCAAAATCAAATACTTTATTTACTGTACGGATTAATAGTGTGTGCCTATTATCTTGTTGTTTCTTGTATTTATCTGATGAATATTCCCAATAATTATGAGTACAGCTAAATAAAGCTGCTTGTGGAATGGTGATTTTCTTTATGGATGGTATTTTCCCAACCTTTTGACTCTTTAAATAATCAAGTTTTGCCTGTCCAATCGTATCATACTGTTCACAACAAATATAAACTGCTGCTGACAGCATCTCATACCCTTTACTTCCTTCAAATTTGGAGACATTATTCCCAAATAGGACTCGTGCAATACGATCCTCTGACTGCTCTTCATCACAACAATTCGCACGTAATGATGGTACAAAAATTAATACAATTGTTAATAAAAAGGCTATTATTCTTTTCATTAATTAGTTTCTCTCTCAAGTTCTATCGACTTGCTACCTAGAAAACCTTTATGTTCTACAGCGTTATATCTTATTTCTATAGTTTCGTTAGGATTGTCCTTAAGAGGAGTAATCGTTATTATAATCATATCTCCATTCTGATACTTGTACTTCTTTGCAGTTGCACTATTAAACACTACTTCAAACTGTGTATAAGTCGATTTCTTTGGTCGATCAACTTTCTTTATCTCCCAATCATTACAAATTGTTGTTCCAGAGGCTCCTATTATTGAAACACTAAGTTCAAATTCTGCCGTTATCAAATAGGCCGGAATCACCATTTCGCCATTTTTTTCAAAAGACATGGAAATAGAATCAACATCTAACGTCTCATTTGGATTATTAAACCAAAACAAGTCATCTATTGATTTTGTCAAGAAAAGAACCTCACCATTCTCGTGCAAAATATTATCTATATTACTTTTTTCTTTATTATTTATCTTTAATTCCTGTGCTAAAGAGAATAACAAATCGCAATTTACATATAAAGCTTCACTTAACGGAGGTAATTCTATCTTTCTAGTCTCCTTAAGATATTTATTGTATTCTTTAATTTCTTTTTTTGCCTGTTTTGTCGCGCCCTTCGGTGTGTCAACAGTCTGAATGTCCGCCTTATATGTCTCATTTAACTTTCTCTGTTCATCAACAAGAGCATTCACATTGTCATATACCAAATCATATGCCTTTTCTAAATATGATTTATCTTTTGTGTTTGCATATAAATCAATATATATTTGAGACGCATAATATCTTAATAGCCAATCATCATCTGCACAATTAGCTATCATAATTGGAACATATTTTGACGCATAATCAATATAATCAACTTTCTTCATCTCCTCTTTGGCCGAGTAAATAGCCATTGGAATAATTTTTGCATAATCAAAATTTTTGCGAAATATTCTTGTTGCCACTTTTTCATACTCTTCAATAGAAGATAAACACTGTTCATAATTCCCATCTTCATAATAGCACGATGCTAATTCAAGCCAATATGGTCCAAATGCTTCATAGGTATTCTTTTTAGATTCAAACCATCTAATCTTACTTGTTATATTAGTTTTATTTTTCCATTCAACGAAATCATCTACCGTTGCTTCTGTTAACGCCAACTCTCCTGGAAGATTTCTATTTCTAACCATATCTAGAGTATAGGTGAATGCCCCCTTTCTACTTTCATGCAATGCGGCCGCCTCTTCGTCGTCAAGATTCCAACCATCTTTTAGATACTGAAGGTCTGCCTGCATAGTAGCAGATGAATAGCTAGCATATGAATCAACAGCCATATAAACAACGGATGTTATCGCTTTAATAATACTCTTAGATTTTGTTAAACTAAGAAGGGCGACTGGACTTGGTATAGCTTGTTTGATGGCTTGTGCTCTTGTTTGTTCATAGATATATGTCAATCGCTCTCTTTTTACATCTATCATACGATACTTTTCGAGAGTATCCAAAATACTAACAAATTGTGCCTGTGTATTTGTATCAACTGCATTGGGATATATATTATTAAGTAACGATGAATAGACTGATTCTAGATATACTCTACCTTTATCCGAAGAATTAATCTCCTTTGTAAGGACTATAACATAATTCATCATATTAATTGCATTACGCTGTGCAGGTGTTAATGTATTTTCCTCTGCATCTTGATCATCATATAACGTTTCAACACACGAATAAGTATAGTCTTCTGATATAGCATTTGAATTTATACTTGAAAAATATCCTGCAACAGTTGATATCATCGTCGTCGCTAATAATAGTCCTATAGTTTTCTTTTTCATTTTTCCCACCTACACTTATTTGTTTTTTATTAATTGAATTCTATTTATCAAAAACCGAATACAACACTTATTTTATACTATTATACAACAGTAAAATAGCTAAGCATAATCTCAAAATATTAATTGCATCATATTATATCTGACTTCTCTTTAATACCACTTCCTCCCTGCTATCCTTATTCTCTTTCAGCCGTATTTATATAAGTTCTTCTATGTTTTGTTTGAATCTGCTCTCTCACGTGCAGTCAATCGTTTCTTTTTTAACTATAAGGAAGTGTTTTTTATTACAGATTATGCCAGTTTTTTATGCTCTTATTCTGCATGTTTTTTATTTATAAATTAGTAATTACAGACAAAAAAGAGAGCAGTCCTCTGCTCTCTTTAATCAGCATCTCTATTCTTAGGTGATTCTTACATTCTTACTATGCCTCTACAGGCTCCCAATGTAACATCTTATCAAATTCTTCTGGTGTGACGGAGAGCATACGCTGCATCTCTTTCTCATCCATACCAGCATCGAGGAATTTTTGTAATATAGATTGTATTCCTTCTGCCTTTCCTTCTGCTCGATATTCTATAATTGCATCTACCACGTCTTCATCCTCCTTTCCATCTTTCATCTTAAAGCGATATCTTGTGAAATTCTGCACCACATCTATCGCTTCTCTGGATACATGTGAAAATCTTTCATTTGACACAACACTTTCATGAAGCCTTTTAACATTATTCGCATGCTTCACAAAGGTTGTTATGTGAAATAAATCGTTGCAAAACCGGCTAATCTCTTCCTCCTCACAGTGGGTAAGGTCTAATAAATTCATCTTATACTCTGCCAGATACGGAAGTATTTCCTCGTCCGTCTCCGCATACATTTCTCGGAGACTTGTAGGCCCATCCCAGGCATCCGTGCCCAGATAGACTACGAGGGTAAGTACAGGAATTAGTTTGTCCGTCTTATAAAATCCACTCAGGTATTCATCAGAAGATATTTCTTCTTTTGTCTTAACCTTCGATTTTCTTTGCTCCTTATGCTTCCTAACAATTTCCGACACCTGCTTCGTTAGTTGCATAGCATCATACAAGAAATTCCTTACCGGCATGGCATAATGAACATTTGACTGGGATTCTATACCAAATATACAATACGTGTATTTGGCATCTGTCTTTATCGTACAAAGCTTTAATATATCCCGGTACTTTTGATTAGCAACTGCTTCCTTTTCCTCTTTTCCAAAAGGAAGCACTATCTCTGTAGGATCCAGTTCCTTCAGAGATTCTGGTTTTACAACTTTCTCTCCATGAAAGAAATACTGATTACATGCATCCGCAAACACTTCATTCTTTGAAAGAAGTGCTTTCATGCTTGCATCTTTCTTGCCCATGAATCATCCTTTCCAAATGCACAGAATCACCTTCCTCTCAAGAAGGCCTAGGCCCATGAGAGGCATTTGGAATAGAGATGGCTGCTTCTTTATTATACATCTGAAAACGCATATCGTTGTTTTATTTTCTAGCTTTGTGAATGTATACAAAAAAGAGAGCAGTCTTCTGCTCTCTTTTAACAGCATCTCTATTCTTAGGTGATTCTTACATTTTTATTATGCCTCTACAGGCTCCCTTTGCAACATCTTATCAAATTCCTCTGGCGTGACGGAGAGCATACGCTGCATCTCTTTCTCATCCATACCGGCATCGAGGAATTTTTGTAAAATAGTCTGAGTAGCTTGCTGTAATCCTTGCTCTAGCCCTTCTACTCTGCCTTCCGCTCTGCCTTCTTCTATAAGGTCTGTTAGTGCTTGACACATATCTTCGTCCTCCTTTCCTTCTTCTACCTTGAAGCGGTAGTTTGTGAAACTTTGCACCACATCTATCGCCTCTCTGGACACATGCGAAAATCTTTCTTTTTTGACAACGCTTTCCCAGAATTCTTTTATGCTTTCAGAATACTTTACAAAAGTTGTCACCTGGAACAAATCGTTACAAAACCTAGCAATTTCTTCATCATCACAGTGGGTAAGATCTAATAAATTCATCTTATAATCCGCTACATGTTGAAGAACAATCTCATCTGTCTCCGTATACATTTCTCGGAGACTTGTAGGCCCATCCCAGGCATCCGTGCCCAGATAGACTACGAGGGTAAGTACAGGAATTAGTTTGTCCGTCTTATAAAATCCACTCAGGTATTCATCAGAAGATATTTCTTCTTTTGTCTTAACCTTCGATTTTCTTTGCTCCTTATGCTTCCTAACAATTTCCGACACCTGCTTCGTTAGTTGCATAGCATCATACAAGAAATTCCTTACCGGCATGGCATAATGAACATTTGACTGGGATTCTATACCAAATATACAATACGTGTATTTGGCATCTGTCTTTATCGTACAAAGCTTTAATATATCCCGGTACTTTTGATTAGCAACTGCTTCCTTTTCCTCTTTTCCAAAAGGAAGCACTATCTCTGTAGGATCCAGTTCCTTCAGAGATTCTGGTTTTACAACTTTCTCTCCATGAAAGAAATACTGATTACATGCATCCGCAAACACTTCATTCTTTGAAAGAAGTGCTTTCATGCTTGCATCTTTCTTGCCCATGAATCATCCTTTCCAAATGCACAGAATCACCTTCCTCTCAAGAAGGCCTAGGCCCATGAGAGGCATTTGGAATAGAGATGGCTGCTTCTTTATTATACATCTGAAAACGCATATCGTTGTTTTATTTTCTAGCCCTGTGAATGCATACAAAAAGAGAGCAGTCCTCTGCTCTCTTTAACAACTTTTCTTTTTCATCCATACCAGCGGCAAGGAATTTCTGCAACTATCCTCTTGCAAATCTTCCTTTTCCGGATTTCTTGACGATATACAAAGCATCATCTGCCTTCTTCATTAGTATTTCTAACTCAATGCCCTTTACAAGTTCTACATAACCACCACTTACATGGAATGGAACTTCATTCGTCTCAGCCGATAATGTTTCGTTCACATTAGCTAATCTCTTCTCTAATTCATCCGGTTCCATTGTTACAAGCATTACAAATTCATCGCCACCATATCGATAAACTGCATCCTTCGAGAAATTCTCAACCAGACAGTTCGCAAAACTCTTCAAGCTGTCATCACCAACCTTATGACCAAGCGTATCATTAATGGTTTTGAAATTATCGATATCCATAATAACTAAAAATGAATTTTCTTCCACAGAATATTCATCAAGTGCCTTATTTAATGCTCTTCTATTACCCACATTAGTAAGTCCATCGATATAGGTCATCATATAGCTTTCTGTGCTATCAGAAAGCGAGTATATTGTTGACTGCACTTCATCATTTAGCATTAATTCTTTCGTTCTGATTGTATAGTACCTTTCTCCAACCCAAACGCTTCCCTTTTGAGCTTTTTCTTTTTTCTCTTTCACAAAGCTAACATTATTTAATAAATCAACTCCCGGATAAATAGAGCGAAAACGCTTGTTGTAATACACAACGTTATTATCACGATCTATTACTATGATACCTTCTGATAATTCGTCGATAATCTCGTCTTTCGCTTTTGCAACATAGTCTATTAATTCATATTTTTGAATACAATAGATTAATAATGCCGTACAAAGGAGAATTGCCAGCGTTGTACAATCGAAGCCCTTTGTAACATTCATTTTGAATACCAAAAATGATGAACATATAATGATAGGCATTAACATAAGACAACATATATTTGCCCGTTCATTTCTGTTATTTGATTCTATTAATTTTCTAAAGCAAATAACAAACATAAATATCATTTCTGCAAATAACAGTATGAAATATACATAGTAAAAAGGTCCGGCTGTTGTTACCAAATGTGGAAATAGTCCCGTTTCTACAAAATCGATTGTTTTGTAATACAAATTATGATAATCACAAGTCCATACAATTATGATGATTGCAAAATGCACTAGGAATAGAAACGAGAAGAAAATTTTGGGTTTTTTCAATTTCAAATATTGATAAACAAATAAGAGCATAAATGTTAGAACTAATGTCTTGCCATAATACGCTATTTTTACACCTGTTATCGCAGCATCTAAAGACCTGGACTGCATTTCCAGTATAGTGCCTAGTAGATTAAACAAATTACAGAATAAGGAGAAAAACAATATCACCTGATTCATATAATTACCTTTTGTCTTAACTAGGACAATCATACATGCAAAAACAATTAATACTCCAAAATACTGAAGCCCTAATAATATATGAATCATATATGAATTCTCCTTATCATAGATTTATTTCTTATCAGAAATATTCTATCATAAAAGTATTATATTCCTTTGGGTCCTGCAGATGTTTATTAATAAATCATACCAGAGAGCATCCCTCGTTTGGCAATATAAAAAAGGGAGCAATGCTCCCTTTTTAACTTTCGGACAAAGGTGTTTGGCTTAAATGGCTATAAGTAGATTTCACAGTAAGTTCTTATAAGTCGTAGGGGGCGGACCAATGGTCCGAGAACCATCCAATTCTAAATGGTTACAGTACGATAAGCAAACTCAATATTTTTCTTGTGAGCTTTACACAATATCCAAATATATTACAGAGATTCAATAATCTTAAATGAATAACTAATCCCGTAAACATCCAACCGGAATGATTTTTACTCCATTTTCCGTTGTATACCCCATAGGGGCTGTTGCGCATATTACAATAAGTGCAGCCGGCTCTCTATATACCGCTTTAGGATGTTCCGGATTCTTCAGAGCTTCTTCGTTATGCTTCTTTATTATTTCTTTAAATTTAAGTAGCGATTTTTCTGCTTCTGGAATCTTATTCACACCTGTTTTAATTTCAATTAATGCATAGCGTCCATCAGCCATTTGATATATGGCATCAGCTTCCAGCCCCATATCATCTGCATAGTGAAGAATACGCGCTTCATGATTCTCTGCATATACCATTAAATCTCGCAACACTAAATTCTCAAATGCATGCCCAAATAAATCTAAGTCATTATTAAAATAATCAGGACCAATTCCTAGTGCAGCCATGGCAATAGATGGATCGATAAATATATGTTTCTTTCCACTTCTTATGGCTGTCTTAGATCTAATCTGTGGAGTCCACGCATCTATATCTTTGATTACGTAAAGTTCCTCTAATTTTTCAACATATGTATCTAGCGTCCCATCCGTGACATTTTGTGTTGCTTTTACATCCGCATACAGGCTTGTCTTCTTTGCCTTCGTTGCCATATTTCGTGCATATGACCAAATCAGCGCTCTTGCCCACTCAGGATTTCTTTTTACCCTATCTATAGCGCTAATGTCTTTTTTATATATCTGTTTATAATAATCCTTAGCAATTTCTAGTTTAGCATCTCTACTTTTTAGTGCCATGCATCTTGGCCATCCACCTCGACAAACCGCAAAAAATAAATCCTCCAGTGAAATGGTTGACATCGCACCTTCAAATTCATAATTCTCATCTTCTATAATCTTCGATATAGATATTTGGCCATTAGATTCTCCCGTTTCCCACAATGTCATGGGATACATAGAAAGCTCCGTAATTCTTTCTGTACCTGTGTGAGGAGTATCAACTTTCTTACTGGATGAGCCAGTTAAATAATACTCTCCAACACTATCCGGATGATCATCGCAGTCCTTTCGAATGGTTCCCCATACTTTTACTGCATCTTGCCATTCATCAAATAATATTGGTTTAGGATTTTTCAAAAGCAGTTTGGGAGAGGTCTCTGCAATAGTTAAATACCCATCCCGCTTCTCTTCATCCTGAAATTCAATAATAGTATTGCACCTTTCTTTAGCAGTCCTTGTTTTGCCGCACCCTTTAGGTCCAACTATATTTATGGCATTAAAAGCATCTTTCCGTTTATCAATTTCATCATCAACAATTCTTCTGATATAATCCATAATTTGCCTGCTCCTTTTATACACATAATTATAGCTATTTTACAGGCTTTTTCAAGTTCTATTGTGCGTTTTTCGAATATTTTGTTGTGACTTTTTCGAATGTTTTATTGTGCGTTTTTCGAATATTTCATTATGAGTTTTTCGAAAACAAGAAAGCTAAATTGTATACCTCATCTGATGCCATACTGCCCCGCCATGTTCCGATGCCGAGATGCCTTCATCCTTGTAGCCAAACTTACCATAAAATGAAACTAGATGCTCCTTGCATGTAAGAACCAGAGATGTTTTCGTTTTTCTGCATTCTGCAATTACATGCTCCATCAAAAATGAGGCATTCCCCTTGTGCTGAAATTCTGGATTCGTAACTACAGAAAAAATCATCAGATTTTTTCCTGACGGATTGTGCATCGTCGGATTTTCATACATCTCATCCTGCAAATCCTTTTCATCCGTCATTAATCCATTGATATAGGATATAATCTCGCCATCATTTTCCAAAATAAAATAGAGTTCTGGAAATGCTGCAAGTCTCGCCGCAATTCGTTCTTTGCTTGCTGCCTCTTCTTTTGGAAATCCCAGAGCTTCTAATCTTGCAAGCTCATCTAGATCAGAAAGTTTTCCGCGCCGAATATGCATCCGCTGTCTCCTTTTTCTCTAGCAAAATTTTACCTCGCCAATGTAAGAAACATATCTCTTCCCCAAGACACATTTACTTAACTGGCAACACAATGCTTTCACCTTGTTCAATAATCATTTTTCCATCCGGAGTAAAAGCATCTGCCTTTCCCGTATGATTATCATCTAGCGCATGAATAGGAATGTTATGTAGCGCTCCAACCATCGTTGCTGCCTCCGTTGCTTCCACGGCATCCATGTTATAAACTCCATCAATCGGATAGAATGCATAATCAATCACTCTGTCGGAAAGCTTTTCCATCTCTGCAATCTTTGAAGTATCTCCTGCATGATAAATGGTATATCCGTCCACCGTGATCAGATAGCCAACGCATACATTAATATCATGGTTAGGATTGCCACCAGCTGCAACTGCTTCGATACGAACATTTCCATAATCATATACTTCATAGACACCATCATGCAGTGCCTCTGTATAATATATTTTCTTTCCATTTTCCTTTAAAGTCACTTCTGGACGAGGTAGATGATCTCCATGTCCGTGGGTAACTAAAATATAATCTGCTGCCGCGGAATAATCCCATGCATAATTAGGATCCACATAAATCACTGTTCCATCGGAAGATTCAATCTTTAAACTTGCATGTCCAATAAAGGTGATTGTTAACTGTCCTGCATCCATTTCTTTCTCCTCCTCAATATAGGCTTCTTGCAATTCTGTTTCCTGAAAGCTACCACCTGTTTCTTCTGCTATCGTCGTGGGCATCTCTTCCAAAGGATTATCTTCTGCACTAGCGGGGAAACTATCTTTCTCAACCTCCATTGATTTTTCAATAACCACGTCCTGCCCCTGACCATCCTCTTCCCCGCAGGCTACGAGACAGGCAGACATGCATAGCATACAAAACAGTACTTTATATTTTTTCATTATATGTTCCTCCAGGATCACATATCTAGAGTAAATCTTTCTTCCAAAAAACGGGCCAAATAGCCCGTTCTTTGTTTTTACCATATAGCCTTACTCATCATCCTTCGGCTGATAATTTCTTCTCTTCAATGCCTCTTCAAATTCTTTATCCACAGAAGACTTTGTAGATTCTTCCTTAGGCTCTTCTTTGGCTTCCTGCTGTTCATCTGCTGAAGTTTCCGTAGCTACAGAATCCTTTGCTTCAGTTGTTTCTGGAGCCACATTCTTCTGCCATGGAAGTGCAGAATTACTATGTAGTGTCACTGTAACACCATCATCTACATAATGATTCACACTAGAAGTAGGCGGCACAGGTGGAGGCGTCTGGGTTGGTGCCTGTGGCGGCGTGGGCGGTTTAGGTGTTGTACGATCTTCCGGGTTTTTCTCTTCCTTACCACCGGAAATGATCTTTGCCATCTCCGCTTCTTCAGCCTTTCTTCTCTCTTCCTGGGCCTTACGAAGTTCTCTTAGAGTATTCTTGCCCTTATCTTCCGTAGGCATGGGAATACCTTTTGCCTTACAGAAGATTTCCATGAACTCATGACCTGTAATGGTTTCCTTCTTAATCAGATAATCCGCAATCTGATCCATGACATCTCTGTTCTCCTTTAAGAGACGCTTTGCTTCCTTATAGCTCTCCTTCAGGATCTTCATGACTTCATTATCAATATCTGCTGCCGTTTCATCGGCACAATTTAATACAGCTCTTCGATCTAAGTACTGGCTTTCCACTGTTTCAAGACCCATGAGACCAAACTTCTTACTCATACCAAATCTGGTAACCATGGCTCTCGCAATACGGGTTGCCTTCTCAATATCATTTGCTGCACCGGTAGTAACTGTATCAAATACGATATCTTCTGCTGCACGTCCACCTAAGAGACTGACTAACTCTGCACGCAGCTCTAATTCCGTCTGCGTTGATTTCTCTTCCTCTGGATAACTAAGCACATAACCTAGTGCACCCATCATACGAGGAATAATCGTAATCTTCTGTACGGGTTCGGAATTCTTCTGCAAAGCAGAAATAAGCGCATGACCAACTTCGTGGTAAGTAACAATCTTTCTTTCCTCTGGAGAAAGAATCTTGTCCTTCTTTTCCTTACCCATGGATACTAGTTCAACAGCGTCCAGCAAATCCTGCTGACAAACGAATTCTCTCTTACGCTTTACTGCTAAAATCGCTGATTCGTTAATCATATTTGCAAGATCTGCACCTACAGCACCGACGGTAGCAAGTGCAATAGCATTTAAATCTACAGTTTCATCCATCTTTACATTCTTAGCATGAACTGCAAGGATGTCGACACGGCCTTTCAGGTCTGGCTCTTCTACAATGACACGTCTATCAAAACGTCCTGGACGAAGAAGTGCCTTATCCAGAATCTCAGGACGGTTGGTTGCTGCAAGTAAGATGATACCCTTCTTTGCATCAAAACCATCCATCTCCGAAAGCAGCTGGTTTAGTGTCTGCTCACGCTCTTCGTTTCCACCGCCATACTTGGAATCACGGCTACGACCGATGGCATCAATCTCATCAATGAAAACAATACAAGGTGCATTCTTTTCTGCTTCCTTAAATAAATCTCTTACACGGGAAGCACCAACGCCGACATACATTTCAACAAAATCAGAACCGGCTAGGGAGAAGAATGGAACATGCGCCTCACCTGCAACTGCTTTTGCGAGAAGCGTCTTACCCGTTCCGGGAGGGCCTACTAATAATGCACCCTTCGGAATCTTGGCACCAATCTTGGCATATTTTCCAGGATTATGAAGGAAATCTACAATTTCTACCAGAGACTCTTTGGCTTCCTCTTCACCTGCAACATCCTTAAAGGTAATACCGGTTTCCTTTTCGCCATACATCTTGGCATTGCTCTTACCTACGCCAAAGATGCCACCACCACCGCCTTTTCCCATCCTGCGGAACAGAAGACTCATTAATCCCCACATCAATAAGATAGGAAGAACATAGGTTAATAATATAGAAAGAATAATATTAGAACCGCTTTCAACAACACCTCTGGTATCCACACCACTGCTTATTAGCATATTGGTCACGGTTTCTTTTTCTTCAATCAAAGCCGTGTAATATGTGGAAGGTCCGTAAAGCTGATTGTTACTCTTTACATCAAAAGTAATACGATCACTCTCGATGGTTGCTTCTTCAATGGACCCTGCTCGCAGGTATCCCAAAAATTCATTGTAAGATACTTCCCTGGCAGCACCGCCACCGGTAAGCATCCTGACAATGTAGGTTGCAACTAATGCGCAGATTACAGCCACAATAATAAACATCAAGGGACTGGGCTTTTCTGGCTTTTTATTTCCATTCCCTCTGTTATTTCCGCCCTGGCCACCACCGGGATAGCCATTGCCACCCTCTGCCATCCAAGTTCTATTTGCTTCTCTTCTTGTTTGATTCATATAATTTCCTTATTTTCTTAAATATCATTTCTACCCACATAGGTGGGGGGACTCGCAAACGCGACCCTTGTTGCTCATTAAGATATACCCGCAAACGCTGCGCTTGTTGCTCGTTAAGATATACTCGCAAACGCTACGCTTTTTGCTCGTTAATGATATACTCGCAAACGCTACGCTTTTTGCTCGTTAATGAGATATCACTTTGTGATATCTCATTACATTATAAATTCTACCAAACTTCTTCGCAAGAAAAGTACACCTTCAGAAAATGAACTTTTCGTGTACTATAAGTTCCTTTCCATCAGCTCCTGACCGTGCTCCTTAATCCATCGTTCCGCTACTTTATAGTTTGGCAAAACTTTCGCTACTTCCTCATAAAAGGCACGGCTGTGATTCATCTCTTTTCGATGACAAAGCTCATGAACCACAATATAGTCCATCACCTCTTCCGGCATCAGCATCAGTAAGACGTTGAAATTAAGATTCCCTTTGGAGGAACAGCTTCCCCATCTGGTGTGCTGGTTCCGGATGGTAATCCTTCCATAGGTAACACCCATCCGCTGTGCATAGTACCTTACCTTTTCGGGAATGACAACTAACGCTCGCTGTCCTAATGTCTCTAATTCAGAAGGCTTTATCTTTTCCACTGGTGGTCTGTTTTTCTTAATCTCAGCCTTAAATCGCTGCTTTCGAATGGTAGACTGAATCCACTCTTTCTTTTCAGCAAGAATCTGGTTGATATCTGCATTTGTTGCATAAAGAGGTGCCCGTACAATGACTTTTCCTTCTTCCGTAACTTCCAGACCAATACTCTTCTTTCTAGCCGCTGTTCTTTTTACAATAATGGTGACTTCATCATTCATGGCTCTGCAGTGTAACCAGAAGTTCTTCTAAGGTCCCTTCAATATCTTTTCCCTCTTCGTCAATGATGTACTGCGCATACTTCTCATATAGAGGGGTTCTTTCATTCATAAGATCCGCTAGCGTCTGGTCGTCCCTAATAACTACGCCTCGACACTTTAAATTCCCAAGACGCTTTTCCAAATGGGGAAGGTCCAGCTTCAGATACACAATCTCACCAATCATAGAGAGATGTTCCATAGCCTCTTTTCCATAAATCACACTGCCTCCGGTTGCAATCACGCTGTGCTGCACCTCTAAAGATGCATTCACTTCATTCTCTATCCGGCGAAATCCATCAATACCTTCGGTAGCAATAATATCCTTCAGTAGCTTTCCTGTCTTCTTCTGTATCACTAGGTCTGCATCGACAAAGTCATAGCCTAATTCTTTTGCCAAAATAACACCTATCGTACTTTTCCCTACCCCTGGCATACCAATGAGTACAATGTTGTTTTTCATATCCTTACATCTTTCCAACTCTACGAACCGCGTCTTTCCAGCCCGCAAGTTTCTCGTCTCTTTTTTCTTTATCAATCTTCGGAAGGAAACTACGATCTACCTTCTGCTTGGTTAAGAGTTCATCCATAGATGACCAGAAGCCGGTGGCAAGGCCTGCAAGATAGGCCGCACCAAGAGCAGTAGTTTCCACACAAGAAGGACGTGTCACAGGGATATTACTGTAATCCGCCTGCATCTGCATCAGTAAATTGTTTGCGGAAGCACCTCCATCCACCCGTAAGGACACAAGCTCTTTTCCAAGGTCCTCTTCCATAGCTAATAATACATCATTCACCTGAAAACTGAGGGACTCTAATGTCGCTCTAACAATATGATGTTTATTCACACCTCTGGTAAGCCCTAAAATGGCTCCTCTTGCATAAGCATCCCAATAAGGTGCTCCTAATCCTGTGAAGGCTGGAACCACATAGCAACCTGCGGTATCTTCTACGGCCCCTGCCATATATTCTGAATCGGATGCCTTTTCAATCACCTGCAGTTCATCGCGCAGCCACTGAATAGCAGCTCCTGCCACAAAGATAGATCCTTCCAAAGCGTAATTCACTTTTCCATCCAGGCCCCAGGCAATAGAAGTAACCAGCCCATGCTCTGAATCTACCGGTGTTTCTCCTGTATTCATCAATAGGAAGCAACCGGTACCATAGGTATTCTTGGCTTCCCCTTCCTTAAAACAGGTCTGTCCAAAGAGTGCTGCCTGCTGGTCTCCTGCTGCCCCAGCAATAGCAATGGGCGCACCAAAAATACTCGGATCCGTATGACCATAGATTTGTGAGGAAGGAACCGCCATAGGAAGCATTTCCACAGGAATATCCAGTTCCTCCAAAATATCTGCGTCCCAGCATAAATCATGAATATTAAACAACATCGTTCTGGACGCATTAGAATAATCTGTTACGTGTACTGTCCCACCTGTTAACTTCCAGATCAGCCAGGTCTCCACCGTTCCAAAAAGAAGTTTTCTTTCCTTTGCTTTTCCTCTAGCACCTTCCGTATGGTCTAAAATCCATTTTAATTTTGTTGCAGAAAAGTACGCATCTAATACCAGCCCCGTCTTCTTGCGAATGGGCTCTGTCCATCCTTTTTCTTTCAGCGCATCTGCCATATCTGCAGTACGACGACACTGCCATACAATGGCGGGGCAAACCGGCTCGCCCGTTTCCTTATCCCAAACAATAGTGGTTTCTCTCTGATTGGTAATACCAATGGCTGCAATATCCGACGCTTTTGCTCCAATATTTTCCAGTGCCTCTTTGGCAACCGAAAGCATCGTCATCCATATTTCTTCTGCATCATGCTCCACCCATCCTGGATTGGGAAAATACTGGGTAAACTCTTTCTGTGCAGCAGAGCATAGCTTTCCATCATGATCAAAAAGGATAGCTCTGTTACTAGTGGTTCCTGCATCTAATGCTAGTATGTATTTACTCATTATGATTTCCTTTCCTCACTATGTATGACTCATTTTAAAAATATCTATGAATGCTATCATTTTACAATCAGACCACACAACAGATACGCTAACCCCGCGGCGCACCAAGCAACAATACATTGCCATAATACAACAAACATTGCCCACTTCTTTCCAAGCTCTCGTTTCACAGAATGTACGGCTGCAATACAGGGTGTATACAAAAGGCTAAATACCAAAAGGGAAATGACACTGGAAATGGTGAGCGCTATAGCCACCCCTCCCGAAGATGCAAACAGAAGCTCCATGGTGGAAACCACACTCTCCTTAGCAACTACACCACTAACAATGGAGGTGCAAATTCTCCAATCGCCTAATCCAATGGGCTTAAAAATAGGTACTAGCCATCCAGAAATCATTGCCAGTATACTGTCTGCCTGGTCTTCTACCAGATTAAACCTCGTATCAAAACTCTGCAGGAACCATATGATAATGGTTGCAACTAAAATCACAGAGAAGGCCTTCTGCAAAAAGTCCTTTGCACGAATCCATAATAAGTGAAATACATTTTTCGCTGTAGGAATTCGATAATTAGGAAGCTCCATCACAAAGGGAACCGCCTCTCCCTTAAAGAGAGTCTTCTTATATATATGCGCATTCAAAATACCGAACAGAATTCCAAGGACATAGATGCTCGTCATAACCAGACCACCTTTTCCTGGGAAAAATGCATTTACAAAAAATGCATAAATAGGAAGCTTCGCTGAACAGCTCATAAAGGGTGTAAGTAAAATCGTCATCTTTCGATCACGTTCACTGGGAAGCGTTCTGGTAGCCATAATCGCTGGAACCGTACATCCAAAGCCTACTAAAAGCGGCACGATACTTCGTCCGGAAAGACCCAGCTTTCTTAGCAACTTATCCATGAAGAAAGCTACACGTGCAATATACCCGCTGTCTTCTAATAAAGATAAGAAGAAAAATAGGATAACTATAATAGGAAGAAAACTTACCACACTTCCCACACCTTCAAAGATACCATCTAGCACCAAGCTTTGAATGGTTGCATTCACACCTACCTTTGCAAAGCCAGCTGCAACAAGTCCTTTTAATGCATCAATGCCATCAGCTAACAAATCTTGTAAAAATGCACCTATCACATTAAATGTCAGGAAAAAAATGAGTGCCATTACACAAATAAAAACGGGAATGGCTGTATATTTACCGGAAAGTATTTTGTCAATCTTTACACTTCTTCTGTGTTCCTTACTTTCCTTTGGCTTTCGCACAGTGGCATCGCATACCTTATGAATGAAAGAGAAATTCATCTCTGCCATGGCAGCACTACGATCTAATCCTCTTTCTGCTTCCATTTGAACAACGATATGTTCCAAAAGTTCTAACTCATTTTGCTCTAGGGAAAGGGCCGACAGAATATGCTCATCGCCCTGAATAATCTTACTGGCAGCGAATCGGACAGGAATATCGGCTCTCTTTGCATGATCTTCAATTAAATGACATACGGCGTGTAGACAACGATGCACAGCACCGCCATGATCATTTACATCACAAAAATCCTGTCTGCTAGGTTTTTCCTGATATTTTGCAATATGAATTGCATGCTGAATTAACTCCTCAATACCTTCGTTCTTCGATGCAGAAATGGGAACCACCGGAACACCTAACATGTGTTCCATCTTATTAATATCGATATAGCCACCATTACCCGTCATCTCATCCATCATATTCAGGGCAACGACCACTGGAATATCCATGGATAATAGCTGCATGGTCAGATACAAATTTCTTTCAATATTGGTTGCATCTAAAATATTAATAATGGTTTTAGGCTTACTCTTTAATACAAAATCTCTGGCAACCAATTCCTCCCCAGAATAAGGAGACATGGAATAGATTCCCGGAAGATCCGTGATGACTGTATTTTCATGTCCACGAATGACACCATCCTTACGGTCTACTGTCACGCCGGGGAAATTTCCCACATGCTGTTTGCTGCCGGTTAACTGGTTAAACAGTGTCGTTTTTCCACAGTTCTGATTTCCCACCAAAGCAAAAGTTAATGTTTCATTTTCCGGCAACGGCTCTGCCTCTGGATTATGATACTTACCTTCTTCACCTAAGCCAGGATGTTCTACATCTGGATTCTTTTTCCGAAGAGGCTTCTCACTAATCTTTGTACTACTTTGATCTGTCCTCTCCGCAATCTTTGTGATCTCTATCTTTTCAGCCTCCGCAAGACGAAGGGTCAGTTCATATCCCTTAACCTGAATCTCCATAGGATCACCCATAGGTGCTAATTTTACTAATGTAACCTCTGCCCCAGGAATCATACCCATATCAAGAAGATGCTGCCGGAGAGCTCCCTCTCCTAACACCTTTTCCAGTCTTGCATGTTCACCTATCTTTAATTCCTTTAGTGTCATCCTTATGTCAAAATCCTTTACGGTTAGTTATAACATACTACACACTTTTACATATAACATTTTACTATTTTTCAGACCTTTTTTTGTGCTTTTTTCCTTGATTTTTACAAAATATTTTGTAGAATCATGACCACCGGCTTAGCCGGTGGTTTGCTCTGCGGCTATAAGCCGCGGTTC